>JAYVLQ010000076.1:0-11173 GCA_043759355.1 Kofleriaceae bacterium
CAGTCGCGCCAGTACTACGCGCTCGCGAGCACGAGGCTGGTCTCGGCGAACATCCGGTTGATCGCCGCGACGAACTCGGATCTCGGCACGATGGTCGCCGAGCGCCGGCTCCGCGAAGATCTGTTCTACCGGATCAACGTGATGAACGTCCGGATGCCCGCGCTCGACGAGCGCCGCGGTGATATCGGCGAGCTCGTCGACGAGCTGCTCGCGCGGATCGCGCTCGAGCATCGCTTGCCCGCATTGACGGCGTCCGAGCAACTGCGGCTCGCGTTCGAGAGCCGCGACTGGCCGGGCAATATCCGCCAGCTTCGCAATCAGGTCGAAGGCGCGCTGATCCGCGCGAGTGCCGAGGGGGCACCGCAGGTCGAGCTTCGCCACCTCCCAGACGCGGTCGTGGCGAGCGATCAGGCACCTACATTTCACGAGGCGACGCGCCTGTATCAACGCGAGCTCTTACGTCGCGAGCTCGACGCGAATAACTGGAACGTCGCGACGGTCGCGCAGCGGCTCGATCTCACGCGTTCCCACATCTACAACCTCATCAACCAGTTCGGACTGACCCGGTCGTAAAGAATCAATCATGGCTGTTATCTACTTCTCAGAACCCGATCCGCAGAAGGCCGTCACCACCCCGTTCCCACGCCCGACCTCGACGAGCTCGCTCGGTTGGGATTCGATGGCAAAGACGATCGTCTATCACCCGTACCTCGTACACGTGATCAAGCAAGACGGCGACGTGCTCACGTTCCGCTTCATCCAGGCGACCATCGGCGCGACGACAGGTGCGGAGGTCGGTGGTGATCACGCTGTCGATCTGACGAACCTGAGCTATGTCTACCCGGGCGTTCCCTCGACGCTGCCGACGCTCGCCGATATCGCGGCAGGAAATGCCTACGCGTTCTTGTTCTTCACGGACTCGTTCATCGCGAGCAGTCCGGTCGTGACGACCGACGCGGGCAACTCGGGTGGTGGAACGGGCAAGCATCCGGTTGGCTCCGAGTACTACTAAGTTACTTGTCATCGGCCAGCAGGCGGCGAATGCGAAGGCGATGTCCTCTCCGTTCGACATGGAGACCGTCGCGGCACGGGTCCCGCATGCGTTGCGCTGTCGATCGCCGCGTGACCTGGTCACGATCGTAGACGAGGCGGTCGCACGAATCGGCATGCTCGACGTGCTCGATCTGTTCGATCACGGCACGCAGGGCGTACAAGCGATGGGAGATGACGTGTTATTCGCGTCGGACTACGATCCGGATAGCGACCTCACGAACCTCGAGATCGCACGGGCGCTCGATCGATCGCTCAAGCCGTTCGCATATGTGCGCTTGCTCGGCTGCAAGACTGCTCTGGAGAGCGGTGTGCGATCAGGTCGGATGCTATTGATCAAGCTGGCGCGTGTGCTCGGTCGGCATCGCGTGGTGTTTGGAACGAACGACACGATCTATCACACCGCATTCGACGCGGATGGGTTCGTCACGACACAGGAGCTGCGGTTCCTGTACTCGTCACTCGCCGCGATCGATGCACCGGCACCGGAGAACGACGCGCGCATGGCGAACATCATGAAGATCAGGAAGACCGTCGTTATTGGGTGACACAGCGCATCCCGATCACCAAATCGAGATAGCCATCGATGCGCGAGTTGCGCCAGTAGATTGCGTGATCGCCGGCTTCGGGCGAGGTTTGGACGTTCGAGCCGAGCACGATCCGCAGGCCGCGATATTCGCCGAACGAGTTCACGTCGCGCGACCACTCGCTCACATTGCCAGCGAGATCGACGATTCCGTACGGGCTCGTGTCGTCGACGAAGCTTCCTGGAGGCGCGAGCTTCGCGCCCGCGTCTGCGAGGTTCGCTGGATGCGCGCTGGTCGCTTTGATCCATGGAAAGCGACGTCTCGGAGCGGGATTGTTCTCTAGCCCACCGCGAAACGCTTTCTGCCACTGCGCGACCGTCGGCAGATCCATGCCGAGATAGCGGCAGTAGTTGCGCGCAGTGACGAAACTGATACCGGTGACCGGAAGCCTCGTCACATCACCGGCGCCCAAGAACGCTTGTGGTGCAGCGCGATCGCCCGTGGTCGCTTCCATCGAGCCGTAGATGTCGAAGGCGGCGCGGGTGACTTCGGTGCGATCGATCGCGTAGTCGGGAAGAATTGCAGGCCCGTCGTTGGTGCCTCCGTCGTCTGCATCGACATTGGCGATGAATGGCCCCGCAGGAATCGTGACGGTGTTCGCCTTCGAAGCGGCACAGGTCGGGATGCGCAAGCGCACCGTCGATGGCGTCGCGCGCTCTTCGAAGCCCGGCAGACGGCGCACAAAGATCGTACTCGGCGGGCAATCACCTCGCTCGACCTGCATGATCACAGCGCCGGCCCGTGCTTCTACGGTCTCGACGAGCTTGCCCTTGTTCCAGCGCGGCGGACCACGCACCACCTGGGTAAGCTCCTTGCCGATCGAGAAGGGATCGCGTGGGTCGTACGCGAACATCCGCCACGTGATCGGTGCACGAACGTTCGCCAGGTGCTCGTCGAACGGTACGAGATGAAGCTCGAACCGACCCATGTCCGAAGCAGCGAGGCGGATCTGCTCGTTTGCCGCGATGGCGGCCTGTTCTTTGGATTTGAACGCGAGCGCGGCCACGATCGCGACCACGGCCGCGGCGCTCAACGTCGCGATCGTGATGATCGCGATCAGCCTTCTCCGGCGCCGGCCCGCCGCTTCGCGGAGCTTTCCAGCCTGGATGAACTCGCACGAGCGTGACGGTAGGGTCACGCCCCACTGGTCGAGCTTGCGCACCGCTTCGCCGAGCGCACCACCGGTCCAGGTCTCTTCACTGCGTCGGCCGCGGCGCTCCCACAGCTCGGCGGCTTGATCGAGATCCGAGACCAGCACGCGCTGCTCGTAGCTCTCGTCGAGCCAGCGCACGAGCTGCGGCCAGGTTGTCGCGAGCGCTTCGTGCGCGAGCTCGATCCGCGAATCGGTGCCCTCGAGATCGCGGCTCGCGACGAGCAAGCGATGATCGAGCAAGCGGTCGAGAACCACCGGCGCATCGGCAATACCGTCGACGAGCTCGCCGCGTAGCCGAGGCCGGCGCGTGCCATCCGGGTTGACGAGCTTCAACAACAGCGTGCGCGCGGTCTGAACCTGATCGGGCGTCAGCTGCGCGAGCACGCGCTGGGCGTGGGTCGAGAGCGCGCCGGTCGCTCCACCCATCGCGTCGTGTTCCCGCGCGAGCAGGCGCTTGCCGTGCTCGTCGCGGCGCTCCCACAGCGCCCGGCACACGAACTGGAGCAGCGGCAGACACGCTGGCTGGGTCTCGACCTCCGAGACGATGCGATTCGCGAGCGCGGTGTCGTCGAGGGTGAATCCGACCCCACTCAGCGGGCGCACGATCGCATCGCGCAGCTCGCTCGTGCTCATCGCGGTCAGCGACGCGACTGCACCGAAGTGCGCGCGCATCGCCTTGGACTCGGTCAACCGCCCCACGAAGTCATCGCGGATCGTGAGCACGATGCGCCAGGGCTCGTCGGCCGTTGCACTTCCTGCGAGGCACTCGCAGAAGCCGAGCGCGTCGTCGCCGGCGAGCGTGAACACTTCTTCGAATTGATCGACGAAGAGAAGCGTCTTGGTATCGCGCTTGCGCGCGTGCTCGGCGAGCAACAGGCTGAGCCTTGCCGGATTCGCGGCGAGCGCGGCTGCTTGGTCGCGTGGCAAGCCGAGCGCGGCGACGAGGCTCGCGTACGGATTCGAACCGGGACGCATCGTGACACGGTTCCAGCGGCCACTCTCGTCGAGCCGCGGCAACAGCGCGGCGTACACGAACGACGACTTGCCGATGCCCGAGGCGCCGATGATCGGGATCAGTGGTTGTTCGCGGATCAGCTCGACGACGGCATCGAGCTCGCTCTCGCGACCGAAGTAGTTCTCCGAATCATCCGACGTGAACGCCGAGAGTCCTGGAAACGGGCAGCGGGTGTCGTCGGTCGTCGGATCTTGATCGAGCAGCTGCGTGAGCCGGCGCACCACGATCTCCGCGGACGGCCGAGCAGCCGGATCGATCACGAGGCAGTCGCGCACCAGGGCGAACCATCGCGTCGCCGCGTGCTTTTGCGGCAGCTCGGGCAACTTCTTCGCGTAGCCGAGCGACATCAGCTCGGCATCGGAGAACGGCCGCATGCCGTCGAACAGCTCGTACAGCATCACGCCGAGCGCCCACACATCGATCGCGACGGTCGGCGGCTCGTCGTGCCAGCGCTCCGGTGCCATGTAGGCGGGCGTTCCCGAGGCGGCGCGCGCATCGGTGCCGACGAGCTTCGCGAGGCCGAAATCGACGACGCGCGTGCGGCCGTCGCGCGGGAGCACGACGTTCTCGGGCTTCAGATCCGCGTGGACGAGGCCGCGGCGATGCGCATCGCTGATCGCCTCGGCGACGCTGCGCAGGATCCGGATCGCCTCGGGCTCGGGGATACGCTCGCGCGTGATGCGATGGCGCAGTGATTCACCGTCGAGATACTCGAGCGCGAAGTAGGGCCGGCCGCGAAACTCGCCAACGCCGTGCAGCGTCACGACATGTGGGTGGCTAAAGCTCGCGGTCGCGCGCGCCTCGTCGAGGAAGCGCTGGACATCGGCCGGGTTCGCCGAGTGGTGCTTGATCAGCTTGAGCGCGACGCGCCGGCCGAGCGTCATGTCTTGCGCGAGGTAAACCCGGCCCATCGCGCCCTCGTCGACGAGGGCCCGGATCCGGTAGTCGCCTACGTGGGTATCCGGCGGCAGAATCTCGTCGTCGGCCGGTTCAACCACGTGGCGATACCGACCATCTCAGCGTGGTCGGAGCGAGTCAAGCCAGGGCGTCAGGCGCCGCCTCCCATCACCGTCCCGGTGGGCGAGTGGTCGTGCTCGAGCACCGGCAGCGACGTGAACGGGAGGTTGAATATCTCGAACATGCCGTGTGTGATCTTCTTGGCCGTTCTGTGATGATCGTCGAGCAGCCAGTCGAATACGCCTTGCGCGTTCAGCGAGACGCCGATGAACATCTGCTGCTTGGGCACCGCCGTCGAGCTCGCATCCAGGGGCGGCTTGTAGTTGCGCGTATCGAAGCCGAGCGTCAGATCGACGAAGCGCGAGAACGTGCCGTACTCCATGTCGCGCAGCGCGTGGATCGAGCTCAGGTGAAATGCGAGCAAGTAGGTCTGACCGGAGTAATCCTCGGCGATGTTCCAGCGCGAACAACCACCGGTCGGGCAGGGCGAGCTCCCGCTCAGCTTGCGCAGATAGATATCGCTCGGGAAGTACTGGACGCGAAAGTCGAACATCTCGTCGAGCCGCGGCCACTGCATGAGCGCGAGCGCGGCGAGCGCACCGACCGTGTCACCACCGAGATCGCTGAAGGAAAACTCGAAGAAGAAGCCATCGCGAACTTCGACGCCAATGAACAGCAGCTCGGCGAGCCCGGTGCCCACGAGCATCGAGGTCGTGCGATTGAAGCCACCCCACTGGTACAGCAGCTCGGCGCCGCCGCGCGCGAGCGCCATCGTCGACCACGCGTGACCGAACTTGTCCTCGCCGCCAGCGTACGTCGTATCGCCCGCCCAGCCGATCAGCCCGCAGCGGGAGAGGGTCGATGTGCACTTCTCGTCGTCGCCGCCCCACTTGAATTGCGAGAGCGGTTTGTGCTGGCGGTACCACGCCAGGTACATCCAGCCGCCGAACAACGTGTACGCGCCCGCGAGTGTGAGACCCGCAGCGACCCGGTGATCTTCTCTCAGACGGATCGGCTGGATCGGCTGGATCGGCTCGACGACGGGCGAGGTCACCACTTCGGGCGGCGTGTACACCTCGGGTGCCGGAACGGTGGGTGCTGGGACGGCGGGCTCTGCAGCGGGCTCGGGAATCGGAGGCGCGTCGTCCGCGTGCGCGATCTGAAACGCGAGGAGTACGACAACAGCTATTCCTCGTCGCATTTCGCTGCATGTCACGCCTCAATGCGGTCGCGTGCAACCGGATGATTGTGAAGAGCTCGTTACCGTGATCGAGGCTACGCCGTGTGGGGTGAACCGCCTTGAAACGGTGGCCCGGGAGCCGCTCGAGGCGTAGCACGTTCATCACGCGACTCATTGAAGCGCATGAGAGCCCGCTCGAGCCGCGGGAGCGAAACGAAACTGCGCTCGCCGCGCGCCGCCGGCTTCGTGCGCTCGTACGTGCGAACCTGTTAACAAATCCGGTTCGTGCGCTACCTGCTCGGGCAACTTCGAGTCATCGAGATTACGCGAGCAATCTCGTACGTACCGGATTTGTCGAGGGGGCGTCGGTGGCTTCGGCTATCCTGGCGCGGTGAAGATCCTGCTCGCGTTCGCACTCTTCGGTTGCCATCGCAGCTCGGCTCTCTCCATCGACGCGAGCTCGCACCTCGATTCTCGGGTCGACGACGCGGCGACCCTCGCGACTCCCGTAAAGAAGCAGATCTTCCTCGAGATGGTCAACTCGGCGGAGCAATCCGCGCTCGATTGGACGACCGCCTATCCGTACTGCCAAGACATCCACGATGGCCGCGGCTACACCACCGGTATCGCCGGCTTCACCACCAACTCGGCCGGCGCGACCATCGACGACGGTCCCGGCGTGCTCGGCGTGGTTCTCTACTACAACACCGCCGAAGCAACGAACGTGCTGAAGAAGTACACCACGGCGCTGCAGAACGCGGCCAACGCCGGTACCGGTAGCCACACCGCAATCGATGCAGTCGGATCGTTCTGCAACGACTGGGCGACGGCCGCCGCCGACGGAATGTTCGAGAACGCGCAGCAACATGATTTCGATGTCACCGCGTTCGATCCCGCGCGCGAGCTCGCGCAAGCCGACGGGCTTGGCGTCCTCGGCCAGGCGCTCTACGTTGACGATTCGATCTTGAATGGCTACGGCGGCACTCCGAGCCTCACCCACGATGTCGCGGCCGCAAAGCACGTCGCGATGACGCCCGCTCTGGGCGGCGACGAGGTCACGTATCTGAATGCCTTTGTCGCCGCGTATCGCGCTTCGATCCTCGCCGATTCGGGTCACGCCAGCGACGGATCGGTCGGTCGCGCCGACACGATGTGGGGACCGCTCGTCACCGCGGGCAACCTCGATCTCCACACACCGCTGCACTGGTCGATGTACAGCCAAGGCTTCGACATCGTGACCGACCCAGCGCCCGATGCCGCGCTCTCGACCGACTGGTAGTCGCGTCGGACAGCAGGCCGACGGCGGCTCCGGCCGCGCCCACGAAGAAGTAAGGTCTACGCCCAGACCCCGTCGAGAAAGGCGCGGAGCTCGGAATCGAGCCGCGATGGGCGAATGCGCCACTCGGCAATCGAGCTCGCGGTCACGAGGTGCGTATCGGCGAGCTCGCGCGCGATCCGATCGGAATCGCTGAACGGGTGAATCGGATCGGACGGATGACCGATCACGAGCGTGGGTTGCGCGAGGGCCCGCCGCGCCTCGATCGGCGGCGCGACCCGGCCGAAGATCAAGCCGTCGAGCACGGCGAGCGAGGCGACCGGATCGCGCCGCAAGAAATCGATCATCGTGTCGACGATCAGGTGCGAGCGCGGAACGCGACGCATGATCCTCGCGACCACGGCCATCGAGCGATGGCTGACGCGCAGCGCGAGCGCGAGAGGCACGAATGCGGCAGCGGCGGCAGGCAGCGCATTCTCGAGCACCGGCATCTCGAGCACGAGGGCACGCACGCGCTCGGGGGCGAGCACCGCGGCCTCGAGCGCGACGTTCGCGCCGAGCGAAGTGCCGCCGATGACGGCTTGCTCGATGCCGAGATGATCGAGCAACGCGATCACGTCCTCGCCGTACTGCTGCATCGAATACGCGATCATGTCGTGCGGTTGATCGGACTCGCCGTGGCCGAGCATATCCGGTGTGATCACGCGGTGACCGAAGCGAGCCAGTGATGGTGCGAGCCGCGCATACATCCGGCTGTCCATCAGGAGGCCGTGGGTCATCACGATCGCGCGCGCGCCGGTGCCGTATTCGCGATAGGCCACACGACGACCGCGGTGCGTGAAGCTCGAAACCATGCGCCATCCTAGATCACAAAGCGAGCGGTGGTCTGCACGGTGATAAGCTCGCCGCGACGATGTTGTACAACCTCCACGTCCTGCGCGTGATCGCTGCGCTCGGCGTCGTCTACTACCATATCACCTCGGAGGCGGGCCTCGACCTCGAGGCGAATATCGGGAGCCGCGGGGTCGACGTGTTCTTCGTGATCAGCGGCTTCATCATCGCGTACATCGGCTCGAAGAAGCCCGATCAATTCCTGGTGCGGCGCGTGGTTCGCGTGGTGCCGTTCTACTGGGCCGCCACCTTGTTCGTATTCGCGATCGTGCTCGTCAAGCCAGGCCTCCTTCACACCACGCAAGCTGATTGGAAGCAGCTCGGTGCCTCGCTCGCGTTCATCCCGCGCATGCCTCCGCATGGCGAACAATTCCCGACGCTGGTGCTCGGCTGGTCGCTGAACTTCGAGATGTTCTTCTACCTCTGGTTCGCACTCGCGCTGCAAATCGATCAGAAACGCTCGCCGATGATCTGCGCGGTCCTGATCGCGGCGTATTGCGCGGTGATTCACCTCGCCGGCATCGACAACGCGATCCTCACGTTTTGGGCGCGGCCGATCGTGCTCGAGTTCGGCTTCGGCATCGCCGTGTTCTACCTGTTCTCGATCGATGCCCTGAAGCCCCCGAGGGCGGTGCTGCTGTTACTGGTCGTCGCATCGCTCGCGTTCATCGGCTACGGCGAGTACCGCTGGTTCGACTACTATCGGGTGCTCGTCGCGGGCGTACCGTCGTTCGTGCTGGTGCTCAGCGCGCTACTGATCGAGAAGCACTACGGCTTCACGACCAACAACAAGCTGATCTTCCTCGTCGGCGAGGCGAGCTACATCGTCTACTTGATCCACCCGTACATCATCTACACCGTGCTGCGCGTCGTCGTCGGCAAGCGCGATCTCGGACCGTACATGGTGGTCCCGCTGATCGCGTTCTTGCTCGCACTCACGAGTGCGCTCGCGGTATTGATCCATCTGTACTTCGAGAAGCCGGTGATGGCGTTCTTGCGCGGCAAGCTCACGCGGACCGCTCAACTCGGGTCGAACCAGTAGTCATACTGGCAGTAAAAGTCGCGGCCGCTCTCCCACGCTTGCGGTGCGGACTCGCGATCGTCGTCGAGATCCGTTCAGCGCGAGCGCTTCGCGAGCCATGACACCGCGAAGGCGGCCTGCACCAGCGAATCCGTGAGGTTCACCGGGAGTCCTTTACCGCGCACCGCGAAGTAAGTGCCGCCGGCACCGAGCGCGATCGCCGTACCTGCACCGACCCACGTTCGCGCACGAGGTGGCACCAGCCCCGCTACGAGCGCTACGCCGAGCCCGGCGAGAACACCTCCCAGCACCTGCGCCACCGCACCGTGACTTTCTTGCCCGGTCGCACGCATGTAATGCCCGATCGCGACGACGGGCCACAATCCACTCGCGATGTAATACACGCCCTGGGTACGCATCGGCCATAAATCCATGTTGTTGCGACGAGCAACCTCCGAGCCAGGCACGGGCACGCGAATTGGATTGGCCTGGTCACGTATGATCAAGCTGGATGGCTGGCGATTGTGTTCGAGTGGTCACAAGTATCGCGGCCGGCGTTGCACGACCTGCTGGCCGATGATCGCGGTGCATCACATTCGCAAGTGATGAGCAGCGTACGAGCTGTCACCGCGCCACAGCGAGCGCCGTTTGAGTGCGTGGACGCTCGCGGAGCGAACGCGCTCGTCAGTTAGTTAGCCTGTGGTGGCGACGTGCTTGGTCTTGCCGAACGAGCCGAGGCGCCAGAACACGAAGCCGAGGACGACCACGCCGATGATGTTGAGCGCGGCATCGCTGCCGACAACGCCTGCAACACCGTGATGCTTTTCGAAGCGCGTATCGACGAGGCCGGTGTACGCGATCGCCGCATTGCCCGCGGCAGTGAACAGCGAGTAGCGAGTCGACGCGGACTTGCTGCCGGTGCCGATCGTCTCGAGCACGGTCGCGGTGAACGCGGCGTAACAAAACCCCGTGACGAGCGCGTAGGCCAGCGCGCCAATGATGAACGTCAACTGTGATGGGGGGGAGATCGCCATCCCGATGCCGACGATCGCCGTGAGCACGCCCGACAACAGGTACATCGCGCGGCGATTCGTCCGATCGCAGAGGAAGCCACCGATGAAGGCACCGACCGCCATCAGAACGAGGCCGACGGGGCCGCTGACGAACGCGACGAGCTCGGAGACTTTCTCGTCGAGCAGTTTGTCTGCGGCTACCTTCGACAGCTTTGCGAGGTCGGCCGCGATATCGTGCGCGACGTAGTTCGAAGCGATGCCGCTGAAAAGGTTGGTGAGCGCCGCGGTCCCGACCGGCGACAAGCACAGGAGCAGGCCGGTAAGCCCCGCGCTCGTGAGCAGGATGTCTCCGATCTCTCGTATCAGGTTCGCGAGCGCGGCTGCGAGGCTGTGCCTCTTCACGCGCATCGGCTCGTCGAGCGCTAGAGCACTGAGCGACGGCACAAACATCAGCGTGGCGACGACGAGGCCGACCGTGGTGTCACTGTAGCCGTGGCCGGTAAGATAGATCGCGATCGCGGTGGCGATACCGCCGGCTGCGAGGTTGCCGGTGTTGTACCAGAAGCCGGCTTTGCCTCGTTGTGCGTCGGTGAGGAGCGTCGCCATGAGGCCGCCGTTGGCACTACTGATCAAACCGGCGAACACCTGCGCTGCAAACGCAAAGGCAAGAAAGGCATTCCGATTGGCCGGAAGCGGCATCTGCAGCGCGCCGAACAGCGACAGCGCCGCGAGGAACGAAAGCAAGATCAGCCAGTACTTGCGGCGCGGACCGAAATCGACAACGGGCGCGTACAGGAACTGCAAGAAGCTCGGGATGAACAGGAGCGTGACGAACCACCCGATCGAGTCGAGTTCGAAATGCGCGCGCTTCGCGAGGTACGGCATCAGCACGCCGGAGAACGTGCCAGCGACGCCGTACGGAATGCAGGTGAACAGGAACAGCCACGGCGGTGGTGGGCGGTGGGTCGGTGGCGCGGCGTCCATGGACAGGGTGCGCGACAGTACTACCGATCACGCGATCGGAACGACG
>JAYVLQ010000077.1:0-35100 GCA_043759355.1 Kofleriaceae bacterium
GCGCCGCGATAGATCGCGTCAACGAAAGACCGCCGGCAATGGTGTGAATCGTCTAGCGTAGATCTTCTCGAGTCGCACACTGTCCGAAAGCCGGACAACAGTCCATGCCCCACGTGGGACCTCGTTTGCGTAGGACTAGTTGCTCGCGTTTAAAAAAGTCGATCGAACACGGTCGATTTGCGACCGACACGATCTCGGCGACGTGATCTACGTCAGCAGTGGGCACCGAGCAGCTAGTCCGACCGAAGTGGTGCTTGCTGACGGGAACGATGGATGAGCGCGCTCGTCATGCGATGGGCTGGGATCGCAGTGGCGCGTGATCGGTCCGGCCGGATAAGCAAGTGCTCTACATGTCGGGGCTTTACCTCAGCCGTCGCATCTGTGCGGCCGGAATGGGCGCCGGAAGATCGCCGAGGCTCGCTGCACTGCAGCCACGCGGAACAGCGAGCATCGTGCTCCGCCGTCAGTTCATCGCGCGGTCGGCGATCAGCTGATGCTCGACGAGCCGGCGATAAATCCCCCGGCGCTCCATGAGCTCTTCATGCGCGCCCTGCTCGACGATCTTTGCGCCTTCGATGACGATAATCCGATCGGCATCGCGCACGGTCGAGAGCCGGTGCGCCACGATGATCGTGGTGCGGTTCTCCATGATCCGCGCGAGCGCGGCCTGAACCGCAGCTTCGCTTTCGGCATCGAGGTTCGAGGTCGCCTCGTCCAGGATCAGCACGCGCGGGTTCGAGAGCAGTGCACGCGCCAGCGCGACGCGTTGCTTCTGACCACCACTGAGCTTCGTGCCGCGCTCGCCGATCACGGTGTCGTAGCCCTCGGGAAAGCCGGAGATGAAGTCGTGCGCGTTGGCATCTCTTGCGGCCTGGATGATGTCGGCCTCACTCGCGTCGGCCTTGCCGTAGGCGATGTTGTAGCGAATCGAACCCGAGAACAGGACCGGCTCCTGCGCGACCATCGCGAGTGCGCCTCGGAGCTCGGAGAGGGCGAGGTCGCGAACGTCGACACCTTCGAGAAGGACGCGACCCGCGTCGACATCGTAGAACCGGTAGAGGAGCGACAAGATCGTCGACTTGCCCGCGCCGGAGGGGCCGACGACGGCGATGCATTCGCCAGGCGCGATCTCGAGATCGACGCGATCGAGCACTGCGACCTCGGGGCGTGCGGGATAGCTGAAGCTCACGCCTTCGAGAGTGATCCGTCCGCGACCTGGAGGAAGGGGCGTCACTGTTTCGGGATCTCGAATGTCGGGGACCGTATCGATCACCGCGAACAAGCGATCGGTCGCACCCGCGGCGCGCTGGAGCGAGCCCCACAGGCCCGCAAGATCGGCGACCGCACCGGCGACGATGAACGTGTACAGGAAGAACGAGGTGAGATGGCCGGGCGTCAGGCGACCGTCGATCAACGCGCGGCCGCCAAGCCAGACCACCGCGGCGATGCCGAGGTAGCCCGCGGTCATCGCGGTCGAGAAGAACCACGCGCGCCACTTCACGAGCTCGAGCGTCTTCTGGAAGGCGCGATCGACGCCGCTGCGATACTTCTTCGCTTCGTAGGTCTCGCGCACGAACGCTTGCACGGTCGCGATCGCGCCGACCGATTCCTGGACTTGGCCGGAGACCTCGGCGAGCTGATCTTGCACGCCGCGCGTCATCACTCGGATCTTGCGACCGAACACCATCGTCGACAGGACGATCGGCGGCACGATCGCGAGCATCAAGAGCGTGAGCTTGACGTCGATCACGAACAGCATCACGAGGGCGCCGAGCATCTGGATGCCGTTGCGCGTCGCCATCGAGAGATCCGAGCCAACGACGTCCTCGACGACGGTGACATCCGAGGCGAGCCGACCCACGAGCTCGCCGGAGCGCCGCTCGTAGAACCACGAGAGGGGCAGCATGATCAGCCGATCGACGACCATGCCGCGCAGATCCGCGACGACGCGTTCGCCCAGCCAGCTGATGCTGTAGTGGCGCATCCACACGAGCACCGCGTTGACGGCGAACAGCCCGAGCAACGCGATCGTGATCAGATCGAGGTCGCCCTTGTTCTTCGAGTGCATGCCGACGTCGATCGCGTAGCTCGCGGCTTGTGGATACGTCAGCGTGATCGCCGAAGCCGCGATCAGCGTGACGACCGCGAGCACGAACCGCCAGCGGTGCGGCTTGACGAGGGCGATGAGGCGCAGCAGAACGCCTAGCCGGCGCTTGTCCTTGGGGATGCCGGCCTTGTCAGGATGCTCGAGATAAGCGCCGGTCACCGAACATATTGTACTGGCTTCCATACTAAAACCCGGCCCATGCGTACCTGGCTGATCGTCCTGGCCACCGCGGCGGCCTGCAAGAACCCGTCGTTGCTCGATAGCGCCCCCGACGGCCCGGGCAACACCGACGCTTTGTGGGACCTGGCTCCCGATGGCACCCAGGTCGGTATCGTCGCCACGCCCAAGGCGATCGGGCTCGTGTTCGATGCGGTCACCACCGCGCAGCAGCTCACCGCGAACCCCGATTTCGCGCCGATGAAGGGCACGGCGCAGGCACTGATCGCGGCGCTCCTGGGCAAGGCGAACGGGCAACCCGCCGATGCAGGACTCGCGGCCGACAAGGGCTTCGCGATGTTCATCACGAACGACGGCGTGATCGGCGTGATGCCGGTCGGCGATCGCGACAAGTTCATGGCGACCAAGCACGGCGCGCGCGGCAAGACTCCGACCGATGGGGACTTGCTGAACGGCAACACGTGCAAGCCACTGCGCGGCTACTACGTGTGCGCGACGAACGACAAGCTATTCGATCGCATCGGCAAGGGTGCGCTCAGAGGCAAGGCGGCGGAGCTCGCGGGTGGTCGTGGTGATGTCGAGCTCTACGCGCCGCAACTGCCGCTGTTCGGTGGCGCGCCCGGTGATCTCGGGCTCGCGTTCGAGGTCACGCGGGGTCAGGTCGCGGCGCGGGGCGTGTGGACCGGTCAGCCGACGGGTACGCTCGCCATCCTCTCCGGCGTGACGGCACCGAAAATCGACGCGACGAACGCAACGGGCTTTGTCGCGGCGGACATCGCCAAGCTGACCGGTGCGCTGCCGGCCGCGCCGCTCGCGGGCGGCGTCACGTTCGATACATTCGCGAAGTCGCTCGGGGGACCGGTCAGCGCCGTGATCCCGGCGGGCTCGGTCGATATCCAGATCACCGCGCCGCTCGTCGATCTCGCGCCCGCGACGACCGCGCTCGCGGCGTGCAAGGATCTCGCGATGATCCTCGATCTCACGGACGAGCAACCGAAGGACGCGTGCCGGTTCAAGATCCCGAGCGCGAACACGCTGCAGCTCGAAGCGTGGGTCGATACAGCGGGCAAGGCGCTGCGCGTCGGGCAACATCGAGGCGCCGTCACGAAAGCGGCGAACGTCGCGCTCACGCCGATCGGCGCTGAGCTCGCGCATGGTGACTGGACCGCGGTAATCTGGGGTCGCGGCTCGATGCTGAACCTCACGGGTGTCGTACCGTCGCTCACGGACGTTCGGGCCGAGGGTTCGGCCACGATTCATGCCATCTCGCTCGTCAACGAGCTCGGCATCGGCATCAAGGTCGATGCGAAAGGGATGAAGATGCGCGGCGTGATCCGCACCGTGTGGGCCAACCCTCCCGACCTCGCGATGAGGATCGCCGCGATCTCGGGCGCCGACATCGTCACGGGCAAGGCCAACGATCCTGCGAAGGCGATCGCGGCGAGCGCTTCGAGTGCACCGTTCGCGGCGGACTTCCAGGCGGGCCAAGGCGGCTTGATGATTCCTGCCGCCGCGCTCGGAATTGCCTCGGCGATCATCGTGCCCGCGATCGATTCGCTACTCGGCGGTGGTGAGAGCGATGCGCCCGACGTCCAGCTCCCGCAACCCGATCCGTCGATTCCTCAGTAGGGAATGTCAGCCCGGCACGCGCCGGTAGCAACGTGACCCGCAGACATCAGCTGCCGTACAGGGCTCTCGTGTTGTCATGCGTTTACACTGGGGGCCGGGCTTTCAACTCTTTGTCGCAATCGGATGTCGGAGAATTATATGCACGATCGTCGGACTAGATGGCGTCGCTGGGGACTCGCGTTCGTTTTTGCGTTTGCGTGCGGTGGCAAGCAAGCGCCTGTGGCGGAGTATCGGCCCGATCCGGGTGCGTCGCCGTCGCAGCCCGTCGTGGGTCCCGCCGATCCGATGGCCGAGGCCACGCCGATCGATCCACGGATCAAGGTCGGCCATCTCGCGAATGGCCTGACGTACTACGTGATGAAGCACGGCAAGCCCGAGCAGCGCGCGGCGCTGTGGCTCGCGGTCAATGCCGGCTCGGTCCTCGAGGACGATGATCAGCGCGGGCTCGCGCACTTCGTCGAGCACATGGCCTTCAACGGGACCCAGCGGTTCCCCAAGCAGGACATCGTCAACTACATCGAGAAAATCGGCATGGATTTCGGCGCCGACCTCAACGCGTACACGAGCTTCGATCAGACCGTCTATCAGCTGACCGTGCCGACCGACGACAAGACGATCCTGCTGAAGGGCGTCGACATCATTCGCGACTGGGCCGGCGACGTGACGTTCGATCCGGTCGAGGTCGAAAAAGAACGCGGTGTCGTACTCGAAGAATGGCGCACCGGACGTGGCGCGTTCGAGCGCATCAACGCGAAGCAATGGCCCGTGATGTTCGCCGGCTCGAAGTACGCCGAGCGCCTACCGATCGGCTTGCCCGAGATCTTGAAGACCGCGAAGCGCGATACGATCGCTAAGTTCTACAAGGACTGGTATCGCCCCGACAACATGGCGGTGATCGCAGTTGGTGATTTCGATCCCGCCGAGATGGAGAAGGTGATCCAGACCCGGTTCGGCGATTTGAAGAACCCGACGACCGAACGCCCGCGCGCGCAGCCGGCGGTACCGCACGATCAACCAACCGCCATCACGATCGCGACCGATGCGGAGTTTCCTTTCACCCAGGTCTCGATCACCGACAAGCTCGGTCATCGCCCCGAGCTGACAAAGGGTGACTTCCGCCGGTTCGTCCTCGAAAATCTCTACAACGAGATGATGGGCGCAAGGTTCTCGGAGCTCGGCCTCGAGCCCGATGCGCCGTTCATGTTCGCCGGTAGCTCGACCGGCGGCGGCGGGGTGCGCGGCGGCGATGCGTACACCCGCCAAGCGCAAGCAAAGGAAGGCAAGGTCAAGGAGGCGCTCGCAGCACTGCTGAAGGAGAGCGCACGCGTCGAGAAGTTCGGCTTCGTCCAGACCGAGCTCGATCGCGGCAAGCTGCGTGCTCTCGCCAGCAGCGACAAGGAGATGAAGGAATGGGACAAGACCCAGGACACGGATCTCGCCGACGAGATCACGCGTAACTTCTTCGAGAAGGAGCAGATGGGCGGCCGCGTGCTCGAGAACGCGTACACCAAGGAGGTGCTCGCGTCGGTCACCCTCGACGAGCTCAACCATCTCGCGAAATCGTGGAGCACGAGCACGGGTCGCGTGATCGCCATCGCCTCGGGCACCACCACGCCGATGCCGACCGAAGCCGAGGTTCGCCAGCTCGTCGAGGCTTCGAGCAGCGCGCCGCTCGAAGCGTGGAAAGACGTCGGTACAGACAAGCCGCTGATCGCGCAGCCGCCGAAGCCCGGTACGATCACGAACGAGACGTTCGACGCGAAGCTCGGCGCGACCGTGTGGACGCTATCCAATAGCATCCGCGTGATCGTCAAATCGACGACGTTCCAGAACGACGAGATCCTGTTCGACGTCTGGCAGAAAGGCGGCACGTCGCTGCTCAGCGACACCGACTACGGCCAGGTCCGGTTCTCGGGCCTGCTCACCTCGATGGGGGTCGGCGAGCTCGATCCGATCTCGCTCGAGAAGGTGCTCGCCGGTCACCTCGTCAACGTCAGCACTGGCTACAGTGAGCTCGCCGAGACGGTGAACGGCTCGACTCGCCCGGCCGACCTCGAGACGATGATGCAGCTTGCCTACCTGCGGATGACCGCGCCGCGCAAAGACGCGCGCGCATTCGCGGCATGGAAGCATGATCAGGGCGAGTGGATCCGCCATCGCTCCGTGCTGCCGGAGATGCAGTTCTGGGAGCAGCTGAGCACGCTGCGCTCGAACAACCACTTTCGCCACCGTCCGCAGACGATCGCGATGCTCGACGCGGTCGATCCGGACAAGGCAATCAGCGTCTTCAAGTCGCGCTACAGCGATTTCTCCAACTTCACGTTCACGTTCGTCGGCAACGTCGATCCGAAGGTACTCAGGCCGCTCGTCGCGACCTACCTCGCTTCGCTCCCGAGCACCGGCAAGAAGAGCCAGTGGAAGAACATCGGGGTGAAGTTCGCGAACGGCCCGGTGACCAAGACCATCCTCGCTGGCACCGAGCCGAAGAGCCACGTGATGATCAATGTCACCGCTAGCGACACGTGGTCGCTCGACGCCGAGCGCGACGCGGAGATCCTCACGAAGGTCCTCGGTATTCGCCTCCGCGAGGTCATGCGCGAGGACATGGGCGGCGTCTACGGGGTCGGGGTGTTCGCATCGATGACCCGCGAGCCCGAGCAGCGTCGTGACTTCGAGATCAGCTTCACCTGCGATCCGCAGAACGTCGACAAGCTCAAGCAGGCCGCCTACACCGAGATCGCCAAGATCTCGGAGGACGGCGTCACCGATGCGTATCTCGCCAAGGTCCGCGAGCAGATCAAGCGGGAGCACGAGACCAACATCAAGGAGAACGCCTGGTGGATCCAGGCGATCCACGAGTCGCTGTGGTCCGGCGATGACTTCGAAGCGATGACCGACGCCGATGCGATGGCGGCGCGTGCCACGAGCGACAATGTCAAAGCCGCTGCGAAGCACTTCTTCGATCCGAAAAAGGTGATCTTCGGCGTGATGAGACCCAAGACCGTCGCGCCGCCGGTGACAAAGTAGCGCCGCGGCGGTTCGCCTCAAGCTTCGAGCAGCGTACGCAGCGCGCGCGGGTCGTCGACCGGGAACACGACCGAGCTACCGCGGAGATCTGCGCGGACGAGCTCGTAATCGAGGAGAATCTCGAGGCGGTAGTACAGACCTGCCGTCACACTTGGCAGCGCGAGCTCGGCATGAGGCACCGCCAGCAGGAAGGGCAGCGCCACGCCAGCGTTGCGCCGCACGTGGGCGAGAACGTCGCGGCCTGCGGCCTGGCTGACTGGCCGCGCGCGCGTCGTCAGTGGCTCGGGTCGCAACGCATCGAGATCGAGCAGCACGCCCTTCTCCGACCAGTCACGCGTCGAGGTGGTCGTGAAGCCGGTGGGCTCGAAGTCTTCGATCGAGACGAGGTCCTGGGTGCCCGTGACTTCGAGACCGACGATCTCGGACAGCGTCGAGATCGTCCGGAGTGCAGGTTCGCCGACTGCGCTACAGCAGCCGACCAGGCGCATCGCCGTGATGCCGAGCTGCGCGAGGATGCCCTGCTCCGTGAGCTCGCGATAAAACGCGCGTACGCGCGCAACGCTCGTATCGAGCGGTCGGCCGTGGAACGAGAGCAGCTTGTCGCGACTGGTGAGGCCGACGAGATCGAGCGTGCGCGGCTGGCGGGGCAAGACGAGCGCCAGCTCCGCGAGCCGGTCGGCGAGGTCGACACGTTCGGTGAAGCCAATGGTGATCGAAGACTCGAGCCGATCCGCGAGAAGGGTGGCGGCAGAGTCGCCCGATGCGAGAATGCTGAGATGCTGGATCACTAACGGCCTGCCTTCGGCGGCTTCTTGTTGAGCCGTCGTTGCAACGTGTGCCGGTAGATGCCTAGACGACGAGCGGCCTCGGAGAGGTTCCCGTCAGCATCCGCGACGACACGATTGATGTGCTCCCACTCCACCCGCTGCAAGGTCGGTGTTTCGTAAATGTCGGGCTCCGGTGACGTGCCCTCTTCGAGGTGACGGATGATCTCGCGCGGACCGAACGGCTTGGACAGCACGAGCTCGGCGCCTGCTTTGACCGCGGCCATCGTTACCGTGACCGAGAGATAGCCGCTCAGCATCGCGATCTTCACGCCGGGGTGCAGCTTGCGAAGATCGCAAATCAGATCGAGACCGGATTCGTCCCCGAGGCGCAGATCGATGATCGCCGCGTCCGGCTTGTGCATGCGCACGAGCGTGCGGGCGTGTGCAGGATCGGTCGTCGCGTACACCTTACGCTCCGCCTTCAGAATGCGTTCGCACGACTGCAAAACGGTTCGATCGTCGTCGACGATCAGTACAGAACGAACCCGAGGCACGACTTAACTCATCGTCTGATTTGAGCGGTGGCTCGTCAATCCAACGATTGTGGGATGTTACGAACTGCCACAAAATGCATCAATCACCGAGAAGAACTCCAAGCGGAAAGGGAGCTTACGTACCGGTCGTGAGCGCACTTACAGACCGCTGATTGCCCTTCGCTACGCGTTTGGATTCCATGACGACGGCTCTCTGGAGCTGCTCCTGAAGCTTTGGACGCTCGTCCAGATGCGCCAGGACCTTGTCCCGGCCCTGGCCGAGCTTCTCTCCTTCGTACGAGTACCAGGTGCCCGATTTCTCCATGACACCGAGCTTTTCTCCCACATCGACCAGCTCGCCGAGCTTGTTGATGCCCGTGCCGTAGAGGATCTCGAACTCGGCCTCCCGGAACGGAGGCGCGAGCTTGTTCTTAACGACCTTCACCTTCACTTCGCTACCGATGATCTCCTCGCCGCGCTTGATCGGCTTCTTGCGCCGGATATCGAGCCGGACCGAGCAGTAGAACTTCAGCGCGTTACCACCAGGCGTGGTCTCGGGGTTGCCGTAGACCACGCCGATCTTTTGGCGCAACTGATTAACGAAGAACAGGCACGTCCGGGTCTTCGCTATCTGACCGGTTAGCTTGCGTAGCGCCTGGCTCATCAGCCGTGCCTGCAAGCCCATGTGCGCCTCGCCCATGTCGCCTTCGATCTCGGCACGCGGTGTGAGCGCGGCGACCGAATCGACGACGATCAGATCGATCGCGCCGGTGCGCACCAACGTATCGGTGATCTCGAGCGCCTGCTCGCCGCAATCCGGTTGGCTGACCAGCAAATCTTCGAGATCGACACCGAGCCGGCGGGCGTAGCTCGTATCGAGCGCGTGCTCGGCATCGATGAACGCGCAGACGCCCCCCGCGCGCTGCGCCTCGGCGATCGCGTGCAGCGTGAGCGTGGTCTTGCCCGATGACTCCGGTCCGTAGATCTCGATGATCCGCCCTCGCGGCAGCCCACCGCAGCCGAGCGCGACATCGAGCGCGACCGATCCCGTAGAGATGACCTCGACCGCCTGGATCTCGCCGCCTCCGAGCCGCATGAGGGCGCCGCTCCCGAACTGCTTGTGGATCGCGCGAACGGCTTCGCCGATCGCTTTGTCTTTCCTGTCTCCGGACATCTGGACCTCCGCGCCAGGCAGATCCAACTCTCGTGCCCGCGCAAGCGCGCGAAAGGACGAGCCACCGTGTCCGAAATGTCCGAATCGCGTCCACGATTCTCGGACAACGTGTCCGGAACCCGGACGTTAGACCGGATCGGTAATCACGACGAACGGAAAGCTGTACACGACCGATTCGGAGAACGGGTACTTCACGACCGACCAGTCGCCGTTCACCGCGTCCGGATAGCCGAGGTGACAGGCGACACCTAACACGTAGTCCTGGTTCTTCAGGATCACCTGATTGTCGACGACGATGCCCGAAGGCGAGCCGTGATTCGCGGTCGCGGGCATCAGGTAGCGCCGTACCGGCACGTACGCGCTGTTGGTCACGCTGTACAACGTCGAGACGCAATCATCGACGACGCCGTCGACGCCGAACGTGAACGTCATCAGGGCCGCGCGAGGCACGACGGCCGAGATGGAATCGGCGAACCAGATGTCGGTGTTGTTGAGCATCATGTGCGCGCCGGCCTGATAGGCCTGACCGGTTGCGAGATCGACCGCTGCCGTCGTCAGGTTGGTCAGCGCGATCGACTGGATCCCTTCGGTGACCTTCACGTTGTGGGTCGTGCGAGAACGCGACACGCGCGCGAAGATTGCCTGGGGAAACTTCGGTGCGATCGTGCCGTCGAAGACATTCACGTACGGCAGCTGCAGCTCCGAGACGCGGGTCGACATGAACGCGAACATGGGAATGCCAAGCCCCCCAGCACCGTTGACCTCTGCGGGTGGGATCGCCTTGCCACCGGCGCCGCTCGTGACGAAGTTCGGTAGCGCCATGCTCGGGATCACGCCGGACCACACGAACGGCACGTTATGACCGCCGACAAGGTTGTCGTCGTCGGAGACCATGTTCGTGCGTGTCGAGTCGTTGACCCGACTTGCCGCGAGTGCAAGCCCGGGTGCCGCCGTGTAGCTCGCGGCGGCCATTGAAGCTGTGGTCGCTGTGGTCCACGGGGTCGCGGTGAGGTTGTTCGCGGTGGCTCCGTTGAAGCCGTCCATCGTGACGACCGAGTAGGTATCCGCGAGGCCCGGGTTTGCTGGATTCGTCGCGTCGACGAGCAACAGGCGGTCGCCCTTGCCGGTCTCGGGCGATCCCAGCGCGCCGACGTGCGAAGTGACGGTCGTCGTCACCGAGCTCGTGACCTGCGACGGGATGGTCGTGCTCCATGCGAGGCCGATCGAGTTCGCCGTGCCACCGGACCGGGTCCCCAGGTAGAACGAGGCCCACGAGCCGGTCTCGATCAATCGGCCCGCCGTCATCGGGTCCTGCTCGTTGGCGGCCGAGATGTCCATGGCTGCCGTCGGCGGCGCAGGGATGCGCTCGGGCCGACCGAGATCAATGTTAGCGATGAAGTGACCGGGAAACCCGTGGACCGATGTCTGGTACTCGACCGGCACGCCATCGGGCGGGTGATAGACGATGCGATAGGCCGATTGCGAGAGCTCGAATGGCACCTGAAACGTCCCGGTGACATCGAGCGGGGCATTCGCGAGCACCGGAAATCCGCTCGCGGTCGCGGCGGGCATCGCACCGAGCTCGGCCGTCACGCCAGGCAGGACCGGGTACGTCACCGAATCGGCAACCTTCGCCGAGTTGAATGCCATCCCGGTGATCATCATCGAGTTCGGCGCCGCATCCGCCAGCGGCGCCGCGTCGTCCGGGGGAAGGAGGCCGACGTTAGTGGCGCCGAAGATCTGGTTGCATCCAGTACCCACCAGCAGGCTCGCGATCCACAGCCTCACGACCCCGAGCGTGTCACGTAAGAACGACCGGGTCTAGTTCTCGGGGTTGACGGCGCCAGGCTGTCGCCATTGTCCAGCGAGGGGGCAGGTCGCGATGCCGACCCGTGTCGCCTCGTCCTCGAGCGCCTTCGCTTTATCGCCGCCCTGGAGCGGCTGGATCTGGACCAGGAACGCGTGCCCTGCCGTGGTCTTGATGTTCGGCCCGAGCCACATCGCGATCAGCGCGTTGCGCGCCGCGGGAGCCTCCTGGTCCGCGCCGGACCGCTGAAGCACGTTGCACAGGTTCTCGATGTCGAGCTTGTAGTCGTCGGCGATCGGGCCGACGGCCGTACCCGGTGCCGCTGAACTGGCACGTGGCGAGCCCGGGCTCGGAGCCGGCTGCGGCTCGTGGCGAGTCGAGCAAGCGATCAGAACGAGCGACAAAACCGCGATCCCTTTCATGACGCTCCTACCTTCCGACGAGCGAAAAGATGTGTCTAGATCCGGGCATGGCATACGTCGTCGCTGATCCGTGCGTGAAGTGCAAGTACACCGATTGTGTCGCGGTGTGCCCGGTCGATTGTTTCTACGAAGGCAAGAACTCGATCGCGATCCACCCCGACGAGTGCATCGACTGTGGCGCCTGTGAGCCCGAGTGTCCGACCACCGCGATCTTCGAGGAGAGCGAGCTCCCCACGAAGTGGGCGGTCTACAAGGACATCAACGCGCTCGTGAGCGGTGCCAAGAAGGCGACCGAGATCGAGACCGCCAACTGGCCGGCGAACCTCAAGGAGGCCGCGGCAAGCGCGGATGTGTGGCCGAACATCACCGAGCAGAAAAAGGCGCTTCCGGGCGCCGACGATGCGGCCAAGGAAGACAACAAGATCGGCGCGCTCACCCTCGAAGGCGGCGCTTAAGCTTTTTGGAACTTCCCGGTCTCGCCAGCGTGTTCGCTGTGCGCGACCAGGACCGAACACGGCGCGTGACGGATCACGCCCTCGGCGACGCTGCCGAGCAGCAGCTTGCGAAAGCCGCCGTGGCCATGCGTACCGACGGCGATCAGGTCGTGGCCGCCGCGCTCGGCCGCGTGCGTGATCATCGCCATCGGTGTGCCTTGCACGAGCTCGACATGGAGCGGATGACCGATCGCGATGTTATCGGTGACGAGGTGATTGGCCTTCTGCTTCGCGCTGTTCAGCACCGCGTCGCGAATCGTCGACCACGGAAACCGATCGGCGCCGAACAGCGACGCGCCGATCGAGCCGGCCGGTAGCTGCCATACGTGAAGTAGCTCGATCGGTACGCCGTCCTCGGTCAGGCTCGCGGCGTTGCGTAGCGCGCGGTTCGAAGGTGCCGAGAAGTCGACCGCGATCAGCGGCTTGACGAACGGGCGGCTGCTCGCGTTACCGCGCGTGACGAGCACGTCGCACGGTGCGTGGCGCAAGATCGCGATCGCGACGCTGCCGAGCAAGAATCGCGAGATGCCAGTATGGCCGTGCGTGCCGACGACGATCAGCTCGGCACCGCGCTCGCGCGCGATCCGGGCGACGACCTCACCCGGCGGACCGGTCGGCACCATCACCTCGGCATCGACGCCGAGTGCGCGTACCGCATGCAGGCGCTCGTCGAGCCTGCGTGCGAGCTCGAGCTTCATCGTGGCGGTGACTTCACCGAGATGCTTGACGACATCGTGCGTCGCGCCATCGACCGCGCCGTCGTTCGTTTGGGCGTGGATGATCACGAGCTTGGCGCCGTGCTTGGTGGCGAGCGCAGCCGCGCGATCGATCGCTTGATCGCTGGGGCTCGACACGTCGGCGCCGACGAGGATGGTGGTGAGCTTCATGGTTGATGGAAGAGGTTCAGGTTCGGAGCGTAGTACGTGACCGTCACGTTACCGTTGCCCCAGGACCACTCGTCGGCGGTGTCGTGGACCGGTGGTTTGCCGAGCCGCTTGGTCACGAGCTTGACGATCGCAGCGGCGTCTTCGCCGAACATCGCCGCGCCCGCGTTCGTTCCCGTGACCTTGTCGCCCTCGATCTGGGCGGTGAGGGAGGTCGCGTCGTAACCGACCGGTGGGCCGGCGAGGTACCAGGTCGGCATCACGGGATCGGGCAGCGGGCCGAGGAGCTTCTCGGCTTGCGGCAAGGTCTTACCGAGAATCTCCGGGAACGCCGCCTCGACCCACGCAGCGTCGTCGACGGTGCGCGTGAAATCGAGCGCGCACGCGAGGTTGACGGAGCGGATCGCGGCGCGTCTATGGTTCACCGCATCGACCCAGACCACCACGTTGTCATCGCTCGCGACGGTCTGCCCGGGACCCCACGCCGCCGCGAGCAGCGCGCGCATCGAGGGGCATTGCTCGCCGGCGATCGAGAAGCCGTACGTGACGAGCTTGCCGTCGGGCGCGGTGACGCTCTCGTGGTCGAGCAGCATGCGGTCGACCGCGTGATCGAGCTCGATGGTGGTGGCAGTACCGAGCTGCGTGGTGCCGAAGGCGCTGCCCAGCGCGGCGGGCTGCTTCCCGATCAGCGAGGCGAGCAGCACGCCGCGCTCTTTCTCGAGCTGGTTGGCGCGCTCGTACTGGTCGCGTTCGGCGGCGATCTGTTGATCATGCTCGCGCACTTCGAGGTCGGCGAGCTCCTTCTTCGCTCGCTCTTCCGCGCTCGCGGCATCGTTACCTTTCAGCGAGTCGCGGATCGCGAGCCCGAACGGCACCGCGAGGATCAGCGGGAGCACGATTGCCGACGGGGAAATCCGCATGCCCCGACGCTAGCATGGTGCCGCCGACTTACAGCTTGGCTTCGTACTGCAGCCAGAACGTGAGCTCTGGATTCGGCTCGCGGACCAGTGTCGCGGCGCGTTGATCGAGCCAGAACTTGGTATCGACGCGGACCCGCAGATGGTCTGCGTTCCGCACGCGGAAGGTCGCATCGGCGATCGCGGAGAGCGAGCGCTCGAGGTACGTGTCGTCGTTCTTCGCTTCGTCGAGGTAGCGCACGCGACCGCGGAACCGCAGGTCGTTGTTCGGCTTGTAGAGCACGATCAACCATGCTGCGATGTCCTGGCGGAAGCTGTGGAGGTACTCGTCCTTCGTGTTGTCGTCGAGCAGCTGGTGCTCGAGCATCAGCGTCGCATCGAGCACGTGGTTGACGTCGTACTTCGCGCGCACGATCGAGGTAATCTGGCGCCCGCCGCACGGGATCGGTGCCCCCGTGATCATGTCGGCATTGGTCGAGACCTCGAAGCACTGGTCGTGACCACCGCGGCTCAGATCCTTGTCCTGGTAGCGCTCCCACAACCCGAGCCACAGGGCGTCGGTCGTGCGGAAGTTCGCGCGCACGTACGTGTCGAGCTTCGGGATGCCGGTCGACGGGTTGTACCAGACGTCGGCGAGCGTCCGCAGCACGAACTCTTTGCTCGACCGGATGTAGCGGACGCGCACGCCCGCTTCATCGCGCGCGCGCTGGCCATCGAACTCGTCGGCTTCCGAGATCGGGCGGGCGTACGGATTGTCGTAGTCGGTCGAGAAGTAGCGCGCGACGACCTCGAGCTCTTCCTTCTTGCGGGTCGCGGTGAACCGCAAGAGGCCGGCGGGACCGCCGCCGCCGTGAGCCTTGGTCAGGGTCTGGTCGTAGGCCGGTGCGTTATCGAAGCTGAGGGTTGCTTCGCCGGCGACGTCGAGCCAGTCCTTGCCGAAAGCGAAGTTGCCGCCGGCCGCGCCGAACCGGTTGCCGAATGGATGCGCCGACCACTCCTGGAAGGAGAGGTCCATGCCGTTGACGAGGCTGGACTCCTCGGCGCTATACGCGGTGATGCCGACGCTGTTGCGGCGATCGTGGAAGTAGCTGACGTTGCCGCCGACGAGCTTCTCGAGAAACATGTTCGGCAGCGTCGTGAACGAGAACTGCGTGGTCGGCGTGAGCACGCTGCCGCTCGGTCGCACGTACACGGTCGGCGCGCCGCAGTTCGGATCCGCATCGTCGTGCGGATCGGCGCAGTGCACCGTACCGTCCGGGTTGTAGTGCTCGACGAGCTCGTACTGATAGACCGACCGGCGCGACGCCGAGGCGAACATGTACGCCTGGATCCAGCCGGTCTCGAGCTCGATCTTCTTCGCGCCGGCGCCCACGCCGAACAGCGAGTCGCGCCAGACCCAATCGGGTGTCTCGTACCTGCTCGCGGCAGCGCCCGCGCACGGCGAATTGAGGAGCTCGCCTGCCGCTTGCTTGCACTCGGTCGTGAGGTTGGCCGAGTAGTAGACCTGATCGTCGAGATACAGGCCGTTCGGCGTGTAGTGGCGCGTGTTGTCGAATGTGAGCCGCTGCGCGAAGCCCGCGCGGAAGCTGCCGACGATCGCGTTGTAGTCGTTGTCCTCGTACTTGAGGTACGCCTTCGCGATCTTCGCGCTGTAGCGCGCGGGATCCGCGATCAGCGCATCGCGCGTCGGATCGTATTGCGGCTCGCCGATCTCGAGCCGCGTCGTGGTCAGGCCGATACCGGCCGTCCAGTGCTTGAGGAACGTGACCCGCGCGCGCAAAGCGATCGGCGGCGCGACCTTGTCCTTGTACGAGAACCTCGATTCCGCCTTGAGCCAGCCGTGGATCGCGGCGGGATTCTCGCCGGGGGGGCGGGTGACGATGAACGAGGCGATGCCGAGCAGCTGCTCCTGGGTCAGTGCGCCGGCCGCGACGAGATCCGCGGGATCGTTGATCCGGCCCTTGTTGAGCGAGCGGTACGCGATGATCTTGTCGACGTCTGCGTACGTCAGGTTCGGCAGCGTATAGAGATCGGCGCGGCTCGCCGTGTTGAGGTCGATACCTTGCTCGAGCACGTCGAGCAGCTCGTCGTACGTGTCCTGCTCGATCGCGTTCGACGACAGCAGGTCATTTAGCTCCTCTTCGTCGTCGACATCGATGAACGTCTCGTACGGAATGGCGTGAGCGGTGCGCACGGCCACCAGGATCGCGGCTAAGACGATGGCCTTCTTCACCCGGCCGGCAGCCTAACACGGGGCTTAGCTCCCCAGCAGCAGGCTCTGCACCGCTCGACCGATCGGAGACGAGTCGGGCTCTGCTTGAGGGGCGTGAGGCTCGAGATCGAGCACCGGCGGCTCCGGTGGCGGCTCCGGAATGGGCGGCGGCGGCGCCACGAGAGGGTCCGTCCGTTTCGGCTGCAACGGATGTAAGGAGACTCGCGGATGCGTCCGATCGAGCACCACGAACCGCGCACCGATGCGGGCGACGGTCTCGGCGCGGACGCTGTCGTACTGGATCCCCGCGGTCAGGGCGACCGGGCGATCGCGGATCGCTATCACGATCCGCTCGACCGTCGCGGAGGCCCGGGCCTCGGCGGACCAGCCGCGGTCGCTGCGCCACGCGGTACCCGCTTCGGCACGCATGTCCGAGACCCACAGGCCGTCGTCCGATTCGAAGTGAGCGTTCGCGAGCAGCTCGCTGAACGGCGCGACGGTCTGCGTGGTCACCGCCTCGAACGAGCGGTCGACATTCATGTCCCAGTGCATGGAAGGGCCAAGCGCGAAGATCCGGTGGTAGTCACGCGCGCGCGCGAAGTCCACCAGCGGCGCGACGCGGACCACGCCGATCGTGAATTCCGGATCCATCGGCTTCCACGCGATGCTGCCCGCTTCGAAGATCGCTCCGATATCGAACGGCAGAAAGACCTTCTTGGGCGCGCCGCCACCGAACGGGATCACGAGGTGGCCATCGCGCGAGTGGCGGAGATAGCGACCGCGATAGAATGCACCTTCGAACGCACCATCGAAGGCCGAGTGGCTCGCGTCGACGAGTGTGTGTTGCATCTTCCATTCGAGATCCGGATCGTCATCGAACGTGATCTCGTGGCGCACGCCGACCGCGATACCGAGGCCTTCGGAGCTCGCGGTCACGCTCAGCCGATTGCCGAGGTCGAAGCACTGCGCGAACCGTTCGCCGCGCGCCGAGATTCCGGTGCACTCGTCGGCGTAGGCGTTCGTCGCGAGCGCCGCGACTACGAGTGCGGCGCTAACCGTGGCGGCGCCCATAGGCTGAACCGAAGACCGGTATCGAACACGAACGCCCACACATTCGGGACGCCGGGGAGGTCATCGCGCTTCTCGCCACCGGCGGCGACGTGGAGCGACAACGGTTGATCATTGATCGCGAGGATGATCCGCTCGTACTCGAGCTGCGCCTTGAAGCGCTGCACGAACTTGCCGGTCGTCTCGGTCGCGGTGAAGTAGCGCGGCACCTCGTGCGACAGCAAGAACCGCACGTTGTTGAAGCCTTGGGGGTCGAGCACCCAGTCGATGTCGAATGCCGAGCTCTCCGTGATCGCGGTGCGGTAGCCGTTGACGTCGTCGCGCTGGCCCTCGAGCCCGAGGCCGGTGCGGATGCGTGCGAACGAGCTGAGATCCGCGGATTGCCAGAGATCGATCGTCACCTGCGCGGTCGCGTGGCGCCACAGCTGCGAGTTGCCCATCGGGGTCTTGTGGAGCTCGAGGTTCCCGACCTCGCCCCAGGTCCCGAGATCGAGCACCATGTCGTGGCGGCGCGGCGTGCCGACGAACGTCGTGATGCGGAGTAGCGGATCGAGGAACTTGTGGCTCATGTCGTAGTGAGCCATCACGAATTCGGCCGAGAACGGCTGCATGTGGACCTGGCCCTCGAACAAGCGCAGGCGATGCATCGTCGGGGTCTTCGAGTCTGCATTCGAGAGATGGTTGTAGACGAACAACCCGAAATCGACCGAGGTCCGCGTGCTCTCCAGCGGGTTATCGAGGATCTTCTGCGGCGTGTACGCGGCGCCGACGTACAGCCGCTTCCGCAGATCGAAGTTGACCTGGTAGACGCGCTGATGCTCGTCACGCATCCAGCCGTACGGCGCATCGACGATCGCAGGCGTGAACGTGAAGCCATCGGCTTCCATCTTCTTGCGATCGAACGGCACGTCGAGCTCGCACGTGCGCGCGCGTTCGAGCGGCTTCACGCGATGCCCGGCCTCGTCGAGCTCCTCGTTCGGAGCGTAGAGACATTGCTTTGTCCTGTTGTCGCACTGGATGCGCCAGACAAGATCCGATGCGTCGCGGAGACACATCACGGGATGATCTGGATCCATCGCCCGTGGCAGCGCGTCGTCGGCAAACGCGCGTGCTCCAGGCAACACAATCCCGATCACCGCGATCGCGGTGTAGACGGCCCTCATGCCTTGCCGCTGGTGCGCGAAGCGTGCCGCGACCACGCGACGCGTGAATCAGTGGTTGAACCAGATGAGCTGTGCCGATGCGTGACACGTGTTGTGCGCTTGCAACAGTTCGTCACGAAAGCCTCAGCTCGGGATGAGATTTGCCGTCACGTGGTAATCGTCGTTCACGAGCTCGAAGCGCAGCGGCAGGTGATCCGGCGTGGTGGCAAACCAGATCTCGATCGTCGTTCGCGCGACCGTATTCGCGACCGCGGTGACATGAAACGCCGGGGTTCCCTCGAGGTCCTCGACGAGCGGGCGCTTCACCGAGAGCCGGTATTGATGCCCGAGCTCCTGCACGGTGAGAAACCCCGCGGTCGCATCGGCCGCGACCCAGCTGCGCAGGATGCCGAGCGCCGCGTGCACGCTTTGCCCGTTCTTGCCGTCCATGTCGTAGTGCTTTGTCGCTTCGCCGATCACGAGGTTCTCGCTCGCGACCGTCATCCGCGCGTTGCTGCGATCGATCAGCGTCGATAGATCGTGATGCACCGACATCAGCGCGCCCGCGAGGCTGTCGGTCGCAAACCGGCTCGTGACCTCGGTCTCTCCGACCTCGAGCTCGACCTTGCCAACGTCGATCCCGTGCATGCGCACCGCGAAACGCATGTGCTCGCCAGGGACAAGCATGAGCTCGCGCGGCGCGATCACTTGCGAGGCTTGTTGAGCAGCGACGAGCTGCGGCAGCGGTTCAGGCTTGAACGACGCAGAGCTGCCACAGCTTGCCAGGAACGCGAGAAGTAAGATCCTCATCGCGCGCCGAGCACTGCAAGCGGCGCGCTAGCACGCGGGTGGGAGCGGGTCGCACGAACCCCAGATCCCGCGGAGGCTCACTTTCGCATTGGCCTGGTACGCCTTGAACTCGTCGTAGCGCGACGTGCCGTCGGGCGCGATGAACAGGACACACGCGTAGCCGCGCTCGACCATCAGCTTGTTGACGTCGGTGCCATCGACCGAGATGTAGGCGAGCGAACGACCGTACCTGTCCGTGCACTGCGTGTCGTACGTGAGGTCGACGGTCTTGCCGAGCACCAGATCGGAGTTGAATGTCGCGGCATTCGAGCCGTAGCAATCGTCGTGGCCATTGGTGGTCTCGGGCGCATCGATCAGCAAGTAGCGAATCTTCTCGCCGGTCGCGAGCACGATCGTATCGCCATCGATCACGCGTGCGACGACCCCGGAGCCAGGCCCGCACGCGGATTCCGGCGAGCCCGCACAGGCAGCCACGCACGCGATCAGCGCGAGCTTCACATGCATACGTTGACGGCACCCGGCGTACCGTAGTTCTCGACGGTGCCGTACTTCTGACCCGCGACCGCCTTGCAGTAGTTCGTGGTGTTCGTCGGCGAGGAGTTGTCGTTCGCGGTGCTGGTGGTCGTGGTCGGCAGGAGCTGGAGCGCGACGCCGTCGACCTGGGTCGGCGTGGTCCACGCGATGTTGTCGAGCACGGTCGTGCCGTCGAGCACCGAGATCGCGCCGTTCGTCGCGGCGAGCGCGAACGTGAACGTCGCATCGACGGCGGGGAGCCCACCGTTGACCGCCGGATCAGTCGAGTGCGCGAACAAGCCAAAGCCCGCGGCCGCGATCGACTTGCAGTCTTGAGCGGTGATCGTGTTGCCGGCCGCGGCGTTGCCCTTGAGCGTGAGGCCGTTGAGATCGAACGCAGTGACGCCGGTGTTCGTGATCTCGAACCATTCTTGCGTCGCATCGGTGCCCGAGCCCACCGGGTTCGCGAGGAGCTCGTCGATCACGAGTTGACCTGCGGCCGGCTTGACGATCGCGCGGGGCGTGCCGTTGTCGAGGCATTGACCCGGCTGCACGATGACGGGGCAGGCGCCATTCGCCGTGCGCGGCGTGCCCAGATCCATCAGATTGTAGAGCACCGAGCCGTTGCAGAAGTTTGCGGGGTCGTCGTTGGAGGCCGCGTCGGTCGCCATCGGTGAGAGCGACAGCGACGCGCCACTCGTCGACGTGGTCCACGTGACGGCATCGATGATATCGGCGCCGTAGACGAGCTGGACATCAGGAGTCGAGGTCGGCGTGAGCGAGAACGAGAACGAGCCGATCGCGGTCACGCCACCGTTCATGGTCATGTCGGTGTTGCGGGCGAACGTCGCGTACGTGCCGGCCGCCATGTGGAGACAATCGGTCTGCGCGATGATCTCGGGTTTGACGTTGTTGTCGTTCGCGCGATCGAGGCCGACGCCATTGAGATCGACATCGACGTTCGCCTTGATCTCGAACCACTGGCCGAGCGTCGTCGAGACCGACTTTGGCTTCGGCATGATCTCGGTGATCACGAGATCGCCGACGCCGGGCGGGACGGTCGCGCGCATCACGCCGCCATCGCTGCACGCGCCGACGACCACCGGCTGGCAATCGCTCTCGGCGCCGGGCGTGCCGAAGTTTCCGGTCTCGAACTCGCTGGTACCGCCCTCGCACCAGTTCGTCTGATCGTCGTTGAGCGTGTAATCGGGCGCGGCGGCATTCGTGAGCTCGCGCGAGTGGCCCGGTACCACGGTGTCGTAGATCGCGGAATCGATCTGGTGGTCACCGCACTCGAGCGCGAGCTTGCCGCCATCGGCGTTGTAGAACGAGCCGAGGTCGGCGCTGTAACCGTAGTCGACGTACGCCGGCACGAGATCGGAGGTCGCGTTGCCGAGCGTGTAGTACTGCCCCGGCGCGACAGTGACGTCGGTCATCGTGTGGGTCTGCGGCTTCGAGTCGTCCGGTCGACTGTGAAAGATCGTGAGACCCTTCAAGCTGACAGGGCGCTCGGTGTTGTTGTAGATCTCGAACCACTCTTTGCCGTCGTCGGTGCCCGCGCCACCCGAGGGCGCCTGGAAATCGGCGAACACTTCGGTGATCACGAGGTCGCCCGCGATGAACTTCTCCTTGCAGCCGGTGGTCGAATCGGCCGGCCCACAGGCGGACAGCGCTAGCAAGGTGGTCAGACCGACGGGGCGCATCGCCCTACATTAGATTAATCCTGGTTGTCTGCGGAGGGCGAAACGGGTGTTTGCGTTGGAGGTGTCGGCGGCAATGTAGTCTTCGTGAGCCCCGGTACAGGAGACAGCGTGATCTGCGATGCGTGGTCGATCACGATCTGCAGCTGCTTCTTGTGGGTGTGCTTATTTTCGTAAATCGATGGCGTTCCGGTGACGGTGACCCACTCGCCCTTCCAGCTCGCGATCCCGGAGGTGCCGAACACGTCCTTGTCGAAGAAGATGAGCGGGAAGTCACTCTTTTGCGCGCGCGCCAGCGTGACGCGGGTTGGACCTTTCTCGCCGATCTGGACCTCGCCGACCGTGGCGAGGATCACGACCTCCTTACCGACGAGGGCTTCGAGCTGGTTGAGCGCATCCCAGTGGGTCAGATCGATGTAGTTCGGCTTGCCGCCCGCGTCCTCGGTACCCTCGGCCGCGGCGCGCCACGCAGCGACAAACTCGCCACGCGCCCCCCACCACGCTTCTCGCTCGGGATAGTCGTCGTACGCCTGCGCGCCTGGCGCCCAGATCCCGCGATGCGCGGCCTTCGCCTCGGCCTCGGCCGCGACGAAGGCCTTGTGATAACGCCGTGACTGCCCATACTTCGGGAAGTACGGACCCATGCCGGCGCGCACCGCCTCGACGTTGTAGTTGAGCCAGGTGCCGTTCTTGTTCGCGAGCACGTACGCGAGGTAGCGATTGTAGCGATCGCGAATCTCGGCCGGGTTGTCGCGCTCGAGGCGCACCGTCTCGACGCCCGCGAACCAGTTATCGGCCCACTCCTTCGCGGTCATGCCCATCGGCGTCGCGAACTTCACGGGCCGCGGCGAGCTTCCACGCACGCCCTTCTTGTAGACATCCCAGCCCGCATCGAACGCGCGGCGTTCGCTGTCGTGCTTGAAGGTCTCCTCGGTATCGACGCCGAGCAGGCGCAGCGAGCTATCGAGGCCGTCGACGTGAATCGTGTCGCCATCGACGACCCGGCCCATCTTGAACTCGCCGATCTCGATACCCGGGGTCTCGAGCTTGCCGAGCGACTTCTGCGCTTGCTTGCGCGTGTAGCGCGCATTGTCGTGCGTGCACGCGAAGCCCGCGGCACCGACCGCGAACAAAGCAGCGAGCGCGAGCGAGACTTTCACGGACATACGATGTTCGCCTGTTGTGGAGTGCCCGGGTACGTGCCGGCGAGGTTCGTGGCGTCGGTGCACCAATTGATGGGGAGATCGTTGTTATCGGCGCTCGGTCGGCCGCCGAGCGAGTACGTGCCCATCGCGGGCAGCACGTCGTACGTGATGCGATCGATACGCGTCCCGCAGCTCTCGAGATCGACCGCGGCCGCCGGGAGGAAGCTCGTGTGGTAATCGCCCGACACCCCGTAATCGATATACTCGGGCCGCGTGTTGTCGTCGGCGAACCGGCCGAGCGTGATGTAGCCACCGGCCGCGACGACCACCGCACGACGGACCAGTACGTCGGTCTCCGAGCTGCCGTCTTTCTTGCGAAAGCGAATCTCGAGCCCTTCGAGATCGATCGAGCCCGATGACGCGTTGTAGATCTCGACCCAGGTGCCGAGATCATCCTGATTCTGTGGACCGCGAATCTCGGTGACCGCGAGATCGCCGACGGCAACGTCCGGGCACGTTGCGGCGACCGGATCGCGCGCGCAGCCGATCATCAGCACCAAGAAAGTCACGAGCCTTCGCACCACGTGAATGTACACTGAGCGGGTGACGCTCGCGACGCTCCAAGATGTGTTGGCGTGGCTGGCAGCGACCCACGGCGAGCTCCTCGAGGTCATCGTCCAAGACGAATACACGCACGATGTCGTGTGCCGGGTAGCCGACGGTTATCTCGTGTTCGATACGACGTGACTCGGCGCCGTCAACGGGAGCTCCAGGTGGAGCCATCGACCTTCCGCAGATGACTTGCTCGACGCGCGCATCGCACGCGATTGGGTCGCAACCCCGACGAGCACCGTCGACGGCGACCTCGTCCTGGGGCACGCTGCTTGTCGTTTCAGCTTCACCGGGGCACCGTAACGGCTAATCGAGTAGCCCGCGCTGGCGCGAGTTGGTGCCGCGCTACGACGCGACCGCGGCGATCTACGCGTACACCCCGTGGAATGTGACGCGCCGGTACCTCAAACACTTCGTTCAGGCTGGTACGTTGTCGCTACTTTGAAGGGCGGACGATGACCGAGCTCGCACTGCCCGCGTTTGCCGAGAGCTTCCTTGCCGGCGGTGGTCGCGATCTCGATATCTCGCGCATGCCTGACCTGCCGACCTACCCGGCGGGCTCGCAGGTCCGCCTGGTCGATAGCAGTGGCGAAGAGCTCGGCCTCGCGATCGCGGATCCCGAGAACCAACGGCTGCGCGTACTCGTTTTGCCGAGCGATAACCTGGTCAAGATCGATGCGACGCTGCTCGCATTGCGCGTCGAGCGTGCGGTCGCGTGGCGCAAGCAGCTCGGGCTCGTCACCAAGGGCGAGGCCTATCGCCTGTTGCATGGCGCGGGCGATGGGCTGCCGGGCTTCACGTGCGACGTGCTCGGCGAGGTCGCGGTGATCTGGGTGCTCGGCGAAGGCCTGCGCGCGCTCGGCAAACAGCTCGCGAACGCGGTGATCGGGTTCGCGCAACTCTCCGGCGCGGTCGTGAAGTTGCGCGCGCGCGGTGGCGCCGATGCGGTCGAACAAGAAGTCGTCGGCAAGGTCGAGGACAAGCATCTCGCGAGCGAGAGCGGCGTCGCGTACGAGATCCACGCGCTCTCGGGGCTGAACACGGGCCTGTTCACCGACATGCGCGAGCAACGTCGCGGCTTGCATCGGTTCGCCGCGGGTGCGCGCGTGTTGAATTTGTTCTCGTACACCGGCGCGCTTGGCCTCGCGTGCGCGCGCAGCGGCGCGGTCAGCGTGACGAACGTGGATACGTCGCAAGGCGTGCAAGCGTGGGCCGCCGGGAACTTCGTCCGCGCGGGCTTCACCGGCGCGAAGTACAAGTTCGAGCAAGGCGATTCGATCCGCTATCTCGCGCGTGCGCAGAAGGACAAGGAGCGGTACGACCTGGTCATGATCGATCCGCCGACGTTCTCGACTGCGCGCGGCACACCGTGGGTCCTCGATCGGGATTATCCGCAACTCATCGGGCAAGCCGCAGCCGTGATTCCCGCGAACGGCATCCTGTGGCTCGCCGCGAATACGCACGAGCTCGGCTCGCTGACCAAGCTCGCGCTCAAGGGCCTCAAGAACGCAGGCCGCAGTGCCGCGATCGTCGAGCAGGGTGGCTTGCCGCCCGAGTATCCGACCGTCGTGGCGCAGCCGCAGGATCGGTATCTCCAGATCTGTGCGCTACGCTTGGCGTAGATGTGCGGGCGCTACACGATCACCAGGCAAGCGGGCCTGATCGAGGACTTCGAAGCCGTCCTCGATGATCGTGTGCAGGCGAACGTCTGGTGGAAGCCGCGCTTCAATGTCGCGCCCACGCAACCGGCGCCGGTCGTGATGATGCGCGAAGGTGTGCGCACGCTCGAGATGATGCGGTGGGGCCTCGTGCCGCTCTGGGGAACGAAGCCCGGCGCGAAGCCGCCGTTGATGATCAATGCGCGCGTCGAATCGCTCGGTGCCAAGCAGGTGTTTCGCGATGCGCTCGCGCACAAACGGTGCCTGGTGCCAGCGGATGGCTTCTTCGAGTGGTGCAAGAACGGCAGGGTGCCGAGGCCGATGTACATCCATCCGGGCGATGGGCGGTTCGTCGCGTTCGCCGGCTTGTGGGCGAGTGCCGGGCCGCTGCATAGCTTCACCATCGTGACGGGGCCGGGCAACGCGTTGGTCAAGCCGATCCACGATCGGATGCCGATGGTGCTCGAGCGCGATGTGTGGAGCACCTGGCTCGATCCGGAGATCATCGCGGAGCGCGCGAGCGAGTTGCTGACGGTGCCGGCGCTCGGAGACTGGCGCGTCGATGAAGTCTCGCCAAAGGTCAACAAGGTCGCCAACGACGATGCGACGCTCGTGGTGGCGGTGCAAGGCGTGCAGCCGAGCTTGTTTTAGAGTGGTTCGACCATCGCACGAACTTCCTTGCTTGGCGCGTGCGGAACCAGCGACACCGCGGCCACCGTCCTCGGACGCGCAGACTTCGCGTACTGCGCGACCTACGAGATCAACCAGTACAACGGCGGCACGGTCGACACGCCGGCGGGTGGTGCGATCGCCGACGGCATGTACCGGCTCGCCTACATGGTCAACCCCACGAGCGCGAACCAGGACAACAACTCGTTCGGCGATTATGCGGAAGGCTTTCGCTTCGAGGGCGGCAGCTACGTGAGCTCGAGTACGCTGGGCCGCGGCGCGGCCTCGGTCAGCGGCACCACGCTGACGCTGACCGAAGCGGCGAGCTGCAACCTCGGCGCGGAGGGCGATGCGAGCGTGTACACCCGGACGTACACTTACACGGCCACCGCCGATCGCCTCGTATTCTTCGACGACGTCTCGAGTGGAAGCAACCACTGGATTTCGATGCGCGTGTTCCTCAAGGTCGACGACTTGTGCAAGACCGTGGATGCGGCCCCGACGACACCCGGAGATTCGTATCGCTGCACGGTGATCAACTGCGCTTGCTCCGCGTCCAACGAAGGGACGATCAGCGCGTGTAGCTAGACACGAGCTCGGGGTCTTCGACCAAGAGCTCGAGCTTGCCGGGCTTGGCTTGGCGTGGAGCTCGATGCGGCTACCATCGTTCCAACGACGGTGACCAGCTCGTCGTCACCGAGCTCGGTGTTGCGAAGCTTGCGTCCGAGTCGACCGAAGAGCGAATCCTTCGCATCCTTTATTGCCAGCCACGACCGAGACATCGCAGTCGGTTTTGATGCGACGTCGTTACATCGATCAGAGCGCACGCGCGCACAACGCAGATCGCGGCATGCCTGCAACGACGATGGCGTTGCCACGTACGTAGTAGCGCGTACGTTCACGGTGACGGCACGTGCAGTGCACACCAGCTCGTGCATGGAAACGTTCAAACAAGAAATTCAGAACGCTGTCAAGTCGGACAATAAGCCGGAGGGCGCGGCGACGAAAAAGATCGAGAAGGTCACCGCGATCATCCCGTCGGGAACCTGGTTGATGTTGGGCGGCGGTGCGATCGCGGGCTCTCTCGTACTCAAGGCCATGGGCAAACACATGACCGCGAACTTCGTCGGCCAGTGGGTTCCGACGTTTCTGATTCTCGGGCTCTACAACAAAATGGTGAAGTTGATGGGCAGCGACCGTAACGAGATGACCCAGTCGTCGCGATTGCCGCACTAATCGCTCGGTCTGCAGCGCGCCGCGCGACGAAGCGCTAGCGAAGGCGCCGCGCCCACGAGCGGCGTCAGGTCCGGATCTCCCCGCCGCACCGCTCGCTGAAAGGCGAGGGGCTCTTGGACCCAACGCTGGGTTAGTTAGCCGATGAGCCCGGCCGCGCCGGCACACTCTGATGAGCCCGCAAACCGGGCGCGTGCGCTCGGTCTAGCGTTTGCGCTCGTCCGCCGGGTCACCGTACGGGTCCTGGCTCGCCGGTTTTGCGTCCGCCCGTGTGCCACCCGAGGGGTCTCCGTACGGATCCTTGCTGGCGGGGATCGGGGTCTGGCTTTGATGCTTGCCGAACAGGTCGGTGATCTTTCCGATCAGGCCACCGGTGTCGAAGTTGGAGTGCCCGCCCTGCTGGACGTGCTGGGTGATCGCGTTCTTGACGTTATCGAGAAGAGAATCGAGTGCAGACATGTTGGCTCCTTTACTCGGGGTCGTTGCCGAGGTTGGTGAGGTCACTACCGGTGGTTTGATTGTCGTAGCCTTGGAAGCGTTGATACTGGGCAGCCTCGGCCGTGGGGACCTGAATTCCCGACGGTGGCGGCGTCACCCAGTGCGCACGATGATCGGCATCGCGGTAGTACACGCGACCGTTCTTCGAGAGGTAGTACTGGCTCTGCTCGCCCTCGGTGGCGGTCGTAGACTTGTGATGCTTGTAGAGGTAGTAGAGCGCCGCGGCGCCCGCGAGCACGACGACCTTGCTCTTGGTCGACATGCCTGGCTTCTCGGTCGCCGGCGCACCGCGTGCGGTGTCGTCAACCGCAGGAGGTGGTTCGTTACGGCCGCACGCGCCGGCAGCGAGCGCACAGGACAGGAGCAATGCGGTACGTTTCATGACAGAGCCGCAAGTGCAAGCACGAGACCACTGGCTCGCGTCTCGCATGAGGGCTCGACTCAACCCTCACCAAAGGCACCTTTATGCGCGGACTACTCGTTGGATTGATGGCGGCATCGCTCGGCTTCGCAGGTTGTGACAACAAGAAGGAAAAGGCGAACGACGAAGCGGCCAAGGCCCAGAAGCAAGCGGACGACAAGGCTGCTGAAGCGATCAAGGCGCAGCGCGAAGCGGATGACAAGGCCGCCGCGGCGAAGGCGACCGCCGATGCGGAGATCGCGAAGACCCATAACGATGCGCGCGACAAGCTGCAGAAGGCGTTCGACGCGACCGATCGCAAGGTCGCTTCGTTGAAGGAGAAGGTTGCGAAGGCGACCGGGGCCAAGCGCAAGAACGCCGACGCTGCCGCAGCGGAAGTCGACACGCGCGTAGCCACGGTAAAGACCGACCTCGCGAACCTCACGAGTGCCGCGGGCACCGCGTGGGACACGACCAAGACGCAGGTCGAAGCGGATCAAGCGGCGCTCAACAAGGCGACCGACAACCTCGAGACCACGGTCAAGTAGTCATGGCGAAGTACGAGCACAACTCGGACAAGTTCGGCTACCTCGACCTCGATGACTTGGCGGGGGTTCAAAAGGCCCTGACCAAGCTTGGCTTCGATCCAGGTACCCCCGATGGTAAGGACGGACCAAACACGCAAAAAGCGGTGCGCGCGTTCCAGGCTCACGCGACGATCGGCATCGACGGCATCGTCGGTCCGATCATGCGCGATGCACTGGTGAAAGAGCTCGCCACGAAGTCGGTCCCGACGGCCGCCGTCTGATCGCGCACGCGAGCGCCAACCGCGCGGAGTGCTACGCTAGCCGCGCAGATGGCACCTGACCAAGCTCAGTACGAAGCGTGGATCGAGAAGACCCGTGTGACGCAGCGGAGGCTCAAGATGATCTTGCTCCCCACGCTGATCATCTCGATCGTGCTCCTGTCCGTGTCGCGCATCGCCGGCGCGGTCGGCATCGTTTCGTGCGTGTTGTTCGGCGTGTTCGGATTGTGGATCACCTCGAGCCACGTCACCGGCTGGAATGTCGAGATCGATCGGCTCTCGGATCCGCGTGGTCAGATCAACCGCGACGGCCGGCTCAAACGCGAGCGCGATTAGCGCGTCGAGAGGTAAACGTCTCTGGTGGTCAGCGGCGCGTGAACGCCGGCGAACACGAAGAAGTGACCGTCGGGCGTGTAGCTCGGGTCTTCGTTGTCGGTGCCAGTCGACGGATCGAACGGCGGATCGAGCAGCACCGGATCGGTCCAGGTGCCGCCGATCGTCGGGCGCTTCGACATGTAGAGCTGCGTCTGCCCGCTGCGGTTCGACGCGAACATCGCGGTCAGACAATCTTTCGAGATGAACGTCGAAGTCTCGGTGCTCGCCGAGCTCAGCACGATGCTCTTGGTGCCCGCACCATCCGCGAACGTGCCTTCGTAGAGCTCGGGATTCGAGGCCGCGGTGCCGAACCCAGGATCGCGGCTCACGAGGATATGCGTGTTGTCGCCGCAGACCGCGAGCCACTTCTCGTAGCCTGCGGTCGAGACACCAGTGACCAGCGAAGGCGCGCTCCATGCCGCCGCCGTCGAGGCCCGCGTCGCTTTGAAGATGTCGCCGTCGCGACCGAAGTAGATCGCGAGATCGTCGTACGACAGGCGCGGTGATTCTTCAGAACCCGCGATCGTGTTGAAGTCGGTCAGCGTGGTGGCAGGCCCGGCAAACGCGACCGCCCTAGACCCACGCTTCAACACGTACAGATCTTTGGGCATGCCACTCGGCTGCTCGGCGAAATAGAGCTCGAGCCCATCGCTCGAGAGCGTGGGATCATCTTCGCTCAGCGCGGTCGAGGACGCGCCGGGAACCACGGAGGGCATGCCCCACGGGCCGAGCGCGACCATGCCGTCCTGCGTGACAGCTCCATCCCGGATGATCTGGCCAGCATCGGGGTCGCCCTGGATCACATGAGAGGTGGGATCGCCCAAATGCGCATTACATGCGCCTGCGACCAGCGCGGCCGCGATCACACCCGCACCCGCGTGGCGCCCCATGGGCCGATGGTAACCGACAGCGTTAATTATGTAACCGGCAATCCGCTCTGGTCCGGGGGAAATGGCCCACTCCGCCCGGAGTGTGGTGTGATGGGACGGACACACCCACTCGGCCAGGCCGTTGAATCTTTTCGCGGTTTGGCTGGTCTCAGGTTTGCTCTCTAGAGGGAACAATATGATCAAGAACGCTCTTACTAGTTTGCTGCTGGCGGCTACCTCGATGGGTGCTGCCGTCGGTGCAACGGGTTGCATGGTCGAGGCTCGCGGTCACGTGGCGGCACCGGTTGCCATCGTTGAAGTCGATGAAGAGCCGCCGCCGCCGCGCGTCGAGACGGTCGATTTCCGCGCGGGCTTCGTGCGGATCGAGGGGCGCTACGTGCGCAACGGCAGTCGCTGGGTCTGGCGCGATGGTTACTACGAGCGCGAGCGTGTCGGCTACTCGTGGGACCAAGGTCGCTGGGAAGCGCGCGGCAATCGCCACGTCTGGGTCGAGGGTCGCTGGCGCGCTGGTGGCGGCCCGGCTCGTCGCGAAGAAGTTCGTGATCATCGCGCGCCTGAAGGCGGCGCGGTCGTTCGCGATCATCGCTAGGCATCGCTATAGTCGCCGCGTGATGCGCGCGGCCCTGCTGTTGTTCGTCGTTGGTTGTAACAGTGGCAGCGCGGAGCCTGCCGGTCCGCTCAGAGGATCGGCAGCGCCTGCCAAGGCGTTGGTCGATGCGAACCCTGTGACGCTCGATGCGCCGCACTTGTTCGCGACGTTCTGCGCGCAGTGCCACGGCACCGATGCGAAGGGCTACAAGTCCGATCACGCGCCCTCGCTCGTCAACCCGACGTTCCTCGCGAGCGCGAGTGCGGGTTACATCAGTGCCTCGATCGAGCAAGGTCGACCCGGCACCGCGATGGCGGCGTATGGCAAAGCGGTTGGTGGTCCACTCGATCCAGCCGCGGTGCAAAAGATCGTCGTGTGGTTGCAAGGCCACGGCAAGCTCTCTGGCGAGCTCGTCAACGCACCGCCCGGTGATGCGAAGCGCGGCCAGCCGCTGTACGCCGCGAACTGTCAGAGGTGCCACGGTGATCCGGCGACGCGCGGCGAGTATCTGTTGCTCGCGAACCCGGTGTTCTTGAAGCTCGCGAGCGATGCGTTCATCTATCACGCGATCGTCAATGGTCGACCGGGCACGCCGATGGAGGCGTTCGACAAGCAGCTCGGCGCGCAGCAGATCGCGGATATCGTCGCGTACAACCGCTCGCTCGCGCACGAGCAGACGATCGTCCCGCTGCCTGCACCGACCGGCAAAGAGCCGCTGTTCGTCAACCCGACCGGTAAGCCGCCGGTCTTCGTGGCGATCAAAGAGAACCGCTTCATCCCTGCCGATGATCTGAAGAAGGCGCTCGATGCCAGGGCCAAGCTGGTGATCATCGATGCGCGGCCCCAGTCCGAATGGATGACCGTGCACGTCACCGGCGCGGTCTCGATCCCTCACTTCAAGCTCGACCGGCTCTCCGAGATTCCGAAGGATGCGACCGTCATCGCGTACTGCGCGTGTCCGCATCATCTCTCGGGCATCGTCGTCGATGAATTGGTGAAGCGCGGGTACAAGCACGCGTACGTGCTCGATGAAGGCATCCTCGAGTGGCAGCGGCGAGGCTATGCGATCGTGGCGGCGCAAGGCGTGACCGTGCCGCCCAAGGAGCCCGAGCTCCCGGCCGGCGCGATGCGCTAGCGACGCAGGCGACCGAAATACTCCCGGGCGACGGTGCTCTGCGGATTCGCGACGACTTGCGCCGCTGGGCCGTCCTCGGCGATCGTGCCTCGATCGATCACCCAGACGCGGCTCGCGATGTCGTGCGCGAACTGCATCTCGTGGGTGACCACGAGCATCGTGATGCCGGTCGCGGCGAGGTCCTTGATCACGCCCATCACTTCGTCGCGCATCTCGGGATCGAGCGCGCTGGTCGGCTCGTCGAACAAGAGGACATCTGGCTCCTGCGCAAAGGCGCGCGCGATCGCGACGCGCTGCTGCTGGCCACCCGAGAGCTGGTGCGGATATGCATCGGCACGCGAGCCGAGTCCGACGCGGTCGAGGAGCTCCCGCGCGCGCTTCTCGGCGGCGGCGGGTGCCACCTGGCGCACGATCTGCGGTGCGAGCGTGATGTTGCCGAGTGCGGTGAGATGTGGGAACAAGTTGAACTGCTGGAACACCATGCCGACCTTGGTGCGCAGCTCGCGCAGGATCTCGCCTTGCGGCATGTTCGGCACGAGCTTCGTGCCGGCGATCTCGATCTCGCCAGAATCGAACGTCTCGAGATAGTTCAAGCAGCGCAGCAGCGTCGATTTGCCGCCGCCCGAAGGCCCGACGATCGCGATCGTCTCGCCCTTCGCGACGGTCGCATCGATCGAGCGCAGGACCTCGAGGTCGCCGTGCTTCTTACAGAGCGTGCGGACGGTGATCACCGCCGAGCCTCCTCTCCAGCCAGCGCGCGAGTTCCGAGAGTGGCACGCTGAGTAGCAAGTAGAACGCCGCGCACGCGATGCCCGCGATCAACCAGCTGCGCAGATCCGCGGCCGCGATCTGCATCTGCTTGGTCAGCTCGATCACGGTGATCACGCTGACCAGCGAGCTATCTTTCAAGAGCGAGACGAAGTCGTTTGTCATCGGTGGCAGCGCGAGCCGCAATGCTTGTGGGAGAAGGACATGCCGCAAGATCTGACGCGGGCGCATGCCGAGCGCCTTGGCCGCCTCGGTCTGGCCGCGCGGAAGCGCGAGCAGCGCACCGCGATAGACCTCGGCCTCGTATGCGCCGTAGTTCAGGCCGAGGCCGAGCACCGCCGCCTCGACGGGACCGAGATGGATGTAATCGGCGATGCCGTAGTAGAGGACGAACAGCTGAAGCAACACTGGCGTGCCGCGGAACAGCTCGATGTAGACGCGGGCACCGCCGCGCGCGAGCGGGCCGCCGTACACGCGCATCACGGCGAGCAGGAGTCCGAGCGGTACCGCGATCAGGAACGCGATCAGCGTGAGCTTCAACGTGACCAGCGCGGCCCACGTGAACTGGCCGAACATCGCGAGATCGAACGTGCGCTTGCGCAGATCCGCTTTGCCGAGCGAGGTCGCGGCCTCCTGGCGATCGTCCCAGAGGTGGGCCCGGTCGAGGATCTGCTCGAGCTCGCCATCCTTGCGCATGTCGGCGAGCGCGCCGTTGATCGCCGTGGCAAGTGCGGTGTCGCCCTTGCGCATGCCGATCACGTAGGTCCCTCGCGCGATGTCGTACGGCACGCACTTCAACTGCGGATGCTTGTCGGTGCAGCCGTAGCGATCGGCGATGATGTTGTCGAGGAGCACCGCTTCGCTGCGACCACCCTCGAGATCGAGATACGGCTCCTCGTTGCCCTCGTAGAGGAGCTCGTGGATCGCCGGCATCATGGCGAGCATGTCGTGCGCGTAGGTCTGGTTGAGCGTGCCGACCCTCTTGCCGCCGAGCTCGAAGAGCGACCGCACGTCGCTGTTCGCGCGCACCGTGAGGGTCTCCGCGTACACGTAGTACGGGTCGGATAAGAGGATCCGGTCTTTGCGCTCCTGCGTCGCCTCGAGCCCGTTCATCACGATGTCGAAATCACCGCGCTCGAGCGACTGGACCAGGTTGCTCCAGTTGTAGTTGACCAGGCGCGCTTTCACCCCGAGGCGCCGCGCGATCGCATCCATGATGTCGACCTCGAACCCGATCAACTTCCTGGGGTTAGCCGGATCCTGATACACGTAGGGCTCGCCACCGGCCTGGTCGGCGCCCCAGGTGATTTCGCCCTTGGCCTCGATGTCGGCGAGTGTGTGACCTGGTTCGGGTCGGTTGACGGAACAGGCGACGCACGCGAGGGCGATCGCGTAAGCTGGTCCCATGGACCTCGGGCGCATGCTCGCCAAGTGTATCCGCGATCAGTGGTCGATCGACGACCTCGACTGGACTCACGCGCCTCCGGAGCTGCCGCGCGACAAAGAAGAAGCGGTCGTCCAGTACTTCGTCGACATGGCGGGCATCGAGCAGCTCGCCGGCGCCTTGTTCGAGGTCCAGCGCGAGAAGACCGAGGACAAGACTCTCGCGAAGATCTTCTCGACGTTCGTCGCCGACGAGAAGCGCCACGCCGCGGTCGCCAGGAAGCTCGCCGAGCACTACGACGTCCATCACTACCGGATCTATACGGAGAGCCCGTCGCTAACGGCATTCAAGCCGCACTTCCTGCGTGTCGTTCGCAACGCGACCGTCGAGCTCGCGAACACCTACATCACGGCCGGCGAGCTCATGCTCGACGTCGCGCTGCTTCGCTCACTCGACGACTACGTCGCCGACGAGATGTCGCACGCGGCCATGCACCTCATCAATCGCGACGAATCGCGCCACATCGCGATCGATTTCCACATGACGGAGACCTATTCCTCCGACGCGCACATCAAGTTCATGAGCGATCGGCCGTGGCCCGCGCCGAAGGAGCTCGCCTCGAACGTGCGCGCGGTCTCGACGATGATGTGGTACGCGAAGCCGTTCCTCCAGGAAGTGTTCCTCGCGCCGATGGACAAGACCGATCCGAGCGGCAAGCGAATCCAGGAAGCGTTCAAGCGCGTCCAGCTGCTCATGCGCAAGCCGAACGTCGCGCGGATGCCGTTCTCGAAGTTCATCATCACGCTGCAGGACCTCTACAACCGGCCGCTGATCGGCAAGTTGTTCGGGGGCGTCCTGCTCCGCGCGATCGGTGCCGATGCACGCGCGGCCAAGTTCCTCTACACGCAGGAGGAGCTCGCGCGGAGCCACGGCATGTCGTTCGACGAGCTTGCCGAAGAAGCTGTCGCCGTCAAGTACGCCTAGTGGTTCGACCACCGCACGGTCGAGAGAGTCCTCGCATCAGGGGGTATGAAGCTCTCAGCCTTGTTATTCCTGGTGGCCTGCGGTGGTGGCGGTAGCAGCAACGGCGCTGACGGCGGTGTTGTCGACGGCAAGCCGATCGATGCACCGGTCGCGGTCGTGACGGTTCACGTGCTGGACAGCACGACGCTTGCGGGGCGTCCGGTCGCGTTCCTGCGGAACGACGATTCGGTGATCGCCGAGGTGATGACCGATAGCACCGGCACGGCGTCGGCCCCGATGCCGGATGGTGGCAGCGTCACGGTGGGCGGAACCGGGGTGGTCAACGCGACGGTCTATACGTACGTCGGCGTGAAGAACGGCCAGGAGCTCACGATCGGAAAGCGGACGGCTGCTCCGTCGAACCCGTTCGCGATCACGGTCACGATTCCCGCGAGCGTCGAACCGACCGCGCAGAATTTTAACTTCAACTCGACGTGCAATATCAACGCATCGAACGGTACGAACTCTCGCACCGTCGACATGATGATCCGGCCGGACTGCACGACAGCCGACTTCTATGGCGAAGCGCTCGA
>JAYVLQ010000078.1:0-53352 GCA_043759355.1 Kofleriaceae bacterium
AGCAGACGTACCGCCCGCAATCGCAGCCGACGTATCGCCCGCAGTACCAGGCGCCAGCACGCTCGTACAACAACAACACCTACCGCCCTCAGGTGGCACCGGCACGCTCGTACTCGGCACCTTCGCGTTCGTACTCCGCGCCGGCTCAATCCCATTCGACCTCGAGCGGCGGAGGCGCGCACTCATCAAGCGGCGGCGGCGGGCACTCATCGGGCGGCGGCGGTCGTCACCGTTAATGTGCTAGCCCTGCGTGGCGCTGCCGCGCTTGCATGACCCGAGCGGGTCGCGAGCTATCCGATTGCGCGGCGCAATGCGCTCGTCCCGCGGTGGCCGTCCGTCGCGTAAGCGTTCTTCCTGATATCGTTTCGGGGTTCCGTGACGTGCCGTGTTTCGAGCCTGCTCGTGATCGTCTGCGCGCTCGCGGCGTGTCGCGATCCGAACTATCCGGTCGTGGCAGGAGACACCGAGCTGCACGTCTCGAGGGTCACGATCGTACCGCGCGCGGGTGAGGTGCTCGAGGCCGACTACAAGCCGCTCCTCGGCAACCTCGGTTTGCGCCCGAAGGCGCCACTCAGGCCGGAGCGCCGCTGGAATCCATTTCGGCTCGCCGAGGATCGTCGACGCATCGCCGCATACGTCATGGAGCACGGCCATTACGAAGGCATCGTCGATGAGCCGCAGCTCGTGTGGAATGCCGCGCACACGAGCGTGGCCGTACGCTGGCCGGTGCACGAAGGGCCGACCTATCGCATCGGTTCGGTCGCGATCCACGGAGCACCCACGGACCAGCTCGCAGCGCTCACGAAGCTGCTGCCGTTCGAGGCCGGCGATCCGGTCGACATGGTCGCGTATCGCCCGCTGCGCGGGTTGCTCGCGGATCATCTGCGAGCGGCCGGCTACGGTCATGCGCGAGGCTGGAGCCGCGCGTTTGTCGATCGCACCACGAAGACCGTCGCGTGGTTCTACTATCTCGATCCGGGTCCGCAGACGACGATCGGTTCGCTCGCGGTCGAGGGCAACGCGCACGTGCCGATACGGTCGGTGCTCGAGCGCGCAGGGCTCGCGCCCGGACGGCCGTTCTCGACGACGGACGCCAAGCGCGCCGAGCTCGCGCTGCTCGATACCGGCGCATTCGCCTCGGTCAACGTGACGAGCGATGCAGACGTCCCACACGTGCCGGAGTATCCCGAGGTCGGAGGCCAGCTCGCGGCAGAGCAGGTGAGTCCGACCGGTGGGATCGTGCCGCGCCCGCTGTCCTCGGAGCTCGCCGTGCGGGTCGTCGTCGTCGAGGCACCTCAAGAGAGCGTGCGCGGCGAGCTCGGGATCGAGGGTGATCCGGGCCGAGTCGACGTGTTCACCGGCGTACGAACGGTGCTGCGCAACGTGTTCGCACCGCAGCATCACCTCGTGCTCGAAGGCAACGTGGGGTACGGCTGGATCGCCGGCGGTGACCATCGCGCCGAGGGCGCGTACGGCAGCGCTCTCGTCCAGTACGTCCACTCGCTCGACGTCGCGGATCTCCGCGTGACCGCGCGCTGGCGCGACGTGCTGTATCCCTCGGCGCTGTTGCGCGAGGTCGTCGCGGGCCCGGGCGTACATCGCACGTTCGCGCCGGGCGTGTTCGTCGACGGCGATGCGTACTTCCGGTTCGGGCGCCAGCTCGATCAACCAATGGTCGTGCCGACCGGCGAGCTCGAGCTCGCACCCGCCAAAGATTCGAGCGGCTTCGAGCTGACTGGTTCGGTGATCGCCGATCGCCGCGATGATCGCATCGAGCCGAAGCAGGGTTGGTTGCTCGGTGCGACCGGATCGTATTCGCCCGGTGGACCGCTCGGGGATCATCGCTGGCTGCGCGGCACCGGCGATGCGCGCGCGTTCGTTCCCTTGGGCGCACCGAATGGCACGTGGTCGCTCGCGCTGCGCGCCTCGGCGGGCTTCGTCGGCCTCGCGAACGATCAAGGCATTCCGCTCGGCCCGCGGTTGTTCGGCGGTGGCGCCTTCGGCATGCGCGGCTTCGGTCGCGATCAGCTGTCGCCCGCGCTGTGCGCGGTTGCTGCAGCCGGTGCGATGGGATGCGACCGCGTGCTCGTTGGCGGACGCAGCCTCGTCGAAGGCAGCGTCGAGCTGCGCATGCTGCCGCTCTTCAAACAGTACGGCGCCGCGATGTTTGTCGATGCGGGGCAAGCGGCAGCGGGGATGAATCCGTTCGCCGAGGGCATCTCGCTTGCAGCCGGTGCCGGGTTTCGATTTCGGTTGTGGTACGTGCCGGTCGCATTCGACCTCGCGTATCGAATCGTCGACACGAATCATACAGCTGTCGCGTGGGACCGCGTCCTCGGGTTCGTCCGGATCGGAGAAGCATTTTGAAGCGCCCACAGTGGCGCAGGCTGGTGCGGATCCTGCTGATCACCCTCGCCAGCGTGATCGTCGTGCTGCTGATCTTGCTCGGCGTCCTGCACACCTCGGTCGGCAAACGGTTCGTGCGTGGTCGGATCGCCGCGCAGCTCGCGCGCGCGATCGATGGCACCGTGGCGCTCGGCTCGGTCGAGTACGGCTTCTTGTTCAGCCACCTCGAGCTGAAGGATCTCGTGATCCACGATCGCGAGGGTAAGGATGCGATCAGGATCGCGCATCTGCACGTCGTCGTCGATCGCGGCAGCTTGCTGCATGGCGCACCGGTGATCGAGGACCTCGCGATCGACGGGCTCGAAGCCACGATCGTGCAGACCGCGGATGGCAAGACGAACCTGACCGGCTTGTTCAAGCCGTCGGGCTCGGCGCCGCCCGCGTCGATCACGGTGAGTACGTTACATCTCGCAGGCTCGGCACGGGTCACGCGGCCGGATGGCACCGTGATCTCGATCGCGGATCTGGCGATCACAGGGTCGGCGACCGTGAAGTCGCGCGAGCAGACCAAGGATCTCTTGCTGTCGGGGGTCTCGGCGAAGATCACGCTCGCGGTGCCGAAGGCGCCCGTGCGCACGCTCGAGCTCTCGATCGCTACAGTGCTGCTCGAGCAGCGCGCGGGCGCGGTCGAAACGACGATCGCCAGCTTCTCGTTCGGTGCGCTCACGGTCGAGCGCCTCCACGCGGCGCTCGCGCTCGCCGATGGCAAGCCCACCGGTGCGCAGGCCATCTCGATCACGAACGCGAAGCTCGATCATCGGAAGCTCACGACGATGCTCGGCAAGGAACTGATCGTCGACGACGTGAAGTTCGACGCCTCGATGACAGGTCCGCTCGACAAGCTGGTCGTTCACGGGGGTGTCGTGATCCGGCAGACCACGCTCGATCTCGATGGCACGGTCGATCTATCGAGGCCCGCCTTGCCACGCTACGAGGTCACGCTCGTCGGCAAGGGCACGAGCACCGACCTCTTGGCGCACGCGCCGAACGTGCCGCCGATCCAGACCGACGTGAAGCTCGCGGCGGTTGGCAGCGGCTTCGTCGTGCCGGATCTCGATGCGAACCTCACGCTCGAGGTCGGTCCGACGCAGATCGGATCGATCTCGGTCGAAGGTGTCTCTGCGAAAATGCATGCGCAGAAGGGTGGGATCGTGCTCGAGCGCCTGCACGCGAAGGGGCTCGGATTCACGCTCGACGCGAGTGGGGATGTCGCAGCCGATACCACGTTGCACGGCTCGCTCACGGTCGCGGGTAGTCCCGTCGAGGCGAGCCGCGTGTTGCGCGTGGCAGGCATCGCGGCCTGGTATCGCGTGCCCTTGCTACCGCATGTCGAAGTCACCGTCATAGCGGCGGGCAAACCCGGGGGAGCGCTGTTGCTCGAAATTCGACCGGTGCAGCTACGCATCGCAGGCGGCTCGATCCGCATGGCAGGTAATGCGGCGCTCGATCATCGCGTCGTGACACACGCCTCGACAACGATCGGCCTGCACGGGCTCGATCTCGGCGCCCTCGCACGGCTCGCGCACAGACCCGCTCCGAAGGTGAAGGGCTCGCTGTCCGGGTCGATCGCGGTGCAGCGCATCGGTGACGAGATCGCGGCCTCGTACGATCTGACGATCGCCCTGCACGATCTGGCGATCGTCGCGAAGGTTCATGGCAGGGCCGATCGCGCGGCCGCGGATCTCTTTGCGACGATCGTCGCGCGCGGAACGTCGCTCGCGAAGGTCACGGCGCACGTCGCTCACGATGATCAGGGCCTCCTGCCGGATCGCGCATGGAAGGTCTCGATCGATGCACCGCAGCGCGCCTTGACCGAGTTGCTCGCGCTCGCTCCACCCGAGCTTCGCGCGCAGCTCGCGAGTCCAGACGGTCCCGAGGGCGATGTCGCGCTGCGCGGGAACCTCGCAGGCACTCCAAATCACCCGACCGGTTCGATCCACGCGATCGCGCACGTTGCCACGCCCGCAGGCCCGCAAGTGGCGCAGCTCCGTGCGGTGTTCGTACCGCATGGTGCCGGCACGAAGCTCGAGACGCACGTCGAGGTCGGCCCACCCAGCCACGAGCCGAGCGAGCCGGTTCGCGAACTGTACGCGCAGCCGCGCTCGCAGGGCACCGCTGCCGAGGACGCGACGCCGTTCGTGATCATCGATGGTGCGATCACGCTGCCGCCCCTGTTTCGGGGGCGCCAGCTCGATGTCGCGGGCCTGCGCAGCGGTGTCGCGTTTGATGAAACGCTCACGCTTCCCGAGCACGAGCTCGCGCATCTCCCTCTCGTGTCGCCGCAGATCGCGCGGCTCGGTGGCACGATCGGTGGCAACGCGACGATCACGGGTACGCCGCTCGCTCCGCAACTTCGCGCGGCGGTCACGTGGCGCGGCTATCCGATCATCAGCGGCCTCGGCACCACCGAGCTCACGCTCGCTGGCACACCGCTGCACCTCGATGCGAACGTGACGAGCGGCCCGATCTCGATCCATACCTCGGTCACGCGCACCGGCAAGCACTTCGCGGTCGAGACCCAGCTCCACGCCGAGCCGTCGCCGCTCGTGGCGATGCTACCGGAGTCGCTCGTGCCAGCTCTTCACGGCGTTCAACCAGGTACCTTGCGCTCGGATCTCGTGGCGAAGCTCGCCCTCGCCATGCATGGCAAACGGGTTTCTCTCGAAGCCATCGACGTGACCGGCTCGCTCTCGGTCAGCGGCGGTACGCTCGCGATCCCGAACAGCGCTCGTCGCTGGCACGACCTCGAGCTCGTGCTCGCGGGCACACCCGATGGCCTACGCCTCACGAAGCTGTCCGCGCGCGAGGGTACCGATCGCTCGCTCGAGATCTCGGGTTTCCTCGTCGTGAAGCAGGACCACGATGCCGCTGGCGCGCTCTCCATCGAGCCCGACAAGGCGCACCTCGAGGTCGCGATGCACGATTGGCTCGCACTCGGCTTCGGTTCACCGCTGCTGAGCGATGCGCCGGTCGCGACCGTGAACCTGGCAGCGCAGGTCGACGCGAACCTTTCGACGCCCGTGATCGCGCTCGATGCCACGATCTCGAAGCTCGATTTCGCGCAGCCCGATCGGCTCGAGCACTCGCACGAGCCCGAGCAGTGGCAGGTCACGGGTGACGTGATCTACAGCGCTGACAAATCCGGTGCGCTTCCGGTCATGCCCATGGTCGCCAGTGCGACGCATCACGTCGTGCCGCTCGACGTCAGGATCCACATTCCAGACCCGATCCACGTGCTCAAGAGCCCGCTCGATCTGTTCGCGAAGGGCGAGCTCGCCGTCGCCGTCCGCGACACCGGGATCGAGACTCGCGGCACCGTCGAGGTCACGGGAGGCAAGCTGCAGCTGTTCCACCGCGATCATCACGTGGTCTCCGGCTCGATCGTATTCGACGATGCGCATCCGCACGGCAACTTCGCGCTCGCGTTCGAGTACGAGCTGCCACCCGAGGTCGTGCGCGAGCTCGCGCATACCGGTGCGCGCGTGAATATCGCCGGGCCTCCGACCAAGCCACAGCTCTCGTTCGGAGGTGCTGTCAACTCGACGCTCGCCGAGACCCTCACGACCTACCACGCGGGCCATCCGGTCTATCTGTCGTGGCCTGGGCTCTATCCGAGTACGACCGCCGAAGTGCAGAGCGGTTTCACCTATTACATCTTCGGCTTTCTCGCGAACGCCCTGCCGCACTTGCTGTTCTTGGACCGCGCGGTCGGTTGGGCGGATCCGAACGAACCGCGGGGCGCGTACGGGCGGATCCGCAACCTCGAGCTCGAGGGTTACGCGAGTGATCGTACAGCGCGCGCGCGTGTCGTCGGGCGGCCGACCGAGCCTGGTCGCAGCACCGCAGAGCTCCAGCTCGACCACCTGTGGGTCGATAGCAACCAGCTGCTCGTCGGAGCCGGCGTGCGCGCTGGCGATCGTGTCGGCGGTGGCGTCGGCCTATTCTTCGAGTGGTCGAGCGCTCGTTAATTGACCTGCGCACTGCAGTGCTGCGCGCCGGGAGCAAGTCCCGGCTTTTGCATAAAAAAGGCGACCCGAGGGCCGCCTATTTTAAATTCGCGAGAACTTCGATCAGCCGAAGTTTTTATTCGCGAAGTCCCAGTTCGTGAGCTTCCAGAACTCCTCGATGTACTTGGGACGCGCGTTGCGATAGTCGACGTAGTAGGCGTGCTCCCAGACGTCGAGCGTGAGGACACAGGTCTTGCCCGCGGCGAACGGGGTCTCGGCGTTCGAGGTGGTCTCGATCGCGAGCGAACCGTCGGCGCCCTTGACGAGCCACGCCCAGCCGGAACCGAACTGCGCGGCGGCTGCGTCACCGAACTTCTTCTTGAAGTCGGCAAACGAACCGAACGACTTGTCGATCGCGGCCTTGATGTTACCGGTCGGGTCACCGCCGGCCTTGGGGGCGAGGCAATGCCAGTAGAACGTGTGGTTCCAGACCTGGGCGGCGTTGTTAAAGACCTTCTTCTCCGACGCCTGACCGTTCGTCTGCTTGACGATGTCCTCGAGCGACATCGACTCGTACTTCGTGCCTGGGATGAGATTGTTCAGGTTGTTGACGTAGGCCTGGTGATGCTTGCCGTAGTGATAGTCGATGGTCTCGGCCGAGATCGTCGGCGAGAGTGCGTCTTTCGCGTAGGGCAGCTCTGGGAGAGTGAAAGCCATTGCAAGACTCCTTTGTCTGCGGCGGTTGTACCGCATAAAGTCCGAGGGTGTTGGCAACCCTTGGTCATGTCGCGGACGGGCTGAAGTACCTCGCGACGGCCCGCCGTCAACATGCGAGTGACTTGCTAACCGCCAAGCAGCTGGCGTTTCCACAGAGCGTAGCACTCCCGCTCGGTCTCGAGGTCACGTGGATCGGGACCGCAGGATTTCGGTTCGCGTATCAAGGCGTGGTGGTGTGGATCGATCCGTACGTGACGCGGTTGGGGCTCGCAGATCTCGTGCGCAGGAGGGTCGTGGCGCCATCGCGCGACGCGGTCGATCGCTGGATCGATCGTGCGGATGCGATCCTCGTCGGGCACACGCATTTCGATCACGCGATGGATGTCCCCGTGATCGCGGCGCGCACCGGCTGCGGCGTTTACGGAGGGAGCTCGCTCGAGCATTTGATGGGCCTGCACGGGCTCGCAGCGCAAGCGACGATCGTGGTGCCGTATCACGACTACGGAGTCGGGCCGTTCAAGTTCCACTTCGTCCCGAGCCTGCACTCGAAGCTGCAGCTCGGCTTTCGGGTGAACTACGGTGGCGAGCTCACGTGCGAGCACCTCGACGAGATGATTCCGCAACGCTATCGCTGCGGTCAGGTCTGGGGCATCGCGCTCGAGGTCGCGGGCATGCGCTTCTATCACCAGGGCTCGGCCGACTTGCTCGACGACGAGATCCGCGATCGCGATATGGACGTGTTCCTGTGCGGCATCGCAGGTCGCAGGTTCACGCCACATTACGTACAGCGCGTCGTCAAGGCGCTCGCGCCGAGGCTCATCGTGCCGAGCCACTTCGATGACTTCTTTCAACCGCTTGGCGGCGATCCGAAGCTGTCGTTCAACATCAACCTGACCGCCTTCGCCGACGAGGTCCATGCGGCCTCGCACGAGCTACCGATCGGCGTGCTGGAGGTCGGCCGACCAATCAGTGTATCCTCGTCCGTAGCATGAAGCGCTGGGTGTTGACGGCTGTGGTCGCTGCGTTCGCTGCCTGCGGACTCGATGCGAAGAGTGTCGAGCAGAGCAACCTCGTGTTCATGGACGCCCCCACCGGCTCGGGGTCCGGCTCAACCGGATCAGGGTCTGGATCATCAGGGTCTGGATCATCAGGATCAGGATCTGGATCAGCCGGATCGGGATCCGGATCGCAGACGGGCTCGGGCTCGGGCGTCTCTGGAGGAGTTGACGCCGGCGTCGGTACGAGTGACGACGCCGGTTTGGGCCACGGAGGTACGAACGAGATCGATGCGCGGACCAACTTCTACACCTGCACCGGGTGTGGCGCGGGCGGGCCGAGTGATCTCGGAGCCGGGTTGTTGCTGATCGGTGGCGTCGCGATCGTGCTTCGCCGCCGTCGCCGCGTTTAGACTCCAGACCTATGCGGTACTGGCTGATGAAGAGCGAGCCCGAGTCGTTCTCGATCGATGATCTGCAACGCGTGACCGTCGAGCCATGGAGTGGCGTGCGCAGCATGTTCGCGCGCATGCACATGCGCGCGATGAGCGTCGGCGACGCCGTGCTGTTCTACCATTCGAACGCGACACCGCCGGGCGTGGCCGGGCTCGCGAAGGTCGAGCGAGTCGCGGTCATCGACGAGACCCAGTTCGACCCGAAGGGCCAGTATTTCGATGCAAAGGCGACTCGTCAAAAGCCGATCTGGGATTGCGTCGATGTCCGGTTTGTCGAGAAGCTGTCGTACTTCATCTCGCTGCCGCAGTTGCGCGCCGATCAAGCGCTTGCGGACATGGTGTTGCTGAAGCCGGGCCGGCTCTCGGTGCAACCCGTCGCCGAGCACGAGTATCACCACATCGTCGAGCTCGGTCACATCGAGCCACAGCCGCTACCACCCAAGCCCAAGTCCAAGCCCAAGTCCAAGCCCAAGCCCAAGTCCACGCACACGCCCACGCCCACGCCCACGCAGCCGGCGCCGAAGGCGAAAGCAAAGCCGGCGGCCGCGAAGAAGCTCGCGAAGAAGCCCACAAAAAAACGATGACGCTCGCCGTGGTCCGCGCGCTGCGCATCGCCGGTAAACACGTCGAGCACCTCTCCGCCGCCACCGAGCTCGTGGCCGACGAGCCCGACAGCGCCGACGCGCAGATCGAAGCAGCGTACGCTCACGACACCGCGGGTCGGGAGCGCCTCGCGATTCGCTACTACGAAGAGGCCTATCGGCTCGGCGTATCCGCGGCAGAAAAGCGAAACTTCCTCGTCGGCTTTGGCTCCACGCTCCGCAATGTGGGCAGGGTTGATGAATCGGTCGCCGTGCTCGCGCAAGCGGTCGTCGACGAGCCCGGCTACATGCCGTTCCACGCGTTCCTCTCGCTCGCGTTGTTCTCCGCGGGCCATCCGCGCGAGGCTCTCGCCGCGATGCTCGGCTGCGCGCTCGAAGCCGCGCGACCGAACGCGTTCGATCGCTACGAGCGCTCGCTCGGCGAATATCACCGCGAGCTCCTCGGCGAGCTCGTGCCCCCGGAGCACTAACCCCAGTGTTCGGTTCGATGGTCGATGCGAAAGACGCGAGAGATCCTGCGACTGCGATGGCCGCAGGATCGGAGTTTTCGAGAAATCGCCAAGGCCCTACTGCGATCGACGCCGATCGCAGTAGGGGATTCGTCGGGAAATCGCGCTTGGACTCGCGGGCTTACGATTTTGAGTGGGAACGAGTTAGTTGGTCGGTCAACTGATAAACACGGCGAAATCAATTGCCGCTGCCGGTTACGGGGATGGGCTTGCGAGATGGCGCGAGCTTCCACCAAGCAACTCGAGCTGAAGTGCGACAAGAACGGGCCTCCGCGCGAGCGAGCGCCACGAGAAGCGGCCCGTCTTGTCGGCGTACGTGCCGGTGCATGTCGTGATGCGCGTGCATGCCGCCGTCGGGTCGCTACGCACGTTCGAGGTATTTCGCGCGATCAAGGAACGGGCGGGCGCAAGTTGATCGTCGCGAGTGGCTACGATGGGTCCATGGTGTGGTGGCCAAAGACGTGGCTGTTGAGCGAAGGCTGGCGAAAGCGCGGCCTGATCAGTACCGAATTCGTGCCGAGCGGTGACGAGTGAAGGTCGCGGCGAAGGTTGGCTGGGGTGGGCAAACCTTGTTCGGGTGACGACGATCTTCGAGTTGCTCGATGTGATTCGCCAGAAGCCAGGCCCATCTGTGGGGCTTCTTGAACGGGTTCGATCACGCGCTTCGTGCAGTCGAGAACGCTTTCGATCAGACCGATCCGGCCTTTCACAAGTTTCACGACTGGATCGCGGCTCGCTTCGGGTTCAAGGACCCAACGTCGGGCTGGCGACCATGCTGTTGAAGTCGTTTGGCGAGTTTCGCGTCGCGAGGAGATCGAGCGCGCTCCGAGTCGGCGCGCGGCTAGAAGCCGATCGCCTGGATCGTGCGAACGAGGCTGGCGTCGCTCGCGCAGCGCAACATGAACGCCGCGACATCCGCGTGGGGCAGCGACTTGGCGGTGTTGATCGCCGCGTCGACGCCGTGCTTGAAGGCACCGGTCGCGGGCTTGTGCGACAGCATCGGCGGCCGCACGATGATCCAGTCGAGCGCACTCGCCTGGATCTCTTGCTCGGCGATGCGCTTGTCGCTGCGTAGCTTGTGAGCGATCGCGCCTAACGCCTCGATGCCGAGGCGGCTGAACAGGCCGAGCCCCGTGCCGTCGGTGCACATCAGGCCGCTCTCGAACACGAACCGCTTCACGTGCTGGGTGGTGCACGCGGCGAGGATGTTGCGAACGCCGACCGACATCAGTGTGCCCGGCTTGAAGTTGTTCGAGGGGCCGAAGGTCGAGAGCACCGCATCGCAGCCTTGCGCGGCGGAGGCGATCGAGTCGACGTCGAGGACATCGCCTTTTTGAACCGAGAGGTTGTCGACCAGCTTGATCGTCTCGGGCTTGCGCGCGAGCACGAGGACATCGTGGTTCGCGGCGAGGGCCTGCTCGACGAGCGTGGAGCCAGTGCCGCCAGAGGCACCGATGACGAGCAGCTTCATGCGCGCAGTCTACGCGGCTAGCGCGCGGACACGATCGCGGAAGCGCTGAACCCTGCGCGGGATGAGCGCGATGACCTCGGCGAGCCGGGTCAGCAGGCGCGGTGCCGGGGCGGCCACGACCGAGGGGGCATGGACGAGCGGGCGGGCGAGCGCCTCGGGAGCGAGCCGGGTGATCCGCGAAGCAGCCAGGCTGCGTTCCGCGGGCGTCGCTCGCGCCATCGCACGGGCGAGGGCATCGGCCGCGACGATGATGTCTTCCGAGGCATCTACGAGCTCGGGTTGGACGGGCTTGGCTGCGCACTGCGGGCATACCGCGGCGACGGCCAAATTGAAGGCGTGGCTGCACGCTGGACAGTGGAGATAGCTCATGGAGTGGCCTGGGACCCAGGGTGCCGGCGAGCGCCTGCTCGAGGCAACTTTTCGGTCGGCATCGTGGACGAGACAACGCTCGACGATCCGCGGGTCGTGCCGCCGGGTGAATCGTTCAAGTGTACGGACCGCTAGTCAGCTTGAGCTGCGGAAACTCGACGCGCAGGATCTGATCGCGCTCGGGGCACACGAGCAGGATCCCGTCGACCGCGAACGCGATGCTGTACTCGAGCAATTGGCGGCGGGTCGCCGCGGTCTCGATCGATGGCGCTACCTCGCCAGTCTTGACCTCGGCGACGAGGAGCTCGCCATCGCGCTCGACGAGGTAGTCGACGCGGAGCGTGAGCTCGCATGGCGCACCATCGATCAACGGCGCCCACGCGACGCACGCCTGGCGCTCGAGGATCGAAAAGCCTGCGGCGACCAGCATCTCGCCCGCGCGATCTTCGCCCGCGCTCGCCCGTGCGGCTCGCCGACGCGCGCGCCACGAACCTCGCCACGCGCGCAACGTTGCCGCCAACCACAGCGCGAAAACGGCTGCGAGGACCGCGACGGCGATCGTTTGGTTCACGCTACGATCGTCGCTGATCGGTCTGACGGCGACGGAGAAGGAAGAAGACGCCTAGGGCGAGCACGCCGCTACCGCTACCGCCGCCGGTCTGGCAGCAACCACCCGCGCTCTGCGGGTCCGTCGGCATCGGATTGGAAGAATCGGTCGGTTGCACGCGGATCGCATCGAACCCGACCTGGACCGAGTCCTCGCCGGTGTTGTCGGTGAGCATCACGTGCTCGTCACCCGTGCCGATGAAATCGAACTCGCCGAGCGAGATAAAGCCGGTCGCCGAGGTCTGGTCGAGCTCGACCATATCGATCAGGCCCGCGTGCGCGATCTGATACATCGCGTGCTTCGCCGTGCCATACGTACCGTCGAGATAGACATCGACGTGGTAACGGCCCGCCGACGCTTTCACGATCCACTCCGCGAAGTTCGCGGGTTTGCTTGCCGCCGTCGAGCCGGTCCACTCGAGCGTGCCGGCCGAGCCCGCCACGACGTGGCGCCAGTAGCGCGGGTCGCCGGCGGCGATGTAGCACTCGCTGCGCTGTTCGATCACGCCATCCGCGGGCAGGGTGGTGCATCGATTATCGGTCTTCCAGAACTCGGCGCCCATCGCGGTAAACGCGGTGAGCGCATTGTCTCGATAACCGTACGCACGCGAGGTGCACGTCGCGCTCGTCGAGCAACAACCGTTGTAGCGACACGCGAGGAGCTTCGCCCACTGATTCATCACGGCATCGTTCGCGTCGAGGGGGACGACGTTCATCCATCCCGTGGCGGCGAACCAGTCATCGATCCCTGCGATATCGAGCTCGACCTTGTCGACGACGAAGCTCACGGCCTGTGCCGTATTGCCTTCCACCGTCAGGATGCTCGGGCCGTACGCGGCGACTGTCTGATCGTACGTGCCTGCATCGAACTGGAACATGCCGAGGCCGCCTTGCTGGGCCGAGCACGGACCATCTGCCGCACCGGCGATGATCGGACCGCCGTTGCACGACGACGAGGCGGGACCTTTGCATGCGTACGTGGCTTCGCTCTGGCAATGAGCGAGGCCGGTCTCGCTGATCGCGATGCCGGCGAGCAGCGCGCCGTTGTACATGCCCATCTCGGCGGCGCTGTCGCGGATCAGCGTGTAGCGCTGGGTCGTGACCGCGGTCGAGAGCTCCTGTTCGGTCGTGGCCGTGCCGAGGCCACAGCCTGCTAACAGTGCGAGCCACCAGCGCGTCACGCTGCCGAGTCTAGCAGCCATGCGTGCAAGCGCGCGCCACGATCGCCCGGAAGATCGATGCCGGGTTGCGCCTGCGCATCCTTCGGGCCGTGCCAGTCGGAGCCTCCGGTACACACGAGGCCGAGCTCGTCGGCGAGCTCCGTCCAGCGCGCGCGCTCGCGCGGATCGTAGCCCGGGTAGAACGCCTCGACCCCGCCAAGCCCGTCGTGGCGATGACGCTTGAGCAGCTCGACGCCCAGGTGATCGTAGAGATGTGGATGAGCGAGCGACATCGCGGCGCCCGCAGCGCGTCCGAGCGCGATCGCGTCCGCGATCGGTAGCGCGTGATGCGGCATGTCGACTGGACCGCCATCGAATAGATGGCGCGAGAAGGCTTCTTTCATCGAGGTCACGTGCTTGGCCTCGACCATCGCGCGCGCGAGGTCGGGCCGACCCACGGACCGCCCGGTCGCCTTCGCGATCAGAGGCTCGACATCGATCTTGATCCCGCGCGTCTCGAGCCGCACGGCCATCACGCGCAAGCGATTGCGCCGCTTCTCGCGAGTCTCCACGAGCTTGGCTTCGAGCTCGGCCCATGCCCGGCCACCGCGATCATAGGCGAGCATGTGGATCGTGCGACCGGTCCTGGGCTCGTCACACGAGATCTCGACCCCGCGGAGCGAGTAGCCGGTCTTCATCTTCGCGTTGGTGCACGTATCGTGATCGGTCATCGCGAACACGTCGACGTTGCGCGCTTCGGCGCGAGCGACGACCTCGGCCGGCGCTTCGGTGCCGTCCGATAGGGTGGAGTGACAGTGCAACTCGAAGCGCATGCGAAGGGGGAGCAAGTATGGTCGCCCCACGGTCGCGAAGGACCTCGAGATCGCGAGTTTGTGGCCAAGCGACATGTAGGTAGCTGAAATCGCTTTAGGGTCTCGAGGTCTGCTAAACTTTTTGCGTGCCCATATTGGGGGTTCAAGCTCAGGCACGCCTGGGCCGTTACGAGCTGCTAGCGCGGCTCGCGACCGGTGGTATGGGCGAGATTTTCCTCGCGCGACTCGAAGGTGCCGCAGGGTTCGAAAAGCTCTACGTCGTGAAGCGGATCCTCCCGCACCTCGCCGACGACGCGCGGTTCCGCCAGATGTTGATCTCCGAGGCGCAGATCGCTTCGAAGATGGCGCACGGCAACATCTGCCAGGTCTACGAGCTCGGCGAGACCGGCGGTGTTTTGTACATCGTGATGGAATACCTCGAGGGCGTCACGATGCTGCCGCTGTTGCGCCGCGCGTCGAAGGCGCAGGCGCACCTCGATTTCGGCTTTCTCGCGACGGTGGTCCAGCAGACCTGCGATGCGCTGCACTATGCACACGAGCTCAAGGATCGCGATGGCGAGAGCCTCGGCCTTGTCCACCGCGACGTCACGCCTTCGAACATCTTCCTGTGCGATTCGGGCGTCTCGAAGATCCTCGATTTCGGAATCGCGAAGGCGAAGGGTGCGACCTCGATGAAGACCGAGGACGGCGCTGTCAAAGGCAAGTACGCCTACATGGCGCCGGAGCAGCTGCGCGGTGGATCGATCGATCGCCGCGTCGATCTGTTCGCACTCGGCGTCGTGATGTACGAGATGGTCGCGCTGCGCCGGTTGTTCCAGAGGAAGACCGACTACCTCACGTTCCGCGCCGTGATGGAGCAACCGATTCCGGATATCCGGCGCTATCGGCCCGACATTCCGGATCCCGTCGCGAACGTGCTCGCGAAGGCGCTCGATCGCGAACCCGCGAATCGATTCGAGACCGCACGTCAGCTCGGCAGCGCGATGACCGATGCGATGAGCGCCTCGCATCTGCGCCCGTGGAGCCAGGGCGACATCGGCGATTTCATCAAGGAGGGCTTCGCCGAGGAGCTGACCAAGCGCAGCCAGCAAGTCGCGACCGCGGTGCATCGCACGCATCCGGGTGCGGTCGGGCGCTCGACCATGCCGCTGATCGCGAACGAGGATTCGTTCTCGCAGCAATCCGAGGACAGTGACGACGACGAGTTTCCGAGTGTCGAGACCGATGTCGATTCGGCGCCGCACTTCGTCTCGGTCATCACCGATCGTCCACCGACCGATCCTTTCAGTCAGTCGACGCCGCCGCCGTTCGCCGCCGAGAGCACGGGGAGCGCGGTCCAGCTGCGGCCGTTGCAAGGCACCGTGGCGGTGCAATCGCCCTCCCCGAATGCGCAGCCGATCGTGGTCGTCGCGCCGCGCAGCATCCTGTGGCCGATCCTCGCGATCGCGATGATCGGCATCGCGGCCGCGGCGTTGTTCCTCGTGTGGAAGCAGACCCAGAACCAGCAGCAGAACCAGCAGCCGCCGATCGTGATCTCGCAAGAAAAGCCCGATGTGCCGCCGCTCGTCGAGCCGCCGCCGGAATCTGATGCTGGGGTGCCACTCGCCGGTTCCGCGAGCAAGTTGGTCAAGCCGCCGCCCATCGTCGTCCGGCCGCGAACGATCGATGCCGCGATCGCGGCGAAAAAAGCCGCGCTCACTCAGTGCATCATCGACAACGCCAAGGGCGTGACCGCCGATATGATGGCGAGTTTGTCGATCGATACGGCGGGTCGTGCCAGCAGCGTGCGAATCTTGCCCGACGCGATGAACGTGTCGCCTGTCGGTCAGTGTTTGCGGAATGTCCTCACGACGACGATGTTCCCCAAGAGCACGACGACTCAGACTATTCAGTTCGCGCTCAAAGCCAAAGGATGAGTCCGCACTGACGAGATCCTGCGCTCACAGACTCGTAATGGTTGCCGGCCAGTCGGCAAGCTCGGCGCCGAGCCGGCCTTGCGCGAGCTCCGGTTTGCCGCCGCCACGTCCGCCGTGGCGCGCCTGCAGCTGCTTCCACAGCGCCCCGCAATCGAGCTGCGAGCCCGTAGCCCGCTGGAGCACCACGGTGGTTCCCGTCGCATCGGGTGCCGCGAGGATCGCATCGCGACCCGCCGCCACGAGCCTCGTCGCGATGCCCCGAAGCAGCTCGGCATCACCGGGCAGCGCCGCGATCACGGGACCGGTGCCCGAGAAGCTCGCCGCGATGTGCGTCGCGAGCCGGCCGCGCAGCGTGGTGACTTCGCCGCTGTGGTTCGCCGCATCGCGCACGATTTTGTCGATCGCGGTTGGCACGTCGCTCGGCGCGCAAGCGAACCGGGTCGCGAGCTCGCGTAGCACCTGGTCGCGCGTGAACAGCTCGGCACGTGCGCGTGCACCCGCGGCGAACGTGATCCGGGTCATGCCCTTGTAGCGCTCGGTGTTCGTGATCCGGATCGTGCCGAGCTGTGAGGTACGCGACGCGTGCGTGCCACCGCAGGGCGACAGATCGAACTCGCCGATCGCGACGACACGGATATCGACATCGACTTTCGGGTCGCGGCGGAGCTTCAGCGTGGCGAGCTCGCCGGCATCCGGAAACCACGCACGGATCGTGAGATCGTCGTCAATGATCGAGTTCGCGAGATCCTCGGCAGCGGCGAGGTCGGCTTCGGGAATGCGATCGCGCGAGACATCGATCGTCAGGGCGCTCTCGCCGAGCCGCGCCGAAGCGGTCGGGGCCCGCGCGCGATCGAGCAGCGCGCCCGAGAGCAGGTGCTGTGCGGTGTGCTGCGCCATGTGCTGGCGACGGCGTCGCCACTCGATCGTGCCGGTGACTTCGGCGCCCGGCTCGAGCGCAGGCGTACTCTCGACGACGTGCACGATCGTGCCGTCCTCGGTCTCCTGCGTGTCGAGCACGGCGATCCCGGCGAGCGTGCCGTGATCACCGAGCTGGCCACCGGCTTCGGGATAGAACGCGGTTTGATCGAGCACGATCGCCGCGCGATCCTTGTACGTGGTCAATGCTACGACCTGGGCGGTGAAGCTCTGCGCGAACGCATCGTCGTGATACAGCCGAAGAGTCATGGCGTGATCGTGATGATATAGGAGTCGCAGCCGCCGGGGCCTTCGGCAGGACCGATGCGCTCCTTGACCGGACAATCGCCATCGTGTTCGTCGGTACGAAGCACGGTGGCGCCATCTTTGCGAAGCTCTTCGATCACCTCGTGATCGGGAAGGACGGTGTGGCCGTAGACCTTGGGGCCACTCGAGACCAGTGCGAGGCTCGGATGCACGGCCTCGATGAACGCGTGCCGGCTCGAGGTCTTCGAGCCATGATGACCGACTTGCAGGATGTCGGCGCGGATCTCCTCGGGGTGGTTCTCGATCAAGAACGCCTCGACATCGCCAGTGCTCGCGGATGGATCTTTGCGAGGACCCGATTCGGCATCGCCCACGAGGAGCAAGCGCTCCGCGCCGAGCTGGACCGCGATCACGACGGAGTTCTGGTTCGGATCGGGGAGCTTCTTGGCCTCGGCGTGAAGGATCGTGAACGTCGCGGATTCGCCGAGCCGGACTGCATCGCCTTCGCTGAACCGTTGCCAGTTCGGGATCTGAATCTCGGTGCCCTTGACGCCGACCGTGTGATCGCTCGGCACGTCCGCGGCGGTGTGATACATGGCTGGCGACTTCGAGACCGCTTCGAGGAACGCGCGATAGAACACCGCATCGTTCACGCGCCCCGAATCGTAGATGTCCTTGATCGTGTAGCAATGTACGACGAGATCGAGCGCGGACGCGTGATCGAAGTGTGGGTGGCTGAGCACCACGTCGTCGATCGTCTTTCGACCATTCGCGCCGCCTTCGCACAAATCGTCGCCGGAGGCACCGATCGCGCGCGCGAGATACGCGATCACGCGCGCGGGCTTCTCGGACTTGTCGTTCGTACCCGCGTCGTAGAGGAGGTTGAAGTCACTGCCCTGCACGAGGATCGACAGTCCGGTACCGACATCGATCAGGTGGATGCGATACGTGCCCGCGGGTGGCGGGGTCGCGGGCACGTCGCTCGGCGCATCGACGCGGATCCACGAGATGTGCGGCGCACCCGGCTGGTTCGGTAGCTCGCCGGTGTGCGGACCAGATGCTCCGGGACGTGATGGAGCCTTCGGTGCGGGGCACGCCGCGAGGAACGCGAGGACGACGAGCAGACGAACCATTCGCCGCAGCCTACGCTATCGGGCGACGCGCTGGACTGCACCCGTCGGTACCCACCCGACGGTGCCCGCGGCGATGCGCACTTTTGCCCAGTCGGCGCGCTTCTCGAGCACCGTGAGCTCGGTGCCACGCGGCAGCGGTTGGACGAGTGCGGCGGGTGCGCCGACGCTGTCGGCAGCGCGCAATACAACCGAGTCCATCACGATGACGTCGTCGGTGTGACGGTCTTCGATCACGACCGACACCGTGAGCACGAGCCACGCGATGGCCGGAATGATCGCGAGCAGCCCGAGCCCGCGGCGACGCCGACCCGACCAGGGCACGATCAACAGGACCGCGACCGCGAACGCGACGGCGCCGAACAGGAGGCGACGACCACGCGGCCAGTCGTGAAAGAAGAACAGTGTATCGGTCGCGCTGCCCATACTCGGGCGAAGGCTGTCGCTCTCGCGGCTACGCAGCCAGTCGAGGTTGCGCCGCGCCCGCGTGTTGCTCGGATCGATCGCGAGCGCGCGGCGATAGGCGAGGATGGCGCCGCCGACATCGCCCGCACCGAGCGCGGCGTTGCCCCAATCGGCGAGTAGCTCGGGATGACTGGGCGAGAGCTGCGCAGCCTCTGCGAGCGATGTCGCCGCGCGCGTGAACGCGGCCTTGCGCGCGGACGCATCGCTGACACCGAGGGCATCCTGATACGCGGCGCGGCCTTCGCTCTGCGCATCGGCGCGCGCGGTGCTCGGTGCGGCGAGCGCGGCGAGCAGGATCAGGATGGCGACCGCGGACTTGCCCTTCGGCGTGCGGCGCGCCTCCTTGGTCCAGGTCTCGACCAGGCTGCGCACTTGCTGGCGCAGCTCCGCCGAGAGCGGCTCGTCCCTCGCGGTCCGCGAGAAGCTCTCGGTCTCGAGCCGCGCGATCACGGCGTCGTCAGCGCCGGTGCGCTCGAGCGACCGCGCCAGGCCGCGCAGGGCCGCCGCGAGTGGACCGGCGGTATCTCGCGCAGGTGCGTTGTCGGCACGCGCGAGCTCGGCTTCGACCTTCTTGCGCGCAGCCCTTACCTCGGCGGCTTCTTCGCGCTGTTCGGCGGTACGGTTCTTCCACGTGACCAGCACGAACGCGCCGAGCGAACCGAGATAGAGCACGGCAAGCACGATGCCGAGCAAGCCGCCACCGAGCGGCTTGGTATCGACATCTCCCGGCGACGAGAGCGCGAGCTCGGCACCGACGAGCGTGAGCTCGGTCTCGCCGTGCACGCCTGGCTTCGGGCTCGGCTTCGTCGCCATCGCGACGACATCGTTCGCGCCGATCACCGAGCCGGCCTTGACCGACAAAGCGATCGGATCGCTCTTGATCGTTTGATACGCGTTCCGAGCGGGATCGAAGTACGAGAACGCGAGTGCCGGAATCTCCGTCGCGGGACCGGTGACCTGCGCGACGACCTTGAAGGTCTTGGTCTTGCGGTCGGCCGAGAGCTCGCCGGTCGGGGCATCCGCGGGAACCTGGAACTTGTCCTTCGGCAGCTCGCCTTCGACGTCGAGTTTGCCGAGCGCGAGGTTGTCGAGGTGCTGGTCGCTCTTCACCGTGATCGCGAGCTCGACAGGTTCGCCGAGCTGGACGACCGAGCGACTGGTCGCGACCGAGATCGCGAACTGGCTACCGACCGCACCCGCAAAGCTCGCCGGCTTGTCGGTCTCGGGTAGCGGCTTGACGTCGAGCGTCCTGGCCGAATCGGTCGCGCGGAACAGGCGTTGGTCGTAGCGACCAAACACGTCGGGCTGACCGAACGGCAGCCCCGCGGTGACCGAAGCGCCCGGCACCTGAACGCTTCCAGACTGGCGCGGAGCGATGTAGAGGTGGAGCGAGAACCGCGACCACTTCTGACCGTTCGTCTCGGTCGTATCTTGATCGTAGGGCAGGTTGAGTTGCTTGCCGCCGACATCGATCTCGAGTGCCTTTGTCCGATCAGCCACGGTCGGTGACGACACCGTGAATTGATCGAGGCTCGCGATCGGGATCGAGAACTCCGGGTTGCTCGGCTGCGCGCGCACCATCAAGACGAGCGTTGCTTCGATCGTCTCGCCGACATAGACCGGGCGATTCGGAAGCTGGAGCTCGAGCTTCATCAGATCGGTCGTCGGCACCGCTTGAATATCAACCTCGGCAGCGGCGGCGGTCGCCTTCTGTTTGCCTTGCACCACGGTCGTCGCGGGGATGTTGATCTTGCCGGGGTTCGCGACTTCAACGCGGTACTGCAGGAACCAGGTCACGTCCTTCGTGATCGATTGGCGGCCCATCGCGTCCTCGGTCATCATCTGGCGAACATTCGGCTTCGCGCCCATCGGCGTCACCGTCGCACCGGGAATCACGACCTTCGGAAGCTCGGGCACGGGGCTATCACCAAAGCCAGCGACGCCGAGCGCGAGCGTGAACGGCACGCCGCTGTGAGGCTGCCCCTCGCTACCGAGGCGCCAGCGCGCTTCGCTATCGGCGTGGGCAACCGAGTCGAAACCGAGCAAGAGCGCGAGCGTGAAGAGAAAGCGCATCACCAATCCTGATCCACGTCGCCGCCGGCCGGGTTGGCGGCATCCGAACCGTTGCTGCCGCCGTGCTTCGCGCGCTGTCGCTTCGCGTCTTCATCGCGCGCGCGCTGGCCGGCGCCACCGTTCTGTTGCTGCTGCTGCTGGTCTTTCTTCTGCTGGTCCTGCTTCTGCTGATCTTGTTGATCCTGCTTCTGCGGGTCCTGCTTCTGATCATTCTTCTGCGGTGGCGGCTGCAGCAGCTTCAACGCGGCCTCGAGGTGGTCGGCGGCTTTGCCCTCGGACTTCACGGTGGCCTCGAGGCTCACCGATTGCTTCGCCGAGCCCGCCTTGTCGAGGCCGGCCTTGGCATCGGTCATGTCGGTGGTCGCCGCGCGGACTTCGTTGGCGGCGGCCGCGAACTTCTTCGCCTGGTCCTGCGGGTCACCTTGACCGTGTTGCGGCTGCTTTGCGCCGGCATCGGCCTGCTTCGCGAGCGCCTCGGCGATGGCCTTGGCCATCTCGGTGTGCTCGCTTTCTTTCGTCGCGAGCCCCGGAAGTTTCGGCGCGCGCGTGAAATCGTCCTCGGTATTGGCTTGCGAGGTCTGGTCTTTGGTCTCGTTCTGCTCGCGCAGTAGCTCCTTGAGATGCTCGAGCACCGAGAAGAATAGCTTGCGTAGCTCGTCGAGCTTGGCCTGTGCGAGCTTCGCTTGGCTCAGCGGATCCTTGTTCGTCTTGATCGCGGTTTCGAGCGTCGCGAGCAGCTTGTCGGCATCGCCGTGTAGCGCCTCGGCCGCATTCATCTGCTGCTTCTGCTGTTCGAGTTGCTGCTTGGCGGCTTCGATCTGTTTCGGATCAGGCGCTTTGGGCGCGCCGCTACCTTGCTGGACCGGCTGCGTGGCCTTCTCGTCGAGCTGTTGCTCCTGCGCCGCGAGCTTGGCTTGCTCGTCGGCGATCAGCTCCTTGATCCGGCCCATGCGCGAGCGGTTCGAGGCGAGGCCTTCGTAGGTCTCTCGCGCGCGATCCGCAGCCGGCTGCTGGGCACTTCCGGGGCCGAGCAGCTGCACGAGCTGCTGCTGGGTCGCGAACGCGAGGTCGACGGTCTGCTTGAGATCGGCGAAGTACTCGATCGCCTTCGCGAGGGCGACCAGCGCAGCGCGCTCGGCCTGCGTCGCGTCGTCGAGGCGCTTCGCGGTGAGCGCATCGCGCGCGTGATTCATGTCGGCGACCGCGTCGGTCACGAACGGCAGGGCGAGCCGCAGTTGCGCGATCTGCTTGGCTTGCTCGGCGGTGAGTTTCGGCGGTTCGGCCGCCGAGCCCGTGCCAGCCGGCTTGTCGACGCTGTCGACCGTCGCCGCGAGGCGCACGCGGATCTCCTCGACGCGATCGCGAAACCCGCTCTGGCGGTCGGCGAGCGCCGTCGGCTCCAACCAGCTCGGGATCAGTTGCTTCGGTTGTTCGGCCGAGCCGGCACTCATGTCGAGCTTTGGCGCTTCGACGCTCGCTACCGCGCGGGTCTCTTGCACGAGCTGGAGCTCGTCCTGCGCGACGGCCTTGAGCACGCTGATCGGATCGAGCAGCTGCTCGCGCGCACGTTTGAGCGTCTCGAGCGCGGTCTCCGCCTTCGCGACACCAAGCTCTGCGTCGAGGTCCTGCAGCTTGCGCCGCGCTTCGGAGACCTTCGTGCGGCTATCGAGGATGTAGAGATCGAGGTTCTTGAGCTGGACCAGGCGCGCTGCATCTTTCGGATCGCGCTTGTCTGCGGGCTTCTTGCCGGTCGCGTCGATCTCGTCGGCGGCGAGGTCGCTGATCACGCCAGCCTCGGCGACCACGCTGCGCTCTTGATCGGCGAGCTTCGTCAGTGGCGCTTGCTCGGCGAGCGGATCACGCCCGCCGCTCTGCTTGATCGCGATCCACGCGGCACGCGCTTCATCGAGCACGCTGCGCTGCTCCTTGATCAAGGCATCGAGCCGAGCCTCGAGCTTGCCTTCACCGCGCGCGAGCTCGTCGGTCAGCGCTTGCGCGCGAGCGCGGGCGATGCCGAGGTTCGCCTTCACGTCGGTGTCGCTCGGGCGCTGGTGTGCGGCATCCGCGAACCAGGTCACGGCTTGGTTCTCGAGCTCGAGGGCCTTCGATAGATCAGCATCCTTGCCGGTCTTTCGCTGATCGGCGTGCGCGGCGTACGCCATGCCGAGGTCGTACGCGGCGCGAAAGCGCAGCTCCTCGTCGACCCCGCCGCTGCTGCGCGCCTCGAGGAGCGCCTTCTCGGCTTCGTCGTACTTGGTATTCGCGATCGCGTCGATGCCTTCGTTGTACTTCACGCGCGCATCGCGGTGCTCGCCGCGGTCACAACTTGCGATCAAGAGAATCAACCACAGCACGGCCTTCATGCGGACCTCCGCGAATCACCGGCGCCCGAGCCGACCCACAGCGACGCGAGCAGGCAGAGCAGCGCACCGAGCACCATCCACGGATAGCGTTCGGGTTTGACCTGGCGGGTCGCGCTCGCCGCGGCTTCGGCTGCGAGCGGCTCGACGTGGCTCTTCAAGATCGCATCGAGATCGATCGCGCTCGTCCCGGCAGGGATGTACGCACCATCGGTCGCTAGCGCGATCTTCTCGAGCTTCGCGCCATCGAGCTTCGAGATCACTGGCTTGCCATCGTGCATGAGCGGTGCCTTGGCACCGGTCACCGGATCGGTCAGCGTGATCTCGCTGCCGGTCTCGCTGCCAAGACCGACCGCGACGATCTTCACGTTCGCAGCGGCCGCGAGCTTCGCGGCATCTTCGGTATATGGATCCTGATCATCGCCGTCGGTGATGAGTACGATCATCTTCGCGCCCTTCTCGGCCGGGAAGCCGCGCAAGGCGACCTTGATCGCATCGCCGACCTTCGTGCCGCCGCGTCCCGCGCTGCGCGTATCGATGCTGTTGAGCACCGTGTTGAAGAACGAGTGGTCGGGCGTGAGCGGGCACACCGGCGCGGCGCGCCCGGCAAACACGACGAGCCCGACGCGGTGGCCTTCGAGGCCGGCGACGAGCTGCGAGATTTCGGACTTCGCGCGAACGAGCCGGTTTGGTGTCGCATCCTCGGCGAGCATCGAGCGCGAGACATCGAGCACGAACATCACATCGGCAGACTTGTCGCCCGCCGGCGTACTCTCGGTCTCGTTGATGGCGAGCGGTCGCATCAACGCGCCGACCCCGAAGCCGAGGCAACCGAGGATCAGCACCAGCCGGAGCAGCGTGCGCTCGAGGCTCGATTTCGTGGTCAGCCGGCGCTGCATCACGGGCGACAGGAAGCTCGCGAGCGCATCGCGCGAACGCAGCTCGAGGAACGCGAGCCCGCCGGTGATCGCGAGTGCGACCCACAGCAAGTGGATCAGTTCCTTGTTGCGATAGTCCCAGTCAAAGATCACGGCAACCTCCGCAACAGCGTTCCTCGCAACACGTTCGCGAGCACGATCAGCCCGAGTGCGGCAGCGACGAACCACACGTAGTACTGGTCGTATTCGGTGAAGCGATTTTCCTCGATCTTGGTACGCTCGAGCTTGTCGATCTGGCTGTAGATCTTCGCGAGGCTTGCTCCATCTTCGGCACGGAAGAACTGGCCGCCAGTCTTCGCAGCGATCTTCTTGAGCAACGTGTCGTCGAAGCCGAGGCGCGCCTGGCGCAGCGTGCCTTCGACGCAGATCGGCGTGTTACCGCGCGTACCGGCGCCGATCGTGTAGACCTTGACGTGCGCCTTCATGGCGTCGTCGATCGCGGTGTCTTCGTCGATATCGTGGACGTTCGAATCACCGTCGGTGAGCAACACGACGATCTTGCTCGTGGTCTTGAAATCGAGCACGCGCTGGGTCGCGAGCTCGAGGCCCGCGCCGATCGCCGTGCCATCGTCCTCGCCCTGCGCAAAATCGAGCTGCTCCGCCGCGGCGGCGAGGTTCGCGTGATCGAGCGTGAGCGGGCTGCGGGTATCGGCGTAATGCGCGAAGGCGACCAGGCCGATCGCATCGTCGGGGCGGCTCGCGACGAACTTCGCGAACACCCGCTTGACCGAGCCGAGCCGGGTCGGATCTTGGCTCGGCGCGTAGTTGCACTGCACGGGGAGCTTGCCGGCAAGATCCTGGGCTTGCATCGAGCCCGAGACATCGACGGCCATCACGATGCCGATGCCTTCGTTCTTCACGCGCGAGGCCTTGTCGCCCTTGCGCGGACCGGCGAGCGCGATCGCGAAGGCGACGATCGCGAGCGCGAACATCGCATCGGGCACCCACGCGAGCTGGGTGCGCCACGTGGTGCCGGTAGCGGGCAGGGCGCGCAGCGACGAGAACACGACGCGGCCCGCGCTGCGCATCGACCACCAGTAGGCGGGTACGGCCAAGAGCGCGGTGAGTAACAACCACGGGTGCGGAATCTCGACGTGATAAAGCGTCACGCGGCAGCTCCTTCCGCAGAATGAAGCCGCGTGTCTTCGACGAACTTGCGCGCGACCTCGAGGCTCGCAAGTGATTCGGCGCTATCGGGCCGGTAGCCCGCAAACTTCACGCGATCGGCGAGCTCGAGGAATGTCGACAACAACGCGCGATGATCGGTGTTGAGGTTCGGATCGCGCGAGGCGACCTGCAGAAACTCCTCGGTCGTGAGCTCCGGCGCGCGGATCTCGTAGCGCTGCTCGAGGTAGTCACGCACGATCGCGGAGAGCTCGACGAACCACGCATCGGTGGTTTCGGCCTCGGGGGCGCCGCGCTGCTCGAGCGCGCCGAGCTTGGCGACCGCCTCGTCGTAGGCCGACCGCCGCGCGGCGACTTGCGCGCGCGCCTTGCGAGCCCGCAACAACAACACGGTGCCGGCGCCGAGGACCGCAAGCGCGCTCGCCCCGAGCAGGATCATCATCCATGGCGGACCGCCGACATCCGGATCGAGCTTGCCGGGGCCACTCTTGAGCTCGGCGCCGATCGCCTCGGTCTTGACCGGCGCGACCTCGAGCGGAATTTCCTCGGTCAGGATCTCCTGGGTCTTGCCGGCCGCGCTGCCCGCATGATCGGCGCGCGCATCGACGAGCTCGAGCCGCAGCGGCGGGATGCGATGCTTGCCGCTCGACGAAGCGGACAGCGTGTAGACCTGCTGGTGGTGCTGGGTGCCGTCGGCGTTGCGCGTGTCCTCGGGCGGCGAGACCGCCTCGACCTTGAACCGGCCGAGCCGCGCTTCGCCGGCCTCCTGGTACGGAACCTTGACCGACGTACCCGCGGCCGCATCGATGTCGAGCCGCACGTAGATCGGTTCGCCGAGGCTCGGCTTCGCCGGCCACACGCGTTCGGTGACCTTGACCGGGCCGCTCTCGAGCGGCTTCGTGATCGCATCCTTCGGCGGTTCCGGAATCGGATCCGGCCCCGTATCGGTGGCATGGGGTCCACACGCGACGACGAACAGGACGAGTAAGCGCTTCATCGACGCATCCTTCGCTCGCGGCGCCGGAAGTACGCGAGCAACGGATCGACCATCGAACCCGAGGCATCGAGCACGACCAGATCCATGCCACTCGTGCGCAGATCGTTCTCGAGCGTGGCCTCGCGCGTCTTCGCGCGCTGCGCGAGGTCATCGCGGAACTCCTTGGACCGCGTGTCGACCAGCCGGGTGCGGCCGGACTCGGCATCCTCGAGGGTAACCAGACCCGCCGGCGGCATCTGCGCCTCGCGCGGATCGATGATCAACGCGGCGACCACGTCGTGCTTGCGGTTCGCGTGCTGCAGCACCTTGAGGTAGTCGTCGTCGAGAAAATCCGAGATCAGAAAGATCACTGCTTTGCGCGGCAGGACCTGGCGGCACATCTCGAGCGCGGCCGCGATGCTCGTGCCGCGCCGATCCGGATCCGTACGAATGTCTTGCAGCTTCTTCCACCAGCGGCGCAACGCACGCGGCAGCTCGAGCAAGCCCGGACGTGCGGCCGGACCGTCGAGGCTGCCGGTGCCACGCGCGAGCACTTCGCGCACGATGCGGAGCGCGTGCTTGCCACCCTTGCGCGGCGGGATGTAGAGGTCGGCGCCCCGGTGAAAGGCGAGCAGGCCGACCTTGTCGCCATTCTGGACCGCCGAGAGTGCGAGCAGCGCGCTGAGCTCGACCGCCGCCTCGAGCTTGCTGCGTCGGCCCGAGCCGAACTCTTGCGAGGCCGAGACATCGACGAGCAGCATGACCGTGAGCTCGCGCTCCTCGACGAACCGCTTGATGTGCGGCTCGCCGGTGCGCGCCGTGACGTTCCAATCGATCGCGCGGATGTCGTCGCCGGGTACGTACGGACGCACCTCGTCGAACTCCATGCCGCGTCCTTTGAACACGGAGAGGTAGGCACCAGCCATCACGTCGGCAACTTGCCGACCCGTGACGAACTGGATGCGCTTGACGGCCTGCGCGATCTCGACGGGTAGCATGGCTACGGGACGGGGATGTTCTCGAGGATCTGCGCGATCACGTGATCGGTCGTCTTGCCCTGCGCTTCGGCCTCGTAGCTCACGAGCAAGCGATGGCGGAGCACGTCGTGCGCGATCGTCTTCACATCGTGCGGCGAGAGGTAGTCACGACCGGAGAGCAGCGCTTGCGCCTTGCCGACCTTGATCAGGGCGATCGAAGCGCGCGGCGAGGCGCCGTTATCGATCAGCGGCGCGAGCTGCGGAAAGCCCGCCGCTTTTGGATCGCGCGTCGCGCCGACGATATCGACCGCGTAGCGCTTCACCTTGTCGTCGACGAAGATGTGCTTCGCGGTGTCGCGCGCGGCGAGGATCTCGACGCACGTCATGACCTGCGTCGCGACCGGTTCGGCGCCCGAGCCCGCCATGCGATCGAGGATCTTGATCTCGTCTTCCTTGGTCGGATAGCCGACCTTGAGCTTGAGCATGAAGCGATCGAGCTGCGCTTCGGGCAGCGGGTAGGTGCCCTCTTGCTCGATCGGATTCATCGTCGCGAGCACGAGGAACGGATCCGCGAGGCCCATCGTGGAATCGCCGAGGGTGACCTGGCGCTCCTGCATCGCCTCGAGCAGCGCCGATTGAACCTTCGCGGGTGCGCGGTTGATCTCGTCGGCGAGGATGAAGTTGCCGAACACCGGCCCCTTCTTGATCGAGTAGTTGCCCTCGCGCGGGTTGTAGATCTGCGTGCCGACGATGTCGCCGGGCAGCATGTCGGGCGTGAACTGGATGCGCGAGAACGTGCCATCGAGCGCGCTCGCGAGCGTGCGCACCACGAGCGTCTTCGCGAGACCGGGCACACCCTCGAGCAGCACGTGACCGCCGGCCAGGAGGCCGAGCAGCAAGCGATGCACCATGTCGTCCTGGCCGACCAGAACTTTGCCGATTTCGGCTTTGAGGGCGATGAAGCGAGTTTGGAACTTGGTGACGTCTTCGGTGAGGCTCGACATAACGGAACTGGGGTGGAGAAAAGCGCCCTCGGGGCGCCCTGTCAACCAAACGACTTCCCGATCAATTCCCATCCGCGCGGGGAATCTCCTTGACGGGTCACTTAGGGGTTTCTTAAACTGGGGCTCGATGTCTCGCTTTCCCATCCAAATGTGCTGCTACTCGTCGACGATGCAAATCGTCCGCGTTGGCGCCGCCCGCGATGGGGAGACCTGATCAAGCCTTCAGGAAATTGATTCTCCGTCGCGGGCTCCTCGGTTAGCCACCCAGGAACCCTTCTCGTTTTCGGCTGAAAACGCGGAGCGGCTCCTCTCGAGAGGTCCCTCATGTCTGCGCTGCTGCCCGAATCATCTATCTCCCTGGCGTGGGTCGACCGCCCTGGCCGAGCACTGCTCCGCCTCGCGTGGCCCATCACGATCTCGATGGTCTCGTTCTCCACGATGACCCTCGTCTCGACCGCGTTCGTCGCACACCTCGGTGCCGATCAGCTCGCGGGTGTTGGCCTCGCCGGCGTGATCGGGTTCGCGCTCGTGTGCTTCGGTATTGGTCTGTTGCGCGGCGCGAAGACGCTGGTTTCGCAGGCGCTCGGTGCAAACCGCACCGATCGCACCCCCGCATTGCTCGGCTCCGCGGTCGCACTCGCTGCGGTGGTCAGCCTCGTCGGGTTGGTCGCGGGCGAGCTCGTCGCGCCGTACCTCGATCGCCTGACAGCCACGCCAGGTGCCGGTCACTTCGCGAGCCAGTATCTGACGATCCGTTCGCTCGGCACACCGTTCGCGATCCTCTTCGCGGCGCTGCGCGAAGCGAAGTACGGCGAGGGCGATACCAAGGCGCCGATGCGCGCATCGCTCGCGGGCAACGCGGTCAACATCTCGCTCGATATCGTCCTCATCCTCGGCCTGCATTGGGGCGTGCGGGGCGCGGCGGTCGCCGCGATCTGTGGCAACGCGACCGAGCTCGCGGTCCTCGCGATCCCGATGGCGGCACAACTGCGCGCGATGAGAGTGACGCGCGCGGCGTTGCGCGACACGTGGGCGCAAGGCGTGCCGAATGGGCTGCAATTCGTGATGGAGGTCGGAGCGTTCTTGATCGTGACGCTGCTCGTCGCGCGGATGTCGGCGGTCGATGCCGCGGCTCACCAGATGGTGCTGCACCTGATCAACGTGAGCTTTCTGCCCGCGCACGCGCTGGCCGAAGCCGCGGCGGTCCTGGTCGGCCAAGCCGTCGGCGCCGGTCGCAACGATCTCGTGCCGCGCGTCGCGCGCAACGCGATCGCGCTCGGAGGCGGCTACTCGACCGCGTGCTGCGCGATCTACGCGGTGCTCGGCAGCTCGTTCGCACACGCACTGGCCGGCAGTGATGCCGCACTCGGCGCGCGCGCGACCACCCTCGTCCACGTCAGCTTGATCTTCCTGGTCGCCGATGCGGCGAACGTGATCGCGCGCGGCGTGCTCCGCGGTGCGAGCGATGTTCGCTACGCGGCGGTGGTCGGCATCATCTGCTCGTGGTTCACGACGCCGCCACTCGCGTACCTGTTCGGCGTGGTCCTTGGCCACGGCGTGGTCGGCTGCTGGGTCGGGCTCGCGGTCGAGATCATCGTCGGCGCCGGCCTGTTCTGGCTCCGGGTCGGGCGAGGCGGCTGGCAACCGGCGGCCGCCGCGGCGAGGCGAGCCCTCGCTGGAACGGCAGTCTGAGCCACGGGGTGTTGCGTGATGTGTCGCACGTCCGAAGTTCCTCGTTCGGCGCACGCAAACGGCGGTACTGCCGGACCATCGGATCAGATTGGCAACAATGGCCAGATCGCTCCACGACGTAACGGTCCCGGCGTCGATCGAAGCGACCGCCTGCCCGTAAACCGGCTACTCCGGTAGCCACACGATCTCTACCGCCCGTCGATTATCGTCATTGAAACGGCCACGCGGCTCGACGATAGTGCTCGCGTGCGCAAGGCCGCTTTTGTTTTCGCCCTCGTCGGTTGTGCCAAAGGCGGAGTCGGCCAGCTCGCTCAAGGCGATGCGAACGAAACCATCATTGATGGCAAGGTCTACCTCGATGCGCCACCCGAGCAGCGCGATGACGCGCACGTGTTCAACGACGCGCACGTGTTCAACGACGCTCATGTCTTTTTAGACGCGCACGTGTTCATGGACGCATGCACGCCGGTGCAGACCGAGTTACTCGTCAACGGCGGCTTCGAGTCGAACACGACCGGCTGGCACGAGATCCAGTTCGATAGCGAGTTGATCTCGAGTCAGGTTCCGCAAGCGGGAACCTACGGTGCGTGGCTCGGTAGCTACGTTCAAACCGCGACGGACGAGCTCTATCAGGACATCGCGGTCCCGGCCGGCACCACGTCGCTCGTGCTCACCGGTTACTCGTGGGTCTATACGAAAGAGATCACCACGATGAACGCGTACGACTTAGCGTACGTGAGCCTCGCGACGACCACCGAGACCACACTCGAGACCGGCCTGACCGTGACCAACCTCAGCGTGACACCGGCCTACGTCCCGTTCACTCACTCGTTTGCCATCGCGGCGGTCGCGGGCACCACGGTGCGCTTCAAGCTGAACTCGTCGAGCGACGCCTCGAATTACACCAACTTTTTCTTCGACACGCTCTCGCTCAAAGCCACGCATTGCCTGTAAACGCTGGCTGCGGCGTACCAGTACCTGACCCGCTCGTTCGAGGAGTGACCGCTGGCGAGATCTCGAGGCTAGCTCAGCGTCGACTTCGTGCCGGGCGGCGACGAGTAAGTCCGCGGGTCCGGATCCAGCTGGAGTGCGATCAGCCGGCGGTGAGCGGCCACGGCAGGCCGACGAGATCGTGTGCGATCGCCTTGAAGCCGGCGCGCAAGCGAGCCGCACTGGGGCGGCGATCCGGATCGCGCGCGAGGGTGGCGCGCAAGAGCTCGGCGAGCGGCGCGAGCTTGCGCGCTTTCGCAATGCGGCCGAGTTGCTCGGAGCCGGGTTGCTGCGTGAAGTGATGATCGATGACTTCCTTCACCGAATCGCCGCCGAACAAGACCGAGCCGGTGAGCACTTCGTAGGCGACGCAACCCGCCGCGTACACATCGGAGTGCGAAGGATCGTACTTGTCGCCACCCTCGAACCAGACCTCGGCCGCGCCGTAATGAACGCTGCCGCAGCCGGAGCGAATGCGCCGACCGGCGAGGCCGAAATCGACGAGCACCGCGTTGCCGGTGGTCTCGCGGAGGACGACATTTGGCGGCTTGACGTCGAGGTGCGCGATCTGGACCGCGTGCATCGCCTCGAGCCCGGCAAGGAGGTCATCGATGATCGCGAACGCGCGCGGCATCGTGAGGTCGCCGGCTTCGAGCGTGCGCTCGAGGTTCATGCCACGGACGAACTCCATCACGAGCACCGGTTTGGGTTGCGCACTCGCATCGAACGTGACGAAGCGTGCGAGGTTCGAGTGGCTCGGTAGCGCGAGCAGCGCGCCGGCTTCTTCGCGGAACAAGCGCTCGAACTCTTGCTCGGAGAGATTGCGCGCGGCCTCGGCGGAGTAGTCGGGGACCTTGAGCGCGACGAGCTCGCGCTCCGGGCGCCCGCGCTCCTCGGAGCGCACCGCGAGCAACACGGAGCCGCCGGCGCCGCGCCCGATCGGGCGAATCACGAAGAACCCGCCGAGCAAGCGCGAGAGCGGGACCCAGCTCGGCAGGAACACGTCGATCGGCATCGTCGCCGTCGCACCGGTCTCGACGTGCGGGCGGCGGGCGATCCACACGAGCACGCGCTCGATCGCGGCGGCGAGGGCAGGGGGCAGTGCCGCGCGGGTCATGTCGATCGCCGAGGCGACCGGCCCGTCGAGCGAGCTATGGGGCGTGGAGAGTGCGGCTTCGATCGCGCGCACCGCGGTCTCGACCGCATCGCTCGTGTCCTCGGCGGGCAGACCGAGGCGCTGGCGTGCACCGAACACGCGGCGTGCGAGGGTGCCGAGCTCGTTCGCGATCGCGTCGAGGGCGCCGCCGGGGATCGCCGAGAGGTTCGAGACCGCGATCAGGCGAGATAGCTGGTTGCCGAGCCGCGCGAGCGCGAGGCGTACCGATTCGACGCGCGGCGATTGCTCGGGCGGCAGAGCATCGGCGAGCTCGGCGAGGCGCTCGATCACGGTGCGAATCGCGTCGCCGTCGTCCGGATCGACCGCGGCCCAGGTCGCCTCCTGCAGCCGGGCGTACGCGGCGAACGCAGATTCGATGTCGGGAACCATTGAGGCCTCGCGCACGATCGCGAAATCCTCGTCGGGAAATGTCGTGGTCCACGACAACAGGAAATCGGTGAGCTCGGCGTGGCCATCGCGGAGCAGGGCATCGCCCGCGCGCGTCAGTGCCGCCCACACTGCGCGGCGTAGCGAGGATTGATCCATCGCGGCGCGCGCCATCAGCTGGCGCACCGCCGCGAGGCGTGGCGCGAGGTCGTGTTCGCTCGGCGTGCGCACTCCGTCGAGCAAGCGGACCAGCGCACGCAACCGCGCGATCCGCAGCCCACCGTGCTCGACCCCACCCGTCTCGGGCTTCGCTTCACGCGCGAGCAACGAAGCTTCGATCGAAGCGAGTGCCTGCGAGAACCGCCCGCGCATCGGATCGGTATCGGGCGCGAGTGCGAGCACCGCGGTCAGGGCATTGTCGGCGAGCAGCTCGCGATCGAGATCGCGCAGTAACCGCATCGAGTGGCGACGATCGAGCGCGTCGTCGTCCGTTGCTTTCTCGAGCCAGTCGGCCGCCTCGGTGATCTCGTCGACGGCGGTGCGCGCCTCGCGCAGGGCGGTCGCGGTGTCGCCGGCATCGAGCGCGGTGCGCGCGGCAGCGATCGGGACGCCGATGCCATCGATCGCACGCGCACTCCCGCCGAGCTCGCGATCGAGCGCGTGCAACAGCGCCCAGCGTCCATCGTCGCCGCTCGCGCCGAGCGTCCTCATCTGCGTGCGCGTCCATGCGAGCGCGAGCGCGGAGGCATTCGGTAGCAGCTCGGACTCTTCTTCGCGGCGCAGCTCCGCGATCGCTTCGGCGGCCTCGAGCGGCTGGCGCTCGACGAGCGCACTCGCGAGGGCATCGGCAGCCGCGGGGGCGACCGTCGCCAGGCCCGCTAGACCGAGGATCGTACCGCGCGCGACACCCGGCTCCTTGACCGCGCGCGCGACGAGCAAGGGTGACCAGCGCTGGGCTTGTCCACCGCGCTCGAGCGCGGCACCGGCCGAGGCCGACGCGCGACGGACTTCGGTGTTCGTCGCGGTGTTGCGCAGCTCGCGATCGATATCGTCAGCGAGCTCCGAATCGACGTGCGCGAGCATGCCGCGCGCGATGCTCGCGAATCGCCATACGAGGGCTTCACGATCGCCGAGCAACCGGCGCAACGCCGCGCGCACGCCCGGCCGCCCGAGCACCTGCACGCCACCGCGATCACCACCGTCGAGGCGGCGCAGCGCTTCGCGCGCACCATGCGCGAGGATCCGGCCGGCCAGGCGCCGCGAGGGCAGGCTGCCGGTCGCTGGAATCTCGACCCAGCTCGCGGCGAGCGTGGGCTGCGCCAGCAAGCCGAGCGCGAGCTCGCCGATCGCACCTGGTGCGGTGAGCGGCGCCGATAGCACGACCTCGAGGCGCGCACGCAGACCTTCGCTCGCGACCACCTTCGGCGAGCTGCGCGCGAGTGCGACGAGCAAGCGCACGAACGTGTCGCGATCCGCTTCTCGCAATCGCGTGAGCACGCGCCTGCCGAGCTCGCGCCGCTCGGCACCCGCAGGCACCGCCTGGCCGAGCTCGAACATCGCGACCGCGGCCGCGGCCGGCGAGAGCCAATCGAGATCCGCGAGCACGCCATCACCGAGCATCGCGCGCACCGCGAGCAGCAACTGATCGGCGGCGAGACCTTCGAGTGGCGCAGGCTCGCGCTCGGCGATCTGCGCGAGCATCGCGAGTCCTTGTCGCGCTGCGCGTCTGCGCTCGTCGGCGTCACCGAGCAAGTGCAGGCTCGCGAAGGCAGCTAGGTGCTGCCGACTGCTCCCCATGCGGATATTTTACACCGCTGGCTGCGCCGCGAGCTGTTCTGCCGAAAAGGTCTCCTTATAGAAGACCACGCCGCCGGGACCTACACCCTGGATCGTCAGCGTGTTGGCGGTGATGTCGATCAGCCCGAAGTTGTACCGGACATCGCGAAACAGTACGCCCGGGCCGGTTGGCCCCGGCGTACCGAGCCCACGGGCGAGCGGTCCGACCTGGAATTCGCGAAGGCCATAGGAGTGACTGTAGGCAGCGAAGTAGTGCTGGTCTCCCGACAAAAATAAAATCCCGGTCGTGCCCATCGCCTTGATCGCGGCGAACAGCTCCTCGCGCTCGGTCGTGAAGCCGGCCCAGTGATCGACGCCGATGCCGTAGTCGAGCGGCACGCTCGTGAACACCAGCTTGAACGTCGCGGTGCTCTGCGCGAGAGCGGCCTTGAACCACGCCTTCTGCGCGGCGCCGAGCATGGTCTTGTCGGTGTTATCGGTCGCGGCGTTCGCGCTACGGAACCGCCGGCAGTCGAGCATGAAGCACTCGACGTTCGCGCCCCACCGAAAGCTGCGATAGCGCCGATCATCGATCGGTGCAGTTGCCGCGAGTGGAAAGAACTCGTCCCACACCTGCATCGCCGCGGCGAACCGCTCGGGCTCGGCCGCCTCGAACATGCCGTCCCAATCGTTGCGAAACTCGTGGTCGTCGTAGATCGCGATCACGCTCATCGCTTCGAGCCACGGCCGCACGTGCGGTGCAGTGCGTAGAAAGGCATGGCGCTCGCGATAGGTCGCGACCGTCATCGCGGGTGGACCGTTGTCGGTGTACGGCACGTCGCCGATCGTCACGAACACCTCGGGTGCCGCGGCGATGATCTGCTCGAAGATATCGCTCGCGAAGAACGGCTGCGGATCGAGATCTGCGGACACCGCGAGCCGGACCGCGCGCACGTCATCGAGCGCTGGCGCCGTCGTCACCGTGTGCGTCGTGCGCGTGCCCCCGTCGCCGGTGATTTCGACGCGATACGTGGTGCTCGCTTCGAGCCCGGTGATCGCGGCGAGCGCCTGATTCACGCGGGCCTCGGCGCGCACGCTCGTGACCAGCCCCGCGCCGTCGTAGATATCGATCGTGACGGCGCGTTCGATCTCGCTCCACGCCGAGATCAGAAAGCCGCTGCTCGTCGGTTCGAACACCGCCGAGGCCGAGGTCCTGCCCGCCGGCTTCGTCGCGGCGTTGTCGCCGCACGCGCTCGCGACCACGACTGCACCCGCCAGGCGCAGCACGTCACGTCGGCTGGGATCGCTCACGTTCTGGTGATATTACCCGAGGTGTGTCGAACGAACGCCTCGAGATCGCCGGACTAACCACGCACGTGGTGCGGCCGGATGACGCGACCCTCACGGTCGTCCTCCTCCACGGCTTCGGTGCGCCGGGTACCGACCTCGTCGATCTAGGTCGCTACCTCGACATCCCGAATACCCGCTTCGTAATCCCCGAGGCGCCGCTCGAGCTCGGTGGCATGTACGGCGACGCACGCGCGTGGTGGCGTCTCGATCTCGCGAAGCTCGAGCACGACCTCCGCACCGGCAACGCGAGCGACCGCAGCAAAGAGCTGCCCGAAGGTTTGCCCGCCGTGCGCGAGCAGGTCGGCCGCTTCATCGACGAGGTCGCCGCGAAGTTCAAGACCACGAGCGAGCGCATCGTGATCGGTGGCTTCTCGCAGGGCTCGATGGTCTCGATCGATGTCGCGCTCCATCACGCGACGCGCCTCGCAGGCCTCGTGCTGCTCTCGAGCACGATCATCGCCGAGTCCGCGTGGGCGCCTCTGATGACGAAGCTCGCAGGTGTGCCAGTCTTCCAGTCCCACGGCCGCGGCGATGCACTCCTGCCGTTCAGCGTCGCCGAGCAGCTGCGCGACAAACTGAAAACCGCCGGCGCACTGGTCGAATGGCACCCGTTCAATGGCGGTCACGAGATTCCTCCGATGGTTCTCTCGGAGCTCGCTACGTTCCTGCGCTCGCGCTAATTCGGAGGCTGGTTGACGTTCATTTGACCAGCGCGCACACCGGAGATGAACCCGGGCAGCACGCGTCGACGCCGCCGTACATCTGGGTGTGAACGCAGACCTTCGGGCTCTGCACCGGATAGTAGTAGACCCAGAAGAAGCACATCTCATCCTTTGCCGACTCGCCGAAACCCACGTCGGTAGCCGAGGTGTTCGTCCAGTCGCACTGGAAATCGAAACCGCCGCCGGACGGGATGCTGAACGGGGTCGAGTACGTCGTGGTCAGTGGCTCGGACCAGCTGAATGGCGATGGGTTGTAGACCGACGTCACCGTATCCGTGCGCGAAGCCGCTGTGCCGACCGTGACATGCGTACCGAACTTGTGGGTGTGACCGGTGATCGCGAAGATCTTCGACGCCGACATGTCGAGGTCGGCGGTGGGCAGCGTCAGGAACTGATGCAACGTCGATTGCTGATTGCCTTTGACGTCGATATCCAGAGAGCCGGAGAAAAGGACGCCTGCTTCGTTGGTGATCGTCGCTGGAGCGGCCGCAAGGAAGTTTACCGTCGCCGTCGCATCCGCCGCGCTGTCGGTGGTGTTGATGTAGTGCAGCTCGATCTTGATCATCTGGTGCGCGGCCAGCGTGTAGCCAACGCCATCGGGCAACGTGACCTCGTCATCATCCTTTTGCGTGATCGCGAGCGGTGCGATGTTGCCCGAGGGATTGAGCGCGCCGGTGAAACCTGTGCAGTGGGTCGGAGTGGTGTTCTCGACGGCCGCCGGGTCATCATCTTTGTAGATGATCAGGTGATGCGAGGTGGTCGCGAGCAGGTTGTGTAGCTGATGGACCTTGATCGGCGTGTCGTTGTTGAGACGAACCGTGATGCACCGCGTGTCCTCATCTGTCGGGTTCGTCGAGATCGGGCCCCACGTCAGCGAGTAGACATCGCCGCTGAGCGCCGGAGCATCCGCAGTGCCACCACCGTTGTCCGACTTCTTGCAGCCGAGCGTCAGAGCCGAAAATACGAAACAAACAAGCAAGGCTGGTCGCATGGGTCCCTCGGCTGGACTGTACATAGCCTGGCAAAAGGCGACAACCGGTCATTTCCGGACGCCATTTGTAGGTCGGCTCACAGACATCCGGACCTCGCGTTGTCACCATCGGAATCGTGGGACGTCCCGGGCTTGTCTGTTTAGTTGCGGTGGGTTTGGCCTCGGTCGCGAGCGCGACTCCACCCAAAGCACCGAGGCTCCCGAGCCTCGAGACCTCCGATGACGCACTGCTCACGCTCGATCAGCTATGGCCCCGTGTCCCGGCCGATACCGGGCTGACCCTCGAGCAGCGCATCACCGACAAGGTCTCGGACGCCGGCAATCATTTCGGCAACCACCTCGACGAGGCCTCGCACCACGTCGCGAACTTCCACATCGATGGTCGCGGACGGCGCGCGCAGCTTCACCTTGGCCACGGCAACGAGCACCTGACCGTGAACTTCGACGGCAACGTGATGTTCGCCGACGGCAAGGCCGTGGTGAAGGCGAAGCTGCAGCTCGCGCTGCACGGTCACAACCTCGAGCTCGAGCTGCCCGACGTGCAAGTGAGCCGGGACAGCTATCGCAACGAGGGCATGACCGAGGTCAATGTCTCGGTGCTCGAGAAGCGCTTTTAGTTAGCGCCAGCCACCTTCGGTGTAGACCCAGACATTGCCGTTGAGGTCCCAGTGACCTTCGGCCCACCCCCGGTTCGCACGCTCGCGCTCCCAGTGACCCGCGATCCACTGGTACGACTTTTCGCTCCAACCCCAGTGACCGCGCGCCCACACGAAACCCGCGCGCGGCGCCCCGTAGTTCTCGGCTTGCGGCGGCGGCGGTGAAGGTTGCACCGGCGGCGGCGGGTTGTACTGCTGCGGCGGCGGGTTGTACTGCGGAGGCGGTGGCGGCGGTGCGCGATTTCCCCACGATCCTTCGACGAAGAACCACTGGCCGTTGCGCTGCTCCCAGCGACCTTCGTTCCAATTCTGATTCGCGCGCTCGCGCTCGTAGTGACCGGGAACCCACTCGTAGTTGCCGTTCTTCCAGTCCCAGCGGCCGCGGATCCACAGGAAGCCCGAGCGTTGCGCGAACTGCTCCTCGCGCGGCGACGGCGGCTGACCTTGAACGATCGGAGCCGGCGCTTCGTCTTGCCAACCACCGTCGTTCATCACCCACTGGCCGTTGCGGTTCTCCCAGCTCGCTTCGCGCCAGCGCTTGCCGCGGCGCTCGCGCTCCATGTGACCCGGGACCCACGCCCAGTCACCGTTGTGCCAGTCCCAGCGACCCCTGACCCAGACGAAGCCCTGGCGCGGATCCCAGCGCTCGTCGCGGGGCGGCGGTGGCGCAGCGCTCGGCGTGAGCGGCGCATCGATCCAACCACCGTCGACCATCGTCCACTGACCGCTGCGGTTCTCCCACGTCATCTCGCGCCAGCGTTTGTTCGCGCGCTCGCGCTCGTAATGACCCGGCGTCCACGCCCAGTCACCGTTGCGCCAATCCCATCGGCCACGGATCCAGAGGAAGCCGTTGCGCGCTTCGAACCTCTCTTCGCGCAGCGATGGCGGTGCGGCTTGCGGCTGCATCGGCGCATCTTCCCAATCGCCATCGGAGAGCACGTATTGACCGTTGCGGTTCTCCCACTTCGCTTCGCGCCACCGCTTGCCGCGACGCTCGCGCTCCCAGCCGCCGGCCCGCCACCCCCACGTGCCGCGATTCCAATCCCAGCGGCCGGTCCGCCACTGGAAGCCTGCGCGACCGCGTGCGCGCTCGGGCTCCTCACGCGGTGGCGGTGGTGCCTCGCGCGGAACATCGACGTTGACCGTGCCCGTGACCGAGACACCTCCGCCACCGCGATGATCGCGGACTACTTGAGCGGAGCTCGTGCCCGCAACGCCAACAAGCGTCGCGCCGGCAAGGCTACTGGTGACAAGCCATCGATAGAGCTGAGATCGCATCAATCCTCCTTAAGGCGCATGTTCGACGCAATTTACCGCGTTCTATTCACCCGGGACAAACTGCCGCGCGGCCGAAGATCGAGTTTAGTTCCGTGCGGTTAGTACATCGATCGCGTAAAGTCCCGCCGCATGAAGGCGCTCGTCCTGTCCTGTGTGCTCGGCGCGGCATGCGGTGGCTCCGGCCCGCCAGCGCACGAGCACCACGCGGTTCACGAGAGCGCACTCCCTGCGCCAAAAAAAGGTACGCGCACGATCTCGATCGTCGGCACGAACGATCTGCACGGCGCGCTCGTGCGGCTGCCGCTGCTCGGTGGCTTTCTCGACAACCTGCGAGCGGCGCGCGCGGCCGATGGTGGTGGCGTGGTGCTGGTCGATGCCGGCGATCTGTTCCAGGGCACGCTCGAATCGAACCTCGCCGAGGGCGCGGACGTGATCAAGGCGTACAACCAGCTCGGCTACGCCGCGAGCGCGATCGGCAACCACGAATTCGATTACGGCCCCGAAGGCGACCAGGTGATCGCGAAGACGCCCGAGCAAGATCCGCGCGGCGCACTCAAGGCACGTGCGGCCGAAGCGAGGTTTCCGTTCCTCGTTACGAACATCGTCGACGAGCAGAGCGGGCAGCGGATCAAGTGGCCGAACATTTCGGCGTCGACGATGATCACGGTTGCGGGCGCGCAGATCGGGATCCTCGGGGCGAGCACCGAATCGACGCCGTTCACCACGATGGCCGCGAACTTCGCGGGCCTCGAGATGGCCCAGCCGACTGCGAAGTACATCGCCGATGAAGCGAAGGCGCTGCGCGACCGCGGCGCGAGGATCGTCGTCTTGGTCAGCCACATCGGCAGCTCGTGCAAGGACAACACGAAAACCGATGACCTGACGAGCTGCGATACGAACGAGGAGCTCTTCAAGGTCCTCGGCGACGTGCCGCGCGGGCTCGTCGATGTCGTCGTTGCCGGTCACACCCACGCCGCGATCGCGCATCGCATCGACGGCATGTCGGTGATCGAGTCGTGGTCCTCGGGGCGCGGCTTCGGTCGTGTCGATCTGCGCGTCACCGAGACCCATGTCTCGGCGGTCACGATCCACAAGCCGAAGCTGATGTGCCCGATCGATTCGGAGGGCAATCCGGCCGAGCTGACCGAGTGCCATCCCGGCGATTACGAAGGCAAGCCCGTCGTCGCCGATGTCGAGGTCCAGAAGATCGTCGACGCCGCGATGGATCGCAGCTCCGATCGTCGCAACGCGAGTCTTGGTGTGATGCTGAACGGCCCGGTCACGCGCGCCTACAAGACCGAATCGGTCGAGGGCAACTGGTTCACCGATCTGATGCTCGCGGCGCGGCCGGATGCCGAGATCGCGATGACGAACGGCGGCGGCCTGCGCGCCGATATCACGTCAGGGCCGCTGACCTACGGCAAGCTGTTCGAGGCGATGCCGTTCGACAACCGGTTCGCGCTCGTCACCGTGCAAGGCAAGCACATCCGCCGGTTGCTCACGACGAACCTCCAGCGCGATGGCGGCATCTTCTCGTGGGGCGGCATCACCGTGAAAGCGGCGTGCAAGAATGGCGCGCTCGACCTCGAAATCAAGGTCGGCAAGCGCCTGCTCGCCGATGAAGCGAAGTACGTGGTCGCGACGACTGATTTCTTGGCCTCCGGTGGCGACGGCGTGTTCGGGCGGTTGAAGTTGCCCGAAGGCTCGATCAAACCGACCGACGTGATCGTGCGCGATGCGATGGCCGACGTGCTGCGCACGAAGAAGGGCACGCTCGACCCCGAGAAGATCTACACGCCGGCGCATCCGCGGTTGCAATACGAAGGTAAGAGACCGCTGCTGTGTGGCGGTTCGAAGACGCAAAAAGTCGAGGAGCCGGACTGATATGACGTGGTCACCGAAGAGCTGGCAGGAGCGTCCTGCGCAGCAACAAGTCGCGTACGGCGATCCGGTCAAGCTCGCGAACGTGCTCGAACAGATGGCCCAGCTGCCGCCACTCGTCACGTCGTGGGAGGTCGAGAACCTGCGCGCGGATCTCGCGAAGGCCGCGAAGGGCGAAGCGTTCCTGCTGCAAGGTGGCGATTGCGCCGAGAGCTTCGATGATTGTCGCAGCGAGCCGATCGCCGCGAAGCTGAAGATCCTGTTGCAGATGTCGCTCGTGCTCGTCCACGGCACGCGCAAGCCGGTGATCCGCGTCGGTCGGATCGCGGGTCAGTATGCGAAGCCGCGCTCGGCCGATACCGAGACGCGCGGCGAGGTCACGTTGCCCGCGTATCGCGGCGACAACGTCAATCGCAATCTCTTCACCGCCGCGGATCGCGAGCCGGATCCCGAGCTCATGTTGCGTGGCTACGAGCGCGCCGCGCTCACGCTCAACTTCATCCGCGGCCTGACGGACGGTGGCTTCGCCGATCTGCATCACCCCGAGCAGTGGGATGTCTCGTTCGCGCACGGCTCGCCAAACGCGGAGCAGTACGAGCACATCGTCAGCTCGATCCGCGAGTCGCTGAACTTTCTGTCCGCGATCACCGGCGTCGAGAACGAAGTACTTCGTCGCGTCACGCTGTACACCAGCCACGAGGCGCTCGCGCTGCCGTACGAGCAAGCGCAGACCCGCACGGTGCCGCGACGCACCGGTCACTACAATCTGTCGACGCACTTCCCGTGGATCGGGATGCGCACGGCGCAGCTCGATGGCGCGCACGTCGAGTTCTTCCGCGGCATCCAGAACCCGATCGCCATCAAGGTCGGTCCCGCGATGACGCCCGACTGGTTGCGCGGGTTGCTCGAAGTGCTCGATCCGCAGCGGCTGCCGGGCCGGATCACGCTGATCGCGCGGATGGGTGCCGACAACGTCGCCGAGAAGCTGCCGGCGCTGGTCGCCGCGGTGAAGGGCGAGGGCCGCACCGTGCTGTGGACGTGCGATCCGATGCACGGCAACACCGAGACCACGCCGCAGGGGATCAAGACCCGCCGGTTCGACAAGATCCTGCGCGAGCTCGAGACCAGCTTCGAACTCCACGAGTCGCTCGGATCTCACCTCGGCGGCGTCCACATCGAGCTCACCGGTGAAGACGTCACCGAGTGCGTCGGTGGTGCGCGTGGCCTCGACGAGATCGGCCTCGAGCGCGCGTACAAGAGCCGGGTCGACCCGCGCCTCAACTACGAACAGGCTCTCGAGCTCGCGATGCGGATCGCGAAGCGGATGCGTGCGAAATGACCACGCACCCGCCAGAGGCTGCGTCGACGGGTGGCTTCCTCGGCCACAATGGCAGGCTGTGGTCGTTCATCGCGAGCTGGTTCGTCCCGGTGATCATGACGATGGCGTACATCGTCCTGGCGCTGACCTCCGAGACCGATGCGAGCGGCTGGGCGTGGATGTCGATCGGTCTCGCGTTCGTGCTGGTGATGTGGTGGCTGTTTCGCACGCTCACCAAATCGGCCGCGATGACCCGCGCGATCGCTATCGGCGACGTCGCTCGGATCACGCAGATCGATGGCCGCCCGATGTACCGCGCGATCGCGCACGAGATGCACGGCCAGTGGAGCGAGGCACTCGCCGCACTCGCGAGTGTCACGCCGATCAAGCCGCGAGAGCGCGTGCAGGTCACGACCGTAAAGATCGGTGCGCTCGTCGAGACCGGCGAGGTCGCGAAAGCGCGCGAGCTCTTGCCAACGCTCGAGCCCGAGCTCGCACGTCTCGATCCGCGCCTGCAATCGGAGTCGCATATCGCGGCGCGGCTCGCGACCGGCAAGGTCCTCACCGCCGAGCGCAAGCATGCCGAAGCACTCGAGATCCTCCAAAAGGTCATCGACGACGTGCGTGCCGGTCAGAGCACGCGTGCCCTCGCACATCACTACGCGGCGCGGGCGGCGGCGGCCGATGGCCAGCACGCGATCGCCGACAAACATCGCGAACGCGCAGCGGCGCTCGCCCCCGACAGCTGGTTTGTCGCGTAGCTGGGAGTGGGCGCCAACGTCGACACCCACACGGTCTGGTTGATCCGCTCGCGCTACGGCGCGGTCAGGTAGTAGCGCGCGAGGCGCCGGTGCGCGTTCGGACGATCAGAACCGCGTGATCGCGGCGAGCCCGGCCTCGGTCGGCGAGAGCAGGGGGACGAGCGCGACCGGATGCTCGTGGATCGCCGGATTCGGCGACAACAGCCACAGCGCCGCGCCCGCGACGACGATGATGCCGCTCGCGACCGCAAACCCGGTGCCGACATTGCCGAGCGTGAGCCCGCTCCTCGCGTTGTTGTAGTCGGCCTGCGGACACGACAGCGCGCCGGTCATCGCGTCTTTCAGACAATTCTTGGTCGCGTCGCTCCACCGCGAATGCCCGATCGCACCCACGACGACGCTGGTTGCGAACGTCACGCCGGCGGCGCCCACCAGGATCTTGCCGACGGTCCGACGCGTGTTGCGGACGGTGACCGGAAAGCCGAGTGCCGGGACCGCGAGCGCTTGATGAGCCGATTCGGCGACGGTGATGGTCGTCGTGTAGGACACTCTTCCCGGCTCCGACACGACGATCTTGACCGGGCCGGCATCGACGAGCACGTCGCTCGTCGCCGACAGCTCGACGACGCGGTCTTGCACGATGACCTTGGCATCGGGGGTGAGCGCTTCGAAGAAGGCGAGTGCGAGATGCGACGCCCGCGGCGTGAGCTTCGCGAGGTGGTCTTCGGCGGCGGCGAGCTGTGGACCGAGCCCTTGTTCGCGGGCGCGGCTCTGCGCGTCGCTGAAGTAGTGGATCGCCGTGGCGACGTGATTTGCCTCCTCGGCGCAGCGCGCGACGTTGAGGATCGTGCCGATCGCGTTTGGATTGAGTGCGAGCGATGCTTGGAACATCGCGCACGCCGCTTCGTTCTTGCCTTGTTCGCGCAGCTTCGAGGCCGCAGCGAATTTGTCGTCGGCGGACTTCACATCGTCGGCAAACGCGCGCGCCGGGATTGCGCAGGCGAGGCCGAAGAACAGCAGGCCCTTGGGCAGGCGTTGCATGAGGGCATGATCCTAGGACGCTACGCGGCCAGAAGCTACTTCGTGCCTACTTGTTGTCGCAGCCGTGCATCGCGCCGAACGGATCGCAGTTTGTCTTGGTCGGGGTAGCCGACTTCACGGTCGCTTCGACCTTGGGCTCGACAATCGGCGCGGTCTTCTCGTTCACCGGCTTCTTCGGCGGCTTGGTGCCCGTATTCCCCTTCGCGATCGGACGCGTCGGCTTCGCCACGGGGACCGGAGCCGCGTTCGCCGCAGAGCCGACGTCCGGCGCGATGATCTCGACCGGCGTCGGCTCGGGTTTAGGTTCGGGTTTAGGCGCCTTTTCTTGCTTCATCTCGATGGTCGGCGTCGGCGTCGGCGTCGGGACCACCGGATGGTCCCTACCGCCGCTCATGACCGTCGCCACCGCCACGCCAGCGCCGATCATCAGACCGAGCGCGGTCACGATGAACAGGCCGCGCCCCTTCGGCTGCGTCGCATCCATCACCGAGCTGAATGCCGCTGCGGCGACCATCGGCTGCGATTTGACGTCCCACTGCGGGATCGCGGGATCCGAGGCGGGCTCGAACGGCCTCGACGTCCGCGCGCTGATCGCCGAGCTGTCATGATCCCAGCTGTGATTACTACGCCGCAGCACTCGGCCCATGCGCTCGACGAGCGTCTGACCCTGGTGCTGGTCCTGGACGAACTGCACGAGATCCGCGCCGAGCTCCGCCATGTTCGCGTAGCGCTGCTCGGGTCCCTTCGCGAGACACTTCATGATCACGTGCTGGAGCGCCGGGGGTGCGAGCCTCATCGGCGCGGGCGCATCGACCGCGACCTTCACGCACATCTCCGAGAAGCTATCCGCTTCGAACGGCCGGCGGCCCTCGATCAATTCATAGAGCACGCTGCCAAGCGACCAGATATCACTGCGCGAATCGACGAGGCGCGCCGATCGCATCTGCTCCGGCGACATGTACGCGGGCGTGCCGAGCAGCGACTGTGTCTGGGTCAGCTGCATGTCCGTGCCGACCGAAGTCTTCGAGATTCCAAAGTCGAGGACCTTCGCGATCGCGCTGCCATCGGGCCGCCACGTCACGAACAAGTTCGTCGGCTTGACGTCGCGATGGACGATGCCGAGCGAGTGCGCTTCTGCGAGCGCTTCGGCGGTCTGCAGGGTGAGCTCGCAGGCCCACGCGATCGGCAACGTGCCGCGCTGCTCGAGCAGCTGGCCGAGATCGAGTCCCTCGAGGAACTCCATCACCATGTACGGGATGCCGTCGAACAGGCCCGTGTCGGTGACACGCGCGACGTACTCGCTCTTTAGCCTCGCCGCTGCGCGCGCTTCGCGAGTGAACCGTTCGATGGCTTCTTCGTCGAGCAGCACATCCTTGCGCAGCATCTTGATCGCGACGCGCTCGTTGAGCTGGAGGTGCGTGCATGCCGCGACCACGCCCATCCCGCCTTGGCCGAGGATCGAATCGACGCGATATTTCTCTTGAAATACCGTGCCGACAACGATGCCGGTTTCGACCGGCTTCACACTTTGAGCCACGAGAACAAGACCGTAGCGTGCGAACCACGCCGGCTCAAGGTAAGCGATCGTGTAGGTTTTGGCCTACCGGTACTCCGATCATCCCTGGATCTGGTGGATCTTGAGGTTGTTGGTCTGCCCACCACCGCCGATGGGAACGGCCATGGTGATCAGCACGAACTCGCCGGGCTGGGCCAGGTTGCGCTCCAGGAGCACCGCTTCGACGCGATCTACCAGTTCTTCGGTGGTCGCCGAGGGGCTGACGAGCACGGGCGTCACACCCCAGAACAAGGCGAGTCTGCGATAGCTCGACTCGTTCGTGGTCAGCGCCACGATATTGGCCTCGGGCCGATACTCGCTGAGCAGGCGTGCCGCACCACCAGAATCCGAGACGGTGACGATCGTCTTGAGCTTCATCGAGCGCGCCGCGGTGACGGCGGCGTGGGCGATCGCATTCGTCGCGACGGCAAGCTCGATATCGACCTGTACGTGTTGCGCGCGGTAGTACGCGCTGTTCTCGATCTCCTCGATGATCCGCGCCATCGTGCGTACGGCTTCCACCGGGTGCGCGCCCGATGCGGTCTCGCCCGAGAGCATCAGCGCATCGGTCGTGTCGAGCACGGCGTTCGCGACGTCGGAGGCTTCGGCGCGCGTCGGGCGCGGATGGACGATCATCGATTCGAGCATCTGTGTGGCGGTGATCACGATCTTGCCGCGCTTGTTGGTCTCTTCGATGATGCGCTTCTGCCACAGCGGCACCTTCTCGGGGCCGAGCTCCACACCGAGATCGCCGCGCGCGACCATCACGCCATCCGAGACATCGACGATCGCGCCGAGCCGTTCGAGCGCTTGCGGCTTCTCGATCTTCGCGATCACCGGGATCGAGATGCCATCGACGGTCAGCAGGCGCTTCGCCTCGAGCACGTCCTCGGGACGGCGCACGAACGAGAGCGCTACGTAGTCGACACCGTAGCGGAGCGCGAAGCCGATATCCGTGCGGTCCTTCTCGGACAGCGCGGGCGCCGAGACATCGACGCCGGGTAGGTTGATGCCCTTGTTGTTCTTCAGGATGCCGCCGGCGACCACGACGGTGTGGACGTTGTTGCCGTCGACCCCGGTCACCGCGAGCGAGAGATAGCCGTCGTCGAGCAGGATCTGATCGCCCTGCTTCACGTCGAGCAAGATCCCGGCGTAGGTCGTGGAGACGCGCTTTACGTCACCGATGACACTCTGGTCTGTCGTGATCGTAAATTCAGCACCGGACTTGAGCTCGACGCCACCCTCTGCGAATCGCCCCACCCGGATCTTTGGACCCTGAAGATCGAGCAGCGCCGCGATCGCCTTCCCTCGCTTATCTGCCTCGCTGCGCACGATTTGCAGCATGCGCGCGTGATCCTCATGACTCCCGTGAGAGAAGTTGAGACGCGCGACACTCATCCCCGCATCGATGAGCTCTCCGATTCTTTCGGGGCTGCTTGACGCGGGACCGAGAGTGCAGACGATCTTCGCCCGTGGCATTTCGCGCGAAGTAGAACATCCATTTGGGCTTGATGAAAACGATCGGTCCCGGTTATTACCCCGCGCAGATGCGGTGGCTCATCGGCATGACGTTCGTTTGCGGTCTCGGAGCCGGATGTTTGATCGATCGCGATCAACCGGATCTCACGGGCCAGGACGTTCGCCTCACCATTATTCATACGTCGGACATCCACTCGCGGCTGTTCCCGTACAACTTCGTTCCCAACAAGTTCGATCAGGACTTCGGACTGCTTCCCTCGGCGGGACCGTTCGGCGGCATCGCTCGGATCTCGACGATGGTCAAGCGCATCCGCGTGAGCTCGAACCGCTCGCTGTGGCTCGACTCCGGTGATGCGTGGGAAGGCGCTCCGGTGTTCAACGAGTTCAAGGGCGAAGCCGAGATTCGCGCGCTCTCGCTCGCCGGCATGGACGGCGAGGTGCTCGGCAACCACGAGTTCGATCTCGGGACCCAGCAGCTCGTGACCCAGCTCGACAACTGGTCGCAGTTCCCGCACCTCGTCGCGAACTACGCGTTCGATGATCCGCCGAACCCGATGGCGAAGTCGCTCAGGGATGTCACCACGCCATTCGAGATCTACGACGTCGAGGGCGTCAAGGTCGGCGTGATCGGGATGGGCAATCAGGACACGCTGCTGTCGGCCTACGAAGGCGGCAACTCGCTCGGCGTTCGTCCGATCGACAACCGAACCGCGCTCGATCAATACGTGCGGTTGATCCGCCCGTACGTCGATCTCGTCGTCGTCGTCTCCCACCTCGGCCTTGATAACGACGAAGGCCTCTCGCCATCCGAAGTCGACGATCCGAACGCCGTGCTCAACTCGAAGTCAGTCGATCTCATCCTCGGCGGTCACCTTCACATCGTGACGAACCCGCCGAAGCTGCTGCCGAACGACGATGGCAGTGAATACTGCAAGCACACCGACTGCGAGACACTGCTCGTCCACTCCGGCGCATTCGCGAAGTACGTCGGTCGCCTCGATCTCGTCGTCCACGTCGGCACGAACAATGGCGATCCCGAGACCCGCAGCCGGATCAAGTCGTTCGCGTACATCAACCAACCGGTCGACTCCGCGATCCCGGACGACCCAGCACTCGCGAACTTGATGTGGCCGTACTCGGTCAAGATCAACCAGGACATCGACCTCAACGGCGTGTTCGCGTATGTCGATCCGCCGGGCAAGGCAAAGATCACGCGCAACGACAACTCGGGTGGCGATTCGCAGCTCGGCAACCTCGTCGCGCGATCGATGCAGACCCAGCAGGGCGTCGATGCCCAGCTCGCCTTCACGAACTCGCTCGGTATCCGCTCGGACTTCGAGCGCGGTCCGCTGACGAACGAGCAGATGTTCAACGTGTTCCCGTTCGAGAACACGATCGTCGTCGCGTATCTCTCCGGTCAGGAGATCAGCGACACGCTCGATTTCGTCGCACGCAAGTCAGCCTCGCGCGGTTGTCGCTCTCAGCTCCAGCAGGCTGGCATTACCTGGGACATGGTGTGCCGTGACAATCCGGCCTCCGCGAACAAGTGCACCAGCCTCGATCCGAATGCGGTCGGGCGCAAGTGCACCCTCAATACCGACTGTCCGATCGGCGATCGCTGCGACGGGGGCGCGTGCATCGCAACTGCATGTGCACAAAATATCTTCATCGGCGATTCGTGCCGCCCGACCGATCCAAACACCGGCCAGGTTCAATCGGACGCCGCGGTGGATCCCGCAACCACCAAGTGCGCGCCGCTCGAAAAGAACGGTCTCTATCGCGTCGCCGTGAATAACTATATCGCGGCTGGCGGCTCGGGCTTCTCGGTGCTCAAGCGCAACACTTCGCAGCAGGACACCGGTGTCTCGCTGCGCGATTCCCTGACCGTGTACCTCACGAAGCAGCCGGCCAAGTGCGACGGCGTCGCGACCGACAACATCATCGACATGAGCGACACGCAGACCCCCCAACGCACGGTCAAGGAGCGCTTCGGCAACGCGGCCTGCCTCGACGAGCACATCGAAGCCCACGACGGGCGGATTCGGCCGGTGTTCCAATGAGATTCGCACTCCTCGCACTCCTTGCGCTCGCGCTCGCGCTCGCGGCATGCACGACCACCGGTCCCGCTGTGACGGGTTCGACCTCGCTCGAGATCACGATCGTCACGCCGGCAAACGTCGGCGACGTGGATACGCGTCTGACCCAGACGTTGATCACCGCCACGATCAACATCCAGGCGAAGGACGCACTCGGCGCCAACGACGCGACCTACAACCATACGGTCGGGGTCTACGCGCACTACCTCGGCACGCTGTCACCCTACCTCGATGCCACGCCGATCACGAAGATCAGCGTCGTCAATGGGGTTGCGACGAACCAGGCCGTCGTGCTGCCAGCGACCTACGGACCGACCACGCTCTGGGTCGACGACGTGGTGGACGCACACCCGACCTACGCGACAGGCGTCTCGCCGACGCTATGGTTTCGCGATCCGTTCATCTCCGACACCCAGAACCCGATCGGGTTCACGGGCAACGACGTCTTCGACTTCGGTCCGCTCGACGGCAAGAACGTTTCCATCAAGTCCTCGCGCTATGGCGCGACCGGTAAGCTCGTCGTCACGTCCGTGTTCTCGCAGGGCTACACCGTGGCCGACGTGAACTGTCCAACTGGAGCCGCGCCGTGCACCTCGCACGCGTACGACTACATCGAGGTGTTCTCGTTCAGCGCACCCACCGATCAGAACGCGCAGTTCATCTCCGAGGGTCAAACCATTTCCCGATTCTCCGGTGGCGTCACGCAGTTCGACGGGCTCACCGAGATCGGGTTCCCTCAGACCTTCGTCGCCAGCGATTCGGTGACCGACAAGTCACTCGAGCCCGCGGTTGCCGTGATTGATTCGACGTGGTTCGGGGCGAACAAGATCCGTTTCGAGGAGAACGAAGCGAATCCGATCGAAATCGATAACGGGGTCGTCTGCCCGCTCGATGCGACGTACACCACTTACAAGCAGTGGAAGCTCGATCCCTCGGGCGTCGGCGACGCGGCTTCCTGCGCCGGCAAGAATCTGATCAGCGTCATCTCTGCAGGTGTCGTGGAGCTCGATGTCGGAACTCTCGTCGGCAAGGTAGTCCCGAAAATCGTGGGGGTCCTCAGACCCATCAATATCGGCTCGTTCAACGTGTGGATCATCTATCCGCGTTCGGCTGCGGACATCAAGACCAACTAGGCCAAGGCAACCAGAACCATGATGCGCACTCTCGTCCCGGCCCTCGTTCTCGCGATCACCGTCCCGGTCGTGGCTTTCGCTCAGCCGTCCGATCCTGCAGGCACCGACACGTCCGGTAATGGGACGGGTGCCGCGGGCTCGAACGCTGGCAACAACACCGGCGCGGTCGGCACCCCTGGCGCCGATGACACCCACGTCAAGGAGCTCGTCGACCGCGAGCTCGCGCGGATCCTCAACGATCGCACCGCCAAGGATGCGGCCGAGCGTGCCGCCAGCGAGAACGCGGCAAAAGAGTCCTCGAGTACCGCCCCGAGCGACATCACGGGCTCGAGCGGATTCATGGACACGCGTCTGTCGTTCACGCTGACGAACGAGAACCTCCTGACCAAACCCGGCGAGACCATCCCGAGCGTTCCGGGTTGGCGGTTCGGTACGCCGAACTCGCTCGGCGTGCTGTTTTTCGACAACTACGACACCCGCTACAGCGGCTTCGAGACGATGTCGCACGCGGTGATGTACCGCGACTTTCACAAGGGTCATTTCGATGCCGAGGCGGGCTTCGTCATCCGCATCAACGAGCTGTCCGAGAAGAACATCGCGCTGTCGGATGACGGTTCGTACCTCGTGCTCTCGAACTGGAAGGACCCGGATCACAAGGATCCGACCCGCATCAGCCTCACGGTGTTCCCGGTCTCGTCCGACCGCTTCCGCCTAGGCTATAGCTACCGTCTGTCGTGGGGTGGCTCGCCGGAGTACAACCGCGCGAGCTCGTCGACCCCGGGCATGAAGGTCCAGTACGACACCGGCATGGGTTACGTGTTCGCCGGCGCCAAGAGCGCCGTCGTGCTCGACCGCCGGACCGCCGAGCAGCGCTCGGCCCTCGCGGCCTTGTTCGGTGCCGGCATCGACCCCAGCGACCTGGTGCGCCTCGAGGTCAACGGCGGCTATTTCGATCGCGGCTACAACGAGCTCGTCGACGTCAACGATCAAAAGGTTCGCCTGTTCGGCGGTTCGGCGCAGATCGCCGTCCACCACGGCATGCCCGTCCAGTCGTCGATCGACTACAAGCTCTACAAGAACAACAACGAGCGGATCAGCGGCCTGTTCGATCCGGTGAAGTACCCGGGCGGCCTGCAGTGGCTCGGCATGGCGGAGTTCACCGCGCTTGGCCAGACGCTCAAGGATCCGGATAAGACCGGCACTACCAAGATCCAGACCGGCCTTGCCGGCGACGTCAACGTCCGCGTGGTGCTCGACCGCACCCGGTTCCGGTTCGATGCGAGCTATCGCGATCTCGCGTTCATCCTGCACTCGGTCCCCAGCCTCCCGACCTACGAGGACTTCCCGAAAGTCTACAAGACCGCCCCGGACTTCTTCGCAGCTGCCGGCTTCGACCAGAACTGGTCGGATTTCCTGACCCTCGGCGTGGTGCTCGGGATCGAGAAGCCCGCGAGCCTGACCTCGCCGGCTGGGATCCCGGGTGGCGGCACCGGCGCGACCGGCACTTCGACCGCGGTCATCCGCAACAACAACATCGACACCATCATCACGATCCTCCCGGCCGGCAAAGATGTCGCCGCGCAATACGCGCTCAAGGGCACGGCCAAGCTGTCGTTCGGCCGGGTCTATACGGCGCTGCTCGAGGTGTTTTACAGCTACGATCCGAACCAGACGAAGTACCAGCGCGCCGGTTGTTCCTCGGCCCAGGCGTGTCCGGACCAGCCGTTCCAGTACGTGTTCGGCGATTTCAAACAGCTCGGTATCAACGCGACGCTACAGGCCAAGTTTTAGCCTCGTTCTGAACGTTATTCGCCCGGGCCCTGTCCGGGAGGTCTTTTTCTGACCGATCAAACCTGTACGGGCTCCTACCCAGGTTAGGCTCGTTGTCCGGCCGGGCTCAGACCCCGTCCGGGGTACCTGGACCATGATCGAAGAGCTCGGAGAAATGGTTCACGCAGCAGGCAGCTTCTTCGCTGATCTGCTTGCCCGAATCATCAACGGTATCCGGACACTTGCCCCGGTGATCATTCTTGGCGCGTGCCAGGGACCGACCGTTACACCGAGCTCGAAGGTGGACCACAAGGCCGGCATGATCACGCAGCCGACGCGTGAACCGTCGGACGAGCCGAAACCGATCGGCGAGTTCAACGTCACGTTTTATTACGTGATCGGTGAAGACGAGATCGTGGCCAAGAAGGCGGGCTCGAAGGTCGCGAACGACAACGCGGCCGAGCTGACGGCGGTCGTGCCAAATCGCGACCAGGACGACGTGAACCTGTACGAGGCCGGCACGTGTGACACGATCGCTTCAGTCTCGCACGAGTTCGCGAGCCAGCTCGCGATCCAGGGTACCGGTAAGCTTCACGACGGACGGGTCTTGAACATCTGGGGCCGCTGCAAGTGCAGCAACAGCCCGTGCTTCAAGGTGACCGAGAACCAGTGGGGCACCGCCGGTTCCAACCGTCCGCTCCAACCGTTCCGGACGGTCGCGGTCGATCCGAAGGTCGTGAAGCTCGGCTCGCTTTTATATGTCCCGCTATTGGAAGGCCGGACCATGCCAGGCCGCGCGCCTTGGGGTGGCTTTGTCCATGACGGTTGCGTGGTCGCGGATGATACCGGTGGGCACATCGATGGCCACCGACTCGACCTGTTCGTGGGTCGCAAGGCGTACTTCTTGGGCCTGTCGGGCTCGGGTTCGAGCCACGCCTGGGCCAAACATGTGCCAATTTACGACGGCAGCCAGATCTGCGAGCGCAAAGGCCGCAAGGTCAGCCGCAAGTCCGGCGCGATCTGACTCGCTAGCTCGCCGAACCAGTGGCGGTCGTCGAGCCCGCGCCCGCGCCCGCGCCCGCGCCCGCGCCCGCGCCCGCGCCC
>JAYVLQ010000079.1:0-16588 GCA_043759355.1 Kofleriaceae bacterium
TCGGTAAAAAGTTCCAGCTCGGCTCGACGCCACTAGGTACCGTGTCCGCCTACGCGTTCGCGCAGTGGGGTGGCGTCTTCTATATCTTCGCGACGGTCACCGACATGGACACATTCGAAGAGAATTCGACGGTGCGGACCATCGATCGGACGACCGGGACGTACCGGACGATCATGACGCACGTTGGATATCGAATCAGCGGAGCTGGGGTTTCGACATGTGCGCCCGAGCGTGATGCGAGCAATCCGCTGCAGAGCCCAGGCCCGTAATTTCTGGCCAATCCTGATATGATTTCACCACGTAATGGCGAAGCTGCTGTTCAGGGACAGCCAAGGCCGCGAAGGTACGGTCGAGCTGTCACCGACCGAGACCGTCTATGTCGGTCGTGGCCTCGAGTGTGCGATCCGCACTGACGACGGCATGGTGTCGCGCAAGCATGCGCAATTTCGGATGGAGAATGGTCGCTTCGTCGTCGAGGATCTCGGCAGCGCGAACGGCACCCATCTCAACAGCACGCGGATCCAGAAGCAGGCGATCGGTCACGCCGATGTGATCCAGTGCGGCTCGTTGGTGATCCGCTTTATCGACGAGGGCGGCGTCAACGTCGTCCCCCAGCAGATCAATCCGGGCGCGAGTCCACCGCCGAAAAAGGGCGGCACGATGGTGCTCGATCGTGGCGATGGCGGGGGCGCCGGATCACAAGCGAGCGGAGGTTTTCCGCCCGCTGCCGCCGCACCCGCGGGCTTCAACCTCCCGCCGGGTCAGCCCATCTCGCAGGGCTTTCCGTTGCCTGGTGCATCACCCGGACCGTCTCCGTTTGGCGCGCCGCCCGCGATGCCGAGTCCAGCGCCCTCTGCGGCGGCGCTGCCCTATGGTGGTCCGCCGCAGATGCCGAGCGGTGGCACGTTCGGCGGTAGTCGTGGTGGTTTCGGCGGTTCGGCAGGTGCGGCGTCGGCGCCGTTCGGAGGTCCGCCGCAGATGCCAGCTGGCGGCCCACCGGCCATGCCGTATGGCGGTCCGCCCCAGATGCCGGGCGGGCCTCAAACACCCCAGCCTGGCCCTGCACCGGCGGCGAACCCGAGCATGTTCGGTCGTGGTGGCCCGATGGGCGTGCCGCAGAGCCAGCCCGCGGGAGGCGGTTCGGCGGGACTCGCGGACCCCGAGCAAAAAGTGCTCGTCGATCTCGGGCTGCAAGCCAATCCGGGCAAGGCGAGCGGCGAGCTCAAGACGGCGAAGGCCGAGCTCGAGAAAGCCAATGCGAACTACGAGCGTGAAGTCGCCGACGGCAAGCGGATCCGCGCCGAGTCCGCGACCCTGCGAGACCGCATCGAAGAGCTGCGCGCCGCGGTCAAGGATCGCGAGGAGCAAGCAGCCGCGCACGATCGCGTCGCCGATCAGCTGCGCGATGAAGTCCAGCAGACGCGCGACGAGTACAACAAGCTGCGCGGGGAGATGGGCGAGCTCGCCGAGAACATGGCGGCGCGCGAGCGTCAGGCCGCGCGTGCGCAAGAAGACGCCATCAAGATCCGTGAGGACATGCAGGACCTCAACCGCCAGCTCATGGAGCTGTCGCGGACCAAGGACGAGGGTTGGAAGAAGCTCAACGAGCAGCTCACCGAGATCGATCACCTGCGCGAGGTGATCAACGAGCAAGAGCGGATGCTCGAGGAGCGGCGCATCGGGTTGATCTCGCAAGAAGAGGTCATCAAGGAGCTGCGGCTCGAGAAAGAGAAATCGTACAAGACCGTCGCGCAGCTCAAGGCCGAGCGCGATGAAGCGGCGACGAATGCGAACCGGCTCGCCGCGCAGATCGGCGCGATCGAAGACGAGAACAAGCGGCTCGGCCGCTTGCTCGTCGAGTCGCAGACCGATCAAGGTCGGGCAACCCCGGGGCAGGGTGATCACCTGATGAAGATGACGAGCGACATCCGCGACGTGCGGGTCGAGCTCAAGAAGGTCGAAGCCGATCGCGATCAACTCGAGGAGCGCTACGAGCGGACCGAGAGCGATCGCGAGAAGCTCGAAGGCCGGCTCGCGCAGGTCGAGGTCGAGCTCCAGGAGGCGATCCACGCGAAGCTCGCCGCCGACAGCTCGCGCGGCGTCGCGCAAGATGCGCTCGCGAAGGCCGAGGTCGCTCGCCATCGTTCAGCCGAGGAGGCGCTCCAGGCCTCGAAGGCGCGCGATGTCGCGTCGACCGGCGGCGACGACGCGCGGCGCGAGCTCGATCGATTGCGCAGGAAGGCCGCCGACCTCGAGAAGCTCCAGGCAGGTCAGCAGAGCGGGATCGATACCGCCGAGCAAGGCCACCAGAAAGAGGCAGCCGAGCGCAAGGTCGCGGATCTGGGCGCGAAGCTCGATCAATCGGAGCGCTCGGTCAAGGCGATGCAGCTCGAGATCGATGCCGCGAAATTCGACGCGCAGAAAGCTCGCGGCGAAGCCGCGCGCGCCAAGGCCGCATCCGATGCCCACGCCGAATCGGTGCTCGACGGGTCGCCCGCGACATCTCCGGCACTCGCCGAGCGCGCGAAGGAGGTGTACGAGGCGATCAACGACATCCTGTCGGAGATGCGCAACAACGTGGTGCTCGTGCAAGGCGAGTTGCCGAACCTCTCGGCCGACGCCAAGACGAAGCAGGCGGTCGGAGATGCCATCGACGCGCTTGTCGATAGCGCCGAGACAGCCAAGGGTGCACTGCGCGGCTTACGCGACCTCGCCGAGAACAGGTAAAATATGACCATCGAGCACAAGCGCAGCAGCAAGGCCGAGATCGAAGATCTGATCAAGGCGCGCTATTCGCTGATCTGGATCAGCTCGCCGGAGGAGACCCGGGTCGAGGAATCGCTGCGCAAGCTCTGCGTCGAGCGCGAGATGCGGCTCGAAGTCTGGTCGATCACCGAGGGCTTCAAGGTGATCGCGAACGGGCAGGGCGTGCGCGACGTGAAGGATCCGATGAAGGCGATCGACCACGTGCTGCGCGCCGAAGGGCGCGCACTTTTCGTGCTGCGCGATTTCCATCCGTTCCTGAAAGAGCCTGCGGTCGTGCGCCGGCTCCGCGATGCGGCGACCGAGCTGCGCAAGACCAAGAAGAGCCTGTGCGTGCTGTCGCCGACCACGAAGATTCCGCCGGAGCTCGAGAAGAGCATCTCCGCGGTGCTCGATTGGGATCTGCCGAATCGCATGGAGATCGAGCAAGCCGCGCGCAAGGTGATGCCGAACTTCCCGGCAGCGACCCAGCAAGTGATCGAGAGCGATCCGAACTTCATGGAACGCGTTGTCGAATCGGCGCTCGGGCTCACGCTCGTCGAGGCCGAAAACGTGTTCGCGAAATCCGCGGTGCGCACGCACACGTTCGATCTCGAAACGATCCTCGAAGAGAAGAAGCAGATCATCCGCAAGAGCGGTCTACTCGAGTATTACGAGCACCGCGAAGAGTTCTCCGACGTCGGCGGCATGGAGATTCTCAAGGATTGGCTCGTCAAGAGGCGCGCCGCTTTCGGCTCGCGCGCGAAGGATTTCGGGCTACCGCTCCCGAAAGGCATCTTGCTGATCGGCGTGCCGGGCACCGGTAAGTCGCTGACCGCGAAAGCGGTCGGCGCGCTCTGGCAGATGCCGCTCTTGCGCCTCGACGTCGGCAAGATCTTCGCTGGTCTCGTCGGTAGCTCCGAGGAAAATGTGCGCTCGGTCATCAAGACCGCCGAGGCCATCGCACCCGCGATCCTGTGGATCGACGAGCTCGAGAAGGGCTTCTCGGGCACGCAGTCTTCGGGCTCGACCGATGGCGGCACGACCTCGCGCGTGTTCGGCACGTTCATCACCTGGCTCCAGGAGAAGACCTCGCCGGTGTTCGTGATCGCGACCGCGAACAACGTGAGCGCCTTGCCGCCGGAGCTGCTCCGCAAAGGCCGGTTCGACGAGATCTTCTTCTGCGACCTTCCGGATCGCGAAGACCGCCGCCAGATCATCGATATTCATCTCCGCAAGAAGAATCGCGATCCGGGGCAGTTCGATCTCGACAAGCTAGTCGATGCGACGATCGACTACTCTGGCGCCGAGCTCGAGCAAGCGGTGATCGCCGCGCTCTACGATGCGTTCGACACCGGTGGCGACCTCACGACCGAGGGTCTCCAAAAAACGATGAACGAGATCGTGCCGCTCGCGATCACGATGCGCGAGATGATCGACAACATGCGCGAGTGGGCACGCACCCGCGCTCGGATGGCCTCGTCACGCAGCAAGGGCGCAGCCAAACCTGCTGGCTGGATGGCGCGTTACGGCGCGCCTACGGCGAATCTCGGTGACAAAGGTCCCGAGCCCGACGACGATGGACGGAAGCTCGAGCTCTAAAGAAGGGTATAACGAGTAACTCATGTCGCATTTCACCAAGTGCGCGCTGAAGATGACGAACCTCGCCGCCATCAAGAAGGCGCTCGAGGATATGCAGCTCAAGTTCACCGCGGCCGAGGAAGGCCAATCGGTGACCGTGCGCGGCTATCGCGGCGACAAGCTGCAAGCGGCGATGTCCATCGATATGGGCCGCTACGACATCGGCGTGATCGAGAACCAGGATGGCACCTACGGCGTGACCGCCGACTGGTGGGGCGTCGAGACGACCAAGGGCGTCTCCGAGGCCGAGTTCCAGGACCAGCTCGCCCAGAAGTACCAGTATCACAACGTCAAACAGGCTTGTGAAGAGAAGGGCTACGCGGTCGAGGAAGAGGTTAACGAGGAGGATGGATCGATCCGTCTGGTCGTTCGCAAATGGGTCTCTGAGTAGGGAGCGAGCGACCTCGCTTCGAAAGACTAACCACCATGCACAAGCAAGACATCGAGATTGTCATCAACGTCAAGGGTGAGGTCACGTACCAGGTCAAGGGGGTGAAGGGCGGCAGCTGCTTTGACGAGACCAAGTTCCTCGACCAGGCGCTCGGCGGCGATGCCGCGATCGTCGAGCAGGAGAAGACCTCCGAATTCTATGAAGGATCGGAGGGTTACACCTCGACCTACCAGGGTTCCGGGGAAGGTAAAGACGAGTAAGATCGTAGGACTATAAGAGCATGAGTAGTGAAGACGAAGAGCTAAAAGAACGCCAGCGTCGCGAAAGCGAAGCGCACGGCGAAGCTCTCCCCGCCGACCGCGCCGAAGACCGCGCCGAAGACCGCGCCGAAGACCTCACCGACGAGCTCGCGCGCAAGTACGACCCCGAGCGCATGATCAAGATGATCGGCAAGCGTGCCGGTCGCGGTGAATCGCTCGAGCATAGCGTTCGTGCGAAGTACGAAAAACGCCTCGGTGTCGACCTCGGTCACGTCCGCATCCACACGGGCGAGTTCGCCGAAGAGTTCAACCGGCAGCGCAACGCACACGCCGTCACGGTCGGTGCGACCGGTATCGTCATGCTCGGTAACTCGGCCGAGAAGTCGCTGGGCAGCGCCTCGGGCCAGGCCCTCCTCGCCCACGAGCTCACGCACGTCGCGCAGCAGGCGAAGCACGCTGGCGGTGGGCTCCATCGCAAGGCCGCGTTTGCCGATGCGATGCCGTTCGCTGCCGAGCATGAGACCGAAGCTGATCTCGTCGAAGCGGCGGTGCTGCACGAAGAGCTCGGTGGTAGCTCGCAAGCGGTCGAGGGCCACCAAGCCGCGGCGCTCGGGCAGGCGCGCATGCAGGCGCAGGAAAAACTCAAAGAGACGATCGAGCTGATCAAGCAGCGCGTGATCGAGCTGATCGGCGATACAGCGCGCAATCAGTTTCACCGCAACGGCAGCTCGCGGCGCGCGTAAGCTTGCTATCCTTCTGAAGATGAGTGACTCGAGCGCCGACGCAGGCGTGGTCCAATCGCGCGTCCAATTCGAACGGCTGATCGCGACGAACGAGCTCGCCGGCCGCACGATCGCGGGGTTCGCGGCGACCGGCATGGGCATGCGTTCTGTCGATCTCGACGGCGTGACGATCGATTCGCTCGATCTCCACGGCGCCGACGGTGACGACAGCCGGCTCGAGCGCTCCGAGCTCAAGCTGTCCGACCTGCGAACATCGCAGTGGAAGGGCGCGCTGTGGCATCGCGTCACGGCGAAGGATTGCGATCTGACCGAACTCGATTTCACCGAAGCGCAACTGCTGCGCTGCGAGCTCGGGCCGGTGCGCATGGCGCGCGTGAAGTTTCACCGCGCGCGGATCCAGAACACGAAGTTCATCGGCAGCGAGCTGTACTCGGCGGACTTTGCTGGCGCGGTTCTGATCAAGTGCGTGTTCGACGGGTACGACGGAGCGACGGTCTCGCTATCGCGCACCGATTGGACCGGTGCATCGCTGTTCGAAGTCGATTTCAAACGCGCCAACATGTACGGCGCGGTGCTGCGCAATGCCTCGTTGGTGCGTTGTGATCTACGCGGCGTGAATCTGTGTAATGCCGATCTGATCGGCGCTCGGTTCGTGGGTTGCGAAACCAACGGTGCCGATGTCGATGGAGCTACGTTTTAGGAGTCACCATGCCGAGCCGTCCTGACCTACGCGAGATTGCGAGCAACGTGAAGGAGGCCTTCTCCGAGATGGATCGCGAGGCGCTCCTCGAGGTCCTCACGTTCGTGGTCAAGGAGTACGTGGTCGAAGGACCGCCGCCGATGCTGGTGCATCAGGCCGAGACTCTCGCGGATCTGAAGAACATCTCGTTCGCGCAGCTGATCACGTCGCTGCAGACTCGCTTCGATTTCCCCGAGCTCGCGATGTTCGTCGTCGATGGCGAGCAGGTCGGCGTGCGGATCGGTGGCGTCGTGCAGCCGCTGCTGGCACCGCGAACACCGGCTTTGCCAGCCGGTGTGCCAGCCGGTGTAATCGATACGCGCCCGCAGGCGGGCGTCCGTGTCGTCGAGACGACGCTCGCACAACAACCGCGTCCTGCCGGCCCTACCAATCCATCGACTCAGCCGGGCAGCTTGCCAGCGCGACCTGCAGGCCAGATTCCCGCGCCGAGCACGGCAGCCGCAGCCGCACCGCCACCGCGCGCAGGGCTCTCGGTGCGTGGCGCGCCAACCGGTGGTGAAGCCCCGCGACCCGCACGGGCGCCTGCGCCCGTAGCAGCCGCGCCCGCGCCGGCCGCACCCGCTGCACCTGAAGACAAGAAGCCCGAGGTTGGTGGCGACGATGCGTCCGCACGGTTCTCGCTGCTGGAGCTCGATTAAGTGTCCGCGGTCGCGCGTCGCTATTACGAGCGTGGCATCGCCGCGCTCGCGACGAACGATCTCGAGACCGCGCAAGAGTCGCTGCGTGCGGCGCTCGATCTCGCACCTGGGTTCAACAATGCGCGTTGTGCGTACGCGGTCGCACTCGCGAAGGCGGGAGATGCGCCTCGTGCCGCGACCGTGCTGCGTGCGGGCATTCCGCACGCGACCTCGCCGATCACCGCGGCCGCGCTGTACGCCACGCTCGGTGATGTTTGCGTGATCAGCGGCGATTTCTTCGGCGCTGAAGACGCGTTCAATGCGGCGGCGAACACGCCCGGTTTCGAGGTGCGCGTCGCCTCGGGCCTCGCACGTGTCCAGGCTCGGCTCGGTCGTTATCGCGACATGGCTCAATCGCTCCATCGCGCCGCAACTACAAAGTAGGACACGTCCTACACCGTCGAGAAACACTTCTCCTGCAGCGATTGCAGCGGTAGTAGCGCCGGCTTACGATCGAGCGATGTACGAGGCGGGCCAGATCCTCGCGGGCAAATACCGCGTCGATTTTCAGCTCGGCCAAGGCGGTATGGGCATCGTGCTCGCTGCCACGCACCTCCACCTCGGCACGCAGCTCGCGTTGAAGATCCTGCGCACCGACATGGCGAAAGGCACGGTCGTCGACCGCTTCCTGCGCGAGGCACGTGCGTCCGCACAACTGCGCAGCGAGAACGTGTGCAAGGTGTCCGATGTCGGGCTCCTCGAAGGCGGTGTGCCGTACATCGTCATGGAGATGCTGGTCGGCCAGGATCTGCAGACCCTGCTGCGCAGCAACGGGCCGATGCCGGTCTCGATCGTCGCCGAATACATCCTGCAGGCGTGCATCGGCGTCGCGGAGGCGCACGCCGCAAAGATCGTCCATCGCGATCTGAAGCCCGGAAACTTGATGTGGACCCAGCGGCCCGACGGCACGACGCTGATCAAGGTCCTCGATTTCGGCGTCGCGAAGGCGGCGTCGGATAGCGTGAACTTCAGCCTGACCCAGACCTCGAACATCATCGGCTCGCCGGGTTACATGTCGCCCGAGCAGTTGAAGTCGTCGAAAGAGGTCGATGCGCGGAGCGATATCTGGTCGCTCGGCATCGTGCTCTACGAGCTCGTATCGGGGCGTCCGCCGTGGGATGGCGAATCGATCACCGAGCTCGCGCTGCGCATCGCGATGGATCCGATTCCACGACTCGAGAACCTCGGGCCGTTCGAGACGGTGATCGCGCGCTGCCTCGAAAAGGACCCGGCGCGGCGATTTCAGGATCTCGCGGAGCTCGCCGCCGCACTCGCACCCTTTGCTGAGGCTGGGGGCCAAGACCTCGCACGAGCGGTGACTCGAGTCCTCCGCGGCTCGAGCACACTCGTGCAACGTCGGCCGCAGTCGGTGCTGCAACGGGGAATTTCGACCCCGACAACGTTGCGTGGTGCGAGCGGCGTCGTCACCGCAGCACAGCGCGCGTTGCCGATGCGAGCGCCTTGGCGATCTCCGGCGGCGCTCGGCATCGGCGCGGCTGCAGCGGTCATCGGTGTGGTGGCCGCGTTGAGTGGAACGAAGTCGACCGTTGGTCCATCTCCTGCACCAATTTCTTCGGTCGCGCCCGCGCCGAAGCCGACGCCGACGCCCGAACCGTTGCCTTCAAACGTGACGATCACGCCCATCGATCCGACTCCCTCGATCATCTCGCCTGTCGCGCCAAACGTCCAGAAGAAGCCAGTCCCCGTGAAGCCCCTGACTCCGCCCGCCACCAAACCGAAAAAGAAACCGGTAGAGGATCCAGGTGAAAGCCGGACCTGAGCACGTTGCCCTCGCACTGGCGGCATTCACGACCCTCGCGCATGCGGACAGCTCGTCGGCGGACGAAGCTTTCAAGCAAGGGCGCGAGCTCCTCAAGGCGGGCAAGTACGCGCAGGCCTGCGAACAATTCGAGAAGAGCCAGGAGCTCGATCCCGCGCTCGGGACGCTCTACAACATCGCGCAGTGCGATGCCGAAATCGGTAAGCTCGCCGAGTCGCTCGCCGCGTACAAAGCGGTCGTCGCGCGCGATACCAACGCCACGCGCCGCCAGGCCGCGAGTGATGCGGCCGCGAAGCTCGAGCTGCGCGTTCCGCGCGTGATCGTGAAGGCCGAAGCCGGCGTCACGCTCGAGCTCGATGGGCAACCGATTGCGGCGGATGCGCCGATTCCCATCGATGTTGGCAAGCACAAGCTCGTCGCGATCAAGGCTGGGAAGCGCGGCCCGGTCACGACCATCAAGGTGCCCGACGAGGGCAAGCTCGTCGAGGTCAGCGCGAAGCTCCCCGCCGATGAAGGCGACCTGGAGATCCGGCTGCCCGAGACGAAGGCCGACAGGCCGGATCTCAAGGTCACGGATCCCTCGGAGCTCGGAGCTGCCGAGACCGATCACCCGGGCTTGTGGACGAGCCATCGCAAAGAGATCGCGATCGGCACCATCGCGGTTGGTGGTGCGGCGCTCGCGACCGGGCTCGTGTTCGGTGCGCTCGCGTCTTCGAGCTGGAACGACGCGAAGGCGCTGTGCAACGGCATGACCACCTGCTCGAGCCAGATGCTCGCGGATCAGGCGGCCGCGCTTGGTAGCTCCGCGCAGACGAAGGCAACGACGTCGACGATCTTCGTGATCGCAGGGATCGGCATCGCGACCGCGGGTGTCGTGATCTACGCGACCGCGCCGAGCAAAGAGCACCAGCTCGCGGTGACCGCGATGCCGGCGCTCGACGGCGGATCGTTCGCGCTCTCCGGGAAATTTTAGTCGCGTAGCTCGAGAGCGACGCGGACGGTCTCGGTTCCGGGAATCGGGCTAATAGCGGATTTCGGGCGCGTACTGCTGCGACGAAGCCCACAGCGGATCGATGAACGTCTGCACGAGCACCACTGTGATGTTGTCGGTGCCGCCGTTGTTGTTGGCCGCGCGGATCAGGTTCTCGGCCACCGCTTCGAGCGATTCGCCCGAGGTCATGATCTCGCGGATCATCCAATCGTCGACGAGATCCGAGAGACCGTCGCAGCACAGCAAGTAGACATCGTTGTGCTCGGGGACGCCCTGGTTGTGCTCGATGTCGACACTCGCATCGAGACCGACGGCGCGAATGATCACGTTCGAGGTCGCCGGCCCGAGCGTGCCGACGAGATCAGGGCGGTCTTGATAGAGATTGCGCAGCGAGTGATCGCGGGTGATCTGCGAGAGCATGCCGTTGCGGAGCAAGTAGGCGCGCGAGTCGCCGCAATGGCAGACGTGGACGAGGTTCTCCTCGAAGCGCAGGCCGACCGCGGTGGTGCCCATTCCGTGGCATGCCGGATCCATGAGCGAGCGCTGGAACACCGCAGCGTTCGCCGCCTTCATCGCAGATGTCAGCGGATCGACACCGGGACCCGGCGGCGGGTCGCCGGTCTTGAGCGAATGCACGATCGTTCGAATCGCGATATCGGAGGCGACCTGGCCCGAGGCGTGACCTCCCATGCCGTCGCAAACGACGTACATGCCGAGGAAGTCGTCGTAGTACATCGCGTCTTCGTTCTGCGTGCGTTGCGCGCCGACGTCGGTAAGGCCAACTGCGCGCAGTAGGAACTTCTCGACGGGAATGGTCCGGGGTTGATCACTCATGGTCTGACTTCTCGTCGGCCCGCCGATTGCGAAGCGGGATGTCGGTCCAGGGAAGCTGGCGATTCGCGCGATCGCGGATCAGGAGCTCGTGCTCTTCGGTGAATGGCGAGCGAGCGAGCGGCGGCAACCTGAGGTTCATCTTCATCGCGCGATCGACCTCAGCCACGATGTCGAGGCGCTGTTCGGCGGAGTAGTCGATGACCTCGAACAGCTTCTCGAACGAGAGCACGGGTCGGTGAAGGTCGCGCAGCAGCGCCTGGGGTGTGCATACCTTGAGGTCGTCCTTGAGCTCCTCGCTGAGCTCGACCTCACGAGGCTCGGCGATCTGAAATGCGCGATCGGCCATCGCTTGATCGAACTGCGCGATCGAAGGATCGACGCGCAGATCGACGTGGTAGTCGTGCTTGAGCAACGTCGTCGGTTCGACTTCGGTCCGCACGTAAATCAGCTCGAGCAGCACCGGATCGACGGCGGCACAGGCCTTCGCGCGACGCTCGATCACCGCGAGCATCTCGGGATCTTGAGTGCCGGCCTCGGCTCGATCCTCTGCCGCCTTGTCGAAGGACGGAAGAGCGAACCACCTCTCGAGCTCGCGATGCGTCGCCGCATCGACGACGTCGTCCAGCGTGGCGCCGCCGTCGAGGAGTTGCTTGACCTTGATGTCGTCGTCGCCAGGCATGTGGAGCGCTACATCTGCAGGACGATGACGTACGCGGTCACGCCGACCGCGATGCCGATCGCCAGCGATACGACCCAAAACAGTGTCGATGCGCCGCCGCCTGCGACCTGATGCGGTGCGGTCATCGGTCCGGCGCCCTGGCCCTGACCCATCTGGCCCACCATCGCCCCTGACGGACGACCCGCCACCGAGACGATGCCATCGCTGGGTTGGAGCAGCATCGTCTTGTTCGGTCCGCCCTGCGGCGGCGGCTGTTGCAGCTGCGAGTTGTAGCCCTGCGGCGTTCCCTGAGGCTGCTGCTGCATCATCTGTCCACCGACGATCGGAGGCGCCATGCCCGCGACGATCGTCTTCTGCATCGGGTTACTCTGGAAGAAGTTGCCCTGCGGTTGCGGCGGTTGCTGTTGCATCTGAGGCAGCTGACCGTTCGCGAACGGGCTCTGGCCCGCGATCATGGTCTTGGCCTGCGCACCGGCAGGCGCATATTGCTGCTGCGGCGCGAGCCCGCTCTGTTGCGGAGGCGGAGGGAAGCCACCGTACTGCGGCTGCTGCCCCATCTGCTGCGGACCCGCGATCATCGTGCGCGGCACACCGCCGCCACCGACGGAGACGGCGCCGTGATTGAGCTCGGCGAACACCTGCTGGCAGTGCTGCATCATCTCGCCCGAGGACTGGTAGCGACGCGCCGCATCCTTCTCCATCGCGCGCCGCACGATCTGCTGCACGGAGTAGGGGATGCTGTCGGGCATTGGCGGGATGGCCCCGTGCAAGTGCATCTGGATCACGGTCATCGGGTTGTCGTCGTTGAAAGGCACGTTGCCGGTCAGCATCTCGAACGCGAGCACACCGAGTGCGTACAGATCGCTGCGCGCATCCAGCGGCAAGCCACGGCCTTGCTCGGGCGACATGTACTGCGGCGTGCCGAACACGACGCCGGCCTGGGTCTTCAAGCGATCGCCTTCGAGCAGCTTCGCGACGGAGAAGTCGAGCAGCTTCACGAAGTCCGGCGAGCCCGCCATGTTCAGCAGGAACACGTTATCGGGCTTGATGTCGCGATGGATGATGCCGATCGAGTGCGCTTCGGCGAGGGAGGCGCAGCACTGGATCAGGATCTTCACCACGCGCTGAGGCACGAGCGGCCCGCGCGCGAGAGCATCGCGCAGCGACAGGCCGTCGAGGAACTCCATCGTCATGAACAACCGGCCATCTTGGGTCTGGCCGAAATCGAACATGCGGATCGTGTTCGGATGCTGGAGTCGCGAGCAGGCCTTCGCTTCGTTGTAGAAGCGCTGGACCCACTGCTGATCGCCCTGCATCTGCTGGTTCAGCATCTTGAGCGCGATGGTGCGATCGATCGACATCTGGCGCGCCTTGTAGACGACGCCCATGCCGCCCTCACCAACGCGCTGTTGGATCTCGTAGCGGCCGTCGATGACTTTCCCGACGAAAGGATCTACGTCGCTCATGGTACTTCCGCGTTCCTCGCGCTCATTTCGGGGGCGGCGTCAGCTTCACGCGCGGGTTCGCGCTGATCTGATCGGTGGTGAGGTGAACTTTGCCGAGGGTCTCGCGCTTACCCACCACGCGAATGACGATGACCTCGCCGCCATCCATCGGCGCATCGCCATCGCCGCGGAGGACGTGGCCCTTCCACGCCGTCGTCACGCCCTGATCCAAACCTGCCGCGATGGTGATGATCGTATCGGAGCCCTGGACTTCAGTCTTGATCACGCGGGCTGTGACCGGCGGCGCCGTGGCGTCGTCGCAGTTCGGGTTCTGCGAATCGGGGTTGTTGATATTCATGCACTTGGGCCACTTGCTTTTCGGGCACGCGTTCACGCGCCGGTCCGGCGGGGTCGGGCATGGCATCTTGTTCCAGCAGGCCGAGTTGTTGACGTCCGGCGGATCGGGGCACTTGCCCTTGCACGCTAACCAACCCGCCGGTGCATTCGACGTGGGACACACGTTCTTGCAGGCCGGAATCTTCAGGTCGAACGTGAACTCGTCGCAGCCGATTTCGATCTCGGGGACCGCCGCGAGCTTCGGCGGATCGGGAATCTCGACCTTCGAGAGATCGAGCGCGATCGGGCCGTTATTCTCTTTGAAATTGACGGTGAGCTTGTACGTCCCGGCATCGCCGCGGCCGGCCGCGTAGACGCGGATGAAGTACTTGCCCCTCGCGTTGTCGATCGTTGCTTCGCGAAGGCGCGAGGTCGAGCGCTTGCGGCTCGTGCGTTTCGACTGGACGACCAGTAGGTTATACTCGTCGAACACGTCGAACGCGAGTTGGAGGCCAGGGCGTGGCGGTTGCCACTGGAGCCGAACATTGATCTGACCGCGCACGTTCGGCGGCAGCTCGATGGACTTCCAGTCGACACGGTCACCACCCGGATAGGTGACAACGCCTTTGGCCTTGCCCTCCCCATTTTCCATCGTGATGGGGCGCGCGCCCTTCACCTTGCCATCGTTGCCGGTGGCTAAATCTTGCGGCACGTTATGAGGGCAGCCGAGGTTGCTGAGCGCGAGCATTGCGCAAAGCAACAGCAGACCGGCGCCCGCCGATTTCCCGAACATAACAGGATGTTATGCGCCGGGTTTTCCAGTTACAAGGGCTAGCTGCGACGAGCTTCGGGTTACTGGTCGAGGGTGACCTGGCCAGCTCCTTTGATCTGTTCCGACGTCACCCCTTGGAGCACCGCGGTGCATGCGCGGGGGTTGCAGTTACCGAGCTGGAACGAGCCGTTGGCGACTCCGGTGATCTTGCCCTTCATACCGGCGGTCGCACCACTCGAGGTGCCGCGACCCACGGTGATCTGGGTGCCGCCCGTGACGATCGCGACGCTGATGATGCGCGCCGAGATCGTGGCGCCTGGGGGCGGGGGCGGGGGCGGGGGCGGCGGCGGTGCCGGACCTTTGTGCACGGTCTTCTTGGTGACCGTCACGACGGCGATTGGCGGATGGTAGTTCTTCGGCGTGTCGTCGGTTGCGGGCACGACCGGTAGGGCCGGCACCAACGCGACCTGCGTGGGAAAGTCGCTCTTCACTTCGGCGGGTACCGAGCCCTTCATCACCGCGTGAAGGATGTAATCGGCCGTATCGAGCCGACCCTGCAGGTAGAGGTGCACGTAGTAGCGGCCGGGCGGTTGATCTTTGATCGCGAGCTGCTTGTTGAGATCGCCCTGACCATCGCCCTCTTCGTTGTCCTTGCGGACGAGCATGCGGTAGCCGGCATCGAGGACCTCGACGCCGAGATCGAACGCGTCGTTGACCGCGTCACCGGGCGGCGTGATCTCGATCCGGAAGTCGACCTCGCCGGGGACGGCCATGTCGATCGCGAACCACGCCGAGCGATGCTGGGCGGGATACGAGAGGTCGCCCTCGGCTTTGGCCTCGCTCTTGTCGTCGAACTTGAGCGTCTTGAACTTCTTCCACGGCTTGACGTTTGCCTTGTAGCCGTTGTGTTGCGGAATCTGCGTGCCACCGCATGCGGCAAGCGCGAGCAGCGCGAGTAGCCCGAGACGTCTCATCGCCCGAAAGACTAGCATGCCGTGTGGAGCGGCCGGTCCTGCGGCACCCCGTCACACGACAACGGGCGCGGCTCGTGGCAGACCCTTTGTGTGAAGTGGCTCGTCACTGCGGTCGTTCTGCTCGGACTTGCCGGATGTGAGTCCGGTGATCCTGGCGACGGTAAGGTCGTCTACGAGAAGTTCTGCACGACCTGCCACGGCCCCAGGGGCACGCCTGACGCGACGATGGTCGCGAAGCTTGGCGTGAAGGACCTCCGGGCGCCGGAGCTGCGCGCACGGATCACGACGTACCTGGTCGAGAATCAGGTCAAGCACGGCTCGAAGAACAAGCTGATGCCGGCCTTCGAGGGCGCGTTCAGCGACGTCCAGATCAAGGCGGTCGCGGACTACGTCTCGTCGAAGCAGTTTCTCGAGCGTGAGTGAGCTCGGCGCGCACTTCGGGGTCCGGATCGTCCTCGGGGAGGGGGCCGCCGAGCTCGCCGAGCGCCCACACCGCGTGGAGCCGAACGATCGCGTGATCATCCGCGAGCAGCGCGGTGAGAACGGGAATCGCCTCGGGCGAACCGGTATTGCCGAGTGCGATCGCGATGTTGCGGCGAAGCAGCGGGCGCGTCGTTCGGCGCAGCGCGGTGCGCTTCGTGAACTGGCGGTACTGATTGCCATTGAGCGAGGCGAGCGCGACGAGGTCGGGGAGGGCATGCGCGCCGCTGCGTGGTCGCAGCAGGGGCTCGGGCTCGCTACCGGCACCCGCATTGAACGGGCACACCTCCTGGCAGACATCGCAACCAAAGATCCACGTCCCGATCGCACGGCGGAGCTCGCGCGGAATCACGCCGTGAAATTCGATCGTGAGGTACGAGATGCAACGGCGGGCGTCGAGCACGTACGCGTCGACGAACGCCTGGGTCGGGCATGCGTCGAGGCACTTCGTGCAGCTGCCGCACCGCGGCTTCGGTAGCTGCTCGGGCGCGGTCGGTTCGAGCGCGACGTCGAGCAACAACTCGCCGAGCACGACGTACGAGCCGAGCCCGGGCGCGATCAGCATCGTGTTCTTCGCGACGAACCCGAGGCCGCCGCGCTCCGCCCATTCGCGCTCGAGGATCGGTGCGCTGTCGACGCATGGTCGCGTCGCGACGGGATGGCCGAGCTGCTGTGCGAGCCGTTCGGCGAGCGCGACCAGGCGATCGCGCATGACCAGGTGGTAGTCCTCGCCGCGGGCGTAGCGCGCGATCTTGCCGGTCAGCGCACCGACGGGGATCGGGTCGTCGCGATCGTAAGCGAGCGCGACCACGACGAGCGTCTTCGCAGTCGCCAACAACGCGCGCAGATCCGCGCGCGGTTCGACGTGCGCCGGCTCGGCGAGGTACGCCATGCCACCGCCGTAACCCTCCGCGAGCCAGCTCGTGTAGAGGTCGTGGCGACGCGCGGGCTCGATCGGCACGATCGCCGCGCGGTGAAAGCCGAGCTCCTTCGCGAGCTCCGCGATCATCTAATCGCCTGGCCGGTCGGGCGGGTCCCGGGAGCCCTCGCGATCGTCGTCAGCCGCGCGGTCCGCGAAGTAGA
>JAYVLQ010000080.1:0-2649 GCA_043759355.1 Kofleriaceae bacterium
TCGAACGTCGTATCGAGAGCTTCGACGCCTCGCTTGTCGGCGACGCGATCCAGCTCGCGGATCGTGAACGTCACTGCTTCTTTTGGATCTTCGCGAGCAGGTCGCCGAACGTGCCGAACTTGTCGGGGGCGCGCGAGGACTCTTGCGCCATCTCGGCGGGCGTCGCGTCGTTCGCGCGCTCGGTCGAGAGCGTGAGCGAGAGGCGATGGCGCTCGGCATCGATGCTGAGGATGGTCGCTTCGACCTCCTGGCCTTCTTCGACGACTTCCTTCGGGTGGTTCACGCGACGGCCCGCGCCGAGCTCGCTGATGTGCACGAGGCCTTCGACGCCCGGCGCGATCTCGACGAAGGCACCGAACGGCTGGAGGCGGACGATCTTGCCCTTCACGCGCTGGCCTTCGGTGAGCTTGGCGACGGTGTCGCTCCACGGATCGTTGCCGAGGGCCTTGAGCGAGAGGCTGATGCGCTCCTTCTCTTTGCCCTGCGGCGGCTCGATCTTGAGCACGACCACGTCGACGCCCTGGCCGAGCGTGAGGATGTCTTCGGGCTTCGCGACGCGCGAGTGGCTGAGCTCCGAGATGTGGAGCATGCCTTCGATCCCGCCGATGTCGATGAACGCACCGAACGGCTTGAAGCCGACGACCTTGCCGTGGACGACAAGGCCGGGGACGAGCGTGCCGCGGATCTCGGCCGCACGCTTCTCGTTCTCTTCTTCGACGAGGGCGCGACGGGAGAGCACGAGGTTGCGCGGCTCGTAGCGCGAGATCCGGAACTGGAGGCGTTGACCGACGTAGCTCGAGAGATCCTCGACGAAGCGGGCATCGACCTGCGACGCGGGGACGAAGCCGCGCGTGCCGCCAACATCGACCGAGAGACCGCCCTTGACGACCTCGGTGACGAGGCCCTCGACCGGAAAGCCGAGGTCGGCTGCTTGCTGGAGCTCGGCGGAGGCTTGCGGACCCTTGCCGAGACGCGTGCGCAGCATGAGCTGGCCACCGGTGTCGGAGGAGACGCGCGCTTCGAGCGTATCGCCGAGCTTGACGAGGAGCTTGTCCTCGCTGTCGGTGACCTGCGAGCGCTCGAGCTGACCTTCGGCTTTGCCACCGAGGTCGACGAACACGGCGTCTTTGCTGATCGAGACGATCTTGCCTTTGACCGTGTCGCCGACGCGCGGACGCTTGGCGCCACGCGGCTTGTCCTTTTCGGACTCGGCAAACATGGATGCAAAATCGGTATCGTCGTCGGCCATGGAGACCGCAAACTACTCGGAACTACCCGGTTTCGGCAAGGCCGGGGCAGGGCTGTGATCGAGCCCGGCGAGACCTAGATCGCGAAACGCCTGCTGGACGGCCGCGTCGTGGGGACAGTGGTCGCGGAGGGCGTCCCAGCGGTCGTCGAAATCGGGGAACTCCATCGGGTGGACCTCGATAAAGGACGTCACCGCCTTGATGTTTTCGGGCGTGGTCGTTGCGATCGCGGCGGTGAGCTCGGGTTGGTATTGCTTGATGAGAGCCTGCATCGCGAGGCCGGCAGCCGGGCAGTCAGCCGCCTGCTCGCCCGCGACCAAGACGAGCTCGTGGACGTGCCAGTCGCGACGCGCGACCTCGGTGATCGAATCGCTGTCGCGATGACAGCCGAGGATCAAACACAACAGCGCGAGTCGCACCGCACGAGTTTACGCGCTCGCGACCGGCGAGTGTTTGCTGCGCGCGGCCTCGCCTTCACCGCGCGCGTGATCACGTGATCGGAGGTCGTGGAAAGCTGCGCGACTACCTGCGCGGTGCCTGGTGAGAGCGGCGCAAACGGTGCGCGGTGATGCGCACGTGTTGCGTGGCTTGGCGCGGTTTCCGTGCGCTGCATCCCGCGAGCAGTGGCGCGGTTCCTGAACAACAAGCCGTCATGAAGCGAATCCTTGTCGCGCTCGATCATTCGGCCCGCGCGCCTGTCGTGCTCACGGCCGCGCGGCGCATGGCCGAGCTCGCCGGGGCCCAGCTGGTCCTCTATCGCGCGGTCAATCCGGTGGCGTCGATTCCGGTCGAGCTCCTCGTCGACACCGAGGCCGAAGACCTCCTGATCCGCGATGCGCGGTGTGATCTCGAGAGGCTCGCAGCCGATCTGCCGCAATCACTTATCGAGCAGATCACGGCCCAGTTCGCGGTCGCCGCCGATGGCATTTGCAGCATCGCGAAGGATCAGATGGTCGATCTGATCGTCGTCGGCTCACATGGCTACAGCGGGCTCGATCGGCTGCTCGGCACGACCGCCGCGAAGGTCGTCAACCACGCCGACCGCAACGTTCTCGTCGTTCGCACCGTGCTCTGAAATCGGTCAGCGCTGCGATTTCGCTGCCGCTGCTCTGTTGGCCGCCACGGTCTTGGCGCGGGCGCGTAGCTCGGCGGCACGCCGGCGAGCTTCCGCTTTGCGCTTCGCACCTGACATTGCCCAGCTACAGATCGGGCAGGTCTCGGGATCGTGGGCGCGCGCGGGACACTGCGCACGACCGAAGTAGATGATCTGGAGGTGCAGCGCATTCCAGCGGCTCTCGGGGAAGAGCGCCTTGAGGTCGCGCTCGACTTCGATAACGTTGCGCGCGCGCGACAAGCCCCAGCGATGGGCGAGGCGATGGATGTGGGTGTCGACGGGGAAGGC
>JAYVLQ010000081.1:0-72008 GCA_043759355.1 Kofleriaceae bacterium
TCCCACGTGGGACTTTCGAAGTTCAGCCGCGTCGTCACCGTGACGCAGGCACAGCAGGCGCTGATGAAGCTCGGCTCCGAACAAGTAGAGTCTGCGCGCTACGCTGAAGAGCCCCTCATGAAGGTCGATCCATGGGACCTCGATCTGCTGGTCCCGGCAGCACTTGGCTGTGCACGACAGGCGATTGAATTGCCGCCGTGTTTCTCGCGAGACCACGCGCGGCACGCCCGCGAGCTACGAGGAGGACTGGTCGGGGCGAACGCTTCGTCACGTGCTCGTGGCCGAAGACCGCGAGCCGGCGCAACCCTTCCTCCACGACGACCGCTTTCTCTAGTTGGGGCCTCTCTGCCGCCGATGAAGACATCCGGACCGGCGAGTACTTCGACGTGAAGCTCGGCGCTCTCACTTTCCACGCCGACTCCACCGGTATCGTCACGCCAAACACGGCCCCGCATCGATCGCGACGGCACGCTCGATGCTTTCCCGAACGATGACGAGGAATGGGTACTCGAGCTCGCGGTCCCGTTCGCGGCCACGTGCCTCGCTGCGAGCGACAAAGCGTTGACGATCTCGCGCTGCGATACACCGAAGGATCGGAGCCGACACTGCGGAGCGTGGAACGACCAACGTCGCGTTAGCTGGCTAGCGGAGCTCGAACTCTTTGCAGAATGCAACCTCGGTCGGGCGCTCGCCCGTGACCTGATCGACCGCGTCGAGCGGCCAGCGGCGCTGCCCCTCGTCGGGCCAGTCATGCGCGCAGTGCGTACTCCGCCAGAAGAAGCAGTCACCGCACGCGGACCGGAGCTCGAATTTCTTCGCCTCTTCGATCAAAAGTTCGGTCAGCGGGAACCTCATCGCGCGGCGTCCGCTGGTGCCGGCACGCCTGCGTCGATCGCATCGGATCCGGTCATCTCTTGGTAGCCGGCTTTCGCACCGCGCTCGAGCTTCTCGACCGTGGGGCCGGCCCTGTCCTCGACACCGTGCTTGAGGTCCTGGACTTCGGACGTGTGCCAGATGGCGCGAACATGCTCGACGAGCGTCTTGGTACCGAGCTTCACCGTCACCGAGAACCAAACGATGGCGACGATGATCGCGAGATAAACGATCAGCTTGATCACGCCGAAATCCTAGCGCGCTAGTCCGTCGCGCGCTTGAGGATCAAGAAGGCGACGCGGCGGTTCTTCGACCACGCAGCCTCGTTGTGGTTGCGGTCGATCGGCTGGGTCTCGCCGTAGCCTTGTGCGGTGAGGCGTGTCTCGGTGACCCCCCTACCGACCAAGTAGTCCTTGACGGCGTGAGCGCGGCGGTCGGAGAGGTCGAGGTTGTACGCGTCATCGCCGCGCTCGTCGGTGTGACCCTGGACTTCGATCAACTGGATCGAGGGGTTGCCCTGCATTGTCGACGCGACGGCATCGAGGATCGGGTACGACTGCTTCTTGATGATCGCCTTGTCGTACTCGAAGTAGACCATGTCGAGGATCTCGATCGAGGTGTCGGTCACGACGACGCGACCGCGATCGGGGCAACCGTCTTCGTCCTCGAAGCCGTTGTAGGTCTCGGGCTCATTCGGACACTTGTCGTCCTTGTCGAGGATGCGGTCCTTGTCGTTATCCGGATCGGGACAGCCGTCTTCGTCTTCGAAGCCGTCCTTGTCTTCTGGATCGTTCGGGCAGAGATCGTCGACATCGAGGATGCCGTCTTGATCGTTGTCCGGATCCGGGCAGCCGTCTTCGTCCTGGAAGCCATCGAAGTCCTCCGGATCATCCGGGCACTTGTCCACGTCGTCGAGGATGCCGTCGCCGTCGCGATCGTTCTTGTTGCCTTCAGGGCAGCCGTCTTCGTCCTGGAAGCCATCTTTGTCTTCCGGGATGTTCGGGCACTTGTCGTCGACATCCGGGATGCCGTCGCGATCGTTATCCGGGTCGGGGCAGCCGTCTTCGTCTTCGAAGCCGTCAAAGTCTTCCGGATCGTCCGGACACTTGTCGATGTCGTCCTTGATGCCGTCACCGTCGCGGTCGCCGATGTTCGGCTCGAACACGATGCCGATAAATGCGCCGATGTCGGGGTTCGCACCCTTGTCGGTCATCAGGCCGCGGCGAGCGCCGAGCGAGAGGAACGAGTTGCGCGCGAGGTAGAGCTTGATGCCGAGATCGGCTTCGAGCGGCTGGTAGTTGATGTGGTTGCCGAGCGGAAGCGCCCCGAAAACTTCGGCGACCACGTCGAACTTCTGCGGGCGAATACCCCAGGCAATCGCGCCGCCGAACGGAACTTCGCCGCTCGACGTGATCGTACCGTTCGTGGGGGTCGCGCCGTTCGTCGTAGCGGTATCGGTGAACGAGACCGTGTCGCGAATCCGGATACCGCCGTTGATCGCAATGCGCAGCCGGCCTTGAGCGAAGAACTCTTTATCGAGGATGCCAATGATCTGCGGGCTGAGCTTACTCGAGCCGATGAACTTGTTCTGATACGTCGACGGCGTCGGCAGGTAGAGGCTGGCGATCAAGCCGAGTCCGACGTGCGGCGGGCGGCTGGTCTTGATAAAGCGAGTCTTGAAGTGAAGGCCGACGTTGCCGATGCCCTGGCCCGAGAGGTGGAACTGGTTCGCACCGTTCGGATCGCCGGCAGCCGCATCGATATCGGGGCCACGATCTCCGCCCATGATCACGAATGGCACCGAGGCGCCGAACTCGAGCTCGGCGGGTCCTGCGTGGATCCCGAACGCCGCGATCAGGGTCGCGGTGACGACGTTGTCGATCGAGTAGCAAGAGCCGGCGTTCCCCGAGCATTTGGAGCCGAAGAACGAGCTGTTCGAGGTGTTGCCGAACGACAGCAGGTGATGGCCCCAGTCGAGCGCGCCGATACCAAACGACAACTCTTTGTCGCCGAGTGGTTGCGATGCGTTGACCGTGAGGTAACCGCGCGAATCGATCGCGGGTCGGAAGGTATCCAGCTGGATATCTCCCCCGGGGACGGTCTGGGCCGCTGCAACTCCAGAAAGGAGCGCAAGCGACAGACCAACGAGACGCGCAGTCGCAATTGGACGCATGAGTTCTCCGGGGTAGTGCACCCAGACTGCGATCTGGTTACACCAGTCCCGTCGCCCGCGTCAAACTTGCGGCGCCTAAAGCCGTTTAGTTGTCGAGCTGGTCTTTGGTCCAGTGTGCTCGGATCGCGATCTGGAGCAGCCGGCTCTGCGCTTCCGGCGACATCTTCTTCCAGTACTTCTTCGCGGGTGCGAGCTGCGAGCCATTGCACGACGACAGGAAGGCGAGCTGGATCAGGTGGCCATCGGGGCCCTTGCACTTGAGCGCCGACTCGAACAGCAAGACGGCGCCAATGTGGTCGGCGCGCGCCTCGGCGTCACTGCCTTGGCTTATCAGTGCATCGGCGTTGCAGCCGACGGCCGCTTGACCACCACCGCCACACTTGCTGCTCTCCGCGTGACCCTTGCAGAACTGCTGCTTGCAGTCGGCGTTCGCCGCATTGCGGAGCACGTTCGTGCAATCGGTCTCGACGGGTGCGACCGCGATGGCCTTGCACGTCAGATCCTTGTCGCTCTTGAGCCGCTGCCCGACGTCGGGATCCTGAGTGGTGACCTGGTTGATGAGCGTATCGAGCTGGCTGCACTTGTTCGCCTGCGCCAGGCTCGCTGCCTTGGCCTTGCGATCGCTAAACAGCTTCTCGTCGGCAGCGGTGACCGCATCGCGCATCGGCGCCTTGAGGACGGAGTCGTCGGGAATGTCGCCGAGCTCCTTCTTTGCCTGCTTGTAGTTCTCGTCCTTGAGCGCCTGCTGGATGTGTCCCTTGCTGCGATCAGCAGCGGACTCCATCTTCGCCTTGGTCTTGTATTGCTCGGCAGCTTTCGGATCGAGCGACAGGAGACGCGTGCCGCAACTGCTGAGGTCCGGCCAGTTACCGGCGGTCTGATCGCCTTCGCACTCGGCGATCACTTTTTGCGCCTCGGCATTTGTTGGGATGATCGCAGGCGCAGCGTCGATGGTCAGATCCGGCACGACGTTCGCGCCCGAGCCGCTGCCATCGCTGCCGTTGGCGACGAGCCTGTCGCTGCCCGTGTCTCTGACCGGGGTCGGGTTCTCGCCGCTCTTCTTCATGACGAAGAACACGCCGACCGCGCCGATCACGAGGATCGCGAGGCTCACTGCGACCAACATCCCCTTCTTGGAACCCGTGCCTTCGACATCGGCGATCACCGCGTCGCGCGAGAACAAGAAATCCTCGCCCGGCTCGACGAAGCGGAGCCGGACGTGGCCGAGATCGACGACGTCGCCACGACGCAGCTCGACCTTGCCGTAATCCTGACCGTTGACCCGCACGCCATTCGACGACTGGAGATCACTGATCGTGTAGCGCTGGGTCTCGGTGTCGCGCGTGATCTTCGCGTGATTACGACTGATCGAGCGATGGTTGACGACAAGATCGTTCTCGTCGGTGCGCCCGACGATCATCTGCGGTCGCGTGAGCTCGAACTCTTTGCCGGCGAAGTTCGACGACAACACGACGAGCTTGCCGTAACCGGTCTGCGGATTGACCTGCGCCTGGATCTGCGCGTTGGTCTGAACCGGTCGGCCTGCGGGATCTGTATCGGCAATGCCGAGACCGCGGGCAGTAATGGGTGCAGGCGTGGCCGGAATCGGAGCGGTCGGTACAGTCGCCGGCATCGTCTCGGTCGCCGGGCTGACGTTCTCGATCCGTTCGATCGGCATCGTCCGCGCGTCGTCGACCTGCTCGACACCTTCGGCCTTCAGATACAGCTTGTAGTCGCCGATCTGGACCTGGTCACTGATACGTAACGAGACGCGCTCCGCGATCCGCGCATTGTTCACGCGTATGCCGTTGTAGCTACCGAGGTCCTCGATCTGGACCTCGTTGTTGCTACGCAGGATGCGCGCGTGCCGGCGCGACACGTTCCGCTCGGTGAGCCGGATCGTGTTGCCTTCTTTGCGACCGATCGTGATCTCGTCGCGGATTAGAGGAACGACCGTAGTCTTCCCCTCGTCATCCTGGATCACCAGCTTGAACATCGTGCGATGCGCCCCGTGTAAACGTCGGGCGACAGCCCTACGTCTGGTTGGTTGTACCAGTCCAAGCTTTGCCTAAACAACCGCTGTGCGGACTACTTGTTCCCGATGTGGAGCGCAGCTCTTGCGAGTTGGAGCGCCGCAGCGAGTTGAGGATCGTCCGACCCCGTGTCGCCGATTGTGGCACCGGTTCCGCTGCCACTGCCACCCCCTGCAACGATCTCTTCGGGAGTAAACGCATCTACGCGGGTGTCCGGCAGGATGCCCTTAGATTCCAGCGAGTTGCCTTTTGGGGTCAAATACCGGGCCGTTGTCAGCTTCAGGCCGCCGCCGTCGTCGAGATCGTAGAAAGTCTGGACCGTGCCCTTGCCATAGGTCGGCAGCCCGACGAGCTTGGCCCGATCGTGGTCGTGCAGCGCAGCCGCGAGGATCTCGGCGGCCGAGGCCGTCCCACCGTCGACAAGCGCGATGATTGGCACGCCGACGCCACTGCCGCCCTTGTGGGCCGTCTGGGTTTCGACCGATCCCTTGCGACCACGGATCGTCACGATCGTGCCTTCGTCAAGAAATTGGTCGGCGACGAGGACGGCTTGATCGACCAGCCCGCCGGGATCGCCCCTCAGGTCCAGGATCAGTGCCCCTAGCGCGTTTTGTTTGCGAAGCTCGGCGAGCCCGGTCGTGACATCGCCCGACGTGGCCTCGGAGAACCGCGAGATCTGGATGTATCCGATCTTCGGCTCGAGCGTCCTTGCGCGCACGGTCGCCTGCTTCACCTGCGCGCGCACGAGCGTGAACGGCTTCGGATCTTTCCAGCCCACGCGAATCACCGAGACGGTGACGCGCGTCCCCGAGCCACCGCGCAGCTTCGCTTCCCACGCGCCAGCTTGCTTGAGCTCCCTGCCAGGCTCGGCGGTGGGCGCGTTGTCGATCGCGGTCACCCGATCGTCGAGCTGGAGCCCCGCGACCGCGGCGGGTGAATTCTCGGCGAGCTCGTCGATGATCGGAAACGGAGGCACGCTCGGGCGCGCATCGTCGATGAAGCCCGGCGAAAGCACGACGCCGATGCCGCCGAACTCGCCCTCGGTATCCTGGCGCAGCTTCTGGTAGCGGTTCGGCGGCAGGTACGTCGAGTGGACGTCGAGGTTGTGCAGCATGCCGCGCTGAGCATCGCGAAGTAGCCCCTGTTCGTCGACGGCATCGACGTAGTTCGCTTCGATCAGCGACAGCGCCTGCGCGAAGCCATCGAACGTGCGAAACCGTGTCGTGTCTTTGGGCACCGCGATCGCGAGCGTCGTGGTGACCGCGACCGCACCGGCAGCGAACGCAGCGAGGTGGGAGGCACGCGACATCCGCGTAGCTTATCGCTTGAACAACGGCTCGGGATCGATCGGCAGCCCACCAGGACCGATCTTTGCGCGAACTTCGACGTAGACACGGTGGTGAGCGGCACGCCCGAGCCGATCGCCCTTCGCGACGTGCGCACCGACCGGGAGCGTGAGCTCGCCGAGCTTCGCGACGACGGTGAAGTAGTCGCCGTGATCCAGGATGACGCCGTGATCGAGGCCGCGGATCATCCCGGCGTAACGCACAACCCCGTCGGCTGGTGCGATCGCGGGTGCGTGATCTTCGACCTCGACGTCGACGCCACGCCGAGACAGCGTTGCCTTCGAGCGCTCGTGGAGGTACGCGCCGAAATGGCGCGCGATCGTGCCCTTGGCCGGCGCGAGCAGGGCCTCGGGAAGCGCGATCGTGACCGCGCGCTCGGTCGCGGCGGCGGTCGCCTTTTGCGCGTCCGCGAGATGTGCGGTCTCGTCGGCGAGTAACGCGCGCTCGTGCTGATCGCGCTCGAGCAGGAGCCGAGCCGCGGCGCGCCGGCGGGCCACCGCCATCCGCTCGTCGGGGGTCGCGTCGACCGGCAGCGGGGCGTGCAACGCGCGCATCGCTGCGTGCAGGCGATGCAGGCGAACTCGATCGGCATTCTGGAGCTTGTCGTCGACGGTCGCGACGCTCTTCGCGAGTGTATCGGTCTCGGCCGCGAGCTGCTTCGCGAGCGCGATGTGCGGATCGATCGGCGCGGCAACCCCGGACGCCGAGATCGCGAGCGCCGAGAGCAGCGCGAGGTGGAGGACCCTAGCGCGCGACACGCGCCACTCCGGCGAGCCCGCCCGCGATGAGCCCGAGCCCTGCCCCGGCGGCGACAAACAGCGCGATCGCGCCGAGCGCTGGCATCGTGGTGTGGATCGCGAGCTCGTCGCCGAACCGATCGATCCCGAACCACACGAGCAGCGATGCGCCGAGCGAGGCGCACAGGCCGAGCACGGCGCCGGCGAGCGCGGTCGGCACGACGCTGAAGGCCGACGACGCGCCCAACAAGTGCAGCACCGCGTGCTCCTGCCGATCGCGTTCGAACCTCACGCGGATTACCGCGAGGACGACCACGAGCGCCAGCCCCGCGAGCAACGCGGCGCCAATCCAGATCGGCATGCGCATCGATGCCAGGGCACCGGTGGGCTGCTCGCCGCCATCCTCCACGATCACATCTTCGACGCCCGGCGAGCTGCGCAGCGCGCGCAACATCGGGCTCATCGAGATCACGTCGCGCACGCCAGGCGCGAGCGTGACTTCGACGGTCGCGGGCAAGCTCGCGAGGTCGACGCCATCGAGCAGCGCCGCATCCGCGCCGAGCGCTTGCTCGAGCCGCTTCGCCGCGACCTCGGGTGCGACGAGCTCCGCGGCCTCGACACCGGGTTGTTTCGCGAGCTGCGCGACGAGGCCGCGCGCTGTGTCCGCGCTCACACCTTCGCCGAGATACACGACCATGCTGCCGCCGCCCGCCTTCGGTGCAGAGGTCCAGCCCTCGACGTTGTTCGCGATCACGAGCGCGACGGCCGCAACGCTGAGTGCGCATAGTGCGGCGAGCATCGTCCACGCCGCGGCGCGCTTGCGTTCTGCGATCAACCGCAGCGCGCGACGCAGGGCAGAGGCGATCAAGTTTCCTCGATCCCGCCGCGGTGCGCCGTCGAGCTCGATCGGCGATGCGTGAACGGTCCGGTCGTCCGATCGAAGATCTCTTCAGGGGGTGGGCCCGGATCGGGCTCCATCGTCGCATCGCTCTGCGCGCGCAGCCGGCGTGGTGCGAGCGTCTTCTGCCTGCGGATCGTGCGCATCTTCACGCGACTCCCGCGGTCCGCGCCGAGAGCGGGAACGGTAGGAGGTTCGGGACCGGTACGGATTCCATGCCGAGCAGCAGCTCCTCGATCGAGTGACCGTCGAGCAGCACTTCACCGAGCGGCTTGAGCGCGCCGTCGATCAGCGCCAGCTGGCGCCACTTCAGGCGCTCCGCGATCGTGCGCAGCGCGTTGTCGCGACCGAACACGAGGACGGTCGCACCGCACGTCGCGAGCGCCTTGCACACGAGCTCGGCGCCGGCGGCGTCCTGCCACATCGTCGGGTGATCCGCGATCACGAGCGCCGGATCGCGGACGAGCGCACGTGCGACCGCGACGCGCTGACGTGCCGAGCTCGACAGGCAATCGACCGACAGCGAGGCTTCACCTTCGAGTCCGAGTTGCGCGAGGACATCCGTCGCCTTCGCGATCGAGATCGAGCGCGGGATGCCATCGATCTCGAGCGGCAGGGCCACATTGAACTGCGCGCTACGATCTTCGAGCAGACATAGTTCTTGAGGAACGATGCCGACCTTGCGCCGCAGGAGGCGCAGCGACGAGCGCCGCAGCTTCGCGACGTTCTGGCCGAGCACCTCGATCCGACCCGCGCTCGCGATGACCTCGCCGAGCATCGCGGCGACGAAGCGCGAGGTGCCGACGCCCGCGGCGCCGACCACCATCGCTAGCTCACCGGTTGCGAGATGGAGATTGCCCTCGGCCACCAAGGGGGGGCCACCACGTGGGTGGTCGAGGCGAACATCGACCAGCGAAATCATCGCCTCCAGCTACGCCCATCACCCGGGCGGGGGCAAAAAAACTGCGCTGACTGCGTGTACGATGAAGCCGTGAGACGCGCCGTGTTGCTCGGTTTGATGGTGGCCGCGTGTCGTCCCGATGGACCGCCGCCCGACGACAAGACGCCGGCACGCATGACCGGTCACGACCAACGGATCGGCAAGCTCGAGCAACGCGGTGAAATAGACGCGCAAAAAGTTGCCGCGCTGCTGCTCGCAAAGGGGTCGGCCGCGGGCCTTGGTGGACCTCCGGGTCCGGTTGGCCCGCCGGGGCCGCAAGGGTCCGCCGGCCCGATCGGACCGGCCGGCATCGGCCCCGTGGGTCCCGAGGGTCCGCGGGGAACAAAGGGTGATCCAGGTCCCGCCGGCGTCGAGGGCCCGCAAGGGATTCAAGGTCTGCAGGGCGCGCAGGGACTGCAGGGCCCGCAAGGCGCACAGGGTCCCAAAGGTCCGTCGGGACCGCCGGGTGCGTACGGTCAAAAATCCGATCTCACGCGCAAAGAATCGCGGGTCTCGGTTGGCGGCGGGCTCGTCGCGACGGCGGTCGCGAGCTGCGATCGTGCGCAAGATCTGATCGTGACCGGCGGCTGCTATGCGGATCCGCAGTGGCTCGCACAGCTGCTCGCGACCCGCCCGGTTGGCATCACGACCGGTGATGCCACCGCGTCGTGGCGCTGCGACTACAAGAACACCTCGCCGACGACGACGATCGAGATCGTGGCCGAGGCTTATTGCGTGCGCCCCCGCGAGTAGCTGCGCTTCGCGATGCCAATCAGATAAGCTTGACGGATCGGAATCGACTGTCCCGGACCCATGTTCTTGGTGTGGTTCGAGTTGGCGCTTGCTGCTCAGGGACTAGCCGCTCGGGGACTAGCCGCTCGGGGACTAGCCGCAACGACCGTTGCTAGTAGCAGACGGTGGCGTCGCCGTAGACCGGCTTGATGCCGAGCGGCAATGCGGTGGTCGTGAGCTCGGTCGTGCCCTGATAGACGCGGAACCCACCGGGGTTGGTGGAGCCGGCCGGCGCGTCCATCACGACGACCTTGCCATCGGCGCAGGCCGCGATGTCGGTGATCGATTGCGTATCCGGCGTCAGCTTGTTCGCGGCGTACGTCGAAGTGGTCGTGTCGTACGAGCGCGCCCAATTGTGCGAGAAGTCCGCGGCCGAGTACGCAAACCACAGCGTGGTGCCCGCGACATCGAACGCGATCGGCTGACCACCGAGCGCGGCATTCATCGTCATGCACTCTGCAGTCGGCGTGGTGCCCGGTGTGATCTTGATCGTGCAGCCGGCCGGCGAGTCGTACGTCGTCATGATGATGTTCGCGCCCATCATCTTGGAGAGCGCTTGCGGGTTCGCCACCGGCAGCGAGATGTGCGTGCGGACCGTGTTCGTCATTGAATCGATCACGACGAGCACGCCGTTACCGCGCGGGCTGAAGCCACTGAGATCCGCGCAGCCGACGTAGACATCGGTGCCGACCGCGATCGCGGACGTGCAATCCGGCTTGCCATCGGGATCATTGACGGTCGCCGCGAGATCGATCGCGGTGAACGTGCTGTCGCCGAGCTTGCCGTAGACCACGCCAGTGCCGCCGAGCACGGGCACGTACAGGGTCGAGCCGACGACGGCGACATCTTGCGGGTTCGAACCGGCGCCGGTGCCGAGCTGGCCCCGGAGCGCGAACGTCGTCGCGTCGATGCCGGTCACGTTGTTCGTGTCGCGGTTGACCACGTAGAGCGTGTTGCCGATCTTGCGGAGCTGCGGATCATCGGTGACGACGCCGGCGATCAAACCCTGTTGCACCGTGAGCGCATCAAGCTTCAGCGCTCCGATCGTGCCCGGTGGCGCGGAGAAGTCACCTGCGACGGCGACCGCACGCGGCACGGCGGCCGAAGCATCCGCGGTGGCCGCCGTATCGACACGAGCGTCGGTGGTCGATGTAGCGCCATTGTCGCCGCAGGCGACCGAGAACAGGAACGGAACAACGAGTAGCAGGGACTTCATTTGAGACTCCAATCGAGGGCGAGGTAGTAGCTGCGACCAGGAAGCGGAAAACCGAAATAGTCAGAGAGCGGTGTCGGCACCATCGCGAGATCGGGACGCGGTGGTGGGGTTAGCGTGAGTTGCTCGGTGCGTTCGTTCGCGAGGTTCGTGACGGAGAACGACAAATCGAGGTGCGGCATCAGCTCGATGCGTGCGCCCGCACCGAGCAACAAGCGATCGGGCAGCGGCTGGGTGTTCCCGCGATCGAGGAACGTGTTGCCCTGCCAGGTCGCGTCGCACCACAGCGACGTGGCGCGAGCGAACGCGCGGTGCTCGAGATCGATCCGGCCGTAGACCGTCTCGGCCGGCTGACTCGGCAGCTGCTTGTTCGCGTACGCCGGATCGGTCGAGAGCTGTGCAGTGATCAGGTGCGTGTAATTCGCGGTGATCGAGATCATGCGCGCGAGCCGCGCCGAACCGACGAGCTCGCTGCCGTACGTTAATGCGTCGCCCGCGTTGATCGGGCGATACACCGAGGAGCCCGCGGTCGGTATGAATACGATCGTGTTGCTCGGCCGCGTCGCGAAGCCGGCGACCTCGACAAACACGCGATCGATCACGATCTCTGGCAGGTTGCCGTTCGGAATTCGCAGTGCGTGCTCTGGCGCGACGACGAAGCCGGCATCGGTCGACGGGCCTGTCTCGGGCACGAGCTCGCCGTTGCCGAGCAGGCCGCCTCGATCACCGAACAGCTCGATCAAGGTTGGAAGGCGCACGTAGTACCCCGCGCTCGCCTTGAATGAAGCGATCGAGGTGAGGGCCGCCCGCGTCGAGATCCGCGGACTCGAGATGAGCTCGCTTCGCGCCGGTTCCGAACGATCGGTCGGCGCGGTCCGCACCGCATCGACGCGAAACGAGGGCGTCACGATGATCTGCGCATCCGGATCGACGACGAGATCCATCGCCGCGAGGAAGGCTCCACCGATGCGCGTGCCGATCAGCGCCGCACGTGCAGCATCGGCATCGGCATCGCGAAACCGATCGCCACGAAGCTCGAGCCCGACGGTCGCGCGATGGCGATCGAGCGGCAGGACCCACGTCGACGAAGCGCCGCCCGCGAAGGTGAGGTAATCGCGCGCCTGCGATCCGAGCCCGAGCTCGCCCATCGGATCGCGCAGGTGCTGGCGCTCGACGAGGAGATACCCGAGTTGCTTCGCGAGGGCCGGCCCGACATTCGTGTCGAACCGAACATCGCCGATCGTATCAAGCGTCGAGAGCGTCGCGTCGTACGTCGGCGTGTACGCGCTACCGGGGAGCCCTTGATCTTTGTACGCGATCCGCACGCCGCCAGCGTTCTCGGAGCTCTGGCGCCCGATCCGCGATGCCAGATCAAATTGATCGAACTGGTTGTTCGTTCGCTTCTTGTAGCTGTCATCGTTCGGGTCGAGCTGCGTGCCGTTGTCCGAGAAGTAGGTGAAGTCGCCGGTCGCGCCTTGATAGCCGACTGTCGTCGACGATAGCCAATCGCCGTGGGCATCGCCGTAGTGCGCACGCAGATGCCGCGCACCGAACGAGCCCATGCCGAGCGAGACCGTGAAGCGTTCGCCATGCTCGCCGCGGCCGAGGCGCGTCACGAGATTCAAGGCGCCGCCGAGGCCCGCGCCACCGAGCTCGACCGGCACCGCACCGCGATACAGATCGACCTCGCCGAACGAAGCCAACGCGAACCTGCCGAGATCCGTGGTCACGGCCGCGATCCGCGACAGCGGCACGCCATCGATCAACACCGCGGTGTGGCCGGGCGCCGCGCCGCGCACGATCAACGATTCGTAGCCGCCAGAGCCACCGGAAGCCCGGACCTGCGCGCCGACCGTGACCCCGACCGCATCTGCGACCGACGCGGTCGCGGGATGCTCGTCGGGATGGATCACCGTGACGAACGGCGCATCACCGAGCGCGCGCGCGCGATCACGCGCCTGGTCGGCATCGGGTGCCGAATCGATGATGATGATCGTCTCGCTTCCGGACGTCGCCGCCGAATCGGCACGAGCGGCCGACGACGCGAACAACAGGAAAACAGAAAATCGAGACATGTCACCCCACGTAACGGGGTGACGAACTCGACGCCGAAACGACGCGAATCCCTCCACCCGAGGAAGCGACGTACGAGGTGTCCTGACTTCCGGTTCGTCCTTCGCGGCGCCTTCCCAGTTTCCCAGTGGCTGGCAGATGCCCTGCCGCGTCGTCCCCGGTCACAGTAGCGGGGGCTGTGCCAGTATCTCACTGGCTTCCCTGCATACGTCGGAGCTGTCGTTTGTTAACTGCTTCGGAAACTACCTCTCGCGACGGGAGTACTCCGTGTGAAGAAGCGCGTCAACTGTGACTACCGCTCGGTAACGATGTCGGCCTTCATCGGACCGAGCACCCCGAGGAGGGTCTGCTTGTCGGCGTCGGCGACCTTCGCGCTGTCGAGCGCCTTGACGAGATCCTCGACGAGCGCGTCGAAGTCCGCCTGCTTGATCTTCATGCCGGCGTGCGCGGTCTTCATGTCCTTGCCCGAGTACGTGCAACCGCCACCTGAGGCCGAGCAGATCTGCTCGTACAGCTTCTTCTCGAAGCCCGGGATATCCGCGTTCGCGAAGAACGTGTTGATCCGCGCGTCCTTCGCGACGTTGTTCTCGACGAAGTCTTTGACCACGCCCTTCACGCCGGCTTCGCCGCCGAGGCGCGCGTACAGCGTGTCACCCGTGGGAGCACCGCCGCCGTTGTCCTTCTTCGCGCCGCCGCATGCGACCATGCTCGCCATCGCGAGACCGATCACCACTGCTTGCTTGATACCCATGTGAATCTCCTTTTCAGGGCTGTGGTAACACGCCAAGGAACATGACTCAGGATCTCGCAGGCAGGAACGTCGTGATCACCGGCGCGACCTCGGGCATCGGGCGAGTCACGGCCGGCGAGCTCGCGAAGCGCGGCGCGCGCTTGATCCTCGCGAATCGTTCATTAGAAAAAACCGCGCCGGTCGTCGCCGAGATCCTGAGCGCCACCGGCACCGCCCCCGATGTGGTTCGCCTCGATCTCGGCGATCTCGATTCGGTACGTCGCGCGGCGTCGGAGATCCTCGCGAAAGATCTTCCGATCCACATCCTCGTCAATAACGCGGGCCTTGGCGGCCAGCGCGGCATCACCAAGAGCGGCTTCGAGCTCGCGTTCGGCACGAATCACGTCGGCCACTTCCTGTTGACGACGCTGCTCCTCGATCGGATCAAAGCGGCGAAGACCGCTCGCATCGTGACGGTCGCGAGCAAGCTCCACGAGCGCGCCCGTGGCATCGACTGGACCGCGGTGCGCCAGCCAAGCCGCTCGCTCACGGGCGTGAGCGAGTACGGCATCTCGAAGCTCGCGAACATCTTGTTCAGCAACGAGCTCGCGCGTCAGCTCGCGGGCACCGGCGTCACGACGTACTCGCTGCATCCCGGTGGGGTCGCGACCGACGTCTATCGCAAGCTGCCGCAACCGCTGCGCTGGTTCTACCTCCGCCGCATGCTCACGCCGCTCGAGGGCTCGCGCGCCTCGCTCCGCTGCGCGGCGGATCCAGCGATCGCGCACGAGACCGGTCGCTACTACGGCGCGAGCGGCAACGAGCATCAGCCATCCGCTCTCGCGACCAATGTCGCGCTCGCGCAAGAGCTGTGGCGCCGCACCGCCGAATGGGTGGCCGCGTGATCGGTATCGTCGCCGCCGTCGTGCTCTCGACGATGCACTACGAAGGTGATGTGGGTGCCGCGGGTGGGGATTACCAGAGCGTCGATGTCGTCGTGCCCCAGGGTACCGTCGAGATCGAGATCGCGCACAGCGATGGCTCCGACGTCACGATCCTCGATTGGGGCGCGTGGGGACCGGATGGCTTTCGCGGCTGGGGTGGTGGCCTTACCGACAACGCGATCATCGGCGTCGCGCAGTCCTCGCGGTGCTACTTGCCAGGCGCGATCCCCGCCGGAACGTGGACGATCGAGATCGGCAAAGCGAACCTCGAGACCGCCGGCGGGCACTACGCGATCGACGTGACCTGCCGCGACGCTGGGACGCTGCCGGTGCTGCCGCACGCGAGCTACGTCGCGCCGGTGCTCGAGCAAACGCGGCGCTGGTACAAGGGCGATTTTCACGTCCACTCGATCCAGAGTGGCGATGCGACCGCGACGTTCGATCAGATCATCACGCTCGCGCGCAGCCGCGGTCTCGACTTCGCAAACATCAGCGATCACAACACCGTCGCGCAGCACGCGCTGCTCGCGGCGATCCAGCCCGATCATCCTGATTTTCTCTTCCTGCGCGGCGCCGAGATCACGACGTATAGCGGTCACGGCAATGCGGTCGGCATCCACGACTATGTGGATCATCGGCTGGGCAACAACGGCCGCACGGTCACGAACATCATCGACGACGTCGCCGCGCAGGGCGGCGTCTTCATCGTCAATCACCCCGTGCTCGATCTCGGCACCGCGTGCATCGGCTGCATGTGGAATCACGTCGCAGATACGCCGTGGGACAAGGTCACCGGCCTCGAGATCATCACGGGGAACTACAATATCAGCATCTTCGCGTTCGTCCCGCGCGCGCTCGCGCTGTGGGACATGGAGCTCGATGCGGGCCATCGCCTCGCGGCGATCGGCGGCAGCGACGATCACACCGCCGGCATGAACGAGACCTCGACCGGTTCGCCGATCGGCAGCCCGACGACCCTGGTGCTCGCGGACAATCTAAGCGAGGGCGCGATCGTCGATGCGCTCAAGCACGGCCGCACGATCGTCGACCTGCAGGGCCCGGATGCGCCGACGCTCGACTTCACCCTCGCGAACGGAACGGCCACCGCCGAGATCGGGGACGAGGTCGATGGCCTGAATCACTACGCGTTCCCGGTCCACGTCGTCGGTGGGAACGGCACCAAGGTCGAGCTGTGGCGAGATGGAGCTAGCATCGAGTCGCGCGAGGTGACAAGCGACGACTTCACGACGGTGTTTGACGAAGATCCGCACGGCAGCGAGCGCTGGCGCATCCAGCTCGATCAGTACGACCAGCCGATCGTGATAACGAGTCACATCTACACCGTTGCGGGGATCTCAGCGGATGGCTGCGGATGCCGGTCGACGCCAGCCAATAGCGCCATCGTGCTGGCCGCGAGCGTGTTGCTCGTGCTGCGCCGGCGCCGCGCTACTTGAACGCCACGGCATCGATGCCGTGGCGCTGCAATAGGCGGCGGAAGTTCGTGCGATCGAGGCCCGCTAGCCGGGCCGCCTCGGAGACCGACCCGTGGGCCTTCTCCATCACGCGCACGAGATAGCGCTTCTCGAACGCGCCGCTCGCGCGTCGCTTCGCTTCGGTCAGCGGCGTGAGCTCGTCTTCGTCGTCGTTCGTCGCGACAGCCGAGCCCGCACCTTTGCCGCGCCCGCTGATCGCAGGCGGTAGCGCATCGGGGCTGATGGTCTCGCCGCGATGCAAGGCGAGCGCGTGGAGGATCGAGTTCTCGAGCTCGCGCACGTTGCCCGGCCAGCCGTACTCGCTCATCACTTCGAGGGTCTCGGGTGACAGCGCCGGTGGCTTTGGGCCCGCGTGCTTCTTCAGAAAGTGCGCCGCGAGGATCGGGATGTCGTCGAGCCGCTCGCGCAACGGAGGCACGCGCAGCGCGACGACGTTGAGGCGATAGAATAAGTCCTGACGGAACTTCTGGTGCTCGACCGCACCGACGAGGTCGACGTGCGATGCCGCGATCACGCGAACGTCGACCTTGCGCGTGCCGCTGCCGCCGAGCGGCCGGACTTCGCTCTCCTGCAGCACGCGCAGTAAGCGCGCCTGCACAGCGATCGGCATGTCGCCGATCTCGTCGAGGAACAGGGTGCCGCCATCGGCTTCGACGAACACGCCCGCGCGATCCGTGGTCGCACCGGTGAACGAACCTTTGACGTGACCGAACAGCTCGCTATCGATCAGCGATTCTGGAATCGCGCCGCAGTTGAGCGGCACGAACCGCTTGCGCCGCCGCGCACCGCGCTCGTGCAGTGCGCGCGCGACGAGCTCCTTGCCGGTGCCGCTCTCGCCCTGGATCAGAATCGAGACATCTTGCTCGGCGAGCCGATCGAGCGCGGCCTTGAGCTTGCGCATCGCGCCCGAGATCCCGACGAGGATCGTCTCGATCGGATCGTCGCTCTTGCCCGTCACGCTGCGGACACCTCTGAGCTCTTTGCGGAGTGATGAGTGGCGCGCGGCCGAGGTCACGATCGCCGAGAGCTCGATCGGCTCGAACGGCTTGGTGATGTAATAGAACGCGCCGGCGCGCATGCACGTGGTCGCGGTCGCGGCCGTGCGATCGCCGGTCAGCATGATCACCGAGGCGAGCGAATCGACCTCGCGAAAATGTTTCAGCACGTCGATGCCACTCATGCCGGGCAAGCCGACATCGAGGATCACGACATCCCAATCGGCGAGGTCGTTATCGAGCCGCGCCATCACGCTCTGCGGCTCGCGCGCGACCTCGACCTCGTGACCATCCGCGCCGAGCTTGCGCGCGATCGCTCGCGCCACGTCCTCGTCGTCCTCGACGACCATCACCTTGAAAGGTGTCGCTTCATCCCCCATACGCGAGAAATGAGGCTATGCCGGGTAGGCTCAGAAAGCCATTGGTTCACGAACCGGTCATCGCGACGGGCAGGGTCTTGCCCGCTGGCGCAGCCGCCAAGAGGCGCTTGCGCAGCTCGATCGGCGAGATCGGCTTGACGATGACATCGTCGGCACCGGAGCCCATGAACTGCTCGCGAATGTCGTCGATGTCTTCACCGGAGAGCACGGCAACCCACACGGATCCGCCGTGCAGGGCCTTCAACTTCTGGACGAGCTCGACCCCGCCAGCAGGCATGTTGACATCGACCAGCGCGATGTCCGGAGGCGCGATTTCAGCGAGTCGGAGCGCGGCGTGACCGTCGGGCGAGGTGCACACATCGAAGCCGACGCGCGCGAGCGCGGAGGACAGCGTGCGGCGAACCAACGCGTCGTCGTCGGCAATCAGGACGCGGATGCTCATGCGGCCCTCTTGATGGTCTCGACGTACTCGGCACCGAGGTGATCGCGCAGCCGCTCGACGGCGCGCCACAGCAGCTGGCAGACGCGCGACGGCGTGATGCGAAGCGTCTCGGCTATCTCCTGGTAGGTGAGGTCCTCGACGTAGTGCAGGCCGAGGATCGTGACATCGCGCTGCTCGAGAAACGCGAGCGCATCGCGAACGCGCGCGAGCATCAGGCGCTGACCTGCCTCGATATCCGGGGCGACCGAGTCCGAAGCGAGGCGTTGTGCTTCGCCATCGATCGGACCGACCTCGACATGGACGAGCTCCGAGAGGCCGGCACGATACGCATCGACCGTGACGCCGAGCGCTTCCGCGATGCGGACTTCGCTCGGGGCCGAGCCGTCTTTTTCGAGCTCGCGCATCACCGCAGCGATCTTGCGAGCGAGCTGGCGAACCCGGCGCGGCATGATGTCGCCACGGCGCAGCTCGTCGAGGACGGCGCCACGAATCCGATGTTCGGCGAACGCGAGGAACGGCTCCTGGCGGGTGTCGTCGTAGCGTTCGGCCGCTTCGATCAGGCCGAGCATGCCGGCCGAGACGATGTCTTCGCGGGCGATCCAATCGGGACACCGCCGCGCCATCCGGAGCGCGATGCGTCGGGCGGCATCCGCGTGGTCCTTGATAAGGCGGTCGCGGGCGGGTTGATTGTGTCCGGCGAAGTTCTGCACGAACGAGCCTATCTACACGATCGGATCCAACTCTTTATCCAAGTAGATCTAGATGGTTAGGCAGGATTGTATGGGTTCAGTTTAACTCACCCGGGTAATTTAATACTCCACCTGAAGAGGGCCGCGCTCGGCCGCCTCATGGAGATGACGAGTTACCCCGAACATGACCTGCATCTGATCGAACCCACCATCGAGGATGGGCAAGCGTGTCGTGGGGTCAGCCAGATCGCCGCGATCGACGACCGCGAAGTCGGCGTAAAGGTCCCAGCTCTTGTTGATAGCGACGCCGGTACCCGCGTGAAAGTCGAGCCTCGGTTGGGGATCGAGCGGCATCGCGGTTGTCGGGTCGAGGCCGCTCGAGGTCACCGGCAGCGCGTACGCCACGCCGAGCCACCCCGCGAAGATGTTGTGTGGATCGTGAGCGAGCACCGTGAATGCGACCGAGGCTTCGGTCAGGTAGGCGCCGCGCGAGTGCGGCGCGCCGAGCGTCACTTCTTCGACGCCCACTTGCATGTCGAACACGAGGAACTCTCGCTCGATCGGCTTCTTGTACTCCAACGCCAAGGACTCGCGGCTCCAGGCACCGCTGTGACCGAGCAGGTGACCACCGCCACCCGAGAGGGTGAGCGCATGGTGACCATCGAGCGCGACGCGCACGAGACCCGAGCCGCTCTGCAAAGGATTCTCGTCGGTGAACGACGGCTGCTTCGGCAGAAACTCCAGGCTGCCACCGACTTCGATCCGTTTCGCGAGCGGGTAGCGACCGGCGATCGCGAACAAGCCGAGGTCGGTGAATTTCAGCTTCTGCCCGCCCAGCGATGGATCCGACATCAGGAACTTCATCTGGCCCGTGAGCTCGCCGCCCTCGGGTGCGACGAGATAATCCTGTGCGACGGAGCGAACCGTGCCAGTGGTCAGGTTCAGATCTTCTGACCCGCTCATCGGACGCCCGATCTTGTCGGCGCGTACGATCGAACCCAAGGCCACGAGCAACAGCAGTGTCAAACCTGGTCTCGTCATGCGTGCTCGTAACGCACGCCGGCGCGTCGCGATCTAATGCTAGGGTCGCGCGAGGTGAGCAAGACGAAGAAACCTGCGGCTTCGAAGCAATCAGCGAAGCACGAAACAAAACCTTCCAAACCGACGTCGACGCGCGTCACGCGTCCCGCACTTCCGGTCGTGTTGCCGCCCGCGCCACCCCCGCAGCGCGACGAGCTCGCCGCACCTCGCGATGTCGGGCGGTTGATTCGTTACGGCGAGCGCTTCGGCCCGAACAAGATCGACGTGCGAATGTGGAGTGCGCCGAACACCACCGTACCGGCGCAGCTGCCGGTCACGAGTGGCTCGCTCGCGATCTTCGATCCGGCCGACAAGAAATCGTGGCGGCTCTTCGATCGTCCGTCGGGCACCGGCCAGTTCCGGATCATGGTCTCGACCGTGAAGCCGCATGACATGATGGATCAGAAAAAGGATCGGCTCGCCGGGCTCGTGATCCATACCGGTCGGCCGCCGATCGCGCGCTGGGTCGTCGCGCACTACAAGGGCCAGAAGAAGCCGAAGTCCGCCGACGATATGCCGAGCTTGACCTCGAGCGATGGGTGGATCGCGCTGACCGACGGCGCGGGTGGTTGGCCGGGCGCGCTCGCGCTGCCGCCAGCGGCGGGCACACAACCGATCGAAGTGGCTCTTAGCGATGGGCGCCGCGCGCTCGCGATTCCGACCGGCACGTCCGGGGTCACTGCCTACTGGGCGATCGATGCGACCGACAAGCCGATCTGCTTGGTGATCGATTGCGATGCGATCACGCCGAAGGACTGGAAAGCGAAAGCGTAGCCACGGCGGGCGCCCTTATTTGAGCGAGCCGCCGAGCGCCTTGATGGCGGCATCGGCATCGGGCTTGAGACACGAGTTCGAGTTGCTATCGCCGAAGCCGAGCACACCGCCGCGCATGCGATAGCGCGCGGACTTGAGCGGCTGGATCGCGCGTGGATCGCCGAGCGCGACGAGCGTTGGAATCGCCTCCTTGCGATCGGTGCAGGTCGCGGAGCTCTGGAGTTCGAGGATCGCGGCCTTGAGTTGGCTGTCGCGATCGACCGTCGCGGCGACAGGTACAGCGACGGGCGCGGCAGCCTCGCGCGCTTGCACGGGTGCCGGAGTCTCGGCCTCGGCGTGCTTCTCTTTCTTTCCCTTCGGCTGCGGATCGGATTTCGGGTCTTTCAAGTCTTTCGGGTCTTTCGCGTCCGGGGCCTTGCCGCCGGTGACCTTCAACACGATCGCGATGATCACGGCCGCGAGAAACACGATGCCAGCGATCACGAGCCACTTGCGCGGAATGGGCTCGTGCAGCTCGTGCGCGCGCAGCGCCGCCGAGGTCGGTGCCGTTGCATGCGCCGGGAACGGGAGACCCGGTGTGCCCGCATGGACCGGCATCGCCAACATGCCGGGCGGTGGCGTCGGAGGCGAGATAATGCCGGATTGCGTGCCGCGCGCAGGCACGGCATAGCCGGCGCCGCGCAACACGTCGTCGAGCTTCGCGAGGTAGTCGTTCGCGGTCTGCGTGCGCTCGGCAGACATCTTCGCCATACCGTCGCGCACGACCCGCTCGAGGCCATGTGGCAGCTGGAGATCCGGGACGACCTCGGCGAAGGTCGGTGGTTCGCGCGAGACGTGAGCGGTCATGATCGCGAGCGGATCGGTATCTTCGAAGGGCGGCCGACCGGCCAGCATCTCGTAGAACACGACGCTCGTCGAATAGAGATCGGTCGCGGGTTTGATCTCGCCGCCGACCGCTTGCTCGGGTGATAGATACGCGGGCGTGCCGACGGTGAGTCCGGCACGGGTCGTCGCGGGATCATCGCCGTCGCCACCGGCGACGAGCTTCGCGATGCCAAAGTCGAGGATCTTGACGACGACCTCGCCGTCCTTGCGCGCGAGGAAGATATTATCGGGCTTGATGTCGCGATGGACGACGCTCTTCTCGTGCGCGTGGCGCAGGCCGGCAAGCACGCCGCGCAGGATCTCGATCGCCTCGGGCCATGGGATACGCTTGTCGCGCTCGAGTCGCTTGCCGAGTTCTTCACCTTCGAGCACCTCCATGACGAGGTACGGGCAACCATCTTCGAGCACGCCCGAATCGCTGACGCCGACGATGTTCGGATGATCGAGCCGACCCGACGCGAGCGCTTCGCGCTGGAACCGCTGCGAGGCTTCTTTGCTCTTGCCGAGATCCGGATGGAGCACCTTGATCGCAACCGTGCGACCGATGCCGGTGTGCTCGGCGCGATAGACGCGCCCCATGCCGCCCTTTCCGAGCAGATCTTTGACGAGGTAGCGACCATCGAGCATCGCCCCGATCGGGACGATGCCCGAATCGTCTGGAGAAAGACTCATCGAGGGCGCCTCTAGCTTACCCCGCCATAGCCCCTGCACAAAGGTGCCGATGTCGGCCTAACGCGACGGTTTCTTCTCATGCGGCATCGGCGGCAACCCGGTGTGCTGCGTGAGCGCGACTCCCGGGCGTATCCGACGAGGTCCACCCGGTCGACCGTGCTGCGCGATGCCAGGCTGCCACGACGGCACGAGGCAGCTCTTGCCACCGCCGATGAGGTCGCTCCGACCCATCCGATGGAGCGCCTCGCGCAAGATCGGCCAGTTTTTCGGATCGTGATAGCGCAGGAACGCCTTGTGGAGCTTGCGCCGATCGTAACCCTTCACGATGTGCACGCGCTGCCTCGCGACGAGCGAGCGCAGCGGCGAATAGCCCGTGTGATACATCGCGGTCGCGGTCGCCATCGGTGACGGCAAGAACGCCTGGACCTGATCGGGGCGGAAGCCATTCTTCTTGAGCCACATCGCGAGGTTCAGCATGTCTTCATCGGTGGTGCCCGGGTGGGCCGCGATGAAGTAGGGGATCAAGTACTGCTCCTTGCCCGCCTCCAGCGAATAGCGATCGAACAGCTCTTTGAAGCGATCGTACGCGCCGATGCCCGGCTTCATCATGTGCGTGAGCGGACCATCTTCGGTGTGCTCGGGCGCGATCTTCAAGTAGCCGCCGGTGTGGTGCTGCGCGAGCTCTTTGATCCACTCGGGCGAACGCACCGCGAGGTCGTAGCGAACGCCCGAAGCGATGAAGATCCGCTTCACGCCTTTGATCGCGCGCGCCTTCTTGTAGAGCTTCACGAGCGGCGCGTGATCGGTGCCGAGGTTGTCGCAGATATCGGGATACACGCACGAAGGCTTGCGACACGCCGCTTCGATCTCGCGGCTCTTGCACGCGAGCCGATACATGTTCGCCGTCGGGCCGCCGAGATCGGAGATGTTGCCGGTGAAGCCCGGCGTGACATCGCGGATGTGCTCGATCTCGCGGAGGATCGAAGCTTCGCTGCGGCTCTGGATGATCCGGCCTTCGTGCTCGGTGATCGAGCAGAAGCTGCAACCACCGAAGCAGCCGCGCAGGATCGTGACGGAGAACTTGATCATCTCGTACGCCGGCAGCTTGGCTTGCTGGTGGCGCGGATGCGGCAAGCGCGTGAACGGCAGCTCGTAGAGCGCGTCCATCTCGGGCGTGGTCAGCGGAATCGGCGGCGGGTTGATCCAGATCTCGCTCGTGCCATGGCGCTGCACGAGCGCGCGCGCGTTGCCAGGATTCTGCTCGAGATGGAGGATGCGCGATGCGTGCGCGTAGAGCACCGGATCCGCCGAGACGGTCTCGAAGCTCGGCATCCGGATCACCTGCTTGTCGCGGTTCGGCTTCTTCGATTTGAGCTGGATCAACGGCTCCGGTGCCGCACCCTCGCCCGTCGCGCACGCGGCACCCTCGGCCTGGGCGCGCTCTTCCATCGCATACGGATCGATCGGCGGTGCGAGCTTGCCGGGCTTGTCGAGCGTGGTCGAATCGATCTGCGAGTAGTCCGAAGGGATGCCTTCGACGAAGAACGCGGTGCCGCGGACGTCGCGAACCTGCTGCGGGGTCTCGCCGTTCGCGAGCCGATGCGCGACCTCGACGATCGAGCGCTCGGCGTTGCCGTACAGCAACAGGTCCGCGCGCGTATCGGCGAGTACCGAGCGACGGACCTTGTCGCTCCAGTAATCGTAGTGCGCGATCCGGCGAAGGCTCGCTTCGATGCCACCGATGATCAGCGGCACGTCGCCGAACGCTTCGCGGCAGCGCTGCGCGTACACGGTCACCGAACGATCTGGACGCAACCCAGCGACGCCATCTGGCGAGTACGCGTCGTCGCTGCGCACCTTTTTGTCGGAGGTGTAGCGATTGACCATTGAATCCATGTTGCCGGCGGTGACGCCCCACATGATGTTCGGGCGGCCGAGCTCCTTGAACGCCTCGACGCTCTTCCAGTTCGGTTGATCGAGGATGCCGACGCGAAAGCCGTGCGACTCGAGCAAGCGGCCGATCAGCGCCATGCCGAAGCTCGGGTGATCGATGTACGCGTCACCCGTCACCATGATGATGTCGCAGCTATCCCAGCCGAGCTCGTCCATCTCCGCGCGCGTGGTCGGCAGGTAGGGAGCAATCCCGAACCGATGTGCCCAGTAGGGCCGGTACGAGAACAGAGGACGCGGAACTGCCGTCACGGGGTCATCGGTTACCACACCCGCCGCCGCCACCCCAGAGAGTTTTGCAAAGGGCCTTTGGGGGCCTGCAAACGGGCTAGTCGCCCCCGTCTTCGGGGTCGCCGCCCTTTTTCGGAGGGTTCTTGGTGGTCGGGCTGCGGCTATTGCCAGGTGGCGGAGACGGCGACACGGCCGGGGCCGGGGCCGGGGCCAGGGCCGGGGCCGAGGCCGCGCCTTCGCCAACGCCGCCTGCTTCGCCGCCGACCTTCTCTTTATCGAGCGAGCTGCGCTGCGCTGCGGTCAGCGTGTCTTCGCACTTCGGCGCATCGTCCTTGGTCTTGATGTTCGCGAGGCACGTCCGCGTCGCCGCGCTCCACTGATCTTTTTCGCAGTGCGAAGCGAGGGTGTCGCGCACCTTCTTCACGAGATCCGGAGATGCACCGCCCGCATCCTTCGACAACATGTCCGTCGTGTGATCCGCGGCGGCCGCGCAGGTCGGCCCATCACCACCACCACTCGATGCGCCAGCGGGCATCATTTGCGACTTCGAACTGCGACTACATGCGGCGAGCGCGGCGCCGAGCGCGATCAATAAAACACACGACAGGCGTTGCATCACGCGAGCATGGCACGACGGTCTTCACTGAGCCAAATGGACCAGGTCGCGAACACCGCCGGCGATAAATTCCACCCCCACGGCAGCGAGCAAGAGCCCCATCACGCGCTCGAAAGCGCGCAACAACGTCTTTGGCAGGAGCCGCTCGGCGTTCGCGGCACTGCGCATCATCAGCCACGCGCACAAGCACGTCAGCGTGATCGCGAGGAATACCGCGGGCACGCGGATCGGGCTCCACGAGGCGCGCGACATCAGCACCATCACCGTCGCTATCGCACCGGGCCCTGCGAGCATCGGAATCGCCATCGGAAAGATCGCGATGTCTTCGCGCGCACGGCTCTCGTCGCGCTCTTCCTTTGTACTGCGCGTCGGCGAAGGTTGCGCGCGCATCATGTCGATCGACATCAACAACAGCATGAGCCCGCCCGCGACCTTGAACGCGCCGAGCGAGATGCCGAACGCCTTGAACACGAGGCCACCGGCGATCGCGAAGAAGCACAGGATCACCCACGTCGCGAACGCGGCGCGCAAAGCGACGCTGCGGCGCTGCGGTGCCGTGAGCTCGCCGGTGATCGAGAGAAACACCGGCACGTTCGCGAGCGGATCGATCACGAAGAAGATCGCGGACAATGCGACCACCGCGAACTTGAGATCCTCGTTATCCACGACGCTGGGGTCTTACTACGGAAGCGGTTCTCGCGCTGCGTGCCACTCGGCTGGAATCCCTTTCAGACCGACCGCACCGACGATGATGCCACCCGCCATCGCGCAGGTCGTATCGATATCGCCGCCGACCGACGCGCACGCCCAGAGCGCCCCGGCATAGTCCGCGAGGTTCGTCGCGGCGCACCAGATCGCGAAGGGAATCGTATCGGATGCGAGCACGCGGCTCCCGTTGCCGAGCTCGGCGGCGACCGTGATCGGCTCCGCGCGCAGCATCGCGATCGACCGCCGCACGCCATCGCACGTCGGGCCCCGCGGCGTGTGCTTGACGACCGCCTCGAGCAGCCCGCGCGGATCGCGCTCTCCCGCGAACACGCGCGCCGCGGCGACCGCGATCGCGATCGCACCCGCGATGCCATCGGCGTGCGCGTGCGTGGGAGCCGCGGACCGCGCCGCGTGCTCGACCACCGCTGCGAGGTCGTCACAGAAGTACGCGCCGATCGGCGCCGAGCGCATGCCACCACCGTTGCCACACGAGCCCTGGCCGTGAAAGATCTGCGCGGCGGCGATCTCGTAGGGCGTACCTTGGGAGATCTCGGCGAGCACGGTGTGTGCGCCGCGACCGTAGCCGCGCGCGGGTTGCGCGATGTAGCGCCGCGCGAACCGCGTGGCCAGCTCCTGGGGATCGATCCCGTCGTGGAGCGCCAGCGTCTCTACGATCGAGACCGCCATCGCGGTGTCGTCGCTCCACTTCCAATTCGTGCCCCTCGGCATCGTCCGCGTACCGAGGGCGAGCTCGCGCGTCGCAGGCCCCGAGTGCAGCTGCTGCTCGCCAAACGCGTCGGCAACCGAGAGACCTTCCAGAGCCAGACGCGCGCGCTCGAGTTTCATAGTGTTAGTGTGACACTATTAGAAATAGGGAGCAAGGAACCGGTCGCTCTCGACGAGAAGCCTCGGAATCGACTCGGTCAGCTGATGGCCATCCACGAGCTCGATCAACTCCACATTCGGATGCGACGCCGCGAGCTCGCGCGAATATTCGACCGGCACGGTCTCGTCCTGAGTGCCGTGCATCACGAGCGCCGGCACCGTGACCTTCGGCAGCTCACGACCAAACGTGAGGATGTCCTCGATAAACCCGAAATCGACCCTCGCCGATCCTCCGGTCGTGTAGTCGTAGACCTCGCGCCAGCCGGTGCGTTGCCACTCGTCCCACTCGGGGCCGAGCTGCTGCTGCCAGCGATTCGCGAGCCGGAACGCAGGCGCCAGCAGCACGATCGCCTTGATCCGATCGTCCTCGTCGGCAACGCGCGCTGCCGTGAGCCCACCGAGGCTCGAGCCGATCAGTACCGCGGGTCCGGTCAACTGCTCGCGGACGTGCGCGATCATCGCCGAGAGCCGCAGGTGCTCGAAAGAGGGTTTCCGCAGATCGAGGCGCTCGACCGTGATGCCGCGCTTCGCGAAATGATCCGCGTACGCGACCGCCTTTGTCGACGACGGGCCTGATGCGAATCCAGGCAGATAAAGGACCTGCATGGCGCCAGCCTACACCGTGCGTCACTCGTTTGGCGGGGCCGGTCACTGTGTCGCGCGTCGCCCACGCTCGGCGATGCGTTGCGCCAGTCAATTGATCGTGAATGGATACGTGACGGTCGTCGGGTCGTTACTCGTGCGCGCCGGGAACTTCCACAGGTTCGCCGACTTCACGACGCACGCGGCAACCAGCGGGCTGGTCAGCGTCGAAGCGACCTGAACGCGATGGACCTTGCCGCTCGGTTCGACCTGCAGGGACAGGTTGATCGTGCCCCTGAGGTTGTGATCCTTCTTCTTGCCTTCGGCGAAGCACTTCATCACCTCGGGGCGATGCGTGCCGACGACCGACGTCACCGTCGCGGTGTCGATCATCGATGTCTGGGCGATTTGCGCGGTCTCGGCGACCGCCGGCGTCATCGGCGCCAGCTCGACCTTCGCGACTTCGACCTTCGGCTCCTCTTTGAGCGGCTCCGGCATCGCTTGCGGCATCTCCGCCTTCGGCTTGTTTTCTGACGTCGGCTCGGCCTTGGTCGGCTCCATCGAGACGACCGTGTCGGGGGCCATCGGCGTGGGCTCCTCGAGCCGCACGACGTCGTCGATCGCCGCCTTGCCGATCTTGCGTGGCGCCATCGCGAGGCGCTCCGCGATCGACGGCAACGGCGCACGCCTCTCGACGGTGCGCGCGACGATCGTTGCGGTCGGCGCGGTCGGCGCGGTCGGCGCGGTCGGCGCGATCGGCGCGGTCGGCGCGGTCGGCGCGGCCGCCGCCGCATTGGCAGCCGGTTGGTTCGTGATCTCGCCGAGGGCGACGAGCGTCTCCTCCTCGGTCGCTTCCGCGATACCAGCGCCCTTCACGAGGTGCGCCTTGAGGTGGGTCGGACGATCGAAGGTCAGCCAGAACCGTGCGGTCTTGTAACCGGGCGCCGAGACTTCGACCATCTCGACAACATCCGTCGAGTTGATCTGGATCGTCGACGGCACGGTCGCGAGGTGACGACGGAACGTGACCTTCGCACCCGGTGCATCGGAATCGAGCTGCACCGCGATCTTCTGGTTCTCTTTCGGCACCGGCATCGCGGCCGCCGGGAGCGGCGCGGGTGCAGGCGCTTGCGCGACCTCGTCGGACTTCTTCGCCTTCATGCCGAACGAGATGCCGAGCGCACCGACCGCGAGGCCGACGCCGGCGATCGCGTACAGCGCATACGGCTTCTTCGCGCCCGGTGGCGGCAGCATCACTTGTTTCATCGCGACAGGGATCAACGTGTCCTGCTGTGCAGCGCTGCCCGGATACGGCGTGTTCGTCATTAGCACCGGGCGCGGAATCGTCGACGAGTAGCGCGCGACGTCGCTGATCTCCGTCGACGTCTCGCCTTCCATGTCGATCACGGCGATCGGCTGGCTGCGACGCGTCGGTAGCGGCGTGCCATCGCTGCGCGTGATGAATGACTCGAGCGCAGCCTCGACGTCCGCCATCGTCTGATAGCGCTGATCGGGGTTCTTCGCGAGCATCTTCGTGATGATCGCTTCCTGGAGCGCGTGGGGCACTTCAGGGCGCATCAGCGGCGGCACTTCCTCGTGCACGATGCGGTGCATGAGCTGGCGCGGATCGTCCTCGCTCGCGAACGGGCGACGCGCGGTCAGCATCTCGTAAAGGATGACGCCGAGGGCGTAGACATCAGCGCGCCGATCGACGCTCTCGGGGTCGGTGATCTGCTCGGGGGCCATGAACTCTGGCGTCCCCATCACCAAACCTTTTTGCTTGTCGTCGAGCATCAGGAACCGCGAGATGCCGAAATCGAGCACCTTCACGTGATCGAACGCGTCGTCCTTGTCGGTGAGAAAGACATTGTCGGACTTGAGATCGCGGTGAACGATGCCCGCGTTGTGCGCGGCCGTGAGCGCCGAGGCGATCTGCGAGGCGATGCGAACCGTGCGACGGACCGGCAGCCCGCCGACGCGATAGATCTCGTCGGTGAGCAGCGCGCCCTCGAGAAACTCGAAGACGATGTACGGCACGTGATTGTGCGTGAATCCCATGTCGGTCGACTCGACGATGTTGGGATGGCCGAGGGTACCTGCGGCGCGCGCTTCATTCATGAAGCGCTCGATGACGTTCGCGTCGGTGGCGAGCTCCGGGTGAAGAATCTTGATCGCCACGCGGCGCTTGATCAGTGCGTGTTCCGCGAGGAACACCGTGCCCATCCCGCCCTCGCCCAGCGTTCGGATGATCCGATACCGCCCCTCCACGATGTCACCAGTCTTCACCACGGTTTCGCGAGTCGAAGAGCTGCCCATTCTTGGCATGGTGCGGATCGGTACTTGCCAACACAAGGAATCTCTCCAGGATTCCAGATGTGGTTTTCCGACGACGATGTATGCTTTTCGGCGCTGACCATGACGACGAAGCGCGACTCTCCATTTGCGGCACTCGATAAACTTCGCGATCGATTTCCGGTAGGCGAAGCTCCCAAACCTGCACCTACACCCAAGGAGAAGAAGGGCCCGGCCCGCGCGGTCGTGAGGCTCGAAAAGAAGCAGCGCCGGGGCAAGGAAGTGACCGTGGTCGATAAGCTCGGGCTCACTCCCGCGGAGCTGGAGAGCTGGTGCAAACAGCTCAAGCAGACACTTGGTTGTGGCGGGACGATCGAAGACGACATGATCGTCCTGCAGGGTGACTTCCGGACTCGACTCCCGGAGTTGCTCACTAAACTGGGCGTCCGGAAGGTCTCGGTCTCCGGCTAGCGGAGTAGCCATGGGGACTCGAGTTGGGGCCTGTCTGGAAGATCCAGTTGCGGTTCCAGCACTTCGACGCGCCGCGTCGCCTGCATTGGCCGCCAACAGACTCGATCTACGTGCGTTGCACACGATGTGCGTCTTGGCAGGGCCCTTGCTGAATAGGTCGTCAGCCATGCGGACCATCTTCTTGACCTCCCTGTTGTTCTCAGCAGCGTGCAGCAGCGGACCGGCCGAGCTCGCGGATCCGCCCGCGCTCACCGTGACGTCGCCCGCCCGCAGCCTGATCCAGGACCACGCCGGTAGGGTCACGGTCACCGGTACGGTGACGCCCAACGCCGGGGGCACGCCGATCGCGACGGTCTCGGTCAACAACATCCCCGCAACGGTCGCGGCCGATGGTTCGTTCTCGGTCGACGTCAACGTCAAGGCCGGCGCGATGCTGATCCACACCGAAGCGGTTGACGCGAACGGTGGCAAGGCGACCGATACGCGCTCGGTCGAAGCGGGCGATCTCCGCCCGCAGGGCGCGAACATCCAGGACGCGGTCACGACCGCGCTGTCCAAGGAAGCGTTCGCGAAGATCAGCGCCGCCGCGGGCCCGATCATCGAGGGTCTCGACCTGCGGCCGATGCTCGCGCCGATGCAGCCGATGGTGCACTCGGGTGACGAGAACGGTCCCGACTGCCTCTACGGTCAGCTGTTCATCGACAATGTCACGATGACGAACGTCGTGCTCTCGCTCGTTCCGACGAACGGCGGTCTGAACTTCTCGGCCGAGATCGACGGTCTCGATGTGCCCGGTCACATGAGCTACAAGGTCGCGTGCCTCGGCGGCACCGACAACACCGACATCAAGGCGACCAAGGTCATCATCAGCGGCACGCTCGTGGTCACAGCCGACGGGAACAAGGGCTTCGCGACGACGCTCGACAACCCGAAGATCAACCTGACCGGCCTCGACATCACTTCGGGTGGCGTCCCCGGCGCGATCCTCAACATCGTCCCGCTCGACAGCGCGATCCAGTTCATCCTCCCGAAGGTCGCCGGCATGATCATGAAGCCGGTGATGAACCAGGCGCTTGGCGCGCTCAGCGGTCCAAAGACGCTCGCCGTGCTCGGCAAGAGCATCACGGTCGAAGTCGACCCGTCGGCCATCTCGTTCACGAACAACGACGCACTCATCACCCTCGACATGAAGATGGCGATCGCGGGCGCCGAGAACAGCAAGTTTATCTTCACCGACAACGGCGTGCCCGACATGAACCCGGGCACCGGCATACAGCTCGGCATCGCCGATGACCTCGCGAACTCGGCGCTCTCGCAATTCGTCGCGCTCGGCATGCTGAACCTCTCGATGCCGGCCAACGGCGGCACGTTCGATGGCTCGACCATCGCGATGACCTCGCCGCCGATGATCAGCGCGGACCCGACCAGCGGCCAGATGAAGCTCATCCTCCCCGACATGATGGCGACGTTTACGCTCGGCGGTACCCCGGTCGGCCTGGCGGCCATCAACGCGAGCGTCGACCTCTCGATCGCTCCGGCGAACGGTGGCTTCGGCGTCGGCATCGTCCTGGGTGCGCCGAGCATCAACGTCGACGTCCTCCCCGACGTCGCGAACCTGACGCGGTTCACCCCGGAGGACCTCTCGACCGCGGTCAGGCTCTCGCTCGACAGCCAGATCACCTCGATCGGCGCGCTGCTCGGTGGCATCCCGCTCCCTGCGATGGCCGGCATCCGGATGAAGGACCTCTCGGTCACGGGCTCTGAAGGCTACCTGATGGTGCAGGGCGCGCTGCAGTGAGCTGAGCTCCGACCTCGATGTCGCGATGTCGCGATGTTAGTTCGTGAGACCCGCGAACAGGGCTTCGGCGATCCGATCAGCGCCTTCACTCGTCGGGTGCTGGAAGTCTTTGACGATGAGGCCGTACTTGTACCAGCTGGACGAAGAGCCCTTGCCTCCCATCCACGCGTAGGTGTCCCAGAAAGCGCAGCCGTGCGCGGTCGCGGCGCGATGCTGCGCTTCGACCATCGCAGGGATCGAGGCGCGTGGCGGCATCTTCTCGTCATGCCAGTCGAGCTGATCGAGCGGCGAGATCACGAGGCATGCGGCCTCCGGTACCGCGGCACGAGCGGTCGCGAGGAGCTCGCCCAATAGCTTCTCGTGCTGCTCCATGCTCGAGCCGGGCGCGAGCCACTCCGCCTCGTTCGTGCCGTACATGATGACGACGAGATCCGGCGCGCGGTGAGCGAGCTGATTGTGCCAGTGCTCCTTCATGTTGTGGTCGTGCATCGCCTTGACGGTCGCGTTGACGATGCCGAGGTTGTCGACGACCGCACCAGACCTTGCTTCGAACGAGGCTCCGAACAAGCGCACCCGACCGCGCGCGCGGAACTCGATCGCCTTGGTTCCGGCGGGCAGCTCGACCTCGAGGAACATGCTCTTCTTCATCGCCGCGCTGGTGTCGAGCTTGGTGACTTGCGTACCGTCGGCCACGAGCTCGAGCGAGCCACCGCTCGGTTGCGCGAGGTAGTGCAGCTCGATCGAGGTGACCTCGGTGGTCGGGACGAACCGCAACGTGCCGCCCGCTTCGGTCTCGGTGCTACCGCCAAGCCCGAGCAGGCGATCTGCCGCGATCGGGGCGGAGATGCCGTGCACGGTCCACTCCTCCGAGACCGAGCGCGCGATCGCGCGATGCTGGCAGAACGGATGCGGCGGCGCGCCGAACACGAAGCCCGGGCCACCATCGCCGACGAGGCCGGCAAGGCGATGGCGCAGGCCATTCGTGATCTGATCATCGGCGGTCAGCGAATCGCCGAACCACGACACGCGCAGCGGATGCGCCGCGGTGTGCGCGCGCTGCGCCGCGAGCGCGGTGCGAAAACCATCGAGCGCGTGGTGCTTGCAGGCGCGCGGTGTTGCCACTGCCGGTAGGTCCGGAGCCGCCATCGCCGGTTGGTTACACGGTTCGTCGAAGGTCGCGGGCGCGGCGATTTCGAGCTTCGGCGCACCGTCTGCAATGGTGCAGAGTGCGATCACGAGCCAACCGGCCTTCACAGCCGGCTCGTGTATCACATCTTGCAGCGATCCAGATCGAACCACACCGGCCAGTGATCCGAACCGTCGACGTGCTCGACGGCGCCTTCGATCACTGGCAAGCCGCGTGAATACAGATCGTCGAGCCGCATCGACACGATCGGCGCACGCGTGGTCACCACGTCGTCGGGGACCGCGCGCTCGAACTGGTTGTATGCGAAGAAGTCATCGACGATCTTGGCTTGCTCTTGGCCGACGACAGCTTGCTCGCCGGTCAGCGGCACCGCGTCAGCGACCCACGTCCACTCCAGCGTGTTGAGATCGCCGCCGATCACCATGCGCGCGCCGACATCGGTGAGCGCGGGATTGAGCTGGCGGATCCGATCGGTCGGTACCAACCGGGTATCGAGGTGGACGTCGACCAGATGCAGGGGATCGCCATCAAGCATCACGTCCGCGCGCAACGCGATGCGCTGCTCGGCATTGATCTGATCGAAGTATGGCAGCTGGCGCATCGCGGTCGCGGCCAGCGGATACTTCGAGAGGATCGCCACGCCGTGAACACCGCCGTTGTCGACGGTGTGCGCCGGCGCGTACACCCAGGTCATGCCGAGTGCGGTTGCGAGGCGCGAGACCCGCGACGTGGGCTCCGAGATGTAGCGTCGGATCTCCTGCACGAACAAGACGTCGGCGTGCGCGAGGAACGTCGACGCCCGGATCTGCGCGACGAGGTTGTCGACGTCATCGGCGAAGTGCACGTTGAATGTCGCGATCCGCAGCGAGCACGGAGCTGGCAGCGGTTCGGGATCGGGTCCGACCTCGGGCGCGAGCTCGCCGGTGATCGCCGAGAGCGCCTGCCAGTCGGTGCCTTGATTCGCGATGTCGACGCAGCCAGCCAGCAAGCCAAGCAGCGCGGCCTTCACGGGCGCACGCCGATCGTCAAGCCGATCGCCGGACCGACCCCGCCCTCGCCAACCATCGCCGACACGGTCGCCCGCACCACGAACCGCGGCGTCGTATGCTGGTAGCCGAGCGAGAGGAGGCCGCCACCGCCGTCATCGGTCATCCCGTCCCAGTTCGCGACCGGCGAGGGCACATGCGAGTGGACGAATACGGCGCCGACTTCCGCGAACAGCGAGTGCTCGTTGCGGCTCGCGATCCGGATGTGGATATACGGCGCGATCGTCACGAGCTGTTGATCGCGAATCAGCGCGTACGAGCCGGCGACACCGAGCGATAGCCGCGGCGCGATCGAGTGCTCGTAGCCGACACCGTACTCGCCGGCCTTGCCGAGGACCTCCGCGTACACGACCTGCTTCGGTTCATCGGCCGCGGTCAGGCGAGGCACCCCGAGACACCACGCGATCAACATTAGACGCATCGACAAGTGACGACGGATCTCGTCGCAGCGCTCGCTGCGTGCCGACGATTGCCGCGAAAGGACGAAGGTTCAATGTAGGTCAGCGCGCGAAAACAGCACTCGCGAGCTCAGGGGCGCGTGGGCTTTCTGGGCGACGCTTTCGGCTTGGAAGCCCGCTTCTCCGCTGGTTTCACATGCTCTGCCGGGCGTGGAATTTTCACGCCGCCGAGCCAGCCGCGGACTTCCGGCGCGAGCGCGAGCTTGGTGGTGATGCATTGATCGAGGCGTTCGGTCATCTGCGCGATCACGCGCGGCGCTCCGGGCTGGCCGTTGAAGCGCGTCTCGATCTCCTTGACGATCGCATCACGACGCACCGGATCGCAGGCGCTGGTGAACACGCCCATCAGCTCGAACAATCCTCCCGTGACTTCGTCCTTCGGCATCCGCCTGTCGATCTCCGCGGCGTGCGCGCGATAGAACGCCTCCGCGATCGCGCGTGTCGGCTCGCTGGTGGAACCAAACAAGATCCCGCCGCTCTCGCGCAGATCGATGGCTGGGTCGAGTGTGAGCTGGAGCGCAGCGGTATAGCGCTTCGCGTCGCGCACACCACCAAGCGCCTGGATCAGCATGCTGCGTAGCGCCTGATTCTTTTCGGTCCGGACCTCGGCGAGCGCGCGATCGAACGCGTCTTGATTCGCATCGACCGCGATCGCGAGCACCGAGCCCCGCATCCCCTCGGGCACGTCACGCCAGCGCACGGCGAGCTCGACCGCTTGTTTGACGAGCTCCGGATCGCGACCAGTGCGTGCCGCCGCATCGACCAACCGTCCACGTAGCGATTCGGTGTCGAAGTCGTCGCTGTCCTTACCGGTGAAGCCGATCTTCGTCGCCCCGGGCCCGAAGGTCATCCGATTCCAGGCCTCGTACTTGGTACGCTGATCGTCGTTGACCAACCGTTCGAGTTGATCGGCGGGCAACAGCGCATCGTCGACGAGCGTGCGATTGCCGGTCGCGAGCATGAGCGGCACGAATGACATCACCAGCGTGATCGGGGTCTTGATCGGTTCCGTGGCGTGGAACCCCGGGCGCGGTGCATTCATATCGTTGAACAAGTCGCCGAACAGCGTGTGGCGCTCGCTGAACGTGAGCAGCGGCCACGCCTCGTCGCGCAGCGTGGTCACTTGCTTCTGCGTGTAGTGGACGCGGTAGTAGCCATGGCCCTCGACATTCGGCATCACCCAGCGCGGGCAGCGCTTCCCCGGCAACGCGAGCGTGCCGGTCGGTGCATCGAGCAGCGTGCACGTCTCGGCGCGGGTGCCAGCTTGCTCGTACGCCACGCAGATCGGGATGATCCACGGCTTGGCCTCGGTCGTGGGTGGTGCACCGGCGAGCAAGAACCGGCGCTGCACGAGCTCGATCGCGGGCGCCCCCTTGCACGCGAGCGTCGCTTCGATCTCGGGCGCGCCTGCTTGATCGAGAAACGTCGCGAACGCGGGAGCGAGCTCCTTGCCGGCGGCCTTGCTCATCGCGGCGATGAAATCGGCGGACGTCGCGGTCCCGAATGCACGTGCGGCCATGTACGCGCGCACGCCCTTCTGAAACACGTCGCGGCCGAGGTAGCTCTCGAACATCGCGAGGATCGAGGCGCCTTTGCTGTAGCTGATGCCGTCGAACGCGTTGAGGATGTCGTCGGTCGTGAGGATCGGCTGGCGAACGCGGCGCGCAGAGACGACCGAGTCCGCGCGCAACGCGCCGTTGCGGATCGAGACCTGCGCGAGCTCGCCGTGCCAGCTCGGCTCGAACGCCGTCGTGATCTTGTTCTCCATCCACGTCGCGAAGCCTTCGTTGAGCCAGATGTCGTCCCAGAACGCGGGCGTGACGTAATCACCGAACCATTGGTGCGCGAGCTCGTGCGAGCCACCGAGGATCCACTCGTTGCGGCGTTGCCACGAAGGCTTGCCGGCGAACATGTAGTAGCTCTCGGCGTAGAGGATCAGCCCAGGATTCTCCATCGCCGAGAATCCGCTCGTGATCGGCACCGTGAGGAGATCGAGCTTCGGGTACGGATACGGCATCCCGAACCAGTCCTCGAGGAGATCGACGAGCTTCGCGGCGGTCTTCACCGCATACGCGGTCTCGCCGCCCCGCCCTTTGAACGTCACGATCCGGATCGGCGTGCCGCTCTTCGAGGCACCGGCCGACACGATGTCGAACGGGCCGACGCCGAACGCGATCAAGTAGGAAGGCAGGGGCTTGGTGACCGCGAACTCGACGCGATGATAGCCAGCCGCGTCGCTCTCCTTCATGATCGGGGTGTTCGCGACGGCGACGAGCCCCCTCGGCACATCGAGCGTGAGCTGCCACGGCACCTTCGAATCGGGCTCGTCGAGACACGGGAACACGCGGCGCGCGTAGATCGCCTCGAACTGGCTGTAGATGTACTTCGCGCCACCGCTGCTCTCGACGAACATGCCGGTCGTGTTCACCGGGTCGACGTGGCCCGCATACGAGAGCGCGAGCGTCCACGCGCCCGGAGGCATCGCGCCATCGGAACGCAGCTCGAGCAGCTCCGACCCACGCGGCGTGACACGAAGCTCGATGGCAACACCTGCACTTCCGGTCGCGGTCGCCTTCTTCACCGCGAGCCGGTGACCGTGCAGCCAGATCACCGAGGTCGCCGTGGCGATCGTGCCGGCGATCTGGATGTCGCCTTCGAACGTCGGCTTTGCTGGATCGATCGCGAGGCGCGCCGTGTAGCCGGTCGGCATGAACAACCGTTGCAAGCGCAGCGGCGGGATTGCCTCCCCCGGTTCCGGCCGCACCTGCACGATGGCCTGCACGGGTGCGACGACCGGCGCCGGCTTCGCAGTGGGCACCACCCGTGGTGGCGGTTGTGCCGACGTACACGCCACGACAAGCAGCCAGAGCAACCAGAGCGCGCGCTTCATCGCGCCGACGATAACTCGTTACGGCACGACCTGCGTGCCGCAACACTGCTTCCACTTGCGCATCGACCCGCAGATGCAGAGGTCGTTGCGACCGGGCTGCTTCGGCTTGATCCGCGCGACCTCGCGCGCGCTCGGAAACGGCATCGGACGCGCGGCTCGCCCGATCACCTCGGCGGCGTTGAACCGCTCCGTGAGCTCGGCGAGCTTCGCCGGCGTGAACCAGCCGCGCGCTTCCTCTTGCAGGTTGTTCGCGAGCGCCTGATAGCGCCGCGCGTGATGCTCGCTGTCGTAGTGCGGCACCTGGCGATAGCCCGGAGGCACCGGCACGAGCGCATTGCCACCCGGCAACCCATACGTGCCGACATCGCGGGCGGGAAACAGATCCCATTCGATCTGGAACAGCGTGTACGCGACCGCGTTGAGTCCGACCCACGCGCGGGCTTCGTACTGGTTGAACGGATGGAGGTAGGCCGCTTCGTCCGCTGGCGCGACCGCTTCCGGAACACCGTAGGGCAACCCGGTCGGTGTTCCGTAGTTCGGCAGAGTCGGCTCGCCATTGAGCGCGTGGATCAATTCGTGGACGCAGAACCCGAGCAGGCGCGCGTGAATGCAGCCGCTCTCGCGCACCGCGACCCACTTCACATCGCCGAGTTCTTTCTGCAGCGCCCACAGCGTCGGCGCGGCGAGATCCCAGATCACGGTCTGGCCCCAGCCGCGCATCGCATCATCGAACCGATAGAGCGCTTCGATGCCAGCGGTGCGTTGTTCGAGCGACAGCCGCTCGAAGCAGCGGCATGCACATGGGAACGGAGATCTCACGGCATCGACGACAGTGGCCGGCACGACGCGATTATAGGTCGTATCCGACCATCGTGCGGAACCAGATTTTTCCGAACGGCTCGGCGACCTGGAGGTCGTGGTCGGTGTCGGTGACGCGGACGTAGGCCGCGACGGTCCACCACACCTTCTTGAAGTTCATCATCACGGCCGGACCGATGTAGTACTCCGGCCCCAGGCCGAACGTCCGGGTCGCGGGTGCTGGGTTCGCAGGATATTCGCCGCGCAGCCAGCTATCGAGCCCGAGGTGAACTTTCGGTGTGACCTCGTACGTCGCGCCGAGGGTCGGGTTGATCACCACGTCGCGCTGGTGATTCCCGGTCGTTGGATCTTTCGCGAAGTAAAGCTCGTACTCGGCCCAGAGATTTGCGGCGACGCGCAGCTTGCCGAAGCGCTTCTGGAGCAAGATCTTTCCTTCGAGCTCGATCTCGCGATCGCTCTCCGAGAGCTCGCCGTAGAAGCCGACATCGATCGGCCACTCGCCGGGATTCGCGAGGATGTAGCGCAGACGTTGCTTGATGCCATTCGACTCGGGCAGCTTGGCGGTGTTGGTCAGCGCTTGCTGCGCCGGCGTCATCACGAAATACAAGGCCAATTCGAGCCGATCGCAGATTCCGATCTCGAGCTCCGTCTGAAACGACGATGCGAGATAGCTCGTCACGTTGCCCGTATCGATGCTCTGCGCACGCAGCGGAATCAGGTCGACCGTCTGCTCGATCTCGGCTTCGCCCGGCGCGAGCGTATCGGTCGTATAGGTAAACGGGAGCGCACGCGGGTTCGCGTACGAGGTGCTCGTCATGACGACGAGCGCGAGGAACAGCGTTTTCATTTAGAATCCGGTGAGCTGGAGCTTCGGCGAACAGATGTAATCGTTCGCGACGCACTGCACGTGGCACATGTTGCAACCATTCGGATCGCCGCCGTACGTATCGCCGAGCGGCGGGCCGAGGCCGCGCCACACGTACTGCACCGGATTTTCGATGAGCTCGAAGTTCTCCCAGTTGATCGTGCCAGCGGCATTGAAGTTGCCGCCGCGCTTGACCATCGCGAAGATCTTTCCGTTGTCGCGCGCCTCGACGATGATCGTGCCGATCGAAAACTCGGTGCTGCCAGCGGGTGGGATCTTGTTGATGTACTGCGTGCGCGGACCCAGGACGATCGCCGGCTGCGTGCCGTCATCGACCGGTCCGTCGGAGTGGAAGCTCGTCCAGGTCCGGAACGGTGCGAACGCTGGATTGAAGGCGAGAAACGAATTCGACGCGTCGACATTCGAACTGCTGGCACCGCCGCATGCAGCGAGCGCCGCAACGACAGCCACAGCGAGAGCCACGAGGAGAAGAGCCTTGCTCATCGCGCCTACTGTTCCTTGAACTCGGGGAAGCCGAGGACGTCCGCGACTTCGTTCATCTCGAACACGATCGAGCCACTAGTGGTGGGATCGACCGCGATGTGCACGCCGTCCCACATCTTGCCGAACGGCGTGGCGAGGTCGGTCGCGGAGGGTGCATCGGAGCTCCACGTGGTCGGGACCGGTGGGAGAGCGTCGCCGGCGGTGGCGCTGTAGAGGTCCTCGAGGTGGCTCAAGCCAGACTCGATCATCTCGTTCTGGTCGCCCTTCTTCGACAGGATCCACGGCTTGAACATGTTGTAGATCGTCATCGTGCCGGCGAGGTTGTTGTGGAGATCGAACAGCGTGATGTTCGAGTAGCGAGACTCTTCCTCGCCGGTCGCCGCGAGGTTGACCTTCTCTCGCTGCTCGTTCATGAGCCCGACGAGGCCCTGGAATGCGAGTCCGATATCGATGTTCGCTGGCGTCCACTCGTCGTGGAGCTGCTGGGCATCGGTGATCAGGCGAGCGCACAACTTGTTCTTGAACTCGTCCGCTTCGGTCGCATTGGCCGGCCACGCGGCCGCCTTGTAGCCCGGAAGCGTCGCTTCGAACTCTTTGACTTCCTGGCGAATCGTCGACGCGTAGAGAATGCGCTCGATCGAGTGCATGCCGATCGCGCCTCGGTCGTCGAACAGATCTTGATCGCCGGCCGGAGAGAGCGCCGCCATGAAGTCGTCGTAGCGCGCATCCATCGTGAAATCTTCATTGGCGAAGATTGGAGCGGTGGCTCCCTCGACATGCTCGTACGCGACGCGAGCCTTCTTCCACGCGTCGAGCATGGCTTGGATCGCCGCGGCATCGGTCGACATGTCCCAGCCGTGCCCGGTCGGCGCTGCGGCCTGGAGCTCCGTCGCAGCGCCGACCAGCGTCTGGAGCTCGGCCGCGATCGAGTCGTGCATCCCGTCGACAACACCGGTCTTGTACTGTGCGTCGTCAGTGCCGCCATCGCCACAAGCACCAAGCGCTGTGGTCAGGAGAGCGAAGAAGAGCGTCTGCTTCATCTGGAAATTCCTCAGAGTGCTTCGACGAATGCGACCAACGTGTCGCGGTCGGTTTGCGAGAGAGCTGCGAATGCCTCGGCCGCGGCTTGGGCCTCGCCGGCATGCGCCGTGATCGCGCCGGTCACCGACGAGGCGCGGCCATCGTGAAGAAAGAGTGTGTTGAAGCGCAACCCGATCAGCGGAGCCGTGCGCCAGCCGCGCGAATCCGCGCCGCCATCGACCATGCCATCGGCGAGGTCATCGCCCATGTCGTGGAGCAAGAGGTCCGTGTAGATCGGCGCGTCGATATCGGCGAGCTGCGCGATCGGGAAATCCTTGCGCGTGTGCATCGTCGCGACGTGACAGCCACTGCATTGCACTTGATCGAACAGCTTCGCGCCCGCTGCGGTCATGCCGACGCGCTGCGGGATCGCGATCCGGCGCACGTAGAACGTGACGCGATCGATGTGCTCCTGATCGAGGTCGACGCCCGGATCGGCATCGTCGGTGAGGCCATCGGGATTCAGCAGCTCGGTCGGACGCATCGGCGTGGTGAGGCCCATGTCACCCTGAAAAGCGTCGGCGGAGAAATCGTCGAGCGTGGCGATCCGCGCCTTGAGCGCGAATCGACCGATCACCGCGTCGTTCGTCTGATATGTCGAGAAGCCATCGCCACTGGGCACCGAGGTGAACGTGACCCTCGCGACCTTGCCGTGGATCGCATCGGTGCGCTGCGCCTGTTCGGCCGCGACGCGCAAAATCTCGGAGTCATCGACCGCTTCGATGTAGCCGCGACCGAGCACCGGCGGACCGATGCGGATCGAGACCTTGACGTCGCTCGCCATCAGCGCCGTGATCGGCGTGGTCGCGCCAGCCGCGAGACCTTGGCGCAGCGTGTGGCCGAACGGCAGCTCGGATTGATCGGCCGAGGCCGTGATCCCATCGGCCGTCACGACTGCCATCTTCTGGACGAGGCCGGGACCGCGCAGGCCGTTCGAGTGGCAAGCGCCGCACGAGCTCCGGATGAACAGCGGGCCGAGCCCGTCGACTTCTCGGAAAGGGACGTCGAACAGATCGTCGCCCTTGCGAAACTTCGCGACGTCGGTTGAAGATAGGCCGTCGATCGGGACGTCCTTCGCGTTGGTGAGCGTGGTCAGCGTGCCATCGGGCTGCGCGAGTTGATCGTTACCCCCGCACCCCGCGAGAGCGGCTGCGGTGATTATGAAAACTATTTTCATATTCACCACTGAGATAGTCGATCCACCCGAGAGGTGTCAACAACTCGTGACAGACGCCATCCGGCCGTGGGCGTCAGTGAATGCCGATACCCATCGTGATTCCGGTTAGTTGATTTACACCAGCCGCAGGTCCGCTGGTCATCATTAAATCCGTCTGAGAGGCATCTACGTAGAGTCGGATCAGGGGCAATTCGAACTGAATTCCGCCGCCAAACCGCACGGCCTGGCCGAAAGACGTCGAGCCGTCGCCGCGGTCGACGATCACGCCGAACGCCGGGCCGACGTGGATATACGTGCCTACGTGCGCGAACCGCAGGAACATCCAGGAGAAGTCGAGCGAGCCGGTCCCGGTCAGGTAGCGCGGCGACGCGAGGTACGCGGCGGCATTCGATTGGCCCTGCAGGCTGTCGCTCGAGATGTCGTGCGCGTGGAGGCCGAGCTCGATATGAAAATCGGGAACCGGCGCCGATCCGATCGCGATCGAGTAGGTGCGCGGCGTGGTTGGCGTCGTATCGATCGGCGCGATCTCGCCGGCGCTGAGCGACGTCACCGGACGCGCGGAGGCGACCGGCTGGCCATGCATGGTGGCCAGGGGACCACTGACCTTGGACGACATCTCGACGCCGCCGCCGAGATACGGATGACAGGCGGCGACAACAACAACAACAACAACGGTCAAGCCTGCGCGCACGCAGAGGAGATCGGCCGCGACGACGAGCGGTGTATTGGCGTGTTCGCCGCCGATGTGTGCCTTGCGACGACGCGCCACATCCGCTCTAGTCGCGGCATGCGCCTGCCCTACCGGATCTTGAACGTATTCACCGTCGCTGGCGATCGGCTCTCTGGCAATCCGCTGTGCGTGTTCGAGGATGGATCGGGCCTCGACACCGATCAGATGCAGGCGCTCGCGCGGCAGCTCAACCTCTCGGAGACCACGTTCATCACCCCGTCGGTGCACGCCGATGCGCGCGTGCGGATCTTCACGCCCGGCTTCGAGATGCCGTTTGCGGGTCATCCGACGCTCGGCACCGCGCACGTGGTGAGATCGCTGTTCGGTGGCGACGCGCTGACGCTCGAGATGATCGCGGGCATCGTGCCTGTGATCGCCGACGGCGACCGGTGGACCCTGCGCGCGGCCAAGGCGCCGATCGTTCGCAAGCCCGAGGCAACCCGCGCGCAGATCGCGAGCATGATCGGCTTGCCCGAGAGTGCGATCGCTGGCGAGCCGCTGTGGATCGACACCGGGTCCGACCAGTTCGTGATCCCGCTCGCGACCGTCGAGGATGTCGAGCGCGCGACGCCGGTGCCCGCCGCGATCCAAGCCTATGGGTTGCAGCCCAGCGGCAACGAAGCGCTCGCGTACATCTGGGCCGGCACCGGCGACGAGCTCACGGTGCGGTTCTTCTTCACGCAGCACGGCGCGGTGATCGAAGATCCGGCGACCGGCTCGGCGTGCGCGAACCTCGGCGGCTACTTCCTCACGACGGGCGTACCGTTGCCGCTGTCGCGATCGCTCAGCCAGGGCGTCGCCGTGAAGCGCGCGTCGAAGCTCGGGCTCCGGGTCGAGGCCGATCGTGGAATCTACGTGTCGGGAAACGTGATCGAGCTGGGCGGCGGAATGTTTGACGTCTAGCCGGCTACTCGACCTGCCGCAGCGTGCAACTCGCTGTGAGCTCCGGCTCACGCCAACGCGATGGCCAACGCGATATCGATCTCGATTGCGTCGAAGTGTCCCCGCAGCGGTCCGCGATCAGAAGTAGTAGCTGCCGCCGAGGGTGAACACGCCACCCGAGAGGGTGTCACCGGAGCTCGTGCGACCGACCGTACCTTGGGGATACACGACGGAGCCGTCTTTCTCGGCCTTGGTCTCCCCCATCGCGACGCCCTTGAGCTCGGCCTGGAGCGCGAAGTGGTTCCAGCGATGCTCGAGGCCGAGACCGAACTGGCCAAGCGCGCGCGTCGCTTGATCGGTCTGGTCCTGTGTCGCGTGGTCGTCCGAGATCGACGCGACACCGAAGCCGCCCATCAACCACCAGTTCCAGTTGTGCTCGATCGCGAAGCGATAGCGCAGCGAGAGTGCCGCGGTCTGGAGCTTCGTGGTGCTCTGCGTGTAGTCGCCGTACGTGAGGTGCCCGCCGCCCACCGAGCCTTCGAGCTCGAGGTGTGGAGTGACGCGAAAGCGCAGCGAGAGCTCGCCGATGTCGAAGTTTGCGGTCGAATTCGGCGAGCTATCGGGCGCGATGCCGAGCGTGCCGAACGAGAGGCCGACCGCCCAGCGATCCGCCATGACGTCGCGATCGCGGTTGCACGGCGTGACGTCCATCGGCGGTTGCTGGACCGGCATCATGCCCGGCGCGCTCGAGGCATCACCGGAGTAGTCACTGGGCGCCTGCGCGGCGGCAGCGGAGGCGGAAGCAACAACAAGGGCGGTGGCGAGCAGCGTGCGCATGGGACGGCATTCTTCCACGGTTCGTGCCACGCCAAGCCAGCGAAACGACGTAACTCGAACGTGTGTGTGATCGTTGCCAGAACCCACAGATCGTGGCGGCTTCCTACACTAGACTGGCGAGGTGGCAGGTCGCACCTTCGCCGTCGGCGACATTCACGGTGATCTCGCGGCCTTGCAGACGCTGTTCGCGCGCGTGCCACAACTTGCCGCCGGCGACACCGTGGTGTTCCTCGGCGACTACATCGATCGAGGCCCCGATTCCGCCGGCGTCGTGAAATGGCTGCGCGACTTCGCCGCCTCGACCGCGGCGAAGGTCGTCTTTCTGCGCGGCAACCACGAAGATGCGTGGCTCCAGATCATCGAAGAGGGCTGGCTCGAGTTTTTGTTACCGCGCGGTAACGGGTGCCTCGAATCGTATCGCTCGTTCAAGCAGCTGCCGGCGCCAACGAACGACGACCTGCCGACGCCCGAAGAGATGGACGCGATGCTCGATGGCTCGTTTTTTCCCGCGGAGATCGTCGAGTGGATGAAGTTGCTCGAGTGGTTCTACGAGGACGAGCACGCAATTTATGTTCACGCGGGGCTCAAGCGCAGCGGCGATCACTTTCCCCACCCTTCCGAGATCGAACCGCCGCGCGCGCTCCTGTGGCTGCGCGACCGCGACTTCTTCGAGAACTACCGCGGCAAGCTCGTCGTGTTCGGCCACACCACCACGCGCACGTTGCCAAACGAGTTGTCGACCCACACGCCCGACGACCCGACGGATCTGTGGGCCGGGTCGGCGTGTGTCGGGCTCGACACCGCGTGCGGTAAAGGTGGCTTTCTGACCGCGTTCGAGCTCCCCGCGCAACGCGTGTACGAATCGCGTGGCTAGACCGCATCGCACGATCGCCGGTTCGCTCGCGCGGCGGCCCATCCCGATCAGGTTCGCGGCTGCGCTCGCGTCGCCGCTCGGCGTCTTGATCACGGTGCCGATGCTCGTGATCGCGGTCGGCCTCGTGATCATCCTGCTCGGCCGGAGCACCACGCGCGAGGCCTCGGAGACGATGGCGCGCCACCAGCTCGCCGAGCAGGCCAAGAGCGTCGACAACGATGTCGCGTTCGCCCTCGATCAGGCCGATCCGCTGTTCGCGCGCTTGAGCGTGCTCGCGGATCGCATGCGCCCGATCGAGGACACGCTCGTGCGCTTGCACGACCTGATGACCGGTCGTCCGGGCATCGCGTTCCTCTCGATCAGCTTCCCCGACGGCACGTTCCGCGGCGCACAGCGCATGCCGGACCACCAGATCCAGGTTCAAGAGAGCCACGCCGATGGTGGCGGGGCGACCTGGTTCACGATCAAGAACGATACGATCGCGGTAGAGCGCAGCGAGACCACGAACTACGATCCGCGGACGCGCAGCTTCTATCGGCTCGCGGTCAAGACCGGTGCACGCGCGTGGACCGAGCCGTACTTGTTCTTCAAGAGCCACGAGACCGGCATCACGTGCGCCGAGCCGGTCTACGATGCGAACCACGCTCTCGTCGCGGTGACCACCGTCGATTTCGATGTCGGTGCGCTCTCGGGTTTCATCGCGCGGCCCGCGCTCGATCAAGCGAGCTCGGTGGTGTTCACGAACGATGGCACCGTGCTCGCGTCGCCGGTCACCGCCAAGCTGCCGATCACCGACAAGCTCGTGCGTGGCAGCGACCTTCATGATCCGGCATTCGATGCCCTGTTCGAACATCCCGCTCGCGAAATGACGACGCTGCACCAGCTGCAGACCACCGATGGCGTGTACTTGCTCGCCGCTGTGCCGATCGGTGGCAAGCGCGCGGGCGTCAGCGTGCCGCTCGATTGGTACGTCGCGACAATGGTGCCCGCCCGCACGTTGCTCGGTCCCACGCATCGCCTCGAGCGCGGCGGCGTGTACGCGAGTGGTGGCGCGCTCGCGATCGCGGTCTCGCTCGCGCTGATCCTCGCGTGGAACGTGGTGCGCATGCGCAAACAAGTACAGCTCGCCCGGACCGAAGCGCGCAGTGCCGAAGCGCGCGCGCGTGACCTCGGGAGCTATCGGCTCGTCGCGCGGCTCGGTGCCGGCGGCATGGGCGAAGTGTGGCGCGCCGAGCACCGCCTGCTGGCGCGCCAGGCCGCGATCAAGTTGATCCGCGTGGAGGTGATGCAGAACCCCGAGTCCGCGCCCGAGATCCGCGAGCGGTTTCGCCGCGAAGCACAGGTCCTCGCCTCGATGAAGTCGCGCCACACGATCGAGATCTACGACTACGGCGTGACCGAGGCGGGCGTCTTCTACTACGTGATGGAGCTGCTCGACGGACTCGATCTCGAGTCACTCGTCGTGCGGTTTGGCCCGCTGCCCGCGGCGCGCGTGATCCAGCTGCTCTCGCAGGCGTGTGCCTCGCTCGCCGAAGCGCACGATGCCAACCTGTTTCACCGCGACATCAAGCCGCCGAACTTGTTCGCGTGTCGCGCCGCCGATGAAGTCGATATCTGCAAGCTGCTCGATTTCGGTATCGTCCAGATGTTCGACGAGCCCACCGTGCCCAGGACGATCGAGCCTCCCGTTCGTGCCTCGAAGCCGATCATCGAGACGCCGAAGCTGACCCAGCTGGGCGCGATGCTCGGCACGCCCGGCTTCATGGCGCCCGAACAGATCCTGGGCATGCACCTCGACGGGCGCGCGGACCTCTACGCGCTCGGGTGCGTCGCGTGGTGGCTGCTCTCCGGCAGGGAAGTGTTCTCGCGCGACGTGGACGAAGCGAAGCTCTTGCATCGCCACATCTACGACGAAGTCCCGCCTCTCGCATCCGTGATGACGATGTGGTTCCCGCCGGCGCTCGAGACGGTGATCCGCGCGTGCCTTGCGAAGGACGAGAACGAGCGCCCGGCGAGTGCGCGCCTGCTCGGCGCGATGCTGCGTGACATCGAGATTCCCGCGGAGCACGCGTGGACGAATGCGCGCGCGCTCGCGTGGTGGCAGGGCTACCGTGCACCGGAGCCAGCACCGAACGTACCGTCGGGCGAGATCCAGGTCATCATGCCCGGACGTAGCACCGCCGAACGAACGGCCGATCCCGTGATCGATGCGACCGGCGGCAAGGCGTTCGAGGTCACGATCATGGGTAAGAGCGGGCACTAGCCGGGAGCCACGAACGATCGTACTACGCGCGATCGTCGTCGAGCGAACCTGTAAGGTGCCGGTCGGACACGAGCCGCGACCTCACTTCGGCGACGGCAGGTAAGCACGAGGGAGCGTCGCTCCACGCAAGAACTGCCTTCTTCGCCGCTTCGAATTGAGCCTCGATCCGACGAGGATCGTGCCCCAGCCTGCGAGTGCACCAGCCGCGGCGATGAACCCTTCGAACCCGAGGAACGGCAAGAGCATCACCGATACCGCGAGCACGATCCCGCCGCCGAGCACGACCCACATGATGTCGCTCGCGTACTGGCGCGACCACGTATCGTACTGGAGCTCGCATTCGGCGCAGAACCGACCTTTGCGTTGGTCTTTTTTGCCGCAGCGTCTACACCGCATGGCCATGGTCTAGCGCGGCGCGGCCCCTTCGAACAGGTGACCGTTGCCGACTCCTGCATCGCGCGCTTGCTCGATCCGGGCGGACAGAGGCTCGCGCGGACAGAGGCCCGGCGTGATCGGCGGTGCCGGATCGACATCGCCGAGCGACTCGCCATGTCGCACGAGGAGGGCCCTCGCGCCTGCAGCTTACACCCGACGACGGCGGCGCAGCACGAGGCCGACTGCGGCGAATCCGACCAGCGCTTCGACACCGCTACTGGCCGTGTTGCAGCCACAGCCTTGCTGGCGTACCGCGATCGGCGGTTGGGCAGCCCTGCTCGAGAGTAAGCCAACCTCGGGCACGTCCTTCGCGAGCAGCGACGCGAGAGCCACCTTGCCGCGGGGCGCGAACGCGAGGTTCGTCGCGGCCATGACCGGCGAGCTCGCGAGCTGTTGCTGGCTGGTTGGGCCGCCCCACATGCCACGGCGCGGGGCTTCGCACGCGACCGGGCCGTCCCACGGGTGGAGGATCACGTAGCGACCCTGGAAGTTGTTGATGCCTTCGTTCGTGACCTTCGTCGACATCTCGCCGTGCGCGTCGGGGATGCCTCGGCCGCCGGCGATCGGCTCGACCGCGCGGAACGAAAGATCGTCTTTGACCTCCTTGCCGTAGCGCGCGTGCAAGCGGGTCAACGTGTAACCAGTGACGTCTCGATACCGCGCGCCGAGCACGTCGCCGCCGAGAGTCTGGAGATCGTCACCGTCGAGTATCGGCCCCGGACACGGATCGCAAGAGCTCGCATCCCACGAGTACTCGGTGACGACCGCACCTGGCTTCTGTTCGATCGCGTGATCGAACAGCGCCGCGTAGAACTCGCCGAACCGCGTGCGCACCGCGTCGTTGACCGGCAGGTTCGTGGGGATCGTGATGTTGGGATAATTGGCGACTTCGTACCGCGTGTTATTCGGCGCGAGCACGTTGACGATCAGATCCTGCACGCCCTTGGAGTTCGCGAGACCGAGCCGGATCGGCAGCGTGAACTCCTGGCTGTCATACGCGAACCGCAGCGGCGACAGCGTCGCCATCCCATCCTTGAAGGCGACCTTCTTCGGATCGACCTTCGCGACGAACCACTTCATGCCCTGCACGATGTACGGCCGGAGCAGGGGCTCGGCGTTCGCTGAAATCGAGTAGTGGTGATCGGTCAGCCAGTCTTGCAGGCCCGTCGAGGCCTTCGCCGAGAGCACCTCGATGTTGTACTCACCGACGGAGAACCGCGCCTCGACGTGGACCTTGTAGTCCTTCCGCGCCGACGTGTCGGCTTCGTCATTTGTTTCGCTCATGAATGCATAGGGGAGCACCGAGTTGTACTCCGGCATCTCCGGCACGAAGCACGGGTCTTGTTCCCAGTACTCGACGAGCCGCGGCGCACCGAGCGTATCGATCTTGTCGAAGATATCGCGCGGCAGCGTCTTCACTTGATCTGGTTTGATCACCGTCGGCACGGGCACCACGAGCGCGAATCCTTCCGGTGGCCCCTGATAGTTGTTCTGCATCGACAGCACCGTCGTGGTGCCGTGGCGCATCAACACCACCTCGGTGGCGTTGTTGTACATCTCGGCTTTTGCACCACCGACGTAGAACCCGCAGAACGCGAACACGAGAGGGACCAGCATCCCCTGTCACACGCGTCACGATCACGAACGATCTAAAAAAATCAAAGGTCGCGCGAACCCGCAGTGTCGAGCGGTGAGAAAATATAGAGCGTGTCGGTCGGTTGAAACTGCAGCTCGCGCGCGCCACCGGGAACGAACAGGCGCTGGCCGATCGCGGCGCCGAGCGTGCCGGCGGTCGGCACCGGCATCTTCTCGTACATCGTCCACGTATCCTCGACCGGATCGTAACCCTCGGTCGCCGACAGCGCGGCCTGGCCCATCTCGCCACCGGCGCAGATCAGCTTGCCTTCGATCAACGAGCCGAACGCGCAGCCACCGCGGATGGTCGGCATCGGCGTGCCAGTGCTCCAGGTTCCCGAGCGGGTCTGCTGCGCGAGCGGCAGCACGTAGACATCGTTTGCCGCGGTGAACGAGGCGAGCGCGGAGAGCCCGCCGACGACAGCGAACCCACCATCGGTGCGGCGCACGGCGGCGGGATGCGAGCGCGGCGCGGGCAGATCCGGAAGTTGATCGGTCGCAGCACACGCGGCGCCAGGACACCACGCATCCATCAGCGTGTCGTAATAGGTATTGCTCGCGAGCGCATCGGTCGTGCTCGAACCACCAAACAGATAGATCCGCGGTGGTGCGACGACGACCGCGGCGGAGCCACGCGGCACCGGCATCGTCGCGATCTGCTTCCACGCGGCGCCAGGTGTCGCGAGGTCGATCGAGTAGCAGTCATCGCGCGCCGGAAAATCGAGCTGCGCATCGCTCGCGGCATCGAGCCCACCCAGGAGGTACAGCGTGGTGCCGATCGTCGCGACCTGGACGTGGTGGCGCGCGACCGGTGCGTCGATTGCGAGCTTCGACCAGGTCGACGTGGTGGTGTCGAACAGGTCGACCTCGTGCGTGACCAAGAGGCCGTGCTCTTGGTTCGTGTAGAACCCGCCGACCACGACGACCGAGTTGCCATACGCGGTGACGCCCGATTCGAGCCGCGGCCCGTCGAGTGCGGGCCCCATGCGCCACGCGGAGGTCGGCGCATCGGGCGTGGTCGTGGACGGATTTTCTCCACAGGCGGCAAGCGCAAACATCAGGATAGATCGATTGTTAGACACGCGGCCTGCCCTCTCGAATTGCACGAACGCTCGGCTGCGTAAACGGTAAAATGATGTTACGCACCGGCCTCGACCAAGAGGTTGCCAGCGCGGCGGCGCTCGTCGAGCCCGCGCTTCGCGTCGTGAAGCTTGCCCAGCAGCAGGGCTTTCGCGTGATCGGCGAGCGCAAAGCTGATCTGATCGTGATGCCGTCGAAGCTCGAGTCGAACGAAGCGGCCGACGACGTTCCGAAGCTCAAAGCCTCGTTTTCGGGTAAGGTCGGCCCGTGCGAAAGGTGGGGTATGCCGCGCTGACGGGCATCGTGTTCGTCGCGATCTGGTGGGTCGCCTACGCCGCGCACATGTTCCCGGTCGGCACGGTGCCATCGCCTCCCGAGGTCGCGAGCGCGTTCGCCGGCGAGCTCGCCTCGGGGCGCTTGCTCGACGATACGATCGCCTCGCTCTATCGCGTGGCCTGGGGCTTCACCAGTGCGGTGATCTTCGCGGTGCCGCTCGGCCTCGTCGTCGGTCGCAGCGCGTCGACCCGCGATGCACTACTGCCGTGGATCAACTTCTTCCGCTCGCTCTCGCCGATCGCGTGGATCCCATTCGCCGTGATCTGGTTCGGCATCGGCGATCCACCAGCGATCTTCATCTTGTTCATCGCGACGTTCTTCCAGGTCGCGCTCGCCACCTGTGCAGCCGCCGCCGCGGTCCCGCGGATCTACTATCGTGTCGGGGAAGACCTCGGGTTCACCGCGAGCGAGGCGTTGTTCCGGATCACCTTGCCCGCGATCCTGCCGCAGCTCGTGACCGCGCTGCGGGTCGCGATCGGCGTCGCGTGGATGGTCGTCGTCGCGGCCGAGATGATCGCGGTGCGCAGTGGCCTCGGCTATCTGATCGTCGACGCGCGCAATGGCCTGCGCATGGATCTCGTGGTGTGCGGCATGATCACGATCGGCGCGATCGGCATCGGGCTCGATGCGCTGTTCTCGCGGCTCGCGCGGCTCGAGAGCCTGCGGTGGGGAACCGGGCGATGACCGCCCTTCGGCTCGCAGGCGTCGGCTTTGACTACGGCCGCCTGACCGTGATCGACGCCCTCGATCTCGAGGTCGCACGAGGCGAGCTCGTCGTGTGCGTCGGGCCTTCGGGCTGCGGCAAATCCACGCTGCTGGGCCTGCTCGCCGGGCATCTCAAACCGACCCGCGGCACGATCACGCGCGAGGGCCAGAGCCGGACGATCTATCAAGATGGTGGGCTCTACCCCTGGCTCACGGTGCGCGAGAACATCGGCCTCGGCATCGCGAAGTCCGTCACCGATCGCGCCGCCAAGATCGTCGAGTGGCTCGAGATCACGCGGCTCCGCGAGTTCGCTGCCGCGTATCCGCATCAGCTCTCGGGCGGCATGCGCCAGCGCGTCGAGCTCGCGCGTGCGCTCGCCGCCGAGACCGATATCTTGTTGATGGACGAGCCGTTCTCCGCACTCGACTATCAGACCCGCAACCGGATGCGCAAAGAGCTCTGCACCACGCTTGCGGATCGGCCGCGTACGGTCGTGTTCGTCACGCACGATATCGAGGAAGCGGTCCAGATCGCGGATCGCGTCGTCATCCTCGACGTCCGACCCACGCGCGTGAAGAAATTACTCGCCCTGCCTCCGGGTCGCGCGCGCATGCCGGCCACTCCGGGCGTCGCCGAGGCCGAGCAAACGATCATGAACGAGCTCGGCCTGTCATGACCGTGAAGCTCCGCATCACCCTCGTCGTCAGCGCGATCCTCGTGGTGCTCACGCTCGCGCATCATCGACCGTGGCAGCACCGCGAATCGACGGGCGTGCCCGAGCTCGCGGTCGGCTACTTGCCGGTCACCTGCCACCTGACCTGCCCGGTCACCGATTTTGCGACGAAGACCTCGACCACGAGCACGCGATTCGTATCGCAGCGATTCACCGAGTTCCCGACCGTGATCGAGGCGCTCAAGGCACGCAAGATCGATGCGACGTTCATCCTCGCGCCGCTCGCGATGGCGCTGCGCGAGCAAGGCGTGCCGATCCACATCGTGTACCTCGGCCATCGCGATGGCTCGACCGTGATGGTCGCGAAGAATTCGACCGCGAAGACCATCCGCGATCTGCGCGGCAAGACGTTCGCGCGGCCGAGCCGGTTCTCGAACCAGTACCTCGTGATCATGAAGTTAATGGCCGATGAAGGCATGCAGCCCGAAGAGATCAACTTCGTCGATCTGCCGCCAATGGACATGCCGCCCGCACTCGCTGCAGGTTCGATCGATGCGTACTTCGTCGGCGAGCCGTACGCGGCCAAGGCCGAGATGGCGGGCACCGGGCGCGTGCTGTACTACGCGAAGGACATCTGGCCGCACTTCATCTCCTGCGTGCTCGTCGTGCGCGACGAGCTGATCGCCGAGCATCCGGATCAAGTTCGCGATCTCGTGCGCGGCATTGCGCAGAGTGGTGAGTGGGCCGAGACCCACCGCAAAGAAGCGGCACGGATCGCGGCGCCGTACTTCCATCAGGATCAAAAGCTCGTCGAGTACGTGCTGACCGAACCACCGGACCGGGTGAGCTATCGCCAGCTCACGCCGAGCGACGAAGATCTGCGCCAGATCATGGATATGGCGCTGCGCGCGGGCGTACTGCACCACCCGATCGATCTCAGTGATTTGATCGACCGGCGGTTCATCCCGGACCGGATCGATCAGATTCACCTCGACTAGCAGGACCACGGCACAGACGATCGCACCGCGCGTCGGCGAGTTTTTGTCGGAGCTTCGAACGTTGAAGTTCGAGCGATTGCGCGCGGCTCAGTCATCGATCACACGTCGAGCACGTGACCTGGACCCTTCGAGATAGCGCTGGGTCAGCACCGCAAGACGAAGGTCGTCGCGCTGATACATTCGCAAACAATCGCCAGGTTGCGAGCCCGGTCCGGATCGGAAGCGTTGTTCAGGCCGGAACGATCTTGTAGAGGTTGCCCCCGAGCGTGACGAGGTAGAGCTCGCCAGTCGAATCTTCGTTGATCGAGACGACGTCCGGGTCGACGTTGAACGTGTTGGTCAGATCCTTTTCGTTCGCGATCGCAGCACCGGTCCAGGACCATGAAAGGATGTGCGCTTCGCTCCCATAGATCGCGAAGATGTACGTGCCCCTCAAGCACGGCAGCGCGGCGCCGCGATACATCGAGCCACCGATCAGCGCGCTGTAATCGGCCTGGTGCGGGCGCGTGTACTGCGGCAGGGTCGTGCCGGTCTTGTCGCACGTCGTCGTGCCGTCGTGGCACACGTTGCCTTCGACGATCGGCCACCCGTAGTCGTGCTTGCCCGAGCCCGCAGGCTCGATATCGACTTCCTCTCGCAACGTATCACCAGCATCGCCGATCAACAGATCGTGGGTCTGGCGATCGAATGCCATGCGGAATGGATTGCGGAGCCCGTAATCCCAGATGAACGGATCGGCGCCGCCCGTGGTGATGTTGCCAGGAGGCGCGGTCGCCGGTGCGTCGACGTCGACGCGCAAGATCTTGCCGCGCCGCGAGGTCAGGTCCTGCGCTTCGGGCGCGTTGCCACCGTCGCCGGCCGAGATGTAGAGATAGCCATCGGCGCCGAACACGATCGTACCGCCGACGTTGCCGTTGCCATCCTCGCCGTAGGAGATCAGCGTCCGTACCGGCTCAGCGGTCGCGACATCGGGACTGGCCGAGCGCGCGTACTCGCGCACCACCGCTTGGTTGCCCGTGATCGTCTCGAACGCGAAGAACCGACCGTTCGTGGCGTAGCTCGGATGAAAGGCGATCGAGAGCAGACCGCCCTCGGCCGTCGCCGATGGAATCTGGATGTCGTTGACCGTGAGAAATGGTGTCGCGAGCGCGGCGCCGCTTCGCACGATCTTGATCTTGCCTTGCTTCTCGACGACGTAGACATCGGTCGAGCCGACCGGTTGCGCGACATAGACCGGCTGGGCGAAGTTTTGCGCGACGAGCTGCGCCTTCATCGCGGGGAGTTGGCCGGGTGTGTGGCACATCGGATCGGCATCGACGATCGGCGTGCCGCCATCATCGACATTGCTGCCGCTGCCGCTGCCGCCGCCATCGGAGCTCGCGCTGTTACCGCCGCCGCATGCGGCGACCGCCATCACTACTACAAGCCATCTCGAAGCCATGAGTCACCACCATATACGATGGAGACCGGTTCCAGATCAGTGGAACGTCGACGGTGTCTGATGTGTCACATCCGCGACGTTGCGCCGCACCACTCTATTCGCGCCGTAGCGAGCGCCACGTCTTGAGCGCCCACGCCTCGTCGGACTTATTGCCCTTGATCGTGAGGATCGCGACGTGTGGCGCCTGCGTGACGAGACCATGCACGATGTGCGTGAAATCCTCGTCGGAGACTTCGGCGCGACCGCAGCGATCACCATCGGTAAACCGATCGAGTAGCGGATGCACCGGATCCGCGACGTCGAGCAGCTTCGCCGAATCGGTCTCACCATCGGCGGTCAGGCTAGTGAACTCGATCGCGCGCGCGCCATCCGTCGAGACATAGCGCGAGTGCTCGTCTTCCCAGCGCCCTGCGAAGGCGCCGGGGAGCTTCACGATCCATCCACCGGAGAGCGCGACCTCGTGATCGAGCCGGCGATAGCCGATCGTCGCCAAGCGACCGCCCGCGAGCTTGTAGATTTCGGTCGCCGCGTTGTCGTCGCGACCGAGGTAGCCGAGCAGCTCCGACCAGTCCGGGTACGGCAGCTCGGTGATCCCCGCGGCATTTGCCGCCGAGAGGTCGCTATCGACCTTCTCCATCATCGAGTTCTCGAGCTCGTCAAGGGTCTCGCGCCACGGGATGTCCTGCCACATCGCGAGCAGGGCATCGGCGCGCGCGCGCTGGCCCGGACCGGAGCTCCACCACGGAAAGGCATCGGCACCCTTCATCGGATCGGCGAGCACGGCCGCACGCCACGCGGCGTCGCGCGGGCCGATCGGAGTGAGGACCGAGGCGTCGGTCACGAACATGAATTGATCGGTCAGCCCGATCCACACTTGATCGTCGCCGCGGAGCTCGCTCGCGAGCCACTTGCACATCGCGCGGCCTGGCTCCTCGGACTCGGGTTCTGTCCAGGCATATTCTAGCTCGTCGAGGACCGGCTCGAGCTTCGCGAGGACCTCGGCGTGGTAGCCGGGGCCGAGCGTCGAAGTCTGGCCCTTGACGTGAAGCTCGGCGTCGGGGCCGCTGACCGTCAGGCGCACCGGGGGTGCCTTCGGATGAAACGTGACCTCGGCGAGGAACCGATCGTCTTGCTTCACCTGCCGGCTCGAAGCGCGTTTCATCCGCAACAGCAAGAAGCCGAGGCGCTGTCCGACGTCCTTCCAACCGGGGGCACGCCTGAACAAGCCTTTGCCTTTTTTGCTGCGCGCACGGCGGTCGATGCCAAAGCCCACGCATCGAGGATACGGTACGATGACGGGCGATGGGTCGACTGCAGGCGTTTCTCGCGTGCGCGCTGGTGCTGATTGTCGGGGCGACCGCGAGTGCCGAAGAACCGAGCCCACAACAGAAGATCGCGCTCATCGCCAAACCGTCCGTCGTGCGGGTCTGGGGCGCGTACATCGCGACCTACGACATCAGCGGGACCAAGCTCCAGACCGCGATCGGAGGCACCGGCACGGGCTGGTTCATGACGCCGGATGGCTATATCGCCACGAACGCGCACGTCGTCGACGACATCCACAAGGGCGACGACGCCGCAAAGGTCGCGCTCCGCCAGGAGGTTTACAAGCAGATCCGTAAGGAGGTCGGCGCCGAGCTCGATCGGATGCCGCAATCGCAGCTCGATTTTCTCGATAACAAGATCCACCTCGTGGGTCAGATCGAGAGGCGTGCGTACGTGATCATGCCCGACGGCACGAAGCTCGACTACGAGGTCAAGGCGTTCGGCAAGCCGGGCAGCGGCAACGACTGCGCGATCATCAAGGTCAAGATCGAGAACGCGCCGACCTTGCCGATCGGCGATTCGGCGCGCTCGCAGGTCGAGGACCACATCGTGGTGCTCGGGTATCCCGGCGTCGCCGATGCGCAGGATTTGCTCGACCAGAAATCCCAGCTCCAGGCCTCGGTCACCGATGGCTCGATCGCGGCGATCAAGAACGCGGCGAGCGGCGAGCAGATCCTCCAGATCTCGGCGCCGATCACGCACGGCAACTCCGGCGGTCCGGCAATCGACCAGCACGGCAACGTCGTCGGGCTCGCCACGTTCGGCAGCGACGTTCAGGGCTTCAACTTCCTTGTCGCATCGAGCACGCTCAACGAGATGGTAAAGGGGCTCAAGATCGAGCCTAAGCAGAGCGAGACGAACAAGATGTGGAACGAAGGCCTCGACCACTACTGGGATGACGAATACTCCGACGCGATCCGCGACTTCGAGCAGGTCCAGTTGCTGTTCCCCGCGCACAGCGAAGCGACCGGGTTCATCAAGAACGCGAACCAGGCGAAGAAGGACGGCAAAGAGAAGAAGAAGGACTCGAACAGCGGCTTGATCGCCGGCCTCGTCGTCGGTGGCATCGCGCTGCTCGGCGGCGCCGTCCTGATCATGAAGCGCGGCAAGCGTTCGGGGCCACCGCCGCAGCACGGGTTCCCGCCGCCGCAAGGCTTCCCTCCGCCACAGGGCTTTCCGCCGCCGCAGGGCTTCGCGTCGCCGCAGCAGCAAGGCTTTCCACCGCAACAGATGTACGGCCGCGCGCCGCAGCCCGGGCCTGGTGGCTCGGGTCCGGTCGCCAAGACCATGGCGGTCGGGCAAGGCGCACCGCCGCACGGTGGCATCGCACCGACAGCGTTCGGCTCGCTCAGCATCGGCAGCCTGACGTGCGTGCGCGGTCAGCTCAATGGTCAGCGCTTCGCGTTGATCGCGACGGGTGTGATCGTCGGCCGCCAGCCGGGCGTCGCGCACGTGCTCGTCAACGATCATCGCGCCTCGGGCAAGCACGTGTGGATCGGGATCGAGAACGGCAAGCTCGTCGCGATCGATCAGGGCACGACGAACGGCACGTACGTCAACGACGTCACGCGCGGGCGGATTTCGCGCGCCGAGCTGCGCGATGGCGACGTGATCATCGTGAGCGAGCCGGACTGCTGCAGTCTCCAGGTCAAGCTTGGCTGACACGTGGGCCGGGCGCGTGATCGACGGCCGCTACGCCATCGAATCGGTGCTCGGGACTGGCGGCATGGGCGTGGTGCTGCAGGCGCACCACCAGTTCACGGGCGCGCGCGTGGCGCTCAAGATGCTGCACAAGGCGCTGCAGCTCGACGCCGGGCTCGAAGGCCGGTTCCTCGCCGAGGCGCGCGCGCCAAACCAGATCGGCCATCCCGCGATCGTGGCCGTGCTCGATGCCGGGCGGACCCCGGAAGGCGAGCTCTACCTCGTGATGGAGCTGCTCGTCGGCCAGTCGCTGCGCGATGCGATGCAGCGCCGCATGCCGCCGGTCGAGGTTCGCCGGATCTCGCGCGAGCTGCTCGATGCCCTCGCGGCCGCGCACGCGCGCGGGTTCGTACACCGCGATCTCAAGCCAGAGAACGTGTTCGTCGCGGCGCCGAATGCAGCGGTGAAGCTCCTCGATTTTGGTATCGCGAAGGGCATGAAGAGCGCGACGCTCGGCGTGCCGCGCACCGCAGCGGGCATGTTGCTCGGCACGCTCGCGTACATGGCGCCGGAGCAGCTCAAGGATGCGAGCACGGTCGATCCGCGCGCGGATCTGTGGGCGATCGGCGCGATGATGTACGAGCTGATGAGCGGGCACCTCCCGTTCGAGGCGGACTCGATCGAGGGCATGTTCGGGCTGCTCGCGCGCGCCGAGCCGGTCCCGATCCAGCGCTGGATTCCGGCGGTGTCGCCCGAGATCAGTGCGTTCTTCTCGAGAGCGCTCGCGCGTGAGCCGGCTGCGAGGTTCAGCTCGGCGCACGAGATGAGCGCCGCCATCGCGCAGCTGCCGTTCGAGGATCACGTGATCACGCGCGAATCGCGGCCGATCGCGCTTGTGAGCAACGAGACCGCCGCCGCGTCGTGGGTGGCGCCGGCGATGCAAACCGGGCCCGCGCCTACCGTCATGCCGGTGACACAGTTCGAGGCCGCGCTCGTGGGGGCGAGCAATCGCGGCCGGATGCTGCTGGTGCTGATCGCCGGGCTCGCGATCGCGGGTGGCGTCGTCGCGTTCGCGGTCACGCGCGAGCGTGCGAAGCCGCCGGTCGTGGCCGTGGCCGATGCGCACCTCGTCGACGGTGCGGTCCTCGATTGCGAAGCGAGCTGCGCGTGGCTCGGAGGCTGCGGCCTGCGCACCACCACGTGCGTCGCGCAATGCGAACGCACGCACGGGTTCGGCGATTGCGTGACGAGGGCCAACCACAGCTGCGATGCCTTCACCGGCTGCTTTCTCGGCGCGCAGTGTGGCAAGCCCGCGGGCACCGGCACGGCGACCTGCGCGAAAACTCTCGCGTGTCAGCTCAGGTGCAAAGCTGGCGATGCGGGCTGCGCCTGCGACTGCTCCGTCGCGGCGGCGCAGGCAAAGCTCACGCTGCTGCTCTCGTACAATGTGTGCTTCAGTAACTGCGGTTCCGACGCGGCTTGCCAGAGTGCGTGCACACCCAAGTACGACCAGTGCCGGGCGCAGTAGCGTTTATGCGTACGCTGCGTGGCCGAGCCCACGCAGCCCAACGGTCCGCGACACCACGTGAGCCTCACACTACCGAGCTCGAGGCCTGTCACATCACACTGCATTCCGCACACCGTAGTTGATGTGTACGTCCGTTCATCTATCGAGGCTGACGACGCGCCAATGGCGGATCTGAGTCAACGAGTGTTGGGTACTGCCGAGGTCGTGTGGTTGCGCGTGCGCGTGCACCGCCTCTGCAGCGCATGAGAGGCGAAACGCTACAGCCTTCTTCACGAGTTGGTTCGTCCTGCCCCGACACTGTTGCGGCAGCGCACGCAGCGAGGCTTTCCGCCCGTTTAGAATGGATTAAGCAGGCAGCGCCCGTTCTATTCGGCGCGACAGAACATCGTCGCCTCGGTAGTTTACGAACGCGTGCACCTAGCCAATTGTCGGCGACGCTTGCCGCCTCTGCTACCTGCCGTGCAACGCCGTCCCACGAGGTTTAACTATGAGATTCGCCGCAGCTGGATTGCTGGTGCTGTTGTCAGCCTGCCCCGACCGCACGATCAGCGAGGTCAAACCGATCCAACAGGGTGCGGTCGTAAAACATATCCCGGTGAGTGCCGACGTAGACATCCTGTTTGTGATCGATAACTCGGCGTCAACCGCCGATAAGCAGACCGTGTTTGCTGCAAACTTCCCCAAGTTCGTGGCGGCATTGGATGCCTTCCCTACCGGACGTCCAAATCTACACATCGGCGTGGTCGATACAACGATTGACCTCGGTGTGACCGGCTACGCACCAAGCTGTCCGTCTCCAGATCCAGGTGACAACGGAGTGCTCCAGAACACGGCGCGCGTGACGGGCTGCGCCGCGCCCAACGGTCGTTTTCTTTCTGACATCAAGAGCTCGAGTGGTGCGCGTGTCATCAACTACAGCGGCAGCCTTGCCCAGGCCCTTTCGTGCATCGCACAAGTCGGGGCAAACGGTTGCGGATTCGAAGCACAATTGGAGGCGATGAAGCGTTCGCTCGATGGCTCTCGCCTCGAGAACAACGGCTTCATTCGCGACGGTGCATACCTGGCGATCATCTTCCTCACCGACGAGGACGACGCGTCGGTCAAGGACAGTTCTGTATTCTCGCTCGCCGACGCCAACGTCGGCGGCAAGAACGACTACCGCGTTCAGCCGTTGTTCGCGTACAAGTGCGACACCTCGATTTCGTCGAGCGCAGGCGGTACCTACACGAATTGCGTCCCGCGGTTGGATTCCTACCTCCGCGACCCGGCGTACTACTCGCAATTCCTCAGTACGGTGAAGGATCCCGCGCAAGTGGTTGTTGCGGCGATCGCTGGGCCTCCGCCCGGCGTGATGACGAACGACAGTCCGCCTGTGACAGCGATGGCGAACAACGTCCAGGTTGGCCCGCTCCAGCTGGGCGGCAACATGCAGCCGCTTGCGCTACAACCCTCCTGCAGCGCGACAATCAATGGCAATCCTGCCATCGCCCGGCCGGGCGTGCGGCTCGCTAGCTTCATCAGTAGCTTTGGTGATCGCGGCCGCTATTACACAATTTGCCAGAGCGACTACTCAGCTGCGCTCACCGACATTGGCAAGACGCTCTTCAATGCGATCAGCCCCTGTCTCGAGGGCAACGTCGACCCGGCGGACGCGGATCCGAACAACCCGGGCATCCAGCTCCAGTGCGTGGTCAACGAGGTCACGAACATCGGCACGATGTCAGCGACGTCGACGCAGATGCTGGCCTGCCCGATGCAGGACGCGACGACGCCAGCCCCGGGCGGCCCGCGGCCGTGCTGGTGGGTCGACAAGAACCTGACGAGCTGTCCCGCACCTGACACGGGCTTGGAGATGAACTTTGTCCGAGCTGGCGCCGCGGCTCCCGGGACGACCATCGACGTCGAATGCGCTGTATCGAACTGAGCATCGCGATTACGGTCAGCCTGGCTGCGTGCGGCAGCGGGGGCGGGTTCGTCGACGCAGCTCTGGTGAAGCCGACGGGTTCCGGCATGTTCTCGTTGACCTGGAGCGTGGGTTCCCCCGGCGGGCAGTCGGAGACTTGTACGCAGGCAACCGCAACCGTTGTACGTCTTACCTTTGTAGACGTCGCGACCGGTTCGGAGTACGCAGGCACGTTCAGTTGCGATCTCGGACTTGGTGTGAGCGGTGCCCTATTCGTAGCAACGTACAACATCGACTTCGATCTCTCCGGTCTCGATGGGACGCTCGCCGTTGCACCCCGTCAGAACGCTCTCATCCTGGAGGGAAAGACGACCGAGCTTCAACCAGTCCTGTTCGTCACTATGTAGTCCGTTCAGTGGCATTCCTCTGCTTGCTCATGTCGGGATGCCGCGGTCCGACTGACATCCTCGACCTTCGCCAGCAGGCTTACACTGTAGGCGTGGTCAGTCAGCTGACGCTAGATACGCTCGTGTTTCGGGTTCGCTACTTGAAGCGTGAGATGCGCGGCAATCTACCCGGCTGGGAAGCCTACTGGCGGATCGCAGAGCTCGCTAACGATCAGCTGGGGTTGCCGCCGTTCTCGCAGCTCGAGCAGCCAATGCCGGGTTGGCGTGCGGTTCCAATCAGCCTGCTAGGAATGCAGGACTATGCGCGCGTGCGAGCGGACGAGCTGGTCCAAGTACACGATCGCGACGGCCTCGCCTTCCTCGTACGCGATACGCGTGCGCGTTACGCTCGTGGAATGATCGAGGTCAGCGCCTACCTGATTGAAGTTGAGACCTGGCTCCGGCGGGCTCGGGCGCACTAGCGAGCTCATGGCTGAAGGTAGGCGCTGCATGAAGCCCGTGTTTCACGCGGCGTGGCGAGATGCAACCAGCGGATCGTGACGCCGACGATCTCAGTGTGTCGCCGACTGCTCGGCTCAGTCGTCGCTGGAATCGTCCGCGCGCGCAAGGCGCTCGCGAAGCTCGGGCAGGCCGACGAGGCTCAGCGAGAGCAGCGCACGACTGCCCCACGCGTAGGTATCGCGTTCGTGTCGCGCCGTCTCTCGACAGAAAAGACGTCACTTGCGAATGTTTGCATCCTTGCATCCTTGCATCCTTGCAGCCCGCGTGGTGATTTCGTTGCCATGAGAGGCCATTCCAGGTGTCCGGTCCGCTCACTTCAAGTCATAGGCGCGTCGCTCGCGTGCCTCGCGATCGGGTGCGATACGCCGAGCACCTATGTCGTGCTCGGCAATCGCTATCCGCTGGCGGCGACGAATGCCCTCGTCGTCTATCGCGGGTTCTGGCAGGACGTTGCGTTCGAGACCCCGATCGCGCCGGGCTCCGCCTCGGATCCACAGCCGACAGTTCCGGCCTCGGCGAACACGGCGTACGTGCTCGTCGCGCCGGGGCTCGGTCCCAGCGGCGTTGCGACGCCAACATCCTTCGTCGTGCTGCAATCGCGCGACGGCTTCTCGGTCAGTCTTGACAACACACTTGAAATTCCCGTCGATGACACGACGTTCGCAGGCAACTGCGCGACGAGCGGTGCACTGTCGCAAGAACAGGCGGATTTCGTCACGAAGCGTGTTTTCGCGGGTGACTTCGACGGGCTCAGCTACGACGCCGCAACTTGCACGACGAGTGCGGGATCGTGATGACCGCGCGTCTTCTTTCGATCGGCATCACAGCGAACCTCGTGTTCGCAGCTGCGCACGCTAGCGCACAACCGGCACCACCCGCCACACACGACGACGCTGCGTTTGATGTCATGAACGTGCTCTCGGATGAGCACCTCCACGATCTGAAGGACGAGAGCTGGAACGCGTACGGCCAGTTCACCTACATCTCGAGCTTCAAGGTTCCATTCCATTCGCGATACACCAACGCGAATGGCAGTCCCAATTCCTTTAACGGCGACTACGAGCGGAGCTTCACGGGAACGTTCACGCTGTTCTTCGGTCTCAAGCTTTGGACCGGCGGCGAGCTCTACTTTTCGCCTGAGGTGTTAACGGAGCGCGCCCTGTCAGACTTGCACGGGCTGGGTGGTGCGACGGAAAACTTCGAGCTTCAGAAGACAGGCTCCACGGCGGCATCGATTTACAGATCGCGGTTCTATCTCCACCAGACCTTCGACCTCGGCGGCCATGACGTCACCATGGACTCCGATCCTCTCAAGCTCGGCACGACCGTGAAGAGCCACAGGCTTACTTTCACCGTCGGAAACTTCTCGGCGATCGACGTGTTCGATAAAAACAACGTCACCTGGGACCCGCGGCAGACGTTCTTTGACGAGGCGTTCATGACGCACGCTTCGTATGACTTTCCCGCGGATGCTCGCGGCTACACCTACGGCGCCGCGGCGGAGCTGTACTGGGATGACTGGGCGGTGCGGCTAGGCCGATTTCTTCCGCCGCAAAATCCGAATCAACAGTCGATCGACTTCCGGTTCTGGCAACGCTACGGCGACTCGCTCGAAATCGAGCACGACCATACGATCAACGGATTGGCCGGCGCCGTGCGCATTCTCGGATATCGAAACCATGTCTTCAGTGGCCGGTTCGACCGCGCGATCGCCGCATACCAGGCCGATCCACTCGAGAATGCCGGGGACTGCCCGACCACGAGCTACAACTACCATTCGGGAAATTTCTCGGCGCCGGATCTGTGTTGGGTCCGCGGAGTCAACGTCAAGTACGGGGTTGGCATCAACGCAGAGCAGTACGTCGCAGCAGACGTGGGCCTGTTCTTTCGACTGATGTACTCCGACGGCCTGTCGGAGGTCGACGCCTTCGATTCCGCCGATCGCGATCTGTCATTCGGCGTCGTGGCGAAGGGTTCATTGTGGCACCGACGGTTCGACGTCGCGGGAATCGGGTTCGCTACTACCTGGATCTCCGATATTCACGCGAAGTACTTGGCGATGGGTGGCATCGACCAGTTCATCGGTGATGGCAGCCTGCACAAGGCGGCCGAGAACATGATCGAGCCGTTCTACAGCGTGAATTTTGGAAAGGCGGTGTGGCTCGCGGCCGACTATCAGTTGATCTGGAACCCGGGGTACAACTCGGACCGCGCGGGCCCGATCCACATTCTCGGAGCCAAGGTCCATGGCGAGTTCTAAGTACGTCCGCCTCGGGCTGCTGTTCCTCGTCGCGGCGCATGCGGGGCGCGTTTCCGCAGAGCCACAGGGTTTTTCGGTCGAGCGGTTCTATCCGTCGGCACCCGGCGGTGGGTGGCTGGTCATGGATGACCTCGACTTCCGCGATGGCCTGGGCGGCGATCTATCACTAACGCTTGGCTATGCGAACAACCCACTCCGTCTCACCAGCGGAGTGAACCGCGTTGCGGTGGTCTCGGACGAGGTGACCGCCGATGTCGGCGCCGCCATCAGTTTCAACGCCTGGCGGTTCTATCTCAACTTCGATTCGCCACTCGCGATTCGGGGCCAGAGCGGCACCGTCAGCGGCCACGTGTTCACCGCACCGTCGCTCTCCGTCGGCACGAACCCAGATGGGATTTCGGACGTTCGGGTTGGTACCGACGTGCGCGTTCTCGGTGGCCCAGCGAGCCCGTTTCGCTTAGGGGCGAGCGCGCAGCTGTTCATCCCTTTCGGGGACCGTGGTGATTACGACACCGATGGGACGTTCCGCGCGATGCTCCGCGCGCTCGTCGCGGGAGATCGGGGGTCATTCACCTATGCGGCTCATCTCGGTGTTCACATCCGGCCTCTTGACGATTCACCAACGCCTGGAAGTCCCGCAGGGAGCGAGCTGGTGTTCGGAGCTGCGGGCGGTATCATGGTTCCCGTCCGATGCTGGACTGCGGTTATCGGCCCAGAGCTCTACGGTGCCACCGCATTTCGATCGTTGTTCGGTTCCGATCGCACTGCGCTCGAAGGGCTCCTGTCTGGCCGAGTTGAAGGCCCGATCGACGGCAAGCGCTCGATCAGGATCAAGCTCGGGGTTGGTGCCGGCCTTCACCAGGAGTTTGGTGCGGCGGAGTGGCGCGTGGTTGTCGGGATCGAAATCTTCAATCGGAGCCGGCCTTGAATCGAAAAGCTCAGGATATGCCCGATGTCGTCGATGCGAAGCGCGTGTCACAGGCCCGGGCCGGACTGCCGGATCCACGCGTGCTCGCGGACGCCGTAGAGGTCTTCAAGGCACTGGCGAATCCGCTGCGCGTATCGATCATCCACGCGCTGATTCATGACGAGATGAGCGTGGGGGACCTTGCACGCGCCCTCGACGTCTCGCAGACCGTCGCGAGCCAACAGCTCTCGGTCTTGCGTAGACTGCGCCTTGTCGCCGGGCGCGACGACGGGCGCAACACGTTCTACCGCGTGGTCGACGAGCTCGTGGGACACCTCGTTCACGACTGCCTCGCGCACGTCGACGGCGCTCGCGATCATGTCCAGTACCATCGCCGCCGCGCCGAGCCGCCTGCAAAACAACGACGCTCTGGATCGCCTCCGCGGCGATCGACGAGAACAAGCGGCAGCAAGCAATGATCGGTTCCCATCGCTTCGCCGTTTACTCTCGCATCCTCACGTTCACGAGCGGCCGCGTGATCATCAGGATGGCCAACGTTCGCCACGCTCGGCCTGGCGACTCGTTATCCCGTGCTCACGGTCTTTCTTTATCCTGCGCTCGCACTGCTCCGTCGAGTGGATCCGTAATTCCAGTAGTCTCCGCCGCTCGTGCAAGCGAGGCACGGGGATCTTACCCGCTTGACCCGACGCGCCCGTCGCCAAGCACCTGCGGCTGCGGCGGGGGCAGTTGATACGTCGGCTGCGCGCTCGACGTACGAATCGGCGCGCTCGCTCGCGCTGTTACCGCGCTGGTCTGAACGCGGGAATCACATGAGTCAACCAACGCTAGAACCGAAACAATCCGCCGCCAGGGTCGGGGATGCGTTGATGTCGATGACCCGGATCATCCCGCGGCGCGCAGGCTGGATCGATCTGCTCGTCTTCGGGCTGCTGATCCTCCTGCTCTACGGCCTGTACAACGTCGAGACGCAGTGGCGCGCGCCCGTCAATACGTCGTTCGAGATCGATCTCTCGATCGGTGCTCTTCCGCGCTACACGTTTTTCTCGTTGTGCCGCGGCCTCGCGGCGTTCGGGTTGTCGTTCTTCTTCACCCTCGTTTATGGCTATGTCGCCGCACGCGTTCGTGGTGCCGATCGCGTGATGCTGCCGCTGCTCGATATCCTGCAGAGCATCCCTGTCCTCGGCTTCATGCCGGGCGTTGTCCTCGCGCTCGCGGCGCTGTTCCCGAACACCAATGTCGGCCTCGAGCTCGCCGCGGTGCTCATGATCTTCACCGGCCAGGTGTGGAACATGACATTCAGCTTCTATCACTCGCTTCGCGCGATCCCGAGCGACCTGATGGAAGCGTCGGCGATCTATCGCTTCGGGTGGTGGCGGCGGTTCAAACGTGTGGAGCTTCCTTTCTCGACGGTAGGTCTCGTATGGAATGGGATGATGAGCATGGCGGGCGGCTGGTTCTTCTTGACCATCAACGAGGCGTTCCGACTCGGAGACAAAGATTTCAGGCTCCCGGGCGTCGGCGCCTACATGAGCGTCGCGATCGATCGCGACGACTATGGGGCGATGGTCGCGGCCGTGATCGCGATGGTCGTGATGATCGTGATCGTCGACCAGCTGTTCTGGCGCCCGCTCGTCGCGTGGTCTAACAAGTTCAAGTTCGAGGACACCGCCGCTTCGACCGTCACCAAGTCGTGGGTGCTGGAGCTATTGCGGCGAACGCGGTTCTACGCGTGGCTGCGTGAGCGTGGCGAGCGGATCCAGCAGACCTCGCGGGAGGCGCCACCCGCTACGCTCGTGGCGCGCGAGCCGCGGAGCAAAGGGCCAGGCCTCGGAAAGGCAATCTCCTCGGTCTCGCTCATCACGTTCATCGCGCTGTGTGCGTGGGGCGGCTGGAAGCTCGCGCATCTCCTCGCCGTGCTCGACACCGATGATTGGTCCTCGATCGGTATCGCGAGCATGTACACCCTGGGGCGCACGACGCTCGCTGTCGCACTCGGATCGATCTGGGCAATCCCGGCGGGTATCTATATCGGCACGCACCCCCGTGCGTCACGCCTCCTCCAGCCGGTCGTTCAGATCGCCGCGTCGTTCCCGGCGCCGATGCTATTCCCCATCGTCCTGCTCGTCCTCGCGCGGTTCGACATCTCGCTGTCGTGGGGTTCGATCGTCCTGATGATGCTCGGAACGCAGTGGTACATCCTGTTCAACGTCATCGCCGGTGCGATGTCGATCCCAAACGAGTTGCACGAGGTCGCCACGGTCTATCGCTTCACCCGTGTGCAGCGGTGGAAGCGGGTCCTCTTACCGGGTGTGTTCCCGCACCTCGTGACGGGCTGGGTCACGGCGGCCGGCGGCGCGTGGAACGCAAGCATCGTGTCGGAGTACATCCACGCAGGCGGGAAGCTGCAGATCACGAAGGGATTGGGGGCCTTGATCAGTACCGCGGCAGAGAGCGGGCGGTTCGCGCTGCTCGCTGCAGGCGTGCTGGCGATGGCGATCGTCGTCGTGCTGATCAATCGTACGTTCTGGAAACGTCTCTACGATCTCGCCGAGCGCAAGTACGCGCTCGGTCGATAGGAGCTGTCATGGCCATCGAAAAACCGCCGTCGACGCCGGCGTTGCTCTGCGACCTCCAGCACGTCACGAAGACGTACGCCATGCCGAGCGGCGCGACCGTGAAGGTCCTCGAAGACGTCTCGCTCGCGGTCAAGGAGAAAGAGATCCTCGCGCTGCTAGGACCGTCGGGCTGCGGAAAATCTACATTGATGCGAGTGCTGGCTGGGTTGATCCAGCCAGAAAGCGGCACAGTGCTCTACCGCGGCACCCCCCTACCAGCGCTAAACCCCGGCGTCGCGATCGTATTCCAGAGTTTTGCGCTGTATCCGTGGCTGACCGTGGCAGAGAACATCGGGGAGGCGCTGCTCGCGCGCGGGATGAAGCCCGCCGACGTACGCGCGTCCGTGGAGAAGGTCGTGCACCTCGTCGGCCTCACCGGCTTCGAAGATGCATATCCGCGCGAGCTCTCGGGCGGGATGAAACAGCGCGTTGGTATCGCACGCGCGCTTGCGGTCGAGCCAGAGATCCTGTGCATGGACGAGCCGTTCAGCCAGGTCGACGCGCTCACGGCCGAAACCTTGCGCGGCGAAGTCGTTCGCTTCTGGAGTGACAAGGCGACGAACCCCAAGACGATCTTCATGGTGAGCCACGACGTCAAGGAGGTCGTGTTCATGGCGACGCGGATCGTGGTGATGGCTGCGAAGCCCGGTCGCGTGCGCCACATTTTCGAGAACCCTTTGCCATATCCACGGGACTATCGGTCGCCAGCGTTTCAGCGCTTGGTCGACGAGATCCATGCGCTGATCACGGAGATCGAGATGCCCGATCATCCGGTCGTCGAGATAGCGCGCAAGAAGCCGACGTGGGAGCCGCTGCCGGACGCGACGACGAGCGAAGTGATCGGACTACTCGAGGTGCTTGATGATCACGGCGGGCAGGACGACGTCTTCGATCTCGTCGACCACATCGGCCGCGAGTTCGGCAAGGTGCTCGCCGTTGTCAAAGCGGCCGAGTTGCTCGACCTCGTCGACACGCCGAAGCAGGTTGTCGTCTTGACAGACTCGGGACGGCGATTTCTCAAGCAGAGCGTTCCGGAGCGCAAGACGTTGTTTCGCGAGCTGGTGATGACGCTACACATTTTTCAGGACGTCCTCGAAATGCTGGCGCGCGCCGATCGCCATGAGGTGGACGAGGAAATAATTAAGTCGAGCCTCGCCATGCGTCTACCCTACGAAGACCCGGACCGCTTGTTTCGCACCCTGGTCAACTGGGGACGCCATGCGGACCTATTTGATCATGATGTCGAACGCAAGAAGCTATTCGCCGAGCCCGCTCCTAGCGCGGCATCGACCCAGTTAAAACGAGCTGAATAGCTTCTCGAATACGTTCGGTGCCATCGCTATCGATCAGGTATGACCGTCGAGGCGACGGTCATTTTGGTGCGCCTGAGATCCACTATATTTTTCCTCCGGTGGCCGTGGCCGATGCGCACCTCGTTGCCGGTACGGTCATCGCTTGCCACGCCGCACAGGTTCGGCGATTGCGTGACGAGGGCGAACCACTGCGCGCCAGGAAAGCTTGCCAGAGTGCGTGCACGCCCCCGTACGGCCAGTGCCGGGCGCAATAGCGTCTATACTTACGCTGCATGGCCGAGCCGTACACCGACGTCGCCGCGCATGTTCGCGACGAGCTCCGCCGGGCGTGGTTGCGCGTCGAGTATCAGATCCGGCTCGGCTGGACGCGCGCGCCGAGAGAATCCGACGACACGACTGTCGGTCCCGACGAAATGGGCGTCTTGTTCGCGGCCGCGCGCGGCGAAGTGCCGGCGACCGCGGAGAGCGGCGCGCCGAAGGTGCTCGAGCAGTGGCTCGAGGTCCACAGGCAGGTCGAAGCCCGGATCCGCGCGACGGTCGAAGCCGGTGGCGGCTCGCCGCTCGTCGATCTGATCCGCACGTTCGAGCTCACGCCGCGGCAGTGGGCCTCGTTGATGTTCGCGCTCCTGCCCGAGGTCGATCCGAACCTCGTCGCGGCGTATCGCTACCTCGCGCGCGATGCGAGTTGCCGCGGCCTCGACGGTCGCTTGCTCTCGATGCTCGTCTACGACACGCCGCAGAGCCGAGCGCTGATGGCGCGCGACTTCTCGGCGAGCTCGCCGCTGTCGCGCTATCGCCTGCTCGAGCTCTCGGCTGGCGAGTCGCTGATGTTCCGGCGCATCCGCGCGCTGCCGCGACTGGTCTACTTGCTCGATGGCAATGGCCTGGAGCTCGATCCCGAGCTCGCCGACATCGCCGAGGTCCGCACCACGCAGCATCGCGGCGCGGCCTTCCCAGCGGCCACGATCGAGCGTGCGACGGCCGCGCTACATTCGAACGAGGTCGTGCTCGCGATCCAGGGCCAGCGCGGCCTCGGCAAGAAGCTGCTCGTCCAGGTCGCGAGCGCACACTGGGACAAGCGGACCCTGATCATCGATTCCAAGCGCCTCGCGCAGCAACCGCTCGCCACGCAGCAATTACACGTGCGCGCGCTGGTCCGCGAAGCGATGCTACTCGGCGCGATCCCGGTGTTCGCCGATACCGATGACGCCGCGGTCGTCGACGAAGACCGCGATGGCATGCCCGCGTTCTTCGCCATGTTCCTCGACGAGTGGACCGGCCCGGTCGCGATCACGATCAATCGCGAGCGCATGCCGCGCCTGCATCAGCGCCCGATCGTCCACATCGCGCTCGAGGTCCCGGATCTGAAAGTTCGCGCGCAGCTCTGGCAGCAAGTCATGCCGCTGCTCTCCACGCCCGATGCCGAAGGCCTCGCGGGTCGGTTCGCGATTCCCGGGGGCGTGATCATCGCCGCCGCGCACGCCGCCGAGGCCGCGCGCATGCCGACCTCTCCCGCGCCGAGCGCGACGAGCCTCGACTTCGCGGTCGCGGCGCAGCTCCATCAGCGGATCTCGCGGCTCGGCAAGAAGCTGCCCACGCCGTTCGATCTCGACGACCTGATCGTCGACGACGATACGCGCACCGCCTTGATCGAGATCGCATCGGCCGCGCGCGAGCGGCGCAAGATCCGCGACGAGTTCAAGCTCCGCGGTGCGGCTGGCATCTCGGTCTTGTTCTCCGGTCACCCGGGCGTCGGAAAATCCATGTCGGGCACCGTGCTCGCGAAGCGCCTCGGCCTCGATATCTACGAGATCGATCTCTCGCAGGTCGTGTCCAAGTGGCTCGGCGAGACCGAGAAGAACCTCAGCGACGTGTTCGATGCCGCCGAGCCGGGCCATGTCGTGCTGCTGTTCAACGAGGCCGACTCTCTGTTCGGCAAGCGCACCGCCGATGTCAAGTCGAGCAACGATCGCTACGCGAACATGGAGACCAACTATCTCCTCCAGCGGCTCGAGCGCTTCAACGGCCTCACGATCCTCACCACGAACCTCACCGGCGCGATCGATCAAGCGTTCAAGCGCCGGTTCACGTACGACGTCTACTTCACGTTCCCTTCGCCCGACATGCGCGCCGAGCTGTGGCGGCGCACGCTGCCCAAGGAGCGCTCCGCGAGCGACATCGACTTCGACGAGCTCGCCGACAAGTTCGAGCTCACCGGCGGCTTCATCAAGGTCGCGTGCGAGCGCGCCGCGTACGTCGCGGGTGCGAATAACGTCAACATCGATGCGGCGCTGCTCAGCGCCACGATCGAGCGCATGTACCGCGAGCGCGGCAAGCTCTCCACCGTCGGCCCGCTCGAGTAGCTTATTCGAGCCCAGCGCCAGTCACGACGAGGTGCGGATCGTTGAGGTACGGCCGGAAGAAGCGCCAATCCTCGGCCTCGGCGGAGTCGTCCGGAAACTCCTCGAGCGCGTAGCCTTCGTCGAGATGGATCTGGAACGCACCCGCCGCGCCAACCCGCACGTCAGTGACGATATAGGCCGTCGTCGCGTTCTCGAGCAGGGCATCGACTCGGCGATCTCGTCGAGTCTTCATTCCGTCGTAGTCGTAGTCGAATTCGGGTGGGACTTCGGCGGTCTCGTCGGCCGGGTAGTAGAGGTCCCGACTACCAACGACGATCGCGTCACCTCGGACGATTCGCCACGGGCATTGCACGTGAAGCGAGTAATCCCCCACGGCGCGCGACGTGCCACTATGGCTGACGGCTTGGCGCTGGTTGCCGAACGCGAACCACTGCATGTCCGCCCCCCGCCCCGAGGCCCACAGCGGAAGCCCACGCCCGCGATCATCAGCTCTTCGCACGCCTCAGCGGCATATGTGCGGAGCCGATCACGAGGCAGCGTGCGAGCGCTGGCGGCCACTTCCTGCGGGCGCACACGGATCAGTTGTCGACGACCGCGACGTTTCGCGGCCCTGGCACTTCGAACATACTGATCGCCGCTGCCTTCTGCAGCC
>JAYVLQ010000082.1:0-24311 GCA_043759355.1 Kofleriaceae bacterium
ACGAGCGCCGGTGCTTCGCGAACGTCGTCCGTCTCGGGTTTGAATGCCAGCCCCCAGATCGCGATCCGCTTGCCGCTGAGGTCGCCCTTGAAGTGGGCAAGCAGCTTGTCGCCGAGTGTCTGCTTCTGTCGCTCGTTAGCGCGGTCGACCGCTTCGACGATCGTGAGCGGCGTCCCGTACTCGCGAGCCGTGTGCGCGAGAGCGCGCAGGTCTTTCGGGAAGCAGCTGCCTCCGAACCCCGCTCCCGCGAACAGGAACTTGTTGCCGATCCGCGGGTCAGAGCCGATGCCTCTCCGCACCGATTCGATGTCGGCTCCCGTGACTTCGCATAACCGCGCGAGCTCGTTCATGAACGAGATCCGTGTCGCGAGCATGCAGTTCGCCGCGTATTTCGTGATCTCGGCAGAGCGCAGATCCATGATCTGGATGCGATCGTTTGTGCGCAGCACGCCACGATACAGGTCTCGCAACAGTTCGATCGCTCGCTCATCACTTGCCCCAACCACGACGCGGGCGGGCTTCAAGAAGTCGTTGACCGCATCGCCTTCTTTCAGAAACTCCGGATTCGAAGCGACAGCGAAGTCGTGCTTCGCGGTGGACTTCAAGGCCGCGTGAACTTTATCGGCAGTTCCGACGGGAACCGTGCTCTTCGTTACGACGACAGAGAACTGGGTGAGCGCTGCACCGATCTGCTTCGCGGCCTCGATCACGTAATTGAGATCGGCGCTGCCATCCTCACCCGAAGGTGTGCCGACCGCGATAAAGACGAGCTGGGCGCCAGCGACGGCTTCGGTCGTGGACGTCGTGAAGTGTAACCGACCGAGCCCCGTGTTGCGACGGATGAGATCGTGTAGGCCAGGCTCGTAAAACGGCACATCGCCGCTCCGCAACTTCGAGATGCGGGCGGCGTCGATATCGATACAGGTTACGTCGTGACCGAAGTCAGAGAACCCGGCGCCGGTGACGAGGCCAACGTAGCCAGTGCCGACGACAGCGATCTTCATGTGGCGACGCTAGAGCGTCGCGAAGTTCAGGTCAATCCGCAGAGACGAAGGTCTCGGCGCAGATCGAGGTGTCGTAGTCGACGTAGTTGGGGTTGGCGTCGACCGCGGAGGCTGCAACCGTCATCCAGTACGTCGTGTTCGGTTCGACCGGGTACGTGCCGAATTCGTCTTCACCGAGCTGTTGGTGATCGGCCGCGCCGATCGCGAAGGTCCGGCCCTGAGGAAACATGAAGAAGTCGAGGTCCGAGGTCTGGCCGCTCCAGTTGAGGCGCATCGTGATCTGGTTCGTGGTCGGCCCGGTCGTCATTTGAAAGGTGTCACGGTCGTAGTACGAGCCACCTTGCGGAACGTAGTCCGAGACGCCTTGGATCCGGTACTTGCTACCGGTCGACATCGTCATACCTGCGAGCTCGGCGCTACCGCTCGCCATCGCGTAACGCGGGAACGCGGTGTTATCGATCGCGAGGACGTCGTTCGCGGTGCTGGCGTCGCCGTCATTGCTCTCGACGTAGGACGGAGCCGTGGTCACGCGCGCGCAGCGTTGCGCGGGATAGTCGACGTTGATGTGGACCTTGTAGTCGATGTCGGCAGTGGCGTCGTGGTCGTCGTACGCCTCGACGCTGAACTCGTAGTGGCCGGCAGCCAAGAAGCCCGCGAACACACCGTGATCGCCGATGAAGTAGGTCTTGCCTTGGGTTGCGCCGGCGTCGACGTTGTACGCGTAGACACCGACCGACGACACAACCTGCGCTGCGCCGGTCATGGTGACGATCACGTTGCCGGACTGCGCCATCGTCAGCGCGTAGTTGTCGACGTCGACCGAATACCAGTAGCCGTCGAAGTGACCGTGGTTGATCTTGCCGCAGATCGTGCGTTGCACCGTGGTGTCGAACGAGATCGCCGATTGCTCGACCGTGTAACCGCTGGCGGCTTCGTAGTCGTTCGTCGCGTCGTCCTGCTCGGTGTAGTCGCATTCGGCAGCGACCACAGCGGGCGGCTGCATCGTCAGGCCCTCCGGGTGTTCGCTACCTGTGGGATAGGCGGGAGCATTCGAGCCCGAACCCGTCCCCGTGTCCGGGCCTGGCGAGCTCACGCAGGCCCCTACGACAAAGAACAGAGAGAAGAAGTACGGACGGGAATTTGAACGCATTGGCCTCGTGAATCCATTCGGCCGCTCCAGCCGTGGGTTGAGTGCCAACTGCGCGAACTACCTACGCTTACACCGACGCTACTGAAAATTCGACGGGCAGATCGTAGCGTCGTAGACGGCCGGCACACCCGAGGAGGTGCTGTCCGCACCAACCCAGAGCCAGTAGCGCGACATCGGCTTGACCGCGAACGTCGCGAACTCGTCCTCGCCGGCATGCATGGTCTCGGCACGCGCGAGAGACGTGGCAACGATGCCTTCCTGGAACACATAAAAGTCGAGATCCGAATTGCCCATCCAGTTGAGGCGAACCGTCATCTCGTTGACATCCGCGCCACTCGTGAAGAGGTAGGTGTCGCGATCGAAGTACGAGCCGTGGACAGCGGTCGACGCCGAGACGCCTTCTACGACGTAGTTCCGGGTCGTCCCGAGCACGAGGTTCGTCGGTTCAGGAACATCGGTCGGCGAGCCCGTGAGCTCGCGCGTCGGGAAGTTATTGTAATCGATCGCGACCATGTCGTTCCCGTCGGACGTGATGCCGTCGTGGGCTTCCGTATAGTCAGGTGCCGTCGACACATGCTTGCAGCGGTTGTCCGGCATATCGGTCGTGATCCGCATCTCGTACGGCACCGAGGCAGCGGCATCGTGATCGTCGTACGCCTCGACGCTGAAGTGATAGTGACCGGCCGCGAGGTGCGTGCTGAACACCGCGTGATTGCCGAGGTAGTAGCTGCCGACAAGGCCGACGTCGTTATCGTCGCCGATGAACACGCCGAGCGACGAGATGGCCGCACCGTTACCGGTCAAGCGAACGAGGACATCGGTAGCTTCCGTGACCGTGATGCCGTAGTTATCGATATCGACAGCACCGTTGATGCTGTTGAAGTGGCCGTTGTTGACCGTTCCGCACACCGTGCGCGTACCACCCGTCGAGAACTTGATATCGGTCTCTTCGAACGCATGCGAGACAGCGAGATAGTCGTTCGTCGTGTCGTGGCCTTCGGTGTAGTTGCACTCGACGAACGCATCGAGCGGAACGTCGACCCCCGAATCGATAGCACCGTCAACGGGATGCCCTTCATGGTGGTTGTCCCCGCACGCCGCCATCGCCGCCATCGCTGCCAACCCGACCAGGCTCATCGCTACCGCGCTCTTCATACGACGGACTGCACCACACTCGACGCCGTCAGGTCAAACGAGACTCGAGGGCCTAGTGAGTTGTTTCACGTCGGGTGCCCCAGCGTGCCGCCAGGATGATGCGATCGTGCGCGATGTTCATCCGGTGTGACATATACGCGCGGTCGAACGGTGTCTGCACGTGAAGGCCGATGAGGTCGCGATCGAAGGCCGTGACCAGCACGCCCTGCGCTCTGGTGAAGAAGTCGGCGTGGTCGATCCTCCGCAAATCGGGGTGCCAGCCTACGAGCTTGAGTCGTTCGGTGCGTGCCAGGTAGAAGTTCGTGACCTTGTCGCACACCGGTAGACCGTCGATGAGCGAGCCGATCGGGGCGATGGGCTGCGCCGAGGTGGCAAAGATCTGCCCGTTCACCGGCTTGCGTCGGCGCAGCGACGGCAGATCGATCAGCTGGCCGCCCAGAATGTCGATCCGCTCGTTGCGCGCCAGCTTCGCGAGCGATGGCGCGAGCTCGGTCCGGCGCAGGAACACGAAATCGTCGTCTAGCACCAGCACGTACGGCGTTCTCACGTGCACCAAGCCAGCTTGCCGACCCGCAGACACTCCGCTGTCGAACGGCAGGACCACGGTCTCGACACCTTCGAGCGGGGCAGGGCGTTCGCTGTCGTCGACAACCACGATCGGCAGCGTCGGATAGCGAACCCGAATACTGTCGACCAGCCGCCTCAGCGTCGCCGGCCGCTCGAACGTCTTGATCATCGCCGTGAGCTGCCGATCGAGCGAGTGATCCGGCGCCGGCGCGGGTCGTAAACGATCCACCGCGAGCTCGCAGCGGACGAGGACCTCGTAGACGGGCGCTGCCACCGTGCGCAACGATGTATCGACGATCAAGCGCTTGACGGCTTGCTTGAGCTGCCAGCGGTCCACCAGCGGACCCTAACACTTCGAGTACATTTCGCGGATGCGCATCGTGGTCACAGGCGCGGCCGGCTTCATCGGATCGCACACGTGCGAGCGGCTCGTCGCTCGCGGTCACGAGGTCATCGGCCTCGACTCGTTCGATTCGTATTTGTATCCCGCCGAGCAAAAGCGCCGCAACGCGGTCGCGTTCACGGGCGCGCGCATGATCGAAGGCAATATCTGCGATCCGGCAGCTGTTGCGAGCGCGATCACGACGGATGTCGACGTCGTCTGTCATCTCGCTGCGCTCGCCGGAGTTCGGCCCTCGCTCGCCGAACCGCTGCGCTATCTCGAGACCAACATTACAGGGACCGGCGTCATCATCGAGCGCATGCGAACACTCGGCCTCACGCGCCTCGTGTTCGCCTCGTCGAGCTCCGTCTACGGCGCGAAGCCGGGTACCGACGTCGCCGCGTTCCGCGAAGACGATCCGTGCCTGACGCCTGCCTCGCCGTATGCCGCGACGAAGCGGATGAACGAGCTGCAACTCTCCGCGTATCGCGATCTCTTCGGCCTCGGCGTGTTCGCACTTCGCTTCTTCACCGTCTACGGACCGCGCCAACGTCCCGACATGGCGATCGCGAAGTTCACGACCGCGATCGCGAACGGCCATCCGATCACCCTATTCGGGGATGGCAGCTCGCGCCGCGACTACACGTTTATCGACGACATCGTGTCTGGTGTCGTCGCTGCCATCGAGCGCATCCAGCCCAACGACTACGAGATCTTCAACCTGGGCGGCACGAACACGATCTCGCTCGCCGCGCTCGTGCAGACGATCGAACGAGTCATTGGCAAAGTCGCGATCATCAACCGCCAACCTGATCAACCCGGCGATGTTCCGATCACCTACGCGAACATCGATCGCGCGCGTGCCGCTCTCGGATACGAGCCAACTGTTGCGGTCGCTGACGGCATCGCCCGCTACTGGTCAACTGTCAGCGCCGGCGGGTAGTCCCCGTGGCGTTGCGCCGCGAGTCCGACATGCTCGGCGTGGGTGCTCAGGGCAGGTCAAGAACCTGGAGCCAGTTCTTGCTGCCGGTGTGCACGCCGTACTCTCCGCCGATCACGATCCGATTTGCAGGGCCGCTGGCGAGCCACGCATTCTGGATGCCATTGGGATATGGCAGATCCGTATCGAACATCTTCGAAATGGAATAGTTCACCGTGCCGGTCGTCGAGTACAAGTCGAGCTTGTAGCCACCACGTTTGACCGCGTTTTGATTTCGCCGCAGCTTCACCAGCTCACCGCTCGTGGTCGAAACGACGCCACTTGGAAATTGCCCGAGCGACGTATTGATCGATTCATATTTGATGAACGACTCGGCTCCACCCGTGTAGCGCGATGCCGAGAATAGATTTTCGCCCGATGACACCACGAGCAAATTGCTGTTGGAGTCGAATGCGACCGCGGTGCTGAGCGATCCCGAGAACGCATAGGGCGTGACTGGCGTCCCATCCGTCGAATAGAACGCGACCTGCGGCGAGCCAGCGTTGGTGCTATTTTCTTCTCCCAACGCGATCGTGTGATCGGGCGCGATAGCGACACTGGTCGGCTTGCTCGCGTTGGTGATCGAGAAGCGATCGTCGCCACTTGCGTCTAGCGCGCGCAAGCCCGTGCTCGTCAGAATCGCGATCACGGTGCCATCAGGCGACACCGCCACCGCGGCGTTGTTCGCGTAAGTTTGGCGACCGGCCGCGATCGGCTTGGTCCAGACGGTCGCTCCATCGGCACTCAGCTTCGTGATCGACGCGTCGCCGACGATGAAGATCTCGTTCGCTGTATCGGTCACGAGACCCTCGACGTTGTCGGTGAGCGCGGTCGTCCATGCGACGGTTCCGGCGATCGTCATCTTCGAAACGCCGTGCGGCGCGCCCACGATCAAATCGCTCGTGCTCGTCAGGGCCACACCACGAACCTCCTGCCTGACGAAGAGCGACGTGGCCTCGTACATGTCCTTGTTGTTGGTCGCGGTGACGTTTCGATCGTTGACCACATTGCCGAGATTGCAGACCGCTGTGCCCGTGCAGTCACCGGTCCAGCCAGCGAACGTCGATGGCGATTCGCCATACAACAGGACCTGGGTGCCGCTCGAAACGTAAATCGTGCAATCCGAGTAGCATTCCTGCGCAATGGGGCCGCTATAGACCACGACGTTACCGAGTCCCGTGCCGGCGAACGTGAGGTTGACCTTCTTGTCGTTGGCGTTTGCGAAGAATGAATACACGGGACCATCAGCGGGCGACGGGATCGTGCAGTTCGCGCCCGAACAAGTACCGTCCCACTGACCGAACACCATTCCCGTGTCGGGCGTGGCCGTCAGCTGGACGTCAATTCCTGCGACGAATCCGCCACCGCACGTCGAGCCGCATGTGATTCCGGACGGCAGAGAGCTGACCGTGCCAGTGCCATCACCTTTTTTTTCGACGGTGACCAGTCGGAGCGTCGTTGCTTGCAGCGGAATCGATATGTTGCTCGCATCAGAAGCGACCGCGAGCGTGCCCGTGAAATGGCCGAGGTTTGCGCTCGAGAACGTGAGCGTGATCGTGCAAGCACCTCCCATCGTGAGGGTTGCCGGGCAATTATCGGAAACGGTGAACGGAGCGGTTGCGGTGCGCGTACCGAGCGTCAGCGGTGTCGTGCCCAGGTTCTCCAGCAACACTGTTCGTTGCACGGTATCGCTCTTGTTTGGCGTGCCGAAGTCGACCGCTGCCAGATCGCTGGTCAACCCTGCGATCGTCGGCAGACCGAGTGCCGTGAGTGCGATCGTCTGTGCTGGTCCGCCACCGGAAACACTCAGCGTCGCCGACTTTGTTCCCGCGACGACCGCGGAGAACTTGATCCGTATCCAACATCCGTCATGCGCCGCTAGTGGTGCAGTGCAGGTCGAATTACCAGGGTCGACCGTGAAATTCGCTGCATCAGGGCCGCCGAACGAGGTCGTGATCGTGGCGAGCGTTGCGGTGCTGCTCGTGTTGTAAATGAAGAGCCGGCCCATGGAGGTCGAGCTTACGAATGCAGTTGGAGCGGCCCAGGTCGTGATCGACCCGGTGCCGTCATTGATCACGAGTGCGGACGCGATCGGCGGTCCGTCTGAGGGCGCGTCGGCTATCGACGCATCCTTCGCCGGCGATGAGCCGTCGGTCGGATGATTGCTATTGTTCGAGCCACAAGCGGCCACCACCAAACACGCCAGAATCGGAGAATACGCCACGGACCAGCTTGGACCCGCCATCCACCAGCGGTCAAGCGCTCGATTGCCTCGAGAATTTCGCAGCCGAGCAGTAAGTGCCACGCTACCCGCAGGCACGCATCCGGCGATAACAAAACCAGATCAAACGAGGTCGCGGTCTTCCCAGGAATTGGAGGGCGACGCATCGTAGACCCGATGAACGTCGCGCTCGCCGATCTCTGCGCGCAATACGCCGCGCTCGCGCCCGAGATCGACGCCGCGATCCATCGCGTCCTTTCGAGCGGCCACTACATCAACGGCGAAGACATCGTCGCCTTCGAACGCGAAATGGCGACCTCGCACGCTCACGCGATCGCGGTCTCGTCCGGCTCTGATGCGCTGCTCGCCGCACTGTTCGCGCTCGGCATCACCGCCGGTGACGAAGTCATCACCACAACTTTCTCGTTCTTCGCCACCGCTGGCGCGATCGCGCGCCTCGGCGCGACGCCAGTCTTCGCCGACATCGATCCACTCAGCTTCAATCTCTCCCCGGCCGACGCACGCGCGCGCATCACGCCACGCACACGCGCGATCGTCCCGGTTCACCTCTTCGGCCGTCCCGCGGATCCGATCGCGACCGAGCTTCCAATCCTCGAAGACGCCGCACAAGCCGTCGGCTCGTCTCACCTCGGTCCTCTCGCCACGCTCAGCTTTTTCCCCTCGAAGAACCTCGGCGCGGCAGGCGACGCGGGCATGGTGCTCACCAACGACGCCGCCCTCGCCGATCGCATTCGGCTCTATCGCGCGCACGGCGCTCGTCCGAAGTACGAGCACCACGTGGTCGGCGCGAACGCCCGCATGGACACGATCCAGGCCGCCATCCTGCGCGTCAAGCTCCCGCGCCTCGCGGCGTGGAACACGCAACGCCGTACCAACGCCGCGTACTACTGCGACGCACTCGCCATCACGCCGCTCACGCTCCCGACTGACGCTCCTGGTCACGTGTGGCACCAATTCGTGGTGCGAGCACCGCAACGCGACGAGCTCCGGACCTATCTGCGCGCGCGTCACATCGAGACTGAAATCTATTACCCGAAGCCGCTGCATCAGCAGACGCCGTTCTCCACCGGCCAATCACTCCCACACGCCGAGCTCGCCGCGCGCGAAGTGCTCGCACTACCTGTTCATCCCGAGCTCAGCGAAGCTCAGCTCGCGTACGTCGTCGACGCGATCAGATCGTTCTACGCAGCAGCCGGTGCGCGTCCGCGCCCGGCGTGACCGGGCTCGCGATTCGCATCTCGTGCGCGAGCTGGATCGCCGGTCTCACGTCCTCGATCGAAAACCCTCCGCCATTCAACACGTCGCGATAGACCTCGGTGTGGAGATCCGGAAACCCATCCGAGAACTCGAGCGCTACACCATCCGAAACCAGCTCGCGATACGCCGGCTTGCCCACGCCCTTCGGCATGTCCGCGCCGTCCACACTCAAGAACCAGCTCACGCGCGCGCGCTCGAGCTCGAACACGCCCGACATCTTGTCCCGCTGCGACATGTACACGCGCGAGCTCTGCGGCAACCCGTACAACCAGATCAACGCGTCGAAGAAGTGCACGCCGGTGTTCAGCGCGATCCCTCCGCTCTTCTCCGGCACGCCCTTCCAGCTCACATCGTGCCAGCGCCCGCGTGGCGTGATGTACGTGAGCTCGACATCCGCGCGTTCGCGCCCCAACCGCGCCTTGAGCCCCTGCAGTGCGGGCAACAACCGCAGCTGCATCACCGAGTACACGCGCCGCCCGTACTCCTGTTCGAGCGCGGCGAGCTGATCCAGGTTCCACGGGCTCAACACCAGCGGCTTCTCGCAGATCGCGTGCGCTCCGACGCGCAGCGCAAGCCGCACGTGCGCATCGTGGAGGTAGTTCGGCGAACAGATACTCAGGTAGTGAACCGGATCGACGCGCCGTCGCTTCTCCAGAAACCGATCGAAGCGCTCGACCTCGGTGAAGAACGCTGCATCGGGGAAATAGCGATCGATGATTCCGACGCTGTCGTGCGGATCGACCGCGGCCACGAGTGTATTTCCCGTCTCCGCGATCGCCTTCATGTGCCGCGGGGCGACAAACCCGGCGGCACCGACGAGGGCGAAGTTACTCATCTCTTGAGCGCCCGCTTGGTGAGGCTCAGCAGCTCGCGCGCGGTGGCGCGACACAACACCAACGCCGCCGCGACATACACGACGCCGCCGACAAGTATCATCGCGGGCAATTGCAGCCCGTACGCTTGGTTCGCCAGCGCGGTATGGACCAACCAGATCGCGCCACCCATGCAGCCGCATGCCGCGAGTGGCTGCAAGAACCCGATGAGCAGCTTGGTCGCCGACGGCCCCTCGCGCGCGACCAAGATCACCCCCGCGACCGCGGACAGCGCGAACGCGATGCCCACCGCACACGCCGAGATCCGCAAACCGAACGGCGACAACAGGGCGATGCCACCGACGATCAAGACCACCTTCGCGACCTCGAGGAACATCAGCCGCCCGGTCTTGGACTCGGCTTCCATGTACGCCGACAAGGTCCACGTGATCGGCCGGAACACCGAGAGGCACGCGAGCACCGTCAGGAGCGGCGCGACCTCCTGCCACTCGTTCGAAGGCAGGATCAATCCGATCAACGGATACGCGACCAAGCCCAGGCCCACCGCGAGTGGAAAGATGATCAGCGACAGCATCGCGCTCGCCTTTTCCAGCGCCGGACCGCGGCGCTCCTTCGGCAGCTCCGCCATCGACGGCATCAGCACGAGCGCGATCTGCTCGCCGACCTGGATCGCCGGAATATCGGCGAGGTTGTAGGCCATGTTGTACGCGCCCGCCGAGCCCGGCCCGAAGAAGTGCGAGACGGTGAGGTTGTCCCAGTACCTCGCTGCGTTGTGCGCGATGCCTTGCACGCCGAGCGGCACGCCGAACTTCAGCATGTCCTTGAACCGTGACCACTTGAGCTTTGTCGGCGTGGCCCAACTTTTGATTCCCGCGGCCTTCACGAGGATCAACACGACCACGCACGACTGCACGATATTCGCCGCGACGATCGACATGCCGCCCCAACCGAGCGCGGCCAACGTCAGCGCCGAGGCGGTGTACGTGATCTCGCCGAAGGCGAGCGCCATGCCCGACGCGCGAAACTTCATCTGCCGGGTGAGCACGCGCTCGGGCATCGCGCTCAAGCGCTTGATCCACACCGCGAGCGCCATCCACGGGATGTAACTGACCGCGTGCGGGGCATCGAGCAGCGGCGCTAACCGCCCCGCGAACAAAGCGCCGAGCCCGATCGAGATCGTGCCGAGTACGAGATACGCGACGGTCGCGTGCCACGTGACCTCGGCGGCCTCGTCGCCACGACCCTTCACGACCGCGTACTGTCCGAAGCCCCAGATCGTGATCCAGCTGCAACTCATCGCAACGATCGCAGCATCGTTCACCTCACCGATCTGATCGGGGTGAAGGAACCGCGTCATCAGCATCGTGCCAAGAACGCCCACTGCGCGCCCGCCCATGCTCGAGGCGACCGTCCAGATCGCTCCGCGTGCGGCTCGCTGGGCTACGGACATTGTCAAGAATGTCCGATGTCCTCGCTCCGCTGTCTACGGCGACGGCACGACGGTTGCTCTTCCTTTCAGTCATGTTGGCTCGCATTCTCTTCCTCGCTGCACTCGTCCCCGCGTGTCGCGCTGCGGAGGCCCGTGAAGAATCACGCGCGACCCTCACCGGCACGGCGCAGTTTGCAGGCGATTTACCGACGATACGCAGCGGCACCGTTCAGATGACGGTTCGCGGCGTCGGCGACATCAACGATTCGTGCAATGGCTCGGGCGAGCAGCAGTTCGTCGCGAGTTACGCGGGCGCGTTGACCGTCGATCCGGCTGGCCGCTTCACCGCGCCGCTCTATCCGGGCGGCGTGACCGTCGGCAACAACTGCGTCGCGCAGGATATTCGGATCGAGCAAATCTCTTCGATTACGCTTGCCGCGCGGCTCGGCGATGAAGCTGGTGCGGGCGAGCTCACGTTCCAGAACCTCGCCGCCGTCGATGGCGACGAGCTCAAGGCCGGCGCGTTCGACGAGCTCGAAGGATCACTGACGTTCACACGTCAGTGATCGAGGCGCTGTCGATGACCCAGAGCTTCGGTCCAGATGCCGTCGTCATTCGTGACGGCGTGACGGCGTGACGGCGTGACGTAGTGACGACGCTCGAGCCGAAACATCTCGACGCACCGAGAATGCGGGGCCACCAACCATACTTCGCGAGCACCGATGACGACTCTCATCGTTCGCAGTGGGTGTGGCTCAACTGCATCGCAGCGCGGCCCTGGCCCTTGCCGAACGCGCCCGCCATCAGCGAGTCGCCCAGGTGCATGAGCCCGGCGCCCATGTCGACGATCACGAGCTCGGCCGCATTGGTCGTCACCGAGACGCACGTGGTGTTGCCGCCGTAGATCAAGAGGTCGGCATCTTCGCTCGTTGAAATCGTGACCGAGCCGCATGTCGCCGTGCCGTATCGCTGCAGTACACGACCGAGCGGCGATCGACATCGACGCGATACGGAAGCGAGCCTTCATCGACGCCGCCAGCGACCCTGCCTTGGTCAGCCGCCAGGTTTTTAGAACAGCTTGCGAGAATCTAAGAGGATGGTGACGGGGCCGTCGTTGACGAGATCGACCTTCATGTCCGCGCCGAACTCGCCGGCGGCAACGTGGGCAACTCCCGCTGCACGAATCGCGACGAGGCTTTGCTGGTAGAGGGCCTTCGCGGCGATTGGTTCGAGGGCGCCGGTAAACGCGGGTCGCCGACCCTGGCGCGCGTCGCCGTAGAGCGTGAATTGGCTGACCACCAGGACCGCTCCCGCGACCTCGAGGACGGACCGGTTCATCTTGCCGGCGTCGTCGGGAAAGATCCGGAGATGGGTGATTTTGTCGACGAGGTACGCGAGATCATTCGCCCCGTCACCCTCGCCCGCACCGAGGAGGACGAGCAGGCCGCGCTCGATGGTGCCGGTCACCCGGGCCTCGACCGTGACGCTGGCGCGGCTGACCCGCTGGACGACCGCTCGCATGGCCCCGAAATCTAGCGCATTTTGAAGGCAACCCACACACCTTGTGGGTAGTCCAACGTGCCGATAGGATGCGCCGGCTCATGCGCTTTTCGTTGTTAGTCCTCGTTCTCGCCGCCTTTGGATGCGGCAAGCAGATCGGGGATGCGTGCATCGTCGGCTCCGACTGTGCGGTCGATGGCTCGCGCGTCTGCGATAGCGCCGAGAATCAAGGGTACTGCACGATCGCGGGCTGCGATTATTCGACGTGCCCTGGCGAGGCCGCATGCATTCGCTTCTTCGATGGTTCGTTCTCGAACCTGCCGTGTAACCCGGAGACCGAGAACGTCACGACCGATGATTGCTCGGAAGACGAGCTCTGCACCCTCGATGGCGAGTGCGTGCCGCGCAGCGCCGAGACGCGCTTCTGCATGAAGAAGTGCGACACCGATTCGGACTGCCGCGACAAGTACGAGTGCCGCACGCTCGCCTTGATGAAGACGCACGGCGGCGAGCCCGTGCTGGCGCCCGGCCAGAAGATCGACGACTCCGCCCCGAAGTTCTGCGCGCCGAAGCCGGTGACGAACTAGCCTGACATGAGCCTCGGATCGTTCTTGCTGCGCCGGCTCGCATCCGGCGCGCTCGCGATCCTCGGCGTCACGATCTTGGTGTTCGCGTTTCTGCACCTCGTACCGGGTGATCCCGTCGATCACCTCGCGGGTGGCGAAGCGACGCCCGAGCAACGCGCGAAGCTCGAGCACTGCCTCGGCCTCGATCGCTCGGCGCCGGTCCAGCTCGTCACGTTCCTCGGTCACGTCGTCGATGGCACGCTCGGTCATCAGTGTCCGGATCCCGAGCGCAAGCCGACCGTCGCGGCGCGGATCTTCGCGGTGATGCCTCATACGATCGTGCTCGCGCTCGCCGGCATGCTCGTCGGCATCGTGCTCGCGCTGCCGCTCGGCGTGCTCGCGGCCGTTCACAAAAATACGTGGATCGATACGCTCGCGAGCATTACCGCGCTGGCCGGCATCGCGGTGCCGATGATGCTGTTCGCGAGCGTGCTGGTGCTCGTGTTCTTCGTCGAGCTTGGTTGGTTGCCGGGCCCGACCGAGACCGGCGCGACCGCGCTGATCTTGCCCGCGATCGCGGTCGGCACGCACCTGATGGCGATGCTGTCGCGGATGACGCGCAGCTCGATGCTCGAGGTGCTGCGTGAAGACTACGTGCGCACCGCGCGCGCGAAGGGCCTGCCGGAGCGCACGGTGCTGGTTCGCCATGCGCTGCGCAATGCGCTCCTGCCGGTGATCACCGTCGCGGGCATGCAGTTCGGATCGTTACTGACCGGCGCGATCATCGTCGAGAAAGTGTTCGCGCGGCCGGGCCTCGGGACCACGCTCCTCGAGGCGATCAGCGAGCGCGATTATCCGGTCGTGCAAGGCACCGTGTTCGTGATCGCGGTGATCTACGTGCTCGTCAACATCGCGGTCGATGTCACGTACGGCTTGATCGATCCGAGGATCCGCGTCGCATGAGGCTCGGTGCAGCCATGCTCGGCGTGTTCGTGATCCTCGGCGCCTTCGGCCCGTGGCTCGCGCCGTTCGATCCGGCGCACATCGACCTCGCGCAGCGCTTCCTGCCGAGCTCGGCCGCACACTGGCTCGGCACCGATTCGAACGGCATCGACACGCTGTCGCAGCTCTTGTGGGGTGCGCGCGAGGCGCTCGTGATCAGCGTCAGCGTCGTCGCGATCTCCGCGACGATCGGCATCGTGGTCGGCACGCTCGCCGGCTGGTACCGCGGCTGGGTCGACGAGGTCGCGATGCGGTTCGTCGATATCTTGATGGCGTTTCCCGGCATCCTGCTCAACATCGCGATCGTCGCGACCGTACGCCGGCCTGGCATCGGCGTCGTGATCTTCGCGCTGTGTGCGAACGGCTGGGTCGGCTACGCGCGGGTCGCTCGCGGCCAGGTGCTCGCCTTGCGCGAGCGCGATTTCATCACGGCGGCGCGCGCTCTCGGTGCCTCCGGCCCGCGGATCATGCGGCGCCACTTGATGCCGAACCTCGTCGGTCCCGCGATCGTCCAGATCACGTTCGGCTTCGGCGCGGTGATAGCGATCGAGGCCGCGCTGTCTTTCCTGGGGCTCGGCCCGCAGCTCGATTACACCTGGGGAGCGATGCTCGCGCAGGGCACCGCGTTCCTGTGGAAGACCGGTTTTCGCACCTACGTCCTGGTCCCGGGCATCGCGATCGCGTGGGTGATAATCGCAGTCAACCTGCTCGGCGATGGACTCGACCCTCGGACCCGGGCGAAGGTCTAGGCATGGCGCTGCGCGTGAAGGTCTGCCAGGTCGGCGATGTCGCCGAAGGCGAATTCCGCGCGTTCCGGGTCACCGGCGTGACCTGGCCCGTGATCATCACGAACCTCACCGGCGAATTGATCGCGACGTCCGGCGTGTGCCCGCACGAGGATGTCGCGCTCGCGAATGGCTGGCTCGAGGGCGGCGCGCTCGTGTGCCCTGGCCACGCGTACGAGTTCGATCTGCACACCGGCAAGTGCCGGCACGATGCGAGCCTCGAGCTGCGCCGTTACAAGATCACCCAGATCTCCGACGAGATCTGGGTCGATCTGCTCTGACAGGATCAGAACGAGCCCGCGATGCCGGCGACACCACTTCCGTTGACGATCGAAACCGTCGGGTAGGCGCGTTCACTGTTCATTAGATAGATGCCAACGCCCGCGAGCGCTACGCCTACGCCACCGACGATCAATCCGGTCGTCCCAGTGTGGCGATAGGTCTCACGCTGAAACCCCGGTTCGGCGTCTTCCTTCGTCGCGAACAACATCGCGCCCGACAAGATCGAGCCAATTCCGATTCCGATCAGCGATGCCGCTAGCGGATCCACAGAACGCGAGTCGCGCAGCCACAAATACACACCCGCGCCCGCGACGTACGAGCTCGCACAGAACGCGACCACTGCGGGCGTGCGGTGGTTGTTGTACGTCGGCTTCGAGTGATCGTCGGCAGGGCTTGCGAAGTAGGCCACCATCGAGCCCGCCATCAGCAGCACGCCGGTCCCTCCGATGACTTTCGACGAGGTATGCCAGTTGGAATTCGGCTCGGCCGATTCGTGCGCCTCGGCCGGCTCGGCGTTTCCCTTCACGATCTGAAGCCCGTCGGCCGGCGTCCCATCGGCGAGGAATCGCGCCAATGCACGTAGTCGCACTTCGCTCGCCTCGGCGACCGAAACCGCCGCGCTGAAGACCACGCTCCCGTCGTTCGCATACAACGTCCCAACGAGGGCGGGCTTGCCTTGAAGCTGTACGGTGCCGATAACCGCGGTCTTGCCTGCGCCCGGTGACCAGCGACTCGCGAGCTCGGCCGCGAGCTTTCCCTCGCGACCGCGATCGCCCTCGTTCGGGAACTGAAATCCGACCCAACTGTCGCTGAGCCACAGCACGTCGTCGATGTCGTAGTGAACGTCGAGCTTGCTCTCGTCGTTAGCGCCGACCGTGACCTCGTACTGGCGGCCGATCGTTTGCGGCACCTGGATGAAGACGCGATAAAGACCCGGCACGAGGTCACCGATCGTCGCTGAGCCCACGCCGCGAATCTGGCCATCGACGAAGATCACGGCACGCGTATCACCTGCGGTGACCGCGAGGCGACCGCGTCCCATCGCTTGGACCTGCTTGAGGACGTCGCGATAGAAACCTTCGTCACCGGGTCCGTACGCGTTCCGTGGCAGTGGCCGCGCGGGAAACATCCGGATCAGCTCGGTCATCGCAGCGACGCTATTCGCCGCGTCGCCGAGTTGCTTGTAGCTCAGCGACAAGGTCACTTGCGCGCGGAACGCGACGTCGGTGTTGCTCGTGTCCAGCGCGAATGTCGCCGGATTGCGGCGCATGGTTTCGATCGCCTGCGACAACTTCTCCTTCGCTTCGGCGGCCTTGCCCTGTGTGAACAGCCGGTAACCGGCGTCGACCTTCTGCGCGACGTCAGCGGCACCTTGGTCTTTGTCGAGGATGCCGGGACGCGGCGCGCCTCCGCCGGCGAGCTTGAGCATGGTTTGAGGGCGCGCGGCGAACCCGTGTGCTTCGAGCTCGTCGTCGAGCGGCTCCATCAAACGAGCGATCTCCGGGGACCGCCCGCCTATGTGTGATTCGAACACCAGGATCCGAGGTGTCTCGCGCGCCGCTGGGGCCGCCGATGAGCTACGCGTCGCGAAGAGGACACCGCACACCATCACACAATGCGTTAAGACTCGAAGAAACATCCCCAGCACCTCATCTTGATCGTGCGGCGACAACATCACCGGCCTGCCGCGAACGACGAAATCCTACATCAGACCGAGCGACGACCACAGATCTCTCGCGTCCGCGATGTGCGGTATCGCAGATCATCCGATGCCGCGTTGCATTCGGTCAGTCACGGACCACCGCCAGCTTTCCCATGCCTTCGTACTCGAGCTGTGCCGCCTGCCGTAGGTGATAGTTGCCGATGCGCTCGCTCGCGTCGGCCGCGAGGAACGCCGCGCGTAGAACCGCGTTTCGAATGTTGCCGCCGCCCATCAGGTATTTTCGAGCAAGGGCGACAAGCTCGAGGTCGTCGTCGACCGGAGCACTCGCCGGTAGCATCGCGCGCCACAACTTCGCGCGTTCGTCCTCGTCGGGAAGCGGGAAGCGCACGTGGACCGCGATGCGGCGACGAAACGCTTCGTCGATCGCAGGATCGTAGTTCGTGGTGAGAATGCAGATGCCGGCAAACGTCTCGATCCGCTGCAAGAGGAAGTTGGTCTCCTGGTTCGCGTAGCGATCGTTGCTGCTCTTGACAGCCGTTCGCTTGCCGAAGAGCGAGTCAGCCTCGTCGAACAAGAGGACGGCGTGTCCCGCCTCGGCGGCATCGAACAGTGCCGCGAGGTTCTTCTCGGTCTCTCCGATCCACTTCGAAACGATCTTGCCGAAATCGACCTGATAGATCTCGGTCCCGAGATCCTTCGCGATGAGACCCGCGCACATCGACTTGCCAGTACCGGGTGGACCGGAGAACAGCGCCGTGACACCCAGACCCTTGCCGAGCTTCTCGGCGAACCCCCAGTCCTCGTAGACCCGCCGCCGCGCACGAATCCGCGCGAGCAGCTCGACCACGGCAAGCGTCTGATCTTCGGGAAGCACGAGGTCTTCCCACTTCTGCGTCACCGTCACGCGAGTCGCGAGTCCGGCCAACCGGTCGTCGAGCACGGTGCGAATTCCGATCGAGACGTGCTTGGCCTCGAGAGGTGCACCTCTCGCATCGTCGATCGCGACGCGACCGACCGCATCTATCAGCGCAGGCGCGAGCGGGTAGATCGTCGACAAGAGATCGGCATCGCCCTGCGAAGCCTCGGGCAGGGCACGGCTCCAGAGCACCGCGCGTTCGGTTCCCGAGAGCGGCGGCAATTCGATCACGGTCGGTGGCGCGGCCCAGCGTCGCGCGACCGGTGTCGAGGTGGTCGCGAGCACGCGACCGGTGAACGTCTTCTCGATCAGATCGAGGCGGTCGTCGAGATCGCTCGTGCCGAGCAGCGCCTCGAGGTTGATCACCAGCGGAATGCGGTCGAGTAACAAACACTCGCGTGCCACGATCCGGAGTTGGCGATCGGCCTGCGTTCGCTCCTGGCTGATCCGGCGCGCATCGATCGTGAGCACCTCGACGCCGATCTCGCGTGCTGCAGCCGCGAGGAGCGAACGTCGCCCTGACGCCCCGAGCCCACTGATGATGGTCATGCCGGTCGGCCGCTCCAGTGCGGCACACGTCTGCTCGCGCACCTTCGAATTCACCACGAGCTCGTCCAGCGACCGCATCGCCGGATCCGGCACCACGATGGCGGTCAGCTCGTCATCGACCGCGATCACGCCATGGACGAGCGCGAGGACGCGCGGCGTGACGCGAAAAGCGATCCGGTGGGCTGGCATTCCATCACCCTCGACGGCGCTGATCAGGGATGTCGAACGCAACCGTCCAGTGATGGCGAGCTCGCCCCAGACGTGCTCGGCGGGTCGCGACCCGTAGACAACTCGACGTAGTACATCGAGCGAAACGTCGACGTCGTCGTCGGTCGCGAGGTCGCGTAACTTCAGGCGTGCGTTCGGACTCAGTTCCTGCGCGATCAGCACCCAGAGCGCACGCTGCTCGGTGGTGCTCAGGCCCATCCGAGAGATCGGCCACGAGCTCGTCGTGTGTGATCCCTCTGCCTCGCGTGCGGCGCATGCTAGCAGCCACGCTGTTTCATCGGCGCGACCGGCTCCCCGCTTGGCTAGCTCGACGGCCTCGGTGATGCGCGCACACGTGATCTGGAGTTGTTCATCCACGAATTGGTCGTGCTCGGGAATCATCAGTCAGTCACCTACCTTGGCGCTCGAGACTTCCGCGAGTCGTGCGAGCACGCGGCTGCGGCGTTCCGTGGTGAGGCGCGCGAGCACCGACGAGGCGTGGTCGCGGACAACGCTCAGCTTCGAATGTAGCGCGATACTTTCGGCACGCGTGAGGCTCAGGAACAGCGCTCGGAGCTCTTGTTCCTTGCGATCGAACGCGCGTTGTACGGACTCTCCGGGCTCGGGCGTCACCGCGATGATGCGAGCGACGTCGGACTCGATAATCGTGTGCATCCTCACGGTCAACGCCGGCTTCTGCGCCACGTGCAGTTCCGCGCGCGCCGGTCGTGCGGGGCCCGTCCCGATCGCGACGTTCGCCAGCAGCCGGAGCGATAATTCTGGGTGATTCATACCGAGGCTATCGGTCGTCGAGGTTCGAAGTTGCGTCGTTTGTACAGTGAATCAAATCAGACGCTTACGGACATTTCTTCGAAACGCACAGCATCCCGCGATGCAAGGCTGATCCGCAGTGTCACGGCTTATGCTCGTCCGCTCCGATATCCGCGTGCACACCCTGCGGCCGCGCATCACCGTCGATATCGACGGCCTCCAAACCGGTCAAAACCGCAGCTGGATCAGCGGCGTCGATAGCCGGGCTACCAGCTGGTATGTGCAGGTCTCCGGTAGTCGTGTTCACGAACTGCGGATCGAGCGCGAAGTTTCCCGTTCCGGTCGGAAGGGTGCCGGGCGTGGCGATCGAGTAGGCGTGCGTGCACGTGCCGCCGGTCTGATTCATGTCGGTCAATGTTCCGTTGCCGCTCATGATGTTGTTTCGGGCGGTGAACGTTCCGGCGGTACATTGGATCGCGGAGCCTAGCCCGTCTTGCGTTGAGTTCTTGTTAAAGCTGTTGAAGTCGAGCCGGTTCGCGGCGTTTTGAGTCGCAAAAATGTAGACCGCGCCAACAACACTCGAACCGCTACCGTTGCCGAAGAAAAAGTTGTTGACGATCGAAAACTGTCCGCCTACCGAAATCCCCCCTGCTGTGTTCCCGGAGATGGTTGAACGCGTGACGGACAATACGCTGCCAACGCTCGCTAAAATGCCGCCAGCAGCATTTCCCGAGACGGTTGACTGCGCGATCGCAAGAGTGCCGCCGTTCTCCGAAATGCCGCCGGCATTGTTGTTGGTTAGCTTTGTGCGGGTCAGGTTCACCGTCGCGGTGTTGCCGGTTGGCATAGAAATCCCGTATCCGGTGCCTCCTGACGCACCAGTGATTTCGAGATCGTTGATGGAAACCTGTGACGTACCTTTGATCTCGACAAGAATACCGTTGCTGCTGCTCGTGAGTTGCGCGCCAACATCAGCGAGCACAGTCACGTTCTGGTTGTTGATCGAAACCTGCTCGTTCGTCGTACCGTGAAACTTCAAGAACAGCTTCGCGGTCGCGAGCGCCTTGGCAACCTTGGTGCACGGAGTCGCCTTCGTGCAGCTCGTGTTGTCTGTTCCTCCAGGGTCCACGTACGCCACATTGGAATCGGTTCCACATGACCCATCCGGCAAGCATGCGTTCGAGGAGCAGTCGTTGTGCGAGCTACAAGGCGCGCAGGCGTCTTGTTTGCAGACCGGAGCGGCTCCAGTGCAGGCGCCCGGCTCTCCTGCAGTACACGCGACGCAGGCTCGCGTGCCTGTGTCGCAAACCGCCGTCGCGCCGCTGCAATCGCCGTCGGAGCCGCAACCAGTGGGTGGCGCGTCGATGGCAGGCCCGGGTGCGTCGATCTCGGCGCAATTGTTGTCGGGATTTGCGCCGGGGCAGTAGTTGCTGTTCTTGGTACAGCCGGCGATTGCTACGGCAACAAGGATAAGTTCAAGTTTCATTCGATTTTCTCCTAAGGCGCAATTCCGTCTCGAGCCGTCATCGTTTTCGCATGCTCACCGGCTCGACGTCCGAGCCGATCAAGAGTTGGCCGAGCTTGTTCCACAACGTGGCCGCGTCCGGCGCTGAATAGATCTCCGAGCACCGCGAGCATCACGGCACCGGCCGTGCGTCCGCGTACATGTTGATCTGAAACTCCGTACGCAGATCGAGAACCTGGATCCTCGGATCGGCGACCCTGAAGTCAGCGCCCAGCTTCGTCGCCGTCTCTGCTCCCCATTTCTTCTCGAACTGTCGAAGCATTTGGTCACGTACGGATGGCGTCGTGTAGCGAAGCGTGACGGCCGCGGACGTCACGATGTCGTGATCGACGTGCAGGCTCGCAGTGCTCGTCGACCGCGGATCCCATTCCTCGGCCGGAATTCGCATCGAGTACAACGTTCGCTTGTCAAACGCATCGAAGTCTTCGATCAGCGCATCACCTCGATCTCTTCGCAGTTCCGCCAGCGACTTTCCCACCACGGATCCAAGCGCCTGGACGAACGGCCCGTCTCCGAGCCAATCTTCCCAACGCATTGCCTTGTCGAAGAAGAGTTGATTGTGGTCCAACGTGGCTCGCCATCGCGTGTCTGCATCGATCCAGACCGTTCGCGCACCATCATCGAGCGTCGCTCCGGATCCCCACGCTGCGCGCAGTGCGACAATCGCTCTTGTCGGCAAGACCATGTACGTGTTCTCAACTTGATCGCCGCGGAATGTAGCTACTTGGTAGCCCTCCGCGATAGCCGGGATGGATATCGCCGTTGTTGCCTTGGCGAGCGCCGGGTCGATTCGTGAAGCGCTAGCGCGCGACATACCGGGCTCGAACCGGGCAAGCCCAGCGTTCGGTTTGGAACCGAAGAAGGAGCTGCTGGTGAACAAGAAGACGCACGACAACCCATGTTGCGGAACGGTCACGTCAGCGACCCAGTACGACGACTTACTTTGCCAAATCAATTCGTTCATCGGGCTCGTTGCGGGTTCCCCCCACTTCGACCGGAGAAGGCGGTTGGTCGCGGCGCAGTCACTGACCTCGAAAATAATGTCCCCGAGACGACCTTGATCGAAACGCAGTGCGCGCTCGAGGGTTCGATTGCTCGCGCGCAGCGCTTGTTCGAGACGTTGACGGTTCGACTCGTCCTTCGCGAGTACGGCCGTTGTCTCCTGCTGGGTCATGCCACCGGCTAGTGCGCTCAATCCGTACGGGGGGCCCACGGTTTGAGGAAATGGATCGTCTTCTCGCGCCACCGAGCGAGCGCTGCACGCGATGGAAGCAAGCAAGCAGGCAATGATTTGCGGGGGGATATCACGTCTCATCGCGCCCTTGGACTTCACATCTTGTTTCCGACAAAGTGCTCTCGATCCTCTCGGGCATACTTGAGCTTTGGATGTTCCTCGATCAGGTGCATCTTACCGAGCACGCGGAACCTCTCTCGAACTGCGTCTGGCATGCCTTCCCAGTCCTCGCTGACCTTTGTCCCGTTCGAATACGTGACCAGCTTGGATGTCTTGCCCGACTCCAGGTACCAATCAACATAAAGCTTGATCTCGAACTCATCGGAGGTTGCCGCGGCAGCTGTGCCGAGTCCTTTGCCGTCCGGCAGTTCTCCGAGCGTTTCCAGAACGAGTTTATTCAGGTCGTTCGATGCGTTACTCGTTTCGAGTAGCTTGAGCAATCCCACCACTACGCTCTCGCGACTGAAGCGAGCCTGCATGGTGTCGGCGGATAGCTCCGTGAGGGAATGTAGAATCTCGATCTGCGCGTCGCCCGTTTCCTGAGCTTGAGTTCTCGATTCGTTGGCTTCATGTCCGGCGAGGACCTTCTCCGCTGCTTCTTTGACGAACTTCACGCCCTCGGACTCTTTGGCGAGATGTTCGGCGAACTCCTGAGCCTTGTGGGCCTTGTCGATAACGTTCTGGACTCGTCGGGCGTCACCCCCGATCTGGGCCACCTTCGTAGCAATCTTCACCGCGTTCACACCCGAGGTGAGCTCTTTCAGAACTCCGAGCATCGCGGCACCCGCTGGGACCAAGGCGAGAGCCGCCTCGAAGAGTACGAGCGCCGTCGTGGTAGACCGGTTGTAGTCGACAGAGGTTCGGATTCGGAACGCCTCGAACCCATTGTTGGCGGCCTTTTCGAGTAAGCCACAAATCTCTCCCTCACGACGGAAGTGTCGTTCGACCGACGCGACCGCGTCGACGTAGGTCGGATTCATTGGCGGGTTAAGCGCGTCGAACATCACGCCAGATTTCTTCGGTCGTGATTTCTCACCGGCCTGGTGCGCGGGGGCCTTGCTGCCATCCGAGCCTTTCGGCAGCGGCTTGCGCTGCGGAGCAGCGGCATCGGGCATAGCGGTCGTGCTCGAGATTCGTTTTGCGTCTGCGTAGTTACCCATCTCGTTCCTCCAAGTTCGGGATGGGCTATCGGCGCGTGCGGACCAAGGTTGTGCAGAAAACGCGGCGCTCAAAAAGCCTTGGCCCAGCCTGCAATTGCACCACCCGGCACGATGGCAACGCTCGGTGCCGCGCGGGTGTGCCAGGGCCAGAGGAACGCACCCACGCCGATCGCGACCGCGCCCGTGATCGCGAGTCCGATACCAGCGCCGTTGTAGTGGTAGCGGGGTTGCGATCCCGATGTCGGATCAGACGCGGTGAACGAGACGTACGTTCCGGCGACCACGGCGACGACGCCCGCACTTGCAATGATCGCAGGCAACATGCGTGACGGTCGCTCGGGCTCCTCGCGGTGATGCGTCTCGACCGGCGTTGCCACCAACTTCACGATCAACTCGGTGGTCTTGCCGTCTTCGACGACGACTTCTTGCAGCTCGCGTTTGTAGCCGGGGTTCTCGACGATCAGCACGTGCTTGCCCGGATAGGTGTTGAAGGCGCCGTCCGTGATCCCGACCGGGGTGGCGTCGAGGTTGACCTGCGCACCTGGTGGGACGGACCGGACCGATAGCACCGTGCGTCCGGTGCGCACCGCAAGGTCACGGAGCAGCTGCTGGGCGAGCGACGTCGAAGCCTTTCCCAATTTGTCGTCGGCGCACTGCTCGCAGTACTGCTGGTTGACGGTGGCTGCGCGCGAGCCCGTCGCGATCACGGTTCCAGTGAGCACCACCATCGGTGCTCCGTTGTCGCCTTGCTTGTTGTCGACGGCGACCACGAACACACGTTCGACCCCACTTTCGGAGAGCGACGCAGGAACACACGTCCATGGCGACGTTGCATCGCGGCAGTTCAGTAGCGCATCGGCGTCCTTCTTACCGAGCGGTTTGCTTTGGAGCGTCCAGCCCGCTGCACGCGCGGTCGCTTCGACCGCGGTCCGGACGGTCGTTCGATCGTGCTCGGGCGCCGCGCCGCCGATCACGACGACTCCGTTATCGGCGTGCGCACGAGCTGCGAGGCACGCTACGAACAGCATCACGATACGTGCAAACTTCGAGGTCATCGTTTCACCAGGTCCTCTGGATGGTCGTCGTTTGATCGGCGTTGATCGTGATCGGAATGGTTTCGCGCTTGCCGGATTCTTCGTTGGCGATCTGCAAG
>JAYVLQ010000083.1:0-17972 GCA_043759355.1 Kofleriaceae bacterium
GCGCCGCGATAGATCGCGTCAACGAAAGACCGCCGGCAATGGTGTGAATCGTCTAGCGTAGATCTTCTCGAGTCGCACACTGTCCGAAAGCCGGACAACGGTCCATGCCCCACGTGGGACCTCGACTACCACGTGCGTGCTCGCACACGCAAATGAGAGACGGGTAGGCGCCGTAGCCGCCGGCTGGTGAACGCGTTGCGCCCAACGTGGGACATCGATTGCTCGCGACTAAGTTTGACGAGATCGTGAGCGTCGGTGGAGAGCTCGGTTGACCTGAAGATCACGTCCCCAGAAACATCGATTGGAATGCGTCACTTGTTCGCTCCGTCCCGCCTCCATCTCCCATTTCTGAATTCGGAATTAGAGAGCGGCGGTCATGACGCATTGTTGCGCGGTGCATTCGCCATGCTCCGCGAGCCTGGCGTGACATTCGTCGTCGTCCTTCGCGTAGCCTCGGCCGACGCAGTAGTCGCGGCGGCACGTGGTGCCGTGGCGAACCACGAAGTCCGCGCGCGGGCGCTCCAGTAACCCGAGTGGGCGAACGCGCGAGCAACGATCTACATCGGCGACGAGCATCGCCTCGTTCGAGCGCGACCGTGGCTCGCGCGCCACAAAAGCGCAGTTCAGAACTCGGCGACGTAGTCCAGATCGTTGCAGTCCGGGCAATAGAAGACGTGCAGTCCGCCGTCGAGGAACTGGCCGCCGTTGTACTGCACGAGCTGCTTCATCTCGCCGTGCGCGCACGACGGCGTCGCGTCATCTTGATCCCATGCGGGCGCGCCCCCCAGGCGGTCGCTCGCACCAGGTTGTTCGGTGAGCCAGTCCTCGAGCTCTTCGAGTTCGTCCTCGAACCCCTCGACTGCCGAGAATCCAAACAGCGCACTCGCCGCGGTGTCCACGACAATCGACGAGCGATACCGGTACCACATGGAGCTCGGCACGCGGCGAACCGGAGCCTGCGGGCGGATGCGCTGCGACGGTTGCCGTACCTGACTCGACGCGGTCGTGGTCGTATCGGAGCTGACCACACGATGTCGCGGCTCGAGGAGCCGCACGTACGCCTTCGCGCGATCGGGTTTCGCTAGGCAGTGAAAGCAGAACATCGAGACGAGCCCCGAGCCATCCGCGATCCACGGCACGAGCAGCTCCGGTGCGAGCTGGAAGCACATCTCGAGTGGCTTCGCGCACAGCCCGCACGCGGGCCACGTGGGGCGGTCGAGAAACGCCATCGAGCCGTGCGAGAAGCTATCGCTCGCTGTCGGCTCGATCTGATCGGTGATCGAGAGCCCGACGATGATCGGCGCGGTCGCGATGATCTCGTCGCGCCACGGTGCGAGGAGCTTCGGCGGAGCCTGCAGCCTGGGTGCCAAGAGGGCAGGGCGGAGGCAGACGTCCGCGACGTCACTCCAGCGCGGATGCGCGGCGCTGAACGCTTCCCACGTCGGCGTCTCGGGCTTCGCGATCTCGACAGCCGGCAGGACCTTCGACGCCTTTAGTGCTCCGCGGAAACCCGGGACGACGTCGAGCACGCAGACTCGAATCCCAGCAGCTGGAACCGGGATGCCGACGCAGCTGCTCATGCCGAAACGGATGTCGCGGCCGTCGTCGAGGTGGATCGAACCGATGCCGTCGCGATCGAGGCCGATGATCGTTCCGAGCAACCCTGCCATGGCCGCGACTTTAGCGTGCATAGCTCGAAAGGAATGTCGCCTTGGCGACCTTGTGAGTCTGGATCAGCGACGTGGGCACCTCGCTCGAGATCGACATGTCCGTGCTCGGCAGGTTCGCCACGTCGAGTCCGTGGACCGAAAACTCGCAGACGTGCGGTCCGCCGTCACGGGCGGCCCCGGACGGCTGTAGCCAGGCATGTTGCTGATCGAGACTGCCTGATGCGTCCCGGCAGGTCGTAGGCGCGTAGACCTTCGCGAGCTCGGCTGTCGGCGAGATGTCATAGGTGACCACCTGGGTAAGGTTGTTCGTGGTAGCGGTGAGCACGATCGCGAAGCTCAGCGCCCTTCTCGTCGCCGGTCCACGCGAGCTCCGGCGACGTGTTCGCACCATCGCAGGTCTGCGCTGCGATAAAGTTGCCACCGCCGGTGAGCTACATGCTGGTGAGTGCGAGTAGCGCATTGGTCGCAGCATCGAAAGGCGTCCTGGCGCGCCCGAGAAAGACGACACGCGCGAGAATCTTCACGCCCGATCGTAGTAAGCGGATTCTCGCCCGCGCACGAGCATGCGCGTGCGCGAGGACCCTATGATGAGGTGTGGATCTCGTTTTCAGCCGAGAAGTAACAGAGGCGCGAGAGGCCAAAAAGCCGATCGTCGCGCTCGAATCGACCCTCGTCGCACACGGGTTGCCGTACCCGGATAATCACGGCGTCGCGCTCGAGCTCGAAGCGGTCGTGCGCGAGCATGGCGCCGTCCCGGCTCACATCGCGATCCTCGACGGCAAAGCATGCATCGGGCTCGAGCTCGACCAGCTCGAGCAAATCGCGAAGCTCGGCCGCGATCTCGCGAAGGCGGGCGCCACGGATCTCGCGGTGCATCTCGTGCGCGGGACTTCGGCAGCAACCACGGTGAGCGCGACCAGCGTGCTCGCGGCCAAGGCTGGCATCCGGGTGTTCGCGACCGGCGGCATCGGCGGCGTGCATCGCGGCGAGACCGGCGATGTCTCGCACGACCTCATCACGCTGTCGCGGACGAAGATCGCGGTGGTCTCGGCGGGCGCGAAGGCGATCCTCGATCTGCCGCGCACGATGGAGATGCTCGAGACGCTCGGCGTCCTCGTGATCGGCTTTCGCGCCGACGAGCTGCCCGCGTTTTACACGCCGCGCTCGGAGATCGAGCTCGAACATCGCGTCGATGATGCGAAGGACCTCGCGAAGATCCTGCACACCCACTGGGAGGATCTCGATGGCCAAGGTGTGCTCGTGGCGAATCCCATTCCGGCGGACGCCGCGCTCGATCCGCAGATGATCGATCAGGCGATCCAGACCGCTCTCGGCGATGCGGAGACCCGCGGCATCACCGGCAAGCGGTTGACTCCGTATTTGCTGCAGCGCCTCGCCGCGGTGACCGGTGGTGCTTCGATCAAGGCGAACCGTGCGCTCGCGTTGCACGACGCGAAGGTCGCGTCGCAGCTCGCAGTTCAGTTGATCGTGTAGACGCGCAGCGCGGTGCCGCCGCGATCGAAGCCGTTCGAGCGCTCGAGTAGCCAGATCTTGTCGCGCATCACGCCGAACCAGAACCGCAGACCGCTCGCGAGCACGCGCATCCTCCGGACCGCTTTACCGTCGGGGCCGGCCTCGAACAGATCGAAGTACTCGGGATCGGCTTTTTGGCGCGCGACGGCGTCGGGGTTGACCGGATCGATCCGTAGCGCGATCCAGGTCGCACCGTCGGCCTCGATCGAACCTTGCAGCGATTTCGCATCGTACTGACCGAGGGGTTGGTCGAGCTCGAGCGGCGTGGCCTTGCCTGCGCGCCATGCGACGAGACCGCTGTTGTCCCACGCGAGCCGCACGAAATCGGTCGACCCGGTCTTGGTCTCTCGGGCCGCATCCGCGAGCACCTGAAACCGCTTGCGCTGCTCGAACAGATCGCCGATCGGATGCGTCTCGCTGATCTTGCCGGTGACCAGGTCGTAGGTCGCTTCGACGGTCGGCATCCGCATGTTCTGTTTCGGATCCCACTCGCCGCCTTTGAGCCCGTAGGCCTTCGTCCATCCGTCCGACCAATGGTTGACGTGAAAATCGAGCGCCTTGTTCGTCTCGGTCTGATCGAGCTCGAAGCCGCGCAACGCGATCCGCTTGCCGGTCTCGATCGAATCGAGCTCGATCTCGTGCCGCGTGCCTTCGAGCCGATGCTGTGCGATCCGGCGCTGACCGTCGCGCTTGATCACGCCGATGTTCGTAGCCGGACCGACTCGATGAACGATCAGCTTCTTCGCCGCGGGGGTGAGATCGATCAGTGCGCCGACTTGTTCGGCGTGCTCGTCGAGCCCGACCACGAATGCTTTCGGTCCGATCAAATCGATCGTCAACGGATGGAGCGTGAGACGCGCGAGATCGACGATCGTCTCGGGCGCCCCTGCCGTGACGAGATGGAGCTCCGACTTCGTCTGACCGTCCGAGACGACGTACGCGAGCCGGGTCGCGTCGTACGCGATCGCATCGTCGATGTAGCCCGCGGAGGCGGTCAGGGTCTGAACTTCGGTCGCGCCGACCAGCGGCGGAACGGGCACCCTCGCAGGCACAGGCGTCGGCGTGCCGGCCAGTGCTGCCGACGATGCCAAAAGGATCACGCCCACATGGCTCATCATCGCTCCTCGGATCCCACGGACCTCGGGGGCCAAGCAAGACCAATCCGTTTCGTTGTAAGGTCACCGCCTATGGGCACGATTGCCTTCACACGCAACTACACCGACCACAGCAACGATACGGGCTACCAGTTCGAGTTCCATTGCGACAAGTGTGGCAATGGCTATCGCTCGACGTTCCACGGCAGCGCCCTCGGCATGGGCTCCAAGATCGCGAAGGGCTTGGGGAGTCTGTTCGGTGGCGGCACGCTCTGGGCCGCTGGCCAGGCCGGCGAATACATGAAGGACGGCCTCCGCGGCCCCGCATGGGACAGCGCCTTTCAAACCGCGGTCGAGGAGATCAAGCCGAAGTTCCACCAGTGCACACGCTGCGGCATCTGGGTGTGTCCGGAGGTCTGCTGGAACACCGAGCGTGGCCTGTGCGAGAACTGCGCGCCGGATCTCGCCGAAGAGGCCGCGTCCGCGCAAGCCATGGTCGCGGTCGAGCAGGTCCACGAGAAGCTCCGAAAGGTCGATCAAGTCGCTGACTTCGATCCGAATGCTCAGCACGCCCTCGGCGCGAACTGCCCGGGCTGTTCGACGAAGCTTGCACCGGGCGCGAAGTTCTGCGCCGGTTGCGGCAAGCCGGTCGTACAAGCCTCCGCGGCGAAGCACTTCTGCACGGGTTGCGGCACGGAGTTGGTCGCGGGCGCGAAGTTCTGCAGCGGCTGCGGCACCGCCGCCGCCTAGCTATCGAGATCGAGCGGAAACGCCTCGATCTCGGCCATCACGCGCGCGTGCTCGCGCTGCCAACCGACGATCCGAGCTTTTTCGGTGCGCGCGCGAGGATGCGCGACCTTGTAGTAGCCGGTACTCGGACGGTTGCTCCCGGATCGCCAGACGATCGCCGGCAACACGGGCAAGCCCGAGTGGCGACACGCGTTTGCGACCTCGCCGAGCGCCGCATGAAAGGCCGGTGAGCGCGGATGGAGATCACCGCTGATCGAGGCGAGCTCGCGATACGTGATCGAGGGTTTGCCCGCGGCGAGGCACTTGCGAAGCTGGCGATAGACTTTGCGTGCGAGTGGCGACATGAGGTGGGTTCCTTCAGTTGCTCGGTGGTTCGGTGATCGAAGGGCCGTGCTCGGCGAACGTTCGCGCGACCAAGGCCTTGGCGGCGGCTCGGGTCGCCGCGTCGGCTTCGAGCTGCGCCGCACCGAGCTCGTCGAGCACGGGATCGGAGAGCGGATCGCTCGTTCGATACTTCGCGGCGTCGAACAGATCGCGCGGCGTGATCGCGTCGTTGCCGTTGAGGTCGGCATTCGTACGCGCGACCTTGATCAATCGATCGATACTCCGCGCCGTGAGCGACTTGCGCTTCTCCACGATGTGCACGAGCGCCTGCTCCGACGCGGTGCCGAGCGGACACGTCGCGCGCAAGACCGACGTGGTCATCTCTGCGTTGCAGCGAATCCCGTACGGTGCGAGGCGCGCGACTTGCCGATCGCGTGCCTCGATCACACGCTCGCGCATCAAGACCGAGGCCTCGCCGGGGCACGGCGAGCGGAGCTCCTCGAGCTTCACGGGATTGACGACGACCTGCAGGTCGATACGATCGAGCAGCGGCCCCGAGAGCCGCGATCGATAGCGCTCGATCGCGAACCGCGGGCACGTGCACTCGCGCACCGTCGTCCCCAGCCACCCACACGGACACGGGTTCGCCGCTGCGACCAACAAGAACGACGCGGGCAGACGCAGCATTCCGTTGACCCGGATGATCGAGACCGCACGCTCCTCGAGCGGCTCTCGAAGACCCTCGATCGCCGCGCGCGAAAACTCGGGAAGCTCGTCGAGGAACAACACGCCGTTGTGCGCGAGCGAGATCTCGCCGGCGCGCGGCTGCGATCCGCCGCCGAGCAGGGCCGCACTGCTGATCGTGTGGTGCGGTGATCGAAATGGCCGCTCCTCGATCAATCCACCTTCGACCAACCCGAGGGCCGAATAGATCTTGGTGGTCTCGAGCGCTTCGTCGCGAGTCATCGTGGGCAGCACGGTCGCGAACCGCCGCGCGAGCATGGTCTTGCCCGTGCCGGGCGGCCCCGCGAGCAGCAAGTTGTGGCCACCGGCGACCGACATCTCGATCGCTTCGCGCGCCGCGTACTGACCACGGACCTCGCTCAGATCGACCAGGTCGGCCTTGCGCAGCCGCTGCTTGCGCCTCGGCTCGGCCACCGCCGCGAACGGAAGCTCCTCGTGATTCTGCAGCGCCTTGACGATCTGCGAGATGTGCTCGACGCCATATACGTCGAGTCCTTCGACGAGCAGTGCTTCGGCCGCAACCTCTTGCGGCACGATCACCCCGCGCATCCCGCGCTCGCGCGCGAGCATCGCGGCTGCGAGTACCCCATTCACTCTGCGAATCTGGCCCTCGAGCCCGAGCTCGCCAAGCACCACCAGGTCCAGGATCGGGCCGGGCTCGCACAACCCGTCCGCGATCATGATCGCGAGCGCGATCGGCAGATCTAGCGCGCAGCCGTTCTTGCGCAGATCCGCGGGCGCGAGATTCACGACCACGCGCTTCAAGGGCAAATCGTGACCGATCGCGCGCAGTGCGCTGCGAATCCGGACCGCGCCTTCCTTGACCGACGGCGCCGGTAGCCCGACGACACTGTAGGAAGGCAGCTGCCCTGCCGCGATCGCGCACTCGACATCGACCGGAACCGCATCGATCCCGATGAGCGCGCACGAATGAATGAGTCCGACCACGCGGTTCGCATGATCACAACTCGGGCCAACTCTCAAGTCCCTGCAATCAGGACCGCGGTGTCCGGCTTGCGGCCGTTTCTTGTCCGTATGTCCGACGAGACTCGGACTAAATTAGTGCTGCGTGTAGTGGATCTTCAAGCCACTGCACACCCGGCTCGGTACTCCAGCGATCAAGAATGGCTTGAACTTCCACTGCTTCACGTACGCGGTGACCTTCGCGTCGTAGCTCGGAAGCCCCGAAGGCTCGACGAGGAATTTCTTGCCCGCACGCTCGTGTCGCTGCCCTCCGCGTCGACGCAGATCTTGAACCAGGTGTAGAGGAACGGTTGACGCATCGTTGCCATCTCGGCATCGAGCGCGGCCTCCGCTTCGGGCATCGTGGTGAGCTCGAGATCGCCCGCGATCACGCGCGAGGCGAGGGCGTGACCGCGGGAATGCCATCCGCTCGGCCCTGGCGGCCCGCAAAGCCGATCCACGCGATCGTGGCGCCCTGATCGGGATGAAGATCGTCGAACCCGATCTCGATCTCGACGCCCGGATCATACGTCGCGACCTCGACGCCGTAGAGCGCATCGTCACGCGTGCTCGGAACGAGCGGTAACGTCGCCAGACACGCCGCGAAATCGGCGAGCTTGTCAGCGCCGATGCGGCGCGCGACCGGGACCTCGCGCTGACACGCCGCCGAGGGAAACCACATGCCGGCGTACTCCAGGGGCTCGCGCGCGGAGTTGCGAATCGCGGTGACATCGTTGCGCGCGAACGCCGAGAAGAAGTCACGACGGATCGATTCGGAGATCTCCTCTTCGGTCGTGGGCTTCTCCGGGCCCGTGGGAGCGCACGCGACGCAGGCAAGCACCATCACCAACACCAACTTCATGCCGCACTCAAATTGTGCCCGCGGCCTCCAGATCGCACCTGCAAGGTTTCTTCACAACGCCGAGCACGTCGCGGAAACATGGGATCGCCATCCTGGACCAGTGAAAGGACGCTTTATATGATCTGCCTCGCACTCGGTCTCGGTCTGCTCGGTTTTGTCGCGGCTCGCCGCGCTCGCTGTCACCACCACGGTTTCGCCGATGGTCATCACTACGGTCCACCCTGGGTCCGCTGGCACGGCGGCCATCACGGCCGTGGCATGCTCTTCAGGATGTTCTCGCGGATCGACGCGACGCCGACCCAGGAGCGCGCGATCATGCACGAGGTCGGTACCCTCAAAGCGAAGATGCGCGATAGCCGGGCCACGCTGCGCGACTCGGGGGGCGACCTCGCGGCGGCGATGCGCGGTCCGATCCTCGACGATGCGGCGCTGGGCGCGGTGCTTGGCTGCGTCGATGCGGTGACCACGGAGACCCGGGCGGCCGTGCTCGAGGCCCTTCGCAACATCCATGCGGTGCTCGACGAGCACCAGCGCGACAAGCTCGCCTCGATGCTCGATGGTGGGTGGTTCAAGCGTGGCGGCAGCCCCTACCGCGTGTGAGAGGATAAGGCCTTGCGCGTGCTCCTCATCGACGACGACGCCCGCCTGGCGGAGCTCTTGACGGGATACTTCGATCCGCAGGGCGTCTCGCTCGTGCATGCGAACAACGGCCAGAACGGGCTGAATCAGCTCGCCGCGGGCGGCTTCGATGTCGTGCTACTCGACGTGATGATGCCGGGCCTCGATGGTCTTGCCGTGCTTCGCAAGATTCGCGACGCGGGCCATCGCACGCCGATCATCATGTTGACCGCGCGAGGCGACGAGGCCGATCGCGTCGTTGGACTCGAGCTCGGCGCGGATGACTATGTCGCGAAGCCGTTCTCGCCGCGGGAATTGCTCGCGCGGTTACGCGCGGTCGTGCGCCGCGCGGATCCGGCGGCGGTCGCCGAGAAGCTCACGGCGGCCGGCATCACGATCGATGCCTCCGCGCGCGAAGCGTGGGTCGATGGCAAGCCCGTCGAGCTGACCGGCCTCGAGATCGATCTGTTACTCGCTCTCCTTCGTCGCGCGGGCCGCGTCGTACCCCGCAGTGCGTTGATGGACCTGGCAGGCCGCGGCGATGTCGCGGTCGGCGAGCGCGCCGTCGATGTCCACATCTCGCGGCTGCGCAAGAAACTCGGCGACGACGCCGCGCAACGCATTCGCACCGTGCGCGGTATCGGTTACACACTCGCGCGATCTTCGGACGATCCCTCATGAGTCATCCCTACCGCGAACATCCCGGGTTCCCCGAGCGCGACGAGATCCGCGTCAAGCTCGGCAACGTCGAGCGTCACGGCGTGTGGACCGTGCCGCAGGAGCTCGACATCCGCGTGTTCATGGGCAACTGCGAGCTCGATTTCCGCGAGGCGCAGCTCGGGCCCGGGCTCACGACGATTCACTGCTCGATCAAGTTCGGCAACCTCGAGCTCGTCGTGCCCGAGACGATGGCGGTCGAGCTCGAAATTATCAGCATCGCGGGTAACGTGATGCAACATCGCGAGACCGCGACCACGATCGATCTTGCGCGCCCGCGCTTGCGCCTGATCGGCACGGTCAAGGCCGGCAACTGCGAGGTGTTCTCGCTCGCGCCCGGCGAGACCAAGCGCGACGCGCAGCATCGCAAGCACCACGATCAGCGGATGCGCCACATCGAGCGCCATCACCGCGTGCACGCGCGCAAGTGGCGCCAGGTCCGGGCCGAACGCGAGATGTGGATGCGCACCACCGATCGCGGCCGCTGGATGCCGTGGTGGTTGATGTCGCGGATGCGGCGCCGGATGTTCACCTGGTTCGCCGTGATGTTTGTCGGCGGCGTCGCGATCGGTCATCACTTGTGGCCGTTCGCGCACTGGTACTACTACGCACTGTCGCTGTTCGTAATCTCGTCGGTCTCGGGCGCGGTCGCGTTCCGGTTGACCCGGCCGATGATGTTCGCGATCAAAGCGGCGACCGATATCGGTGGCGGCAAGCTCGACACGCAGATCGATCCGCTCGAACATAGTGGAGAGATGCGGTTGCTCGCAAAGGCGCTCAACGACATGGCGACCAAGATCAAGACTCAGCTCTCGGATCAGCGCCAGCTGCTCGCGGCGGTCTCGCACGAGCTACGCACGCCCCTCGGCCACATGCGCGTGCTGGTCGAGACCGCACGCGATACCGGCAACATGAAATCGCTCGACGAGCTCGAGCGCGAAGTTCTTTTGCTCGATGATCTGGTCGGGCGATTGCTCGCCTCGTCGCGCCTCGAGTTCGGCTCGCTCGAGCGTCGCGAGGTCGATCTCGGCGAGCTCGCGGTCGATGTCGCGACGGCGGCGGGGGTGTCGGTCGAAGCGGTCGCCGCAAAAGGTGATGTCCATGCCGCGGTCGATCCCACGCTCGTGCGGCGTGCGGTGGCGAACCTCGTGGAGAATGCGCGCGTCCACGGCGGCGGCGTGGTCAGCGTGAAGATCGAGCGTCGCGGTGCGCAGGTCGCGATCGAAGTCGACGACGCCGGACCCGGAGTCGCGGCCGACAAGCGCGACGAAGCGTTTCGCGCCTTTTCGCCCTCGAGCGGTGGTGGGTTGGGCCTTGGCCTCGCGCTGGTCTCCCGGATCGCGGTTGCTCATGGCGGAGGCGCCTGGATCGCGGACCGCCCCGGCGGTGGTGCCCGGATTGGCTTCACCGTGACCGCTCGCGCCTAGCTCCACGACATCGCTCGCGAAATCAGCGCCTACGCGTGTCCACCGCGCGCGCGCCTCGATGCTCCTTATACGCAGCGTGCGAAACATGTCCCTCACTAGAGCATCGCTAGACGTGTCGTCGAGGACCGATGCACGAGCGCGGTTGCTCGAAAGCCTCGCGACCGGTCCAGCGCGCAGAGGCTACGCGGTCGCCTACGACCTGCTCGGCAATCGCGCGGAGGCCGAAGAGGCCGTGCAGGAAGCCCTCGCGCGCGCGTGCGAATCGATCGACGACCTCCGCGACACCGAAGCCGCGCCCGCGTGGTTCCTGCGCGTCGTCACCTCGATGTGCCTGCGCGCCCTGCGTCGGCGGAGGCTTCGCCGCTCGCTGCTCGGGTGGTTGCCGGGCAAGAATCAGACGTCCGAGCCGACCGCGGCGCCCTCGACCGCGACCGAGATCGCCGCGCCGCGCGAGGACATCGCGGAGCGCATGCATGGCCTCGCACATGACGCGCCTGTAGACATGCTCGCTTCGCACCAGGAGCTCGGCGCGCTGTTTGGCCGCCTCGAGCAGCTCTCGGCACAACAGCGCACCGCGCTGGTCCTGCGATATGGCCACGATCTTCCCGTCGGGGAGATCGCCGCGATGCTCGGCGTCGAGCTGGCCACTGCCAAGACCCACCTTGTTCGTGGCCTCGCTCGGCTACGCGATCTGATGGAGGAGCACCGATGAACCCGATGTGTAATGTGGTCGCAGAGCGTGTCGCGCTCGGTGAACCGCTTGGTGAGGTTGCCGAACACGCGACGACCTGCGAACGCTGCCAGCGCACGGTCGCGCTACCGGGGGCGCTCGCGAAGACCGGACACGCCGCGGATCCAGGCATGGGCTTCGCGTCGCGCGTCACCGCAGGAGCGCAGCATCGGGTCACGGTCCGCCGCCGTCAGCGCGTCGCTGCGGTCAGCCTCATCAGTGCAGCGGCGGTCGCCGCGCTCGTGCTCCTGTTCGTGCGGCCGGCTGGGGAGTCCGACTCGGTCGCGTATATCCCCGAGGCCTTGATCAGGCAACTGCCGACGACGAATCCGATCCACAAACCAGATCCGTGGATGCCGAAGGTACCGCAGGCGATCGACAAGGACGTTCGCTCGCTCGTTCACCTCGCCAACACCGATCGCTCGATGCGGCTCGGCGCCCGCTGGAACCGCCTCGAAAAATCTCTCGCGCCGTACGGCGCCGTTCTCAAAGGAACCGAACCATGAGCACCAAAACGTTTCTCGCCATCTCGTTTCCCTCGATGATCGTCGGCAGTGTGATCTTCGGCAGCCTCGTCGGTCACGCCGATTCAGGTCGCGATGCCCACTCCTGGGCTGCGAGCGATTCGACGATCGTCGCGCAAGCCGATCCGCGTCCCGCGCGGCCGGCACCGCCGCCTGCGCCGCGGCCCGTCGCACCGGTGGCGCCCGTGGCGCCGGTGGCGCCCGTGGTGCCCGACAAGGGCATCTCCGTCGAGATCCACGACGGCAAGGTCACGGTCTCCGGACTCCCCGAGATCGTGAATAACGCCCTGCGCTCCGCGCAAGACGCGATCAACTCGTCGACCTTGCCGAAGGACGCGAAGGACAAGCTCGACAAGCACATCGAGAACATCCGCACCAAGATCACGGCGCGGCTCTCGCACATCAACATCACCGACCTCGAGCACCTCGGCGACCAGATGACCGCGATGGGCGACGACATCTCCGCGGAGATGGAGGAGCTCGGTCACGAGATGGAGAAGTACGACGGCCAGCTCGGTAAAGACTTCGAGAAGAATCTGTCCAGGTCGCTTCGCAAGAGCTTCGGCCCGAAGGGCCTGCACATCGATATCAACGGGCTGCACGGCGACCTCGACACCGGCGACGGCGATGACGATGACGACAAGCTGTCGTCACCTCCCGATGTCGACGATGACGACGAGCTCGACGACGCGGTGAAGGACCTCGGCGACCTGTCGCTCGGGGGCCCGCAGCGCGATCAGATCCAGAAGCTGCGCACCGCTAGCGATCGTGCCGTCGCGACCGCGAAGAAGCAGCTCGACCAGGCCTCGGACTCGCTCAAGAAGCAGCTCGATAACCCGGCCACGAGCGACGCCGAGATCGCGCGCTCGATCGACGCCGTGACCCAGCAGGAAGCCGCGATCCGGAAGGCCCGCATCCTCGCGTGGCACGACGCGCGTCGCGTGCTCGATGAGGCCCAGCGCAAGAAGGTTCAGGACGCGGCCGCAAAGGCCAAGAAGCATTCGAAGTAGACCGCGGCATGCTATAGCTCGCGCATGCGCTGGCTTGTCGTCGCGGCGATAACCGCTGGGTGCTCTGGCGGCTCGAGTGCGCCAGCTCCGAGGCCGGCGCCGCTGGATGCTTCGGTGCGCGTGCTCGGTCCCACGCCGCAAGAAGCGCCACTCGTTCGCGCCGATGACCTCCGTCGTCCGCTCTCGAATCGCCCGGGCCGTCCGATCGACGTGATCCTGCGCAGCTCGCCACCTGGGGCCGAGGCTTCCGTCGACGGTGTTGGGCTCGGTCCCACGCCCGCGTACTGGAACGGGATGGCCGATGGTCGTGAGCACGAGTTCGTGTTCGTGCTGGCAAGTCACGCGGTCGCGCGCTACCGCTTCGTGCCGATCACGAGCGGGGTGATCCACGCGCGGCTCGAGATGATCAGCGACGACGTCGATGCCGGCGTGCCGAGCGCGGATCAGCCGCCCGGAATTCCCGCGCTTTCACCCTCGCCATCGCCGCTGGTCGACGCGCCTGCACCGATTTCCGCGCCCTCGACGGTGCTCACGCCGTAGCTGGCGAGCCCTCGGGCGTCGGTCCTCACAACTAGTTGCGCCGCCCGCCAGGCGACGCGACAATTAGCTGTTGGCGAGGCCCGTTCGTCCCAAAATCGGTTTCGTGCTCTCGGGAGGCGGCTCCCGCGGTGCGTACGAGGCCGGCATCATCCACTACCTGCGGACCGATCTGTTCAAGCAGCTCGGGCGGCACGTGCCGATCGATATCGTCAGCGGCACGAGCGTGGGCGCGATCAACGCCGCGTTCATGGCCGCGACGATGTCCGATCCGGGCTCGCAAGCCGAGCAGATCGTGGCCGCGTGGCGCTCGCTCCAGATCGAAGATCTGATCGGCCTCGAGGCCGGCGATCTGTGGCGCGGTGCGAAGATGTTTTTCGGTGCCGATCCGCCGCCGCCATTACCGGGCAGCTTTCGCTACGGCGGCCTGCTCGATACGAGCGGGCTCGAGCGGTTCGTGATCCGATCGATCCCGTGGCGCGGGATCGATCGCTCGCTGCGCGACGGTCATCTCCACGCACTCTCGGTGTCGGCGACGCACGTCGGCACGGGCCACACCGTCGTGTTTCTCTCGAGTGCCGAGCCGGTGCCGCGCGAGTGGAGCCGCGATCCATTCGTACGCCATCGCCCCGCGCGGATTGGACCGCGCCACGTGCTCGCCTCGGCAGCGATCCCGATGCTGTTCCCCGCGGTCAAGATCGGCGAGGAGTACTTCACCGATGGCGGGCTGCGCCAAAACACGCCGATGTCGCCCGCGATCCGGCTCGGCGCTGATCGCCTGTTACTGGTTTCGCTCAAGCACGTCGCGCCGACCCCGAAAGCGGTCCAGCAGGAGCGCGTCGAGGCGTATCCGAAGCCGCTCTTTCTCGCGGGCAAGGCGCTCAACGCGCTCTTACTCGACCACACCGAGTACGACTTGATGCGCATGCAGCGGATCAACCTGATCCTGGAAGCAGGCGAGGCCTCATTCGGCGCGACGTTCGAAGAGACGATGAATCACGAGCTCGTGAAGTTGCGGGGGGCACCGCTGCGCCGGATCCATGTGGCGCACATTCGCCCGTCCGAGGATATCGGCAAGATCGCCGCGGATTTCGTGCGCGCGGGTCGCATGAAGGTGAAGGGCATCATCGCGCGGCGGCTGATCAAGCAACTCACCGCGGGTGAGGCCGCTAACGAGAATGATTTGCTCTCGTACTTGTTGTTCGATGGCGATTACTGCGCGGAGCTGATCGAGCTCGGCCGCCGCGATGCGGCAAAGAAAGCCGACGAGCTCGCGGCACTGTTCGATCCGAGCGCGCGCGTCGAAGACGTTCCCCGCCAGGACTGATCTTCACCGGCGGACATGCGATGTTCCGGGCATGAAACGCATGATCGTGTTGCTCACCGCCGCGTTGATCGCGTGCGGTGGCTCGAAGCTGCAACAAGCGGCGCCACCGGTTCCGCCATCGACCGGTGACATCGCCGGCGGCGTCGCGCCGAAGGCTCCAGGCAATCCCGATGTGACGCCGCTGCCGCTCGCGTCCGACGTCAAGAAAGGCGTGTTGCCGAACGGCCTCACGTACTACATCAAGAAGCACGGCAAGCCCGAGAAGCGCGCACTCTTGTGGCTCGCGGTCGATGCGGGCTCGATGCTCGAGGACGACGATCAGACGGGCCTCGCTCACTTCGACGAGCACATGTCGTTCAACGGGACCAAGCGGTTCCCGAAGCAGCAGATTATCGACTACTTGCAGTCGATCGGCATGCGCTTCGGCGCCGACCTCAACGCGTACACGAACCAAAACGAGACGGTGTATCAGCTGGAGGTTCCGAACGAGCCGCAGTTCATCGGCAAAGGGCTCGACATCCTCCGCGACTGGGCGGGCGATGCGACGTACGACGACAAAGAAGTGAAGTCCGAGAGCGGGGTCGTGCTCGAAGAGTGGCGGCTCGGTCGTTCTGCCAACCGTCGGCTCTACGACAAGCACCGGAAAGTGCTGATGAAGGGCACACGCTACGCGGCCCGCGACACGATCGGCAACCCGGAGACGCTCAAGAAGGCGGATCGCTCCGCGCTCTATCGGTTCTACAAAGATTGGTATCGCCCCGACAACATGGCGATCGTGCTAGTCGGTGATTTCGATCCGGCCGAGGTCGAGAAGGCCGTGCTCGCGCGGTTTGGCGATCTCGCGAACCCCGGCACAGAGCGAGCGAAGGTCACCGGCGGCGTGCCGAAGGCCGAAGGTACGCGGATCTCGATCGAGAGCGACAAGGAGCTCGCGCAATCGCAGGTCGCGATCCATAGCTTCATCGCGCATCGCCCGAAGGCGACAATCGTCGATCTTCACCGCATCGTCGTGGAGCAGGTCTATCAGGCCGTCGTCAACGAGCGCTACGCGGTGCTGCGGCGACGCGCCGATGCACCGTTCATGAATGCGTTCGCGGGCACCGATGGCGAGAATCGCGAGACCGATGATTTCGTGCGCTCCGCGACCGCCAAGAACGGCAAGCTCGAAGAGTCGTTGCGCACGCTGCTAACCGAAGCACTCCGCGTCGAACGCCACGGCATCACGCAGCCCGAGCTCGATCGCGCAAAGATCGTACTCGCGCGGGCCTTCGACGAGAATGCCGAGCGCTACCCGACGCTCGATAGCCGCGACGTGGTCGCGGAGCTGGTTCGCAACTTCCTCGAGAAGGAGTTCGTGATCTTGCCCGAGGAAGAGCGCGACCTCTCGAAGAAAGCGCTCGCGAGCGTCACCGTCGACGACATCAACGCCGATCTCAAGACTTTCGGTGGCGCCGAGAACCGCGCGATCGAAGTCTCGCTGCCAACGACGGAGAAGGCGATCACCGAGGATCGCGTCAAGGCGATCATCGGCGAGGTTGAAAAGTCCAACATCCCGGCGTGGGAGGACAAGGCGATTCCGACCGCGCTGATGACCAACCTGCCGAAGCCCGGCAAGATCACCAAAGAGAAGACGTTCGAGAAGATCGGCGTCTACCAGTGGACGCTATCGAATGGCGCCACGGTGATCATCAAGCCGAGCGACTTCGAGAAGGACTCCGTGTCGTTCGTCGGCGATTCCCCGGGTGGTACGGGGCTCGCCTCGGATGCCGATTATCGCAATGCTCGGTTTGCGACCGCGATCGCGCAGCTCGGCGGCGTCGGCGACTTCGATGCCGATACGCTGACCAAGGTGCTCGCCGGCAAGCAGGTCTCGATGGGCGTGACGATGTCCGAGACCAGCGAGGGCCTCAGCGGCTCGGGCTCGGCGAAGGACGTCGAGACCATGATGCAGCTCGCGTATCTGCACGTCACCGCGCCGCGCAAGGACGAAGAGCAGTTCAGGCAGTGGCAGCTCAACGGCGCCGAGTCGCTCGCGAACCAGGAGCGCTCGCCGCAGTTCCAGTACTTCAAGCGATCGACGAGCGACGAGTACAAGGACAATGTCCGCCGCACGCTGCCCAAGCCGGAGGACTACGGCAAGGCCGACCTCGACAAGGCGCTCGCGTTCTACAAAGCGCGGTTCGCTGATGTCTCGGATTGGAACTTCGTGATCGTCGGTGACGTCGATCTCGCGAAGCTGCGTCCGCTCGTCGAGACCTATCTTGCGAGCCTCCCAGGCAAGGGTCGTAAGGACGCCGAGAAAGACCTCGGCATTCGCAAGGTCTCCGGTGTGGTGAAGAAGGAGTACGACCTCGGCGTCGAGCCCAAGGCGACCGTACGTCTCGATTTCCACGGCGCCGACACCTGGTCGCTCGATAAGGAGCGCGACGCGTACACGCTCGCGCAGGTGCTCTCGAACCTGCTGCGCGAAGAGCTCCGCGAAGAAAAGGGCGGCGTCTACGGCGTCGGCGCGTTCGGCAACGTCCAGCGCAAGCCGTACCAGGAGCGCGCATTCGGCATCTCGTTCGGTTGCGCGCCCGATCGCGTCGACGAGCTCCTCACGGCGTTGAACGAGGTCGTCGCGAAGGTCATGAAAGACGGCGTCGACGCCGACCACCTCGACAAGATCAAGCAGATCTATACGCGCGGTCGCGAGACCGAGCTTCGCACGAATCGGTTCTGGAGCCAGCGCCTGACCTCGGCGTTCCGCTTCAAGGACGATCCGAACGACATCCCCGACACGATCAAGACGCTCGCGCGCATGACGAGCGATAACGTCAAGGCGGCGGCGAAGCACTTCCTGGATCCCAAGACGCTGTTCCAGGCCGTGCAGATGCCGGTCAAGGCGGAGCCACCGGCCAAGAAATAGCTCGCTACGAGCAAGCAGTCGTTCACTCGCCGGGTGTCACGCATTCGTAACAGAGTCGGCGTCAAGACAAGAGCGCTTGGAACGCAGTATCGCGCACGAAGACGAACCGCTGATCGAGGGTCCTGCTCCGACGTGGCGCGCAGACTCTACTTGTTCGGAGCCGAGCTTCATCAGCGCCTGCTGTGCCTGCGTCACGGTGACGACGCGGCTGAACTTCGAAAGTCCCACGTGGGA
>JAYVLQ010000084.1:0-3206 GCA_043759355.1 Kofleriaceae bacterium
CCGGCGCCAGCTCGCCAGATCCTCGGCCGAAGCACCTGCGAGCGCGTGTGCTAGGTCATCCACTGCCCCACTCTAATGCGATACGCTCAGCTCGTGCGAGCACGCGCAACGTTGCTCTTCGCGCGGGTCGCTCTGGCGTCCCTCGGGATGGCAACACGCTCGCCGTCGGTGCCGATGGTGAAGCGAGTGCATCTAACCAGATCAACGGCACGCAGACCGACAACACCAGCCCGGCGAGCGGCGCGGCCTACGTGTTCGCTCGCAGCGGTGCGACGTGGACGCAGACCACCTACTTCAAGGCGAGCAATCGCGACGGCGATGACCATTTCGGTGCATCCGTCGCACTGGCGGGCGATGGCCTCACGCTCGTGGTCGGTGCGCCGCAAGAGGACAGCAGCACCTCGACCATCAACACCGGTACGGGCAACGCGAACGACAACGGCATGAACAACGGCGCGGCGTACGTGTTCTTCAACAACGGCACGGCGTGGGTCGCGCAGGCGTACATCAAGGCCTCGAACAGCGGTACGAGTGATCTGTTCGGTTCATCCGTCTCGCTCTCGACGGATGAACTCGGCGACCGCTGCCGGCGCCGCGTACACGTTCACACGCGCGGGCACGACCTGGTCACAGCAGGCCTATCTCAAGGCGTCGAACACCGAGGCGGGCGATGCGTTTGGCACCGCGCTCGCGGTGGCGGGCGATGGCAACACCGTCGTCGTCGGTGCACCCAGCGAAGACAGCCTGGCTGGTTCGGGCGACAACAATGCACAGGACAGTGGCGCAGCCTATGCGTTTACGCGCAGTGGGACGACCTGGACTGCGGCGAGCATGCTCAAAGAAGCGGCACCGGCAGCGAGTGACAACTTCGGCGCTGCGGTCGCGGTCTCGACGAGTGGCCTCTGGCTGATCGTCGGTGCGCACGGCGCGGGCGGCAAGGGAGGGGCGGACGTATTCACGCGCGCCGGCAGCGTGACGAGCGTGATGTTGTTCGCGCACCTCACCGCAGCGAACGCCGGCGCGAGCGACAACTTCGGTGCTTCGGTCGCGGTTGGTGGAGCTGGTACGACCCTCGATATCGCGGTCGGTGCACCGGGTGAGGATTCGAACGCGACGGGGATCAACGGCGATGGCGCTAACAACGCGGCGACCGATAGCGGCGCCGCGTCCGTGTTCCAGTAACTCCGACGCATCCCGATCTGCTGGACGAACCCGACGAGCCGCTTCGAACTACTCGCTGCAACGCTTCTGACGTTCGGGCAAACGCTTGCCCGGATTCAACAGCCCCGATGGATCCCACATCGCCTTCCAGCGATGCTGCCATTCGATGAGCTGCGGGCTCTGCTCGAGCGTGACGTAGGGCTTCTTCGTGAGCCCGATGCCGTGCTCGCCCGAGAGCGTGCCGCCGAGCGCGACGGCCTGCGCGAAGATCTGACCGGTCGCGTTCCACAGCTTCTCGCGAACCGTGGGATCCAGCGGATCTTCGTTCGACAAGAGGTTCGTGTGTAGATTGCCCTCGCCGGCGTGACCGAACACCGCGATCGGGATCCCGGTCTCTGCAGCGATCCGATCGCAGCGCGCGATCATCTCGACGATCTTGCCGCGCGGGACGCAGATGTCTTCGTTGACCCTGATCTTGTAGGCCTCTTTCAACGCCCCAGATATCAATCGGCGTGCTTCCCAGATCTTGCTTCGCTCGGCCGGCTCGCTCGCGGCGAGCACGTCGATCGCGCCGAGCTCGTCGAATGCGAGGCCGATGCGCTCCATCATCATCTCCATCATGTCGGCTTCGCCATCGACTTCGCACAAGACGATCGCGCCGGCATTCGCGGGGAACCGATAGCGCGCCTTCGCGCGCACCGCATCGATCGAGAACTTGTCGGCGATCTCGAGCACGCTCGGGCGCGCGCCGGAGCGCAGCAGCGCTTCGATCGCCAGCCCGGCCTTCGCGAGACTGGAGAACACGCCGAGGATCGTCGCGGCGGCGGGAGGCTTGGGCACGAGCTTCACGCACATCTCCGTGATCACGCCGAAGGTGCCCTCGGTGCCGACGAAGCCGGCAACGAGGTCGTAGCTCGTGACGCCCTTCGCGGTGCGCCGGCCGCAGCGCAGCACTTCTCCGCCCATCAGCGCGACTTCGAGACCGAGCACGTAATCGCGCGTGACGCCGTACTTGAACGCGCGCGGACCGCCGGCATTCGTCGAGGCGTTGCCGCCGATCGTGCAGTATTCCAGCGACGCGGGATCCGGCGGATAGAACACGCCGGCGGCTTCGACCGCTTCTTGAAACTTTCCGGTAATCACCCCGGGCTCGACGACCGCGACAAGGTCGGCCGGATCGATCTCCTTGATCCGCTGCATCTTCTCGGTCGACAGCACCACGCCACCGCGCACGGGCAGGGCCCCACCAACCAACCCCGAGCCCGCGCCACGCGGCGTGACCGGGGTGGCCTGCTCGAGACAGATCCTCAACACGGCGGCGACCTGCTCGGTCGATTCGCACAAGACCGCGCAGGCCGGCGGATAAAACTCGGGCAGGGGGCTCTCGTCGCGGCCGTAGCCCTCGAGCCGGTCGTCGCCCGGGCCGATGACGGCGTCCTTGCCGAGCTCGCGCTCGAGCGCGCTCAAGATGTTCACGTCGGCCTCAGTGAATGATCAGACGCTGAACGAAGAACCGCAACCGCACGTCGACTTCACGTTGGGGTTGTTGAACTTGAAACCGGCGCCCTGGAGACCTTCGACGTAGTCGATCTCGGTGCCGACGAGGTACATGAGGCTCATCTCGTCGACGACGCAGCGGACGCCCGCGGTCTCGAACTGACGATCGACCTCGGTCGGCTCGTCGAAGTAGAGATCGTACGAAAAGCCGGCGCAACCGCCACCGACGACCCGGAGCCGGAGCGCCATCGAGCCCTCGATGCCTTCGGCGTCGCGGATTTCGTTGACCTTCACGGCAGCGCCGGAAGTGATGAGCAGCATCGACTCCGGACCCGGCGCGAAATCGGGCGCGGTCGTGAAGGAGCTAGCGGAGGTGGCGAGGTCAGACATCGCGGCGACCTTACCCTCACGTGAGGGTTACGGCAAGCTCTGTGTTAGCTTCCGTCCGTGGCCGGATATGACACGTTATTGAAGGACCTACGGGGCTCGCTCCCCGAGATCGATGTCGCAGGGCTCGCGGCGATGTCGACGCAGCCCGTCATCATCGA
>JAYVLQ010000085.1:0-9313 GCA_043759355.1 Kofleriaceae bacterium
AGATGAACGGCGGCATCTACTACTGGGCGAGCAAAGGCACGACGAGCCCCGAAGGCATCTGGCGCCACGACATGGCGAAGCCGGGCCTGCCGGCCGAGCAGTACATGACCACGGCGCAGACCAATGGCCGCTGCGTCGCGTGTCACGTCATGTCGCGCGATGGTACGCGCATGGCCGTCACGTACGACGGTGGCGACGGCGCCTCGAACATGGTCGACGTCGCTACGAAGTCACTCGGCGTGGAGGCGAACGCGTGGAACTTCGGTTCGTTCACGCCCGATGGTGCGCAGTATCTCGCGGTCCGCGACGGCACGCTCGTCGTCCGCGATTATGCGTCGCAAGCGATTCAAGCGACGATGACGATCACGGGGACCGACAAGGTCACACATCCCGATGTGTCGGCCAACGGAGCCCAGCTCGTGTACGTGCGCGTCCCGACTGCCGGCTACAACACCGACTACGCGTTCGGTCATGGCCAGATCTGGATCCGGTCGTACGACCAGGTGTCGAGTACGTTCGGTGCTGAGCGGATGCTCGTCTCGAACGCGCTGAACAACTACTATCCGTCGTTCTCGCCGGACGGAAAGTACGTGCTGTTCAATCAGTCGACCGACAACACGCACGGCGGTGCGTACAACAACCCGAGCGCTTCGGTCTGGGTCGTCAAGTCCGATGGGTCGGCGCCGCCGGTCGAGCTCGCGACGTTAAACGCCGCGATCGGCAAGACCAACTCGTGGGCGCGCTGGGCGCCATTCCAGCAGACGGTAGGCTCGGACCCGATCTACTGGATTACGGCGTCGAGCCAGCGCGATTTCGGGACGCGGATCGTCGGGCTCTCGCGCCCACAGATCTGGATGAGCGCCTTCTCGCCGGCCGCGGTCGAAGCGACCACCGATCCGAGCTCGCCGACGTTCCGGCTGCCGTTCCAGAACATCGATAGCAACAATCACATCGCGCAATGGACCGAGCAGATCGTGGTCACGCAGTAGGCAGCGCAGAAGCTAGCGCGTGATGCTCGCGCTACCGCCAACGATACCGGGCGGCGCGATGGTGAGCTCGTAGACCGTGATGCCGGTCGCGAGCGCGACCACGCTTCCACTGATCGCCCATACCCACCACTTGCGGAACCACGGAGTCGGCGGCTCGTAGCGCAGCGCGAGCTCGCGCGGATGCTGCGGGTCGGCCCAGCTAAGCACCTCGTTGTTGTGCGAGTCGTAGGCGCGAAGGTAGAGCTCGAGCGAGACCGGCTTGTCAGAATTGATCGCCGGCAAGACGACCGTCTTGTCCTTCGCGAGCACGAGGTCGGTCGCGTGCCAGCTGGCCTCGCCGCGCGAGCGCACGAAGAGCGTTGCACGATCGAGGAACTTTTTGCGATCGGTGACGACCTCGATATCGATCGGGAGCGGATCGCCGACCTTCTGACCGCGGCTCCAGTTGACGTCGATCGTCGGCGCGACAGGCTGCGCCTTGCGGACCTCTTCGAACACGAGCGTCGCCTTTGGCGAAAGCTGGTAGCTGAGGACATGCCCGGGATCGAGCGCGAGCATCATATCGAACGCGGTCTTCGCGCCCGGGTCGTCATCGCCGTACGCGAGGCCGATGCCGCGCTCCTCCCACAACTTGATGTTCGAGCCGTAATCGAGTGGCCCGGCCTTCTCGGCTGCGGCAACCGCGGCCGCGATCGCCTCGGGATCCTGCGCCATGACGGCAGCGTCACCGGCGGCGAGCTGCTTTGGCGCATCGCCGGAAGGTGCGCAGCTCGAGCCGTTCCAGAACGTGCTTGCCCCGCAGGCAGGGCGCAACGTCACCGCATGGCCATGGACGGCGGTAGTCGAACACCCCGCCAGCGCGACCGCGAACAAGGCCCTCATCACCCTCCACGGTAGTCGATCTGGTGGCCGAGCTGGCGGATTGATCAGCCGGCAAGAGCCACGGCAGTCACCAGTGAGACACCGTGCAACCTGTTAGAAGTACGGTCGAGATTGCTGGCACGCGGGGTGCTTTTGCCCCGTAGCATAATGAAACGCAGCCTCCTCACCACCCTCGGCCTCACCATCATCGGTGGAGCGCAGCTGTTGACTGGCTGCGCGTCTTCCGACTCCGCTAACGAATGCCTTCCCGGCGATATCGATTGCGCCGCACCCTCCTCGGGCGGCGGCAAGGCAGACGGCTACGACTACAAGAACGATCCCGCGCGGATGTCTCAACATCTGACGTACACGCTGACGGCGCTGCCGAAGAAGGGCTGGCGCAACACGCCAGTCTGGAAGGACACCTATCCCGAAGCGGTCGGCAAAGCAGCGACGGTCTGGGCCGATACCTATTGGCCGACCGGCGAGGGCTCGCACAACAACCGCTGGCAAGGCGCCACCATTCAATCGCCCCTCGAGAAGTACGACACCGCGTTCAACAACGCGGCCGGTTGCGCGCACTACCCGAGCGCGTTCTACGGCGCTGGCGCGAAGGCCGAGTGGGACACCTACTACGGTTGCGCGGGTCCGGCTGCGAAGTGGCAAGTCCAGAACTTCCAGGGCGGCGCCGCGATGCACGATGGCAAGGACAACGATGGCGACGGCAAGACCGATGATTACGGCACCGACGGCATCGACGGCGTACAGGGCTGGTGGGGCACGTGCCACGCCTGGACGCCGGCCTCGCAGCTGGTTCCCGAGCCGCAACACGCAGTCACACTCGCAGGCGTGAAGTTCGAAGTCGGCGACATCAAGGCCATCATCCAGAACGCCTTCGACACGACGAGCGCTGTGATGCTCGGTGGTCGCTGCAACGCGAAGGACATCACGCACGACGTTCATGGCTCGGCGAACGATGATTGCTCGGACGTCAATCCAGGCGCGCTCCACGTCATCATGACGAACTTCCTCGGCCTGTCGCAGCTGCCGCTGGTCGAAGACCGAACCGCGAACTACGAAGTGTGGAACCAGCCGGTCGTCGGTTACGAAGTGACCATGCAAGCGAAGGTCGCGACGAGCGCGGCGAACAAGTGTGTCGGGAACACCGGCACCACGTGGACCTACAACACCGCGGCGAAGTCGCTCTTCGAGGTCAAGATGACCGTGAGCTACGTCGTCGAAGGCGCGCCGAGCCTCGCGCCGATCGGCTACCGCGACAACATCTCGACCGACAACTACCACTACATCCTCGAGCTCAACGGCGCCGGCAAGATCATCGGCGGCCGGTTCTGTGCCGATTCGGAGAACGCACACATCGACTTCCTGTGGTCGCCGACCGGCACGTGGGCGCCGTCGAACCCGAACGTCGATGTCGCGAAGGTCAAGCAACTGATCAAGCTCTCGGTCGCCGCGGCGACGACGGATACCGGCAGCGGAACGACCAAGGATTTCCCCTCGAGCCCGAACGCGGCCATCCCGGATAACAACCCGACCGGCGCCTCGGCCGACATCAACGTGACCGGCGTGACCGGCGTGACCGGCGCGACCGTCTCGGTCGATATTACGCACACCTACTCCGGTGACCTCACGCTCACGCTCTCCAAGGACGGCGTGGCGGTCAAGACGCTCCGTCAGAACACCGGCGGCGGCACGGCGAACATCGTCGATTCGTACACACTGACCACCGCGGAAGTCGGAACGGCGAATGGCAGGTGGACGCTCAAGGTCGTCGACAACGCCGCGCAAGATGTCGGCACGCTCAACAAGTTCAACCTTAGCTTCTCGCTCTAAATAGTTAGCTTAGGCAGTAAGACGGGCTCCGGCGGCAACCGGAGCCCGTCCGCATTTTCGGTAGCCATGGCAAATCGATCTGCCATGACACGCGCCTGCAACATGTCGTGAATTCACGGTGGCTAGACGGAACACAACTTGCTCACTGCGGTGGGCACTATGAAAGCTCGACTGGTCTCGGTGTTGTTGGTCGGGATGGCCGCGGGTTGCGTACAAGATGCGGACGTCGAGACCGAGAGCACGAGACGCCGGCGACCGTGAAGCCGACCAAGAGCGACCGCGCCGTGATCGCGGCCTTCTTCCGCGGCATCGACGGCCACGGGATCATCGCGCTCCCGCCATCGCGCTCTCGCGTGACGCAGAGCGCGGGACACGAGGACGCCGTTGCCATCGCGCGTGAGCGCCGCCTCGAGAAGCCGAGCTACGTGTTCTGGCACCAGCAAGCGGAGCGGGCGTTCGATCGCGAAGGAGCCCTGGTCGCGGATCTCTATCTCCACTGGGGCGGCGAGCAGGCGCGCGTCGCGGCGGCGCTGGCGGCGCTGGCGCCGCGGTATACGGTTGTCGACGGAGGAGCCAAGGGGGCGTTCCGGGTGCGCATCGTGAGCGAAGCGCGGGCGGCGACAGGATCGCTCCGCCTGCCGGACGTGAAGCGCAGGCTCGCCGACATCTACGACGCGCTCGACCAGGACCGGACCGGCACGCTCGCGTTCCTGCACGAGGTCATGGCCGCGCCACTCTTCGCCGTACATCTGGCAGCGCTGAGCGCGCTCGCCGGTGAGGGCGAGGCGACTCGTGAAGAGCTCGACGCGCTCGCCACGCGCCTCTTCACGGCAGCGGATCGGGAGCTGGTCCGCGCGGGCGACGACGTGACGCTCTCCGACTGGCTCGTCACCGTGCTCTCCGCGCTGCTCCCAGGCAATCCCGCGGCCTATACCGCGGCCCGCGCGCGGTGCGAGAGCAAGCGAGGCAAGCTCCACCGTGTCGTCGCGCTCCGTCTCGCGGCCGCCGAGCCGTACAGCTCGGCGAACGAGGCCCGCCTGCGCGCGGGACTCACTGACGGGGACCTCTGGGTCCGCACCACCGCCGCGCTGGGCATGGCCGCGCTGAAGAAGCGGACGAAGAAGGCGCATAAGTGAAACAAAGCCTTGGTGAGCGAGCGATCGCGCGCGCGAAAGATCACGGTTCGCGTGGAGGTAATAGCGGGCTACGACTCGAGCTCGAGGCGAAGCTTGGCGACCTCGCCGCGTAGCTCTTCGTTCGTCGGATCGGCGGAATGGAGCTTCTCGAGGAGCGCGAGCGCGGCGGCAAGCTCGGCACGCGACTCGGTGGCATGGCCGCCCTGCGTGCGCAGCAGGCGTGCGATTGTCTGGTGGGACTCTGCGCGGTCGTGCTGCCACGCGGTGCGCGCCGGGTCCTTCGCGACCAGTGCCTCGGTGATCGCGAGCGCGGCGCGGTGCTCGACGAGTGCGCCCGCGATGTCTGCCTTGGACAGCACGTCACCGATGTTAAAGTGGCTCGCGGCGAGGTCATTCTGCGCTGCGGTGTTCGTCGGATCGGCGGCGGCCAGCCGATCGCGGATCGCCAGACATGCACGATCTTCGGCCAGCGCGCTCGAGACGTCGTGCTGGAGCTGGTGGATGACGCCGAGCCTTTCGTGGATGGCGGCGAGGTCGCGTTGCCACAAGGCGTTGTGCGGATCGCGCGAAGTCAATCGCGTCGCGAGCTCCGAGGTCACGCTGTATTCGGCGAGCGCCGCGGTGATGTTGCCCTTGGAGCGCAGCACATCGCCGACGCCTCTGTGACTGAGCACGAGCTCGCTCTGGCGATCGCCGTTGCTCGGATCGTGGGCCACGAGCGATGCCTGGATGGCCACGGCGGCGCGGTATTCGACGAGCGCGCCGGCGTCATCACCCTGCAGGCGCAACGCTCGCGCGAGATGGTCGTGGCAGGCGGCGAGGTCGCTCTGTAGGCCTTCGTTGCTCGGATCGCGTTCCGTCAGGCGCTGGTCGAGGATCAAGGCTGCGCGGAAGTGTGGCAACGCGCTTGCGACCTGTCCCTCGTCGACGAAATTCGCGCCGAGCTGGTCGTGACTCGCGGCGAGGTCGCGCGTCAGGATCGCGTTGTCGGGATCGGCGGTGACGAGTTTCTCGCGGATCGCGAGCGCAGTGCGATGCTCGGGCACCGCGGCTGCGAGATCGTCGTGCCTCGCGAAGACCTCGCCGAGGCGCTCGTGACCGACTCCGAGGTCGCGCGCTATGTCGGGGCTCGGAGCCCACACGGCGAGCGCTTCGCTGATCGCGAGCGACTGGCGAAACTCGACGAGCGCGTCGCTGAAGTTGCCTTGCGCGTCGAGCACATCGCCGAGCTTCTCGTGACTGATCGAGAGATCACGTTGCCACCCGGCGTTGCGCGGATCCTTGGCGGCGAGCCGCGCGGAGATCGCGAGGTCCGCGCGGCACTCGGCGAGCGCACCTGCAGAATCACCCTGAGACACGAGCACTTCGCCGATGCGGTTGTGTTTGACCGCGAGGTCGCGTTGCCGTGAATCATCGTCGGGCGCCATCGCCGCGAGCAGCTCGGAGATTGCGAGCGCACTGCGGTAGCTCGCGAGCGCCGCCGAGGTTTGACCTTGGGCGACCCTGACGTCACCGAGGTTGACGAGCGCGACTGCGCGCTCGCGGCGATCGCGCTCGGTCGCGACGGGCCTACGGTCGTAGTATGCGGTGGCCTTGTTCGCGACGAGACCGAGGACCTCGAGCTTGCCGAGCGGCCGGAGCTTGTCGCGAAGATCGCCGAGCATGAAGCCCATCAGCTCCTCGGCATCTGCGCGATCGTGCTCTGCGGTACCGCGCGCTGTTTGCGCCACGGTCTCCGCGTGTATGACGCGCTGGATCGCGACCGCGCCGATCGCGACGAGCATCACAGCGCAGGCCGCGGCGACGGTTACGGCGGTGCGATGGCGCCGCAGCCAGCGTCGTGCGAGCTGGCCGAACGAGTAGCGATGCGCGCCGACTAGCTGGCCGGTCTGAAACTGGCGCAGATCATCTGCGAGCTCGCGCGCGCTCGGATAGCGATCGGCGGGCGCGAACGCCATCGCCTTGGCAACGATTGCGAGGAGGTCGGCGGGAACGTCTGGTTGGGTGCTGCCGAGCGAGGGCAGAGGCCCGGCGATGATCCGCGCGAGCACCTCGTCGGTAGTGCCACCGCTGATCGGCGGTCGACCGGCGAGCACGTGGAACAGCACGGCGCCGAGTGCGTAGACATCGGTGCGCGGATCGACCGCGTGACCGCGCGCTTGTTCGGGAGGCATGTACGCGGGAGTGCCAACGATTTTGCCGACCTCGGTCGCACCCTCGAGCGCGGGAGCGCGATACGGATCGTCTCCGTCGATGCTGTGCGCGGACAGATCCTTGGCGAGTCCCCAATCGATCACCACGGTCTCACCGAAATCTCCGACCAGCACGTTCTTCGGTTTCAGATCGCGATGGATCACACCTCGATGATGGGCGTAGGCGATCGCGTCGGCGACGGCGAGCACGTTCGGGATCAATGCGACGCGCTGATCGAGCGTCGCGGCACGGCTGATCACGTCGTCGAACGAGCGACCTGCGATCAGCTCCATCGCGAAGAAGGGCTCGCCGGTCGGCCACACGCCCGCCTCGTGGATGTGCACGATCGACGGGTGCTGCAGGCGCGCGGTGATCCGGGCTTCGCGCTCGAACCGGCGCGCGTGCTCGCCCGTATTGATGAGATTCTCTTTGATCGCGATCTGACGGCCGAGACGCCGGTCGCGCGCGCGCAACACTCGACCCATACCGCCGCGCGCGATCTCTTCGGTCAGTACGTAGTGCTCGGGATCGACGGCGACGAGCGCCGCGTGATCCGGCATCGCGCGTTGGCTATTGATGGAGCTCAGCGCTCCGAGCCCTGCGACCACGGCGGCGCACGGCTCGCAGCGATCGAGGTGGCTCTCGATGGCCGCGAGTGATGCTTCGGTGATGACGCCCTCGAGCATGCGCACGAGCTCGTCATCGGAGGGACATGCGCTCGTCATGAATCAGCGGAGCCTTCGGCGAGGTCGGGCGCGCGCAGCACACGTGACAAGCTGAGATCGATGCAGCTGTCCGCCGCGCGGACGAGGCTCTCGAGCTGCTCGTCGGCGAGTCCGAGCTGGTCGGCGAGCTCGCGGCGGGTCTCCATCATCATCTTCTCGCGGGCCTGCGCGAGCGTGCGGGCCACGGTCGCGCGGTGGATGCGGTACAGGGCAGCGATCTGATCGAGCGTGAGCCCGTCGACGTGAGCGTGGCGCAAGAAGTTGCGCTGGCGCGGGACGAGCCCGGCGATCGCACGAGCGAATGCCTGCTTGATCGCCCGGTTGATCTGGTCGCGGGTGTAGCGACTGTCGAGGTTCGAGTCGTGCGCCGTCAACGCGAGCATGTCGTCATCGGCCAGCACCTCTTCGAGCTTGCGAGCACGTTCGCTGCGCGCGAGATCGACCAGCGCACGGAGCGCGGTGACGCGGACCCAGTTCTGCAAGAATCCGAACCCGGAGTACTCGCCGATCCGGGGAGCCTTGCCAGCGGCACTGACGAACAACTTGATGCGAAGTGCCTGGCGCATCTCGTCATCGGTCACGGCGAGCTGGCGAAAGCGACCGAACAGTGCGTCGAGATCGGTGCGGTGAACGCGCTCGAACGCCGCGATCGCGCGCGCGTCGCCGCCGAGGCACCACTGCGCGAGAAACAGATCGTCGACTCGTAAATGGGCGAGTGCAGACACCCGGTCTTTTTGCGCCGCCAAGCGGCTCGCGAGCGCGGTCGCAAACCCTTCGTCCGTGACGTCCGCATCCGGGTACGTGCGCCTCACCGTCGCTAGCTCCGTGGCGACCCGGTCCCGAACCATGGGATCGAGCTCGCTCAGAGCGGTGTTCACCAGACTTGTGGCTGCGTTCACCTACAAGTGAGCTTTTGATGCGACTCCGGTCGCACACGATCCGTCCGGACCGCCACCTAATCAACGGCGAGGTTCCTCATGTTTCGGATGACCGCGATTGCACTATGTATTTCTTCGACCGGCTGCCTCATCGCAGCGCAAGCCCCGAAATCGGGAGTGGTGGCGAGCGGCGAACAGCTCGCCGTGGTGGACGACATCAAGACCTGGACCACGACCCACAAGGAGAAGGTCGGCGAGACCGAGTACAAGGACTCGGAAGGCAACGTGATCGCGACGGGCACGTCCTACGCGGACAAGACCGAGACCCACCAGATGAAGATCTGGTACCCGGTGCAAGGTCCGCAGCAACTTGCCGACGAGGACTTCTTCGGAATCACCGGTGACAAAGCAGCCCATGACCAGACCATCGCGATGCGCGCGGATGGCGAGAAGTGGAGCCATCGCGGCATTGGCCTCATCGCAGGTGGCGCGGTCGTCGCGATCGTCGGCTACCTGATCGGCAACTCCACGGCGAGCCCGATCATGGAGCTCGGCGGCAGCTTGGCGGTGGCAGGTGGCTACGGTGCGGCGGCCTATGGCGCGCGCGAGATGAACCCCGAGACCCACGCGGTCGATCGCTCGATCGCCGAGCGCGACGCGAACAAGTACAACCAGCAGCT
>JAYVLQ010000086.1:0-14706 GCA_043759355.1 Kofleriaceae bacterium
GATCTGCTTGTCGTACTGCACGATCTCGGGGCGGTACTGGCGCGCCGATTTGACGAGCGTCACGAGATCGCGAGGCTGCTCGTCGGCGGGCGTCGGCCAGGTCGGATCGACGGCTGGTGCACGGCTCGGATCCATCCAGCCGATCGCGCCGCGCAGGTTCGCGAGCGCGACCGCTTCGTTGCTCTGTGCGGTCGAGAAGGCCGATTTCGCGTTTGCGAAGCGCGCCTGGGCTTGTGCGACTTCGATCGGATCCTTGGCTTGTGCCGCGACGAAGCGCTTCGCTTGATCGAGGTGGCCGGCTTCGCTCTTCACGGTGGCGTCGGCAACGACGGTCAAGCGCTTCGCGGCGAGCGCCGAGAGATACGAGATCTCGACATCGCGACGGACATCGAGCGACGACACCGACACGCCCGAGATCGAGGCATCGGCATTCGCGCGCGCGGCGCGCACGTTCGCGGCGGTGAGCCCGAAGTCATAGATTCGCCACGACGCGCTCGCGGACAGCCCGGTGCCGTACGTGCCGTGGAAGACGCGACCGCACGTCGTGGTCATCGTCGCATTGCAAGACGTGTTGCCGGTCGAGCTCGCCGAGATCAGGGCGCCGAGCGAGACGGTCGGACGCTCGGTGACCTTCGCCGAATCGACGCGACCTTCGGCTGCTTCGACCGTGGCGCGCGCGATGCGCAGCGTCGGTTGGGTTTTCTCGGCGATCTCGACCGCACGCGCCATCGTCAGCGTGAGCTTGCCAGGCGTGGCGGTCTCGGCTGCGGTGACATCGACGACACCCGAGGCCCACTGCGGCGCGCTCGGCGGTGCATTGTCGGTCGGCGGCGGTACGTCGCCCGTCGGCGTCGGCGTCGGCGTCGGCGTCGGCTGCGCGAAGGCGACAACCGGCATCGCGAGCAAACTGAGAAGAACTATCCGTAGCTTCATGACTCGTACCTCAGTGCAGTGATCGGATCGAGCCGCGAGGCGCGGATCGCCGGATACAGCCCAAACACGACGCCGACGCCGCCCGCCACCGCAAACGCCACACCTGCGGTCGCCGCGGGAAAGAAGAACTTCCAGCCGTAGTAACCCGCCATGTATTTCGCCATGCCCGCGCCGAAGGCCAAGCCGATAGCGCCGCCGAGACCGGCGAGCACGAGTGCTTCGACGAGGAACTGGGTCATCACGTCGAATGGCTTCGCGCCGACGGCCATCCGGATCCCGATCTCGCGCGTTCGCTCGATCACGCTCACGAGCATGATGTTCATGACGCCGATGCCACCGACGATCAATGACATCGCCGCGACGATCGCGAGCAGCGTCGTGATCTTCTCGGTCGACTTCTGCTGCGATATCGCGAACTCGGCGAGATTGCGGATGCGGAAATCATCGTCGTCAGATGCGCCGAGGTTGTGCTTCTCGCGCAGCATCGCGGTGAGCTGGGTCTCGGCGGTGGAGATGTCGTTCTCGCTGGCAACCGAGACGAAGATCTGGCCCTTCGAGATATACTTGCCCATGCCCTTGTCCATGCGCTGCATGTACGTCTTCAAAGGGATGATGATCGTATCGTCCTGATCCTGGCCCATGCCGGATTGGCCCTTGGTCTCGAGCACGCCGATCACGTTGTAGATCTGGTTGTTGATGCGAATCGCTTGGCCGACCGGGCTCGTGTTCGCGTAGAGCTGCGTCGCGACGGTGGTGCCGATGATCGCGTCGTTCGGGCCGGTGCGCGCGGCTTCCTCGTCGAACAGCGCGCCTTCCTTGACGTCCCAGCTCTTGATCGAGAAGTACGCCGGTTTGGTGCCGACCACGGTGGTGTTCCAGTTCGCTTCGTCGCTCGCGACCTGGACCTTGCTCTGGAGGACAGGCGTGACCCAGCGCACCGTGGGAACTTCGCCGTCCTCGAGCGCTTGCTCGTCGGCCCAGGTCAGCGAGTAGCGCGAGCCCGCGCCGCCGGCCGCACCGCCTTGCGCCTGCGAGCCATTCGTCACGATCAGGAGGTTGGTGCCCATCGCGCGGAACACGTCGGCGACGGATTCTTTCGCGCCCTGGCCACTCGCAATCATCGCGATCACGGTGCCGATGCCGAAGATGATGCCGAGCATGGTCAGGAGCGACCGCCCCTTGTTGCGCCACAGCGCGCGAAACGCGAGCTTGAGCGTCGTGTAGACCTTCATGCGGCTCCCCGGGGCGCTCGTGAATCGCCCCTCTGATCCTCGGCCCGCACCGGCTTTTGTTGTTTGTCGTCGACGATCAAGCCATCGCGCAGCGTGATCACGCGCTTCGCGTACGCCGCGATGTCGGGCTCGTGGGTCACCAGCACGACCGTGATGCCCGTATCGGTGAGGCCTTGCAGGATCGCCATGACCTCGTACGAGGTCTTGGTATCGAGGTTGCCCGTGGGCTCGTCGGCCATGATGATCGGCGCTTCGCCGACGAGCGCGCGCGCGATCGCGACGCGTTGCTGCTGACCACCGGAGAGCTGGCTCGAGTGGTGATGCTCGCGCCCGGTCAAGCCGACGCGATCGATCGCCGACATAGCGCGGCGATGGCGCTCCTTGCCGCCGAGCCCCTGATACATCAGCGGCATCTCGACGTTCTCGAGCGCACTCGTGCGCGAGAGCAAGTTGAAGCTCTGGAACACGAACCCGATCATCCGACCGCGAACATCCGCGAGCTCGCTGCGCGTCAGGCGCGAGACATCCTTGCCGTTGAGCCGATACGAACCCTGCGATGGCTGATCGAGGCAGCCCATGATGTTCATCATGGTCGATTTGCCCGAGCCCGAGGTCCCCATGATCGCGATCGAGGCGCCATGCTCGATGGTGAGATCGACGCCGCGCAGCGCGTGAACGAGGTTGTCGCCCATCACGTACGTGCGGGTGATGCCCGTCATCTCGATCAGCGGCGCCGTCATCAGAAGGCGCCCATCTTGCGAGTGGTCGTCGGCAGGCCCTGGATCTCGGTGATCAGCTGATCGCCGGCATCGATCTCGCCCTCGGTGAGCTGGGTCATCGAGCCATCGGTGAGGCCGAGCTTGACGAACGCCATCTTCGGCTTGCCGTCGACGAGCTTCCACAGCATCTTGCGGGTTGGATCCTTCTTCGCGCCCGGCGCGCCACCCATGTCGGGAGGAGGGCCCGTGCCCCCGCCTCGATGGCCCGAGCCGCGACCGCCACCGAACCGCGCCATCAACGCCTGGATCTGATCGCGCGTGGGCTTGAAGCGCAGCGCGGCGTTCGGAATCTTCACGACGTTCTCGACCTTCTGAAGCACGAACGTGACGTTCGCGGTCATGCCTGGACGCAGCAGGTGCTCGTGGTTATCGACATCGATCACCGCGTCGTAGGTGACGACACCCGAGGTTGTGGTCGGCGAGTTGCGGACCTGGCGCACCGTGCCGTCGAACGTCATGCCGGGATGCGCATCGACCGCGAAGGTCGCCTTCATGCCATCGGTCAACCGGCCGACATCACCTTCGGCGACAGCCGTATCGAGCTGCATGCGCGAGAGATCCTCCGCGATCGTGAACAGCGTCGGTGCGGAGAACGACGATTGTACGGTCTGGCCGATGTCGTACGACCGCGTGAGCACGACGCCATCGATCGGCGAATAGATCGTCGCGTACGACAGGTTCGTCTTGGCTTGAAATAGATTTGCATAGGCCTGCGAGACGCTCGCCTTGGCCGCCGCGAGCGCGGCCTTCGCGATATCGCGCGTGAGCTCGAACCCCTCGACCGTGGTCGCGGCGACGAGCTGCTGATCCTGCAAGCCCTTCTGCCGGGTGTACTGGCGGCTCGCGTCGTTGAGCGCGACTGCCGCCTTCTTCTCGTTCGCGACGGCGAGGTCATTCGCCGCTTGCGCTTGATCGATCTGACCCTTCAAGAGCAAGTCGTCGAGCTTGGCGAGGACTTGGCCCTTCTTGACCTGATCGTTGAAGTCCGCATGCAGCTCGATGACCTTGCCCGAGACCTGCGCACCGATCTGGACGGTGGTGCGCGCCGAGAGCGTGCCGGCCGCGGTGACCTGCGCCGCGATCGAGCCCTTCGTCACGTTGACCGTCGAGAACGTGAGCTCGGGTTCGCCCTTGACCCACGGCTTCTTGATCCACACGAACGCGGTGGCCGCAGCCACGAGCGCGATGATGATGACGCGAGGAATCCAGCGAGCGAGTTGGGGACTCATAGTGCACCTTCAGCGTACGGAATCTCTAACCGAGCAGTCGTGCCTTGACCGATCTTCGACGCGAGGATCACGTCACCACCGTGAGCACGCGCGATCCGACGTGCGAGGGCGAGGCCGAGGCCGACCCCACCCGTCTTGCGGGTGCGGCTGACGTCGGAGCGCCAAAAGGGGGTTCCGGCTCGTTCGAGGTCATCTGCACTCATACCGATACCGGTATCGACGACCGCAAACGTCACGACCTTGCCGTTCGGAATGATCTGCAACATGACGGGGGAATCGGAATATTTTGCAGCGTTGTCGAGCAGATTGTCGAGGGCGCGCCGCAGCAGCGCCGAATCGCATTCGATCGAACGCTCCGTTCCGCCGAGCTGTTGCTGCAACTTGCGGCCGGGATGGCGCGCCTCGAACCGCGAGATCGCGTTCTCCGCGAGCTCGCCCACTTTTATAGGTGAGCGGTGGATCGAGGTCGCGTCGGCATCGAGCCGGGCGGTGGTGAGGATGTCCGCGATCAGCTGGTCGATCTCGTCGAGGTCGATGCCGACATCGCTCAGCACGTCCTTCGCCGCGACCGGATCTTCGGCCGCGAGCTCGAGCGCGACACGGATCCGTGCGAGCGGCGTGCGCAGCTCGTGCGAGACATCGGCCATCAGCTGGCGCTGCGACGAGATCAGCGCTGACGTGCGATCGGCCATGTCGTCGAAGGCGCGACCGACTTCGCCGAGCTCGTCCTCGCGATGAAGCGCCGCGCGAGCCTTCGTATTGCCGCTACCGAACTGGCGCGCGGCTTCCGCGAGGTCGCTGAGCGGGCGGACCAGGCGGCGGGTGAACCACGTGGTTGCCACGCCGACGATCAGCAGCACACCGATGCCGAGCGGGATCACAAAGCTCCATGGAAAGCCCGAGTGGTCGGGAAGATACAGGCCGATCATCGAACCATCGTCGCTGCGCACCACGATCCGATAGCGCGCGACAGACCACCTCTCGGTCTTCAAGGTCTCGAGCTCTTCGGTGGTCGGTGGATCGAGCGGCGGCGTGATCGTCGAGCCCATCACGCGCTCGTGTGGATCGAACAGCGTGAGGCGGCCCTTCACGCGCGTGGCGAGGTGAGCGACGCGCTCGGCGAGCTCGGTCGGGGTGCGGGTCGAGTAGCGATCGACCATGTTCTGGACGAGCGCTGCTTGCGGCTCGAGATAGCGCGGGCTGCCGACGAAGCGCGGCAGGATGATCATCGCGACGATCACGCTCACCGCGATCGCCGCGGTCAGCGCGTAGACGCGATAGACCAGCACACCGCCGCGGCGCATGTTACGCGTCGCCTCCGCGGCGAAGATCGGCGAGCAGGTAGCCCGCGCCGCGCACGGTCTTCAAGATCTTCGGATTGCGGCTGTCGTCGCCGAGCTTCGCGCGCAGGCGCGAGACGTGGACATCGATCGAACGATCGAAGCTAAGGTCCGCAGAGCCCTTCGCGAGATCGAGCAGCTGCTCGCGCGAGAGCACCTTGCCCGGGCGTTGCGCGAGCGCGCGCAAGATCGAGAACTCGTACGCGGTGACATCGATGCTCTTGCCGTCGAGCTCGACCGTCATCTTCGCTGGATCGAGCAGCAACGTGCCGACCGCGATCGTGTCCTGGGTTGGACCGGCTTGGCCGCGCACGCGGCGCACGTTCGCGCGAATCCGAGCGAGCAGCTCGCGCGGAGAGAACGGCTTGGTGACGTAGTCATCGGCGCCGACCTCGAGGCCGAGCACGCGATCAGCCTCTTCGCCGCGCGCGGTGACCATGATGATCGGCACGTCGATCCGGGTCCGCAGCTCGCGGCAGACCTCGATGCCGTCGCGACCCGGGAGCATGAGGTCGAGCACGATGCAGTCGTATTGGCGGCGGAGCGCTTCGGCCTGGCCCTCGATGCCATCACCCGCAGACGTCACGAGCACACCATGACCTTCCAGATACCGGGCCGTCAGTTGCGCGAGGCGGGCGTCGTCCTCCACGAGGAGGACCTTGATCGAGAGCAGGTTTTCCGACACTGATGCACCTTAACCACGACGATGGCTCCTCGGGGCAACCTACACAGTTTGCAACTCCCCAGACACAACGAAACGTTAATGTAGGAGCAGTTTCGCGAGGGTACGCTCGAGGACGTCGATACGGAACGGCTTGGGGAGATAGGCATCTGCCTGCGTGGGACCGTGGCCATCGCAGTCGTAGCCGGAGCACACGATGATGGGCAAGGTGGGTCGGTTTTTACGGAGCTGCTCGATGACCTCGCGGCCATTCATCCGCGGCATCGAGAGGTCGACGAGCACCGCATCGATCGGATTTGCATTGGCGAGCGCGATGCCGGTAGCGCCATCCGCGGCGGTCAGCGTGCCGTAGCCAAGATCTTCGATCATCCGCGCGACGACATCACGGACCAGCTCCTCGTCGTCGATCACGAGCACGACGCGCGTCGCCGGCGTGGGCGGCGGGGTCGGCCCACGACCCGGCGCCGCGACGGCGGCCGGCCACAACACCTGAAACGTCGCACCGGCGCCGCGCTCCGTGCAGAGCCGCAAACCGCCGTGGTGCGCGCGTACGATGCCGAGCACCGCCGCGAGGCCAATGCCATGACCGTGAGCCTTGGTCGTGAAGAATGGCTCGAACACGTGGCGGCGAGTCTCGTCGTCCATGCCGCTGCCGTCGTCGATGACCTCGAGTAGAACGTACGTGCCGGGGTCGGCGACGAGCACGTCCGTGGTGGTTTGCTGGCCATCGTGCTCGACGAGGCGGCCGCGCAGCGTGATCGCTCCGCCCTTGCCGATCACGGCATCGCGCGCGTTCGTGATGAGGTTCAACAGCACCTGCCGGAGCTGGCCCGGATCGGCGCGAAGCTGGAGCTCGGCGGGAATCTCCGACGCGATCGCGATCGCGGGTGGCAGCGAGGGGCCCAGGATCCGCACCAGCTCCTCGACGACTGTCGCCGGCGAGATGCGGGTGGTCCCAGCCCCCGCTTTACCGGAGAACGTCAGCAATTGATGCGTGAGCTCGGCCGCGCGCAGGCCGGCATCGCGCACGTTCTCGACGGCCGCGCGTCCCGGCATGCCGCGAGGGATGTCGCGCAGCGCGAGATCCGCATTGCCGATCACGGCGACGAGCAGGTTGTTGAAGTCGTGGGCGAGCCCACCGGCAAGCACGCCGAGGCTCTCCGCGCGTTGCGCATCGACGAGCCGGCGTTCGAGCGTGCGTGACTCGGTGACATCGCTCAGCGTGCCGATCGCACCGAGCAGGGTGCCATCGGCCTGGCGATACGGTGCAACGGTCACCGCGAGCTGGCGGTTGTGATAGGTCGTGTCGTACGAGCAGGTCTCGCCGGCGAGCGCGCGCTGGTGAAACGGCAACGGATCGGTCGAGCCCGGATCCGTTGCGTGGAGCTGCGCGAGCGAGGACTTCACGAACGTGCTCGGCGGGTAGCCCATGATCGTCTCGATCGCGCCGCCGGTGCGTGTGAGGTTCAGCTCCGGATCGACGACCCAGTACATCGCGGGCATCTGGTTGACGACGATCTCGAGCGTGCGCTTCGTACGTTCGAGCTCTTCGCGCTGGTGCTTCACGCTGGTGACATCGAGCACCGTGGCATCGAACGACCAGCTCTGGTCGTGATCGACGACGTGGCCCCACACGTGGACCGTGACGATGCCGCCGTCCTTGCGCTTCCAGTCGAGCTCGATGCGATCGACCTTGCGCTGCGGGTAAAACTTTTGCCGCAGCTCCCGGCGCAGATCGAGGTCGACGTAGACATCATCGAGATCGAGCCCGAGCAACTCGGCAATCGTGTAGCCGAGCAGCGTCGCGAGCGCGGCGTTCGCATAGACGAAGTCGCCGTTCTGATTCGAACGAAACATGCCGACCGGCGAGCGATCGAACAATCGATACAGCTCTGGTTCCGTGAGTCCCGACACTCGAGGCTAATATACTCAGTTCACAACAGAAGTGCGTCCTCGATATCGTTGAAAGCGCCGGCACGCCAGCGGGCGAGCGAGCTGCGGCCCTTGAGGAGGTCATCGGTCGCGGCGAGCACGGCTTTGATGTCGACGAGCCAGCAGTAAGGGTCGTAGGGCGACCGCTGGCCGATGTCCTCGGTCAGCTCGACCGGTGGCATCCACGCGGCCATCTTGTAGGTCTCGCCGGCCATCAGCGAACGTACCGCTACATTGCCGAGCCGGCTACCGAGCAACCGATCGAACGCCGAGGGCCGACCGCCGCGCACGACATGCCCGAGGACCGTGACTCGAGTCTCGATCGATGCGGGCTCGGCATCGGGATGTCGCGCGTGGAGCTTCGCATCGACCAGCTGCTTCAAGCGGTCGACCTGCACGGCCACGCCCTCGGCCTTGATGATGATCACTCGGCGACCGCGGCGCGACGGCCGCTTGCGCACCGTGGTCACGGCCTCGACGATCTGGTTGACGATATCGTCCTCGGTCTTGCCGGCCTCGGGGAACAGCGCGAGGTCGGCACCGACCGCGATCGCCGAGGTCATCGCGAGGTAGCCGCAATCGCGTCCCATGACCTCGACGATGAACGTGCGGTCGTGCGCGGTCGCGGTGTCCGCGATCTTGTCGCAGGCCTCCACGATCGTGTTCATCGCGGTATCGACGCCGATCGAAAAGCCAGTCAGCGCGAGATCGTTATCGATCGAAGCGGGCACGCCGATGATCTTCAGCGGCCGACCACTCCCGATCTCCGCCGGATCCGCGAGGTGCAAGGCCCCGGCGAGCGAGCCATTGCCGCCGATCACTATCAAGCCATCGACCGCGCGACGCGCGAGAATTTCACGTGCGCGATCACGCACCGGCTTCTCGTGAAACTCCTTGCACCGCGCCGAGCCGAGGATCGTGCCGCCTTCCCGCAACACCCCCGCAACATCGTTCGGCCCGAGCTCGACGAACGCATCGTCGAGCAAGCCGCGATACCCACGCTCGATGCCGAGGATCTCGGCGCCACCTGCGCGACCGACGAGCGTGGCAGCGCGCACCGCCGCATTCATCCCGGGAGCATCGCCGCCACTCGTCAGGATCGCGATCCGTTTCATATGCCCGTGATGCTACAATCGCCTGCGATGAGAGCGCTAGCGATTGCAGCCTTGGCGTTCGCCATGACCGCTTGCATCGTCAAGCAATTCTCGACGGGGCCGAAGCTGACAGGCACCTGCGAAGGCGCGTGCGAGCACTATGTCGAGTGTAAGCCCGGCCATCCGAAGGTCGCAGAGCAGCGCTGCCGGACCGAATGCCCCGAGGTGTTCACCGATGAAGATGCGCTGCGCGGCTTCGAATCGCTATCGTGCAAGGACACGCTCGAGTACGTCGATGGCACGTCACCACGCGCCGCGTCGAAGAGCTAGCTTCCGCAGCGGTCGGCGAACTGCAGCGAAGACATGCCCTTGACCTCGAAGTCCCACACGACGTGGTGGTTGGCGCTGTTCGACATGTAGATGATGTTCGCCGGCACGTTGCCGAGCTCCGGCTTCTGCACGAGCGCCATCTTCCAGACCTGCGCGAGCGTGCACCTCGGCGCGGGGATCTCGGGGTCGCAGTTGATCTCCGACATCGGCCGCATCTCGAGCGAGCCCGGCGTGACATCGACGCGAAACTCGCACTCCTCGTAGAAGTGCGCGCCCTTCGTCATGTGCGACTTCGAGACGAACCGCAGATCGATCTCACCGAGCTCGACGTGACCATCGGGGTAGCCGCCCGCGAGATCGACGCGCGCGAGCTGCGCGTCTCCGCGAAGGCGCCGCGCTTGCCCGAGCGCCCACGGCAGGATGACCGCGAAGTCTGCGCGCTTCGGATCACCGCTTCGAGCTCGGGCGGCAGATCCGTGCGTAGCGCGCGAGGCCGCGGCGGAGCTACCTCGATGTGCTGGCGCAACAGATCGAACAGCGCCTCGGCGCCGAACGGCCGCTGCAGCGTCGCGCACTCGAACAGGATCACGCCGATCGCGTACAGATCCGCCCGCGCATCGACGACCTTTCCGGCCGCTTGCTCCGGCGCCATGTAGTGCGGCGTCCCGAGCAGCGAGCCGGTGTGCGTCGAGCTACCACCGAGCTGCGGCTGGAGCTTCGTTTTCCCGAAGTCGAGCACCTTCGCGCGCCCCGCGGGCGACACGAAGATGTTATCGGGCTTGAGATCGCGATGGATGATGCCCTTCGCGTGTGCGGCCGCGAGCGCGTCGAGCACCTCGGCCGCGAGCCGCGCGATCGCACCGAGCGGCAACGGCCCCACTGTGCGCGCGTGCTCGATGATCGCCGAGAGCGGCGCGCCATCGAGAAACTCCATGATGATATACGGGCGACGATCCGGCAGCGTCGCCAGAGCGAGCACGTTGACGATGTTCTCGTGCGCGACGACGTTGACCGCCTTGGCCTCCGAGAAGAACCGCTCGACGAGATCTGGCCGATCGCTGCACTCGCGCGACAGCACCTTGATCGCGACGCGACTGCCGATCTGCGGATGCACGCCCTTGTAGACCCGGCCCATGCCACCGACGCCGAGCAATCGCGCGACGCGATAGGGCCCGATGTGCGCTCCGAGAACCTGGTCGTCACCAGCGTCACAAAGCACATGACCGTCGTGAGGGCACGGACCCGCATTCGTCGCCGAGGCACCGCACTCCACGCACACGAACATCGCCGCGAAGGTAGCACGCGACCGAGATCCGGTCGGACGTGTCCGCCGGCTGGACAGCTCGGACAGCCGCGCGTCACAAGCCGCCGGTTTCACACGCGCACGACGTGGCGCGACCTTTGCTCTCGAGTCCCGCATGACCGAGATGTCGAGCGACGAGCGTCCGCGTGAACGCTTGTGGAGACGTGGACCCAACGCGATCGGCGATGAAGAGCTGCTCGCGATCCTCCTCGGAACGGGCGTGCGCAAGCACACCGCGCGTGAAGTCGCGGCCGCGCTGGTCAAGGCCAACGGTGGAGTGATCGCGGTGTCGCGCGCCACGCCGCGCGAGCTCGCGCAGGTGGTCGGCATCGGGGCCGCGCGCGCCACGCGGATCGCCGCTGCATTCGAGCTCGGTCGCCGCGCGGTCGAAGCCGAGCAGCGGCGCGAGACCGTCGCGCATCCCGAAGATGTGTTCCGCGTCGTCGGCCCTCGCCTCGCCGGCTTGCAACAAGAAGTGTTCCTCGCGCTCGGCCTCGATATTCGCAACGGGCTCCTCGATGTCGTCGAGGTCGCACGCGGCACCGTGCACGGGGTCGAGGTGCATCCGCGCGAAGTGTTTCGGCCACTGATCCGCATGGCGGCCGCGGGCGCGGTGCTCGTGCACAACCATCCCTCGGGCAATCCCACGCCGAGCCCCGACGATGTCGAGCTCACGGATCGGATGCGCTCGGTCGGCGAGCTGCTCGGCATTCCGATCGTCGATCACGTCGTGATCGGTGACCACACGTTCACGTCGATCGCCGAATGGATTGGTGCCGGCGCATGACGGTCGAGCTGGTAGCCTGGGTCCTGATGGACGACGCTCCATTCAACAAGAGCGCGAGGTACCACTCGCGCGCACTCAGGCAAGTGATGATGCCAGCTAGAGCGCGCGGACCATGACCGCCCCGAACGATTGAATCATTCTTCACGACGTCGAGATCTGGTCTGGCAAGCATCTGCTCGTTCCTGACGTCTGTGGGTGCCGGCGATCGACGCTCCCAGAGCTTCCTGACGTCGTCTCGACGAAGGTCGCGCCCGATCGGGTGCTCGAGGGCCTAATCGCCGTCGACCGCGCGGCTCGACAAGGGACGCAAGCGCGAGATCTACGAGAAGGCCGGCGTCGATCAATCCTGGTGCATCGATCCCGCACCTCATACGGTCGATGTCTTCGCGCACGATGGCAAAGGCTCCGAACTGGCTACCAGTGTTGGGGGTGACAAGCGCGTGAAGCTCGTACCTTTCACGCACTCGATCGACCTCGCGAAGCTCTGGCAGCGCTAGCTGACGAGTTTCTCGAGCCGCGGCACGAGCGAGTAGCGGTCCTTCTGCGCGTAGTTGAGGTAGTCCGTGAGCTTGTTGAGCTTCAGCTTCAACGAACCGAGATGATGCTCGGTGACGCCCTCCATATCGAGCGCGCGCAGCGTCGCGAAGCCGGGCGTCTCCCCGATCACCTGCGCGTAGGCGGTGACCGGCGGCTGGCCTTCCACGCGATAGAAATCGAACGACAAATATCTCAGCTTCCTGCAGTGCGTACCGAACGCGCGCAAGCCTTCGGGCGAGAACGCCTTGCCCGGCGCGCCGCGACAGCTCAGCTGGAGGTGCTCGACCTCCGCGAAGGCCGGTGCGATCGCGGCCAGCTGCTTGTCGTTCAGCTGGATGCCGCCGAGCGAGCCCGTGAGCATACCGAAATCGACGAACCAGATCTTTGCGAGCTCTGCGGGCGCGACCTTGCCGAGCGCGACCGCATCCTTGAGCGTCTTGACGGACGTGAGCGTGAGGATCAAGCGCGGGCTGAGCTCGCTGATCGGCGCGAGGCCTTTGAGGAGATTCGGCAACTCGGTGCGCGCCCGATCGACGAGCCCGTTCGGGCCGAATTCGGTCTCGCGCACGAACGCCTTCGCGGGCCCGACGATCGCACCGCGGTTCGTCTCCTCCATCCGCACGATCGCAGCCTGCTGCTCCTCGGTGGGCTTCGCGACGGCCTTGAGCTGGAGATACGTGCCGCGCGGATCGCCCTCCTGCTGCAGCGCATCCGCATAGACCGCCAAGGTCTGCGGATCGGGCTTCTTCAGATATTGCGCCCACAGGGCTGCAGCGCTCTCACTCAGCTTTGCCTTCGTCATCGCCGCGAGTGTACGCGAACCACGGCGCGGGGTTCGTGACCGGCGCGCCGAGCGCGTTATGAGCCTACCGCTGAGGACGATGTCTCCAGCGGCTGAACTTCGCGACGCCGCTCCGCACGGCGTCGGCCACGACCGATGCGGCGTCGGCGACCGCGTTCGCTGCGTTCAAACCGACGGCCTTTACCGCCGCACCGAAGCGGTCACCGATCAAACGCGCGCGCTTCTTTCGCTTCTTGGCCGGTTTCGAGGCCTTCGCCGGCTTGCGTTTCGTGGCCTTCGGTTTGGCCGCTTGGTTCGCGGGTGCCGCGGGTGCCGCGGGTGCCGAATTCAGCAGCGCCGGCGCAGACATCCCCCGCGCCGTCAGCCACGGCCACTGGCATGTCAAGGGGCTGCCCGAACCGCTGGAATTGTTTGAGGTCGGTGAAGCCGGCGCGCCCTTCACGCCACCGCCCGATTCGGCCAAGGTTTACCGCGTGCTGCGCCGCGGCGACCTCTGGCTGCCACTGCGCGAGTTGCGCCACAGCCTGCCTGCGGAACGCGACGCCTTCGTCGGCCGCCGCAGCACCTTGCACGAACTGGCGCGCCGCTTCGACCAAGGCGCGCGGCTGGTGTCTTTGCTGGGCATAGGCGGTGGCGGCAAGACGCGCTTGGCGACCCGTTTTGGCTGGGGCTGGATGGGTGAATTCCCCGGTGGCGTGTGGTTTTGTGATCTGGCGCCGGGGCGCACTCTGGAAGGTCTGGTCAGGGCCGTGGCGCAAGGCCTGCAGGTGCCGCTGGGGCAAGAAGACCCTGTGCTGCAACTCGGCAACGCGATCGCCGGGCGCGGGCCCTGCCTGGTCATCCTGGACAACTTCGAGCACCTGGCGCGCCACGCCCAGGCCACGCTGGGCCACTGGCTGGACAGGGCCGCAGAAGCGGTGTTCCTTGTCACCACACGCGAAGTGTTAGGCATGGTCGGTGAAGAGACCTTTGCGCTGGCGCCATTGGCCACCGCAGACGCCACCAAACTCTTCAAACGCCGCGCCGCCGCCGCCAAACGCGACTTCGACCCCGGCCCCGACGACCTGGCGGCCATCACCACGCTGGTGGGCATGCTGGATGGCCTGCCACTGGCCATTGAATTGGCCGCCGCACGCGTGCGCGCACTGGCCCCGCGGGCACTGCTGGCGCGCATGAGTGAGCGCTTCAAGCTGCTGGCCAGCAGCGGCGGCCGGCAAGACCGCCAGGCCACGCTGCGCGCCACCTTTGACTGGTCGTGGGGCCTGCTGGCCACGGCAGAGAAAGCGGCGCTGGCGCAGCTGTCGGTGTTTGAAGGCGGCTTCACGCTCGAATCGGCCGAGGCGGTGATCGACCTGTCGCACTTGCCCGATCCCCCGTGGACGCTGGATGTCGTCAATTCGCTCGTCGACAAGAGCTTCATCCGCACGCTGGGCGACGAACGTTTTGATCTGCTCGTCAGCGTGCAGGCCTATGCCGCCGAGCACCTGTGCACCGAAGGGCGCTACAGCGGCAGCGGGCCGCCGGCGCTGGCCGCGGCGCAGGCGCGACACGGCGCGTGGTTCGCGGCCCTGGGCCCGCAACGCGCGACGGAAAACGCCTGCGCCGAACTCGACAACCTGGTCGCCGCCTGCCGCCGTGCGGCGGTGGCCGGCGATGCCGAACGCGCTGCCGGCACGCTGGACGGCGCCTGGGCGGCGATCAACCTGCATGGGCCGTTCAAGGCCGG
>JAYVLQ010000087.1:0-54954 GCA_043759355.1 Kofleriaceae bacterium
CGAGCACGATGATGCCGTAGAGCACGCGGATGCGCGCCGCCTCGCGGAACGTGTTGAGCGCGATCGCCCAGATCCGACCGAGCATCAGACCCGTCCATCCGTGGCGCCATCCGAGGCGTCAGCCGAGGCGACCTGGCGCATGAACAGATCTTCGAGGGTTTCGTGGCGCGGTTCGATCGAGACGATCTTCGCGCCCGCACGGTGTGCGAGCTCGAGCCACGCATCGAGATCCGCATCGGCCGACAGCGTCACCGCGAGCTCGCCCGCCGTGCGGCGCACGTGACTACCGCCGTCGGTGAGCGTGGCGATGTCGACGTCGTCGGCGATCCGGATCTTGACGTCGATGCCGAGCACGGTGCGCTTCACGAGCTCGGCCGGCGTGCCGAGCGATTGCAGCGAACCGCGCGCGACGATCGCAACTCGATCGGCGATCGCTTCGATGTCGGTGAGGATGTGTGACGAGAAGAACACGGTCTTACCTTGATCGCGGAGCTCGAGGATGAGGTCGCGGACCTCCTTGCGACCGATCGGATCGAGCCCGCTCGTCGGTTCGTCGAGGACGACGAGCTGCGGATCGTTCATCAGTGCCTGCGCGAGGCCGGCACGTTGCAGCATGCCCTTCGAAAACTTCTTGAGGCTCTGCGCGCGTGCGCGGTCGAGGCCGACGCGCTCGATCAGCTCGTCCGCTCGCTTCTTGCGCGCTGCGCTCGGCATCCCGAACAACCGCCCCGCGAGATCGAGCAGCTCGCCGATCGTGAGGTAGTCGTAGAAGTACGGCGACTCGGGCAGAAACCCGACGTGGCTCCGCGCGATCCGACTCGGGATCTGATGACCAAGGATCGTGGCCGTGCCGCCGCTCGGCCGGATCAGACCCATCAACGTACGGATCGTGGTGGTCTTACCGGCGCCGTTCGGACCGACGAAGCCGAAGATGTGACCGCGCTCGACCTTGAACGAGATCCCGCGCAGCGCTTCGACCTTCTTACGGCGAAACGGCGTGCGGTACGTCTTCCGCAGCTCACGTACGTCGATGACGATGTCGGCCACGTCTGGCGCGACATTACCCCTACTTCATGGAGTAGATGAAGGTGACGACGCGGCAGACCGATCCCGCGACCCTATAGCGTGTACGGCTGCGGCGGCGCTGCCTCGTGATGCGGGGGCGGCTCCGGCGGCCCGCAGTCGGGCCCGGGCCGTCGTGACGACCTCCGGGATTAGCGGGTGATCGGGTGGCTGGACCGTGACCACCGTGAGCCGCGCCGGGCCTGTCGAGCTGGTCGAGGTGCCATGCCCCGACGGCGAACAGCCCGGCGACGTTCGTGATGTGAATTTCGATAGCCCAGGAGGCGGGTCCGCGGTTGCGGCCTCACACGCGATCCCGTAAGAGGGTCGCGTTCGCTGTCGCACCCCCGGGATCAGGCTCCTTCACGGTTTTGGCGTCGGCGCTTCGGCGTCCCAACGGAACCGCCAGCGCACGTGCGCGTGGTGGATCCGGACGGCCTCGGCATTCGAGAGCATCGCGACGTCCCGATGCACGAGGCCGCTCGCGATCTCCGTGATCGTCGGCTGGTGGCCAACCAGCATGACGATCGAGTGCTCGGGGAGGAGCTCGAGTGCTGCGATGGTCGCCGCCGCGCTGGCGTCTGGTGCCAGCGCGGCCTGAGCCTCGATCACACAGTTGGCGTTGACCATGGTCGCGACCAGCTCGGCGGTCTGGACCGCGCGGACGAGCGGGCTGGTCCAGATATGGGTCGGTACGCAATCGTGCCAGCGCAGGCGATCACCGAGGGCGCGCGCCTGCGCACGGCCGTAGGCCGTCAAATGGCGTTGCGGGTCAAGCAGCTCTGGGCTCGCCAAGACCGCCTCGGCGTGGCGGATCAAGAAAACATCACTCGGTCCGGGCACGGGCGAAGCGTAGCTCATGTTAAGCAGCTGCCATGAAGATCTATGGCACGACCACGTCGCCGTTCGTCCGGCGCGTGATGGTGGTGGCGACCGAGCTCAAGGAGCCAATCGAGCTCGTCAACACCGCGACCGATGCCGGTACGAAGGAGCTCGAGAAGGTGTCGCCCATCCGCCTGGTCCCGGTGGCGGTGGTCGACGGCGAGACCCTGTTCGATTCGCGCTCGATCCACACGTGGCTGCTCGCGAACCGCGGCACGTGGGGGACCTGGGACTCGCGTGAGAACAACCTCGTGAACGCGATCGATGCCGCATTGCACTCGATCCTCGACCTGTTCTATCTCCGTCGTGACGGCGTCGCGATCGAAGGCAATGTCTACGAGAAACGCCAGCTCGACCGCGCCGACGCGATCTTCGAGTGGCTGGGCACGCAGGTCTCGAAAGGCAGCTTCACCGGTGGTTTCGGGCTGCCCGAGCTGTCGCTGATCTGCGCCCTCGATTGGATGGAGTTCCGCAAGGCGTACCCGATCGAGAATGCTGCGGGAGTCGAGTCGGTGCGAACACGCTGGCGGGATCGTCCGTCGCTGGTTTCGACGCGCCCTCACACGTAAGCTGGGTCGGTGAAAGGCACCGACGTCGCCAAGGCCGCGAGCATCCTCGCGAGAGGTGGGCTCGTCGCGTTCCCGACCGAGACCGTCTACGGGCTCGGCGGCGATGCCGCGAGCGAAGCTGCAGCCGCGAAGATCTTCGCGGTCAAAGGCCGCCCGAGCTCGCACCCGCTGATCGTCCACCTCGCGCCCGGCGACTACGGGCACCCGCCACGGCTCGATGGCTGGGCGCGCGAAATTCCCGAGCTCGCGAAGCGCTTGGTCGAAGTCGCATGGCCCGGGCCGCTCACGGTGATCCTGAAGCGCGGTCCGCGCGTCGCGCGTGCGACCACGGGCGGCGCAGATACCGTTGGTGTGCGCGTCCCTTCGCATCCACTCGCGCAGGAGCTGCTGCGCGCGTTCGGCAGCGGGGTCGCGGCGCCGAGTGCGAATCGGTTCGGCGGAGTCAGCCCCACCACCGCCGATCATGTCGTTCACGATCTCGGCGGCGAGGTCGATTACGTCCTCGACGGCGGCGCGTGCTCGGTCGGTGTCGAATCGACGATCGTGGACTTCTCGCGCGGCACGGCGGTGCTGCTGCGACCCGGCGGCATGGCGCGCGCCGAGATCGAAGAGATCGTAGGTCCGCTCGCGATGGCGGATGCCGAAGCGCCCGCCGCGCCAGGCACGCTCGCGAGCCACTACGCACCGCGCGCCGTGGTCGTCGCGGTCGATCTGCAAGACGTACCCTCGGCGGTCGCGGCCGCGCGCGGCACGGTCGCGGTGCTCGCGCCAAAGAGCGCGTTCCTGTTGTGGGTCGACCTTGCGGCGATCGCGTATCGGCTCCCTGATGATCTCGACGGCATGGCGCGCAACCTCTACGCCGCGCTCAGGGATCTCGACGCGCAAGGCGTCGATGTCGTGATCGCCGCGTTGCCTCCTGCCATCGGGCTAGGCGAAGCTGTCGGGGACCGGCTTCGTCGAGCGGCAGGACCCCGAGACAAATCATGACCGAGCCCAAGGCTGGCGCTGGTACTTCGAAGAAACGCGGCGGTGCGACGCCCGCCAGAGTCGGTATCATCATGGGGTCGCACAGCGACTGGGCCACGATGAAGGCGGCTGCTGACCTGCTCGAAGAGCTCGGCGTGCCGTTCGAGAAGAAGATTGTTTCGGCGCATCGCACGCCCGATCTCTTGTTCACGTACGCCGAGTCCGCCGTCGCGCGCGGGCTGCATGTCATCATCGCGGGCGCTGGCGGCGCGGCACACTTGCCGGGGATGTGCGCCGCGAAGACCCGGTTGCCCGTGCTCGGCGTGCCGGTCCAATCGCGGGTGTTGAACGGCATCGATTCGCTGCTCTCGATCGTCCAGATGCCGAAGGGCATCCCAGTCGGCACGCTCGCGATCGGCGAAGCGGGCGCGGCGAACGCGGCGCTGATGGCGGTCTCGATCCTTGCGCTCAACGACGCTGCGCTCGCGCGCAAGTACGACGCGTATCGCGAGTGGCAGACCACCCGCGTGCTCGGGGATCAACTTCCGTGATGCACGCTCCGATCCTGCCGGGCCAGACCATCGGTGTGCTCGGCGGTGGCCAGCTCGGTCGCATGATGGCGCTCGCGGCGCGCCGCATGGGCTACCGGATCGTCGTCCTGGATCCGAACCCGCGCTGCCCGACCGCACAGGTCTCCGACGGCGTCGTCGTCGGCGCGCTCGACGACCTCGAGGCCGCGATCTTGCTCGCAAAGCAGGTCGACGTGGTCACGCTCGACACCGAGCACGTGCCGGCCGAGATCCTCGATGCGATCGAGCAACATGCGCCCGTGCGCCCCGGCCCATCGGTGCTGCGCACCATCCAGGATCGCCAGGTCCAGAAGCAATTTCTCGATCAGCTCGGCGTGCCACAAGCCGCGTGGGCACCCGTCGATAGCGAGCTCGGCCTGCGCGCGAACCTCGAGGCTTTCGGCGGCCAGGGCATCCTCAAGCACCGCCGTTCGGGCTACGACGGCAAGGGCCAGCTCCGCGTCGACAAGATTTCGGAGGCCTCCAACGCGTGGAGCTGGTTGCGCGGGACCGAGGCTGTGATCGAGGACATCGTGCCGTTCACTCGCGAGATCAGCGCCGTCATCGCGCGCAGCGTGCTGGGCGAAGTGCGCGCGTTTCCGATCGCGGAGAACGCGCATCGCAAGCACATCCTGCACACCACCCGCGCACCGGCGCAGCTCACGCTCGAAGCGAGCCAGCGGGTCAACGACATCGCGCTCACGATCGCCGAGGCGCTCCACCACGTCGGCGTGCTCGCGGTCGAGATGTTCGAGCTCCCGAACGGCGAGCTGCTCGTCAACGAGATCGCCCCGCGCACCCACAACAGCGGTCACTTCACGTGGGGCGCGTGCGCGACCTCGCAATTCGAGCAGCACGTCCGCGCGATCTGCGGGCTACGCCTCGCCGATCCGCGGATGCTTTCGGGCTCGGTGATGGTCAATCTCCTCGGCGATCTGTGGGCGAAGGGCACACCCGCCTGGCGGACCGTCATCGATCGGCCCGATGCGCACCTCCATCTCTACGGAAAAGTGGCGCCCGCGCCGGGCCGAAAAATGGGCCACGTCCTGCTTCTCGACGACGACACCGATCGCGCGCTCGAAGTCGCCGAGCAGTTGGTCCAGTCCCTGACGGTAAGCTAGCTCCCAGACGTGATAATTTCATCGCCCAGGGAATGGCGACCCTCGTCTATAGCGACGTCGACGGGACCGATCGATCGTTCGCGCTAGGTGCGGAACCGATCTTGGTCGGGCGCTCGCCCGAATGCGCGATCCGGAGCGAGGACCCGCGCGTCTCGCGCACGCACGCGCGATTCTTCCTCGAGCACGGCGCGTTGTGGATCGAGGATCTCGGCAGCTCGAACGGCATCTACGTCGGGCCGCAGAAGGTCCAGCGCGCGCCGGTGCCGACCGGCGAGATCGTGCTCGTCGGTAGCTTGATGATCCGGCTGCTCCCCGCGAGCGGCACGCTACCGCCTCCGATGGGCCTGCACGGCACGCTCGCCCAGTGGTTGGAGATGGAGCGCAAGGCACGCTCTGCCGTCGAGGACGAGCGCGATGCGTTCGTGAATCGCGTCGGTCAGCTGTTCGAAGAGATCAAGGCGTTCCGCGATGCGCAGGCGGCGCACCAAGCAGAAGCCACTGATCTTCGCGGCGAGCTCGAGAAGGTGCAGCGTCAGAGCTCCACGGAGCTCGAGCAGGTGAAGCTCGAGCTCGCGAAGGCGCGCGAAGCCAAGATGATCGCGGAGACCACCGCGGGCATGCAGACGGCGGAGCGGCTCGCCGAATCCGACATCGTGATCTCGGGCCTCCAGCACGAGGTCGCGAAGTTCCGGCAGGCGAGCGCGGTCAGAGACGAAAGCCGCGAGACCGCGCTCGCGGACGAGCTCGCCGCGGCGATGCTGCGCGCCGACAACGCCGAGAAGGAGCTCGCGAACTCGCAGATCCGCGCGCAGGGCGCCGAGCGCAACGTGGCGGCGACGAACACGGCGGCGGCGAATGCCGAGACCAAGGCCAGCGAGCTCGAGCACAAGCTCTCCGAGCTCGGCGTCTCGCGCGGCCAGCTCGAGACCGATCTCGCGGCCGCACGCGAGCAGCTCCTGGCGCTCGAAGCGCGGACCAGCGGCATGACGCCGAGCGCGAAGCTCGATGCGGCCGAAGCACGTGCCACGAAGCTCGCGACCGAGCTCGCCGAGGTTTCGCAGATCCGGATCGAGCTGCGCGATCGCGTCAACGAGCTCGAGACCTCGGTCTCCGATGCGCGCGCGGCGAAGGGTTCGAGCGTCGAAGCCGAGAAGCGGGTGCAAGCCACGCTCGCCGAAGCGCAGACCAAGGCGCGGGTCGAGCTCGCGACCGCGAATACGAAGATCGGCGAGCTCGAGGCGCGGCTCAAAGAGACGGGCTCTGTCGAGACAGAGATCGCGGCTGCGCGCAAGGCGCGCGACGAAGCTCAGGCGCTCGTCGCCATTTCGGAGAAGCGCGCGGTCGAGGCGTTGCAACGCGCCGACGACCAAGACAAGCGCGCGAGCGCGGCCGACACCATGGCCAAGGCGATGGCGAAGGACGTCGCCGAAGCACTCCGCCGCGCCGTCGAGGCCGATGCAAAGGCGCGCGCCGTATCGCGCGAGCTCGCGGGCGCCCACAAGAAGGCCGCGGACGCCGAGCAAAAAGCTCTCGGCGTGACCGACGCCGAGGATCGCGCCAAGGTGGCCGAAGCACGGGTGCAAGAGATCTCCGCGGGCGTCGCGGGACAGCTCGCCGAGCTCGAGACCAAGCTCACGACCGCCTCGACCGCGACGATCACCGAGCTGCGCGACAAGCTCGCCTCGACCCAGCGCGAGCTCGCCGCCGAGCGCGGGTCGGCGATGGCGCTCGTCACGCACAAGACCGCGATCGAGCGCGAGCTCACCGAGCTCAAGGCCGCGAGCGCCGAGATGCACGAAGCCGCCGAGAAGCTCGCGGCCGCCGAGGTCCTGATCGATCAGCTCGAGGAGCGCGTCCAGGATCTCGAGAGCGGCATCGCGGTCGAACAGACGGCCTCGAAATCCTCCGTCGACGAGCAGCGCGCGAAGGCTCAGAAGCTCGAAGAGCAGCTCGGCGAAGCGAAGGCCGCCGCGAAAACGGCGCTCAAGACCGCGGCGAGCCTCGAGAAGCGCGTCGATGCGCACGAGACCGAGCTCGCGACGGCCAAGCAGGTCCGCGCCACGATCGAAGCCGAGCTCGCAGAGGCCAAGCAGCTCGCCGCCGAGCTCGAAGTCGTGCGCGGTGCGGCGAGCGATGCCGAGCGCCGCGCGGTCGCGGCGGAATCGCAGCTCGAAGCGCTCGCAGCGAAGGCCGAAGCCGCGGACCTCGCGATCGGCCACGCCGCCGCACTGCAACGCCAGCTCGACGAGGCCCTCCAGAAGCTGAGCTGGCTCGAGCGCGATCAAGCCGGCCGCAGCGGGATCGACGAGAAGATCGCACAGCTCGACGCGCAGCTCGACGATGCGGAGAACCGCGCCCGTGCGGCAGATCAGCAGGCACGCGCGGCCGAAGCGCATGCACGCGAGTACGCCGATCGCATCCGCGATGGCGTGAAGCGAGCCTCCGACCTCGAAGCCGAGCTCGAAGCGACGAAGCTCGCCGAGCAATCGGCGCTCGCGCAGGTCGAGGATCTCGAAGGCCAAACGCACGAGGCGCAATCGGTTGTCCGCGAGCTCGAGGCGAAGGTCCGCGCCTCCGAGCAGCGCTCGAACGAAGTCGATGCCCGCGCGCGCGATATCGAGCAGCGCGCGAAGGATGCCGCCGAACGGATCGTCGATTCCGAGCGCCGCGCGCGCGATGCCACGAACCAGGTCGCCGAGCTCGGCCAGATGCTCGCCGCCGCCGAGGCGCAGATCACCGACATCCGCACGAGCGGCACCGGCAACACTGCCGGCCTCGAGCGCCAGCTCGCTGCCGCCCAGCAACGCATCGGCGAGCTCCAGCGTGAAGTCAACGCCGCCGAGAACGTTCGCCAGTTCGCGGCGAACACCGAGCGCGAGATCGCACAGCTCGAGCGCGAGCTGCGCGAGACCAAGGCCAAGGCCGCGCAGGTCGCTCTCGAGCGCGACAACCTCGAATCGCAGCTCCGCGATCTTCGCGAGGACGACGAGACCAACGCGCGTGGCGTCCCCGAGGCACCGGCAGTCGATCTGTCGCGCTACACCCAGCTGGTGTCGCGGTCGGCCGAGCTCGAGCAACGCAACCAGAAGCTCGAGAAAGAGCAGATCGTCGTGCGCCGCCTGCTCGCCGAGGCGGAGGCGAAGGTCGAGGCGCAGCAGCGTGCGCACGAGGACGAGCCGACGAACACCGGCAGAGCGATGCCCATCGAGTTCGCCGAGCACTTGAACATCCTCGAGGAATCGATCGATTCGCTCAAGGCCAACATGCGCGCGGCGAGTGACGAGACCGCGATGATGGAGCAGAGCGACTCGGTCGCGGCCGTCTCGCAGGCCGTGTCGCAAGCCGCCGAGCACGTCGAGCGCGCGCGCGATGCGCTCAAGATCCTGACCATCATGGTCGCGAAGCAGTGAAGGCCGGCCTGGCATGGCTCGACACCATGCGAACCGCGATGAAGGCGCCGGCGTACACGTTGAAGCCGGCCGAGCTCAAGAGGCTGCCGTGGTCCGCGCCGATGTCGGTTGTCGCGTACGTGTGGCGCGAAGACGGCACGTTGCTCACGGCCGCGCGTGACCAGCCAGCGGGCGGGTGGAATGCGGTCGTTCGAGCCCTGCGCATGGATGGCGCGCCGCACGACCGCTACCTCGAGCTCGTCGCCGAGCTTCATCGCGCAGGTAAGTCGCTCGCCGCGCAGCTCGGCTGGATGCAGGCGCGCATGATCTACGACCCCGACGATCAGGACGCACTGTACGCGTCGCTCTTCGCGAAGCCGCCAGCGATCGCGCGCGAGATGAGTACGCGCTCGGCGGCCGCGATGCTCGAGCGCAGCTTTCGGCTCGCGACCTCGAAGGCAGCCACCGATCGCCTGCACCTCGCGTTCGAGATCACCGAGCACATCAACGAGGCGATGACCGACGTCAAAGGCCAGCGCCGCGCCAAATTTGTCGAGGCGACCGACCGCGCGATCGGCGCGCTCGCGAGGAGCCAAGAGCCCGCGGTCCTCGATCACGTGCGGCTCGCGCGCCAGGCGTGGGCCCGTGCATACGCGTATCTCGCCGACTTCGGCGACGGCCTTCCGAAGTAGCCCTGGCTTCGCTCGCGGGCCGAGGTGTCGGGACGGTCACGAAGCAACGAAGCGCAGAGAGGCCGAAGCGAAGAGGGGCTTGGCGTCCTCTTTAGTCAGTGCGGCCCCGATCACCTCCTGGCTCTGCCGTTCATCTCGGTCACAGCAGCCGAAATCGACCTCGGGGAGACGTGGTCGGGGGCGACGTCATTCGCGGCGCAGCGTGCGGTACCGCGTCGCGAGCAGCGCGCTCGCGAGATAGCGATGCTCGAAGTCGGTGACGACATCCGACGGCTCGTCCCGATCGAGCTGCTCCAAGATGAGCTGGTGCACGGCGCGTGCATCCACATTCTTGGCCGCGAGCTGCGCGGGAAACACGAAGCCGGCCGGGCCCGTGACATCGACTCTACGGCTGTCGATGTGTAGCGAATAGCCCGCGTACTGGCGATCGACGAAGATCGGCTCTGCGCCGATAGGCACGTGCGCCGCATGCGCCGCACGCACGAGTGGCTCGAGCGACAGTGGCAACGCATACGGCATTGCCGGAATCTCCGATTCCCAATCCGGCATCGCGTGGTGCGGGCACAGCGTCGCGATGACTGGCACACCGTCGACCAGCAGATCGAGTGGCTCGCTGCCATCGTCGGGCTCGATGCGCACGGTGATCGCGAGCGGCGAGCTCGACGCGAGCAAGAGGGTCGCGCGCCCGTCGATGCACGCGCCCGCGGCGCTCACGATATTTTCCCAGGCAAACAACGCGTCAACGGGAATGAGCTCGCCCGGGCCGGCGAACAGCGACGGACTGCCAAACAGCGTCTCCCGCATGCGCTCCCACTCGATCGCGGTCACGGGCAATTGCGCCGGGGTCGACCTCGATCGCGTGGGGCTCACCAGTAGCTGATCGTAGGCGCGCGCCGCGAGCCCCGCTCCGGTGGCGATGATGAGATTCATGGTCATGTCGCCTTGGATGTGGTCGATGCGCGGACGGGCCGATGGTCGCGCGTTGGTGACCGGATCATCAGTGCTCCGCCACCTGCGCTAAGCTTTTCGAGCAGCTCGAATCGCCTTCGGCGAGGTGTCACGGTCGCTCAGGAGGGCTTGGCAACATGCGCCTGCAACCACTTCAAGCTCTCGACCTCGCGGGGTGCCCAGAACTTGAAGCTGTGATTGCCAGGACCCATGAAGTACGCGTGGTCGATGTGGCGCGAGAGCAAGACGTCGTGGACGTACGCGGCCTGATCGAAGAAGTGGAATTCGTCCTCGGTGCCGCAGTCGAGGTAGAGCGCGGGCTTGCCGGGAGACATCTTCGCGATCAAGAGCTCGGGATCGTGAGCGACCCAGTTCGCCTTGTCGTGGCCGTAGATGCCGACGACCCAATCGATCAGATCATTGCCGGTCGAGCCAGGCTTGGGCGCATCGGCGAACGTGACGTCCTTCGGATGGCCCGCGACGTACGGATGCGGGCTCTGATACCCGAGGCCGAGCGCACCGGAGTGGCTCGCCGCCGCGGCGAACAGATCCGGGTGACGCAGCGCGAGTCCCCACGCGCCGAGTCCGCCCATCGACATGCCCGCGATGCCGCGTGCCGGGCCACTCGCGTTCGTGCGGTAGTGCGCGTCGACGTCGTTCAGCAAGTCTTTGACGATGTACGTCTCGTAGCTCGAGTGCTTCACGCACGTCTTCTTCGGATTCTTCATCTGCGGCGCGAACAGCCCGGTGCCATCCTTCATGCACGCGTCGTAATCGACCGGCTTGTCGGAATCGGCGTAGAAGCCGTCGTCGCCGTCGGGCATCACGATGATCGCATCGAGGTGCAGCTGGTCGGCGACCTTGTCGAGTTGGCCGCCCTTGACCCAGCTGTGCTCGTCTCCGGCGAGGCCGTGCAGGTAGTAGAACACCGGCTACTTCTTGTCGGGGTTCGTCGCATAATCGATCGGGAGATAGACGACGTACGCCTTGTCGACCCCGAGCGCATCGCTGTGAAACGTCCGTTCCTCGACGCTGCCCGAGGCCTCGGGCGCGATGCCGGTGTGGCCTTGCGACGGCACGGTCGGCGCGGGTGCGGAGATCGGCGCGGGCGCGGGCTCCTTGCTTCCACACGCGAACAGACACGACAGGCTCAGCGCGACGATCTTCATGGCAGCTCCGGTAGAAAGACGAGGGTCTGGATGTGGGTCGATTCGAACGTTCGGGCGAGCTCGAACAAGCGCTGCGCTTGCGCGGCGAGGGCCGGATCCAAGAGTTGCGCGAGCCGAGTTTCGGCCGACAAGCCGAACGGCATCTGTACGCCGCCGATGCCGTGGACGAAGTCGCGTAGCGTGGGCGAGGGCGGGTACACCTCGAGGTCGGTGGTGGTCGGTACCTGCGCGAGCTTCTGCGCTTCGGCGATGGCGGCATCGAGCCCACCGATCTCGTCGACGAGCCCGAGCTGTTTTGCCTTGGTTCCGGTCCAGACGTGACCCTGCGCGATCGGCTCGATCTCCTCGGGAGTCTTGTGGCGACCGGCGGCGACGCGGCCCTTGAACGTGCCGTAGACCGCTTTCATCGTGGTCTCGATCACGAGCTTCTCGTCCGCGGTCCAGGGAGCGAAGCTCGTCATCATCGTGGCGTGCTTGCCGCGGCCCATCGGGAACGTCGTGACGCCGAGCTTGCCGAGCGCGGGCGCCAGCGCGATCCGGCCACCGATCACACCGATCGATCCGGTCAGCGTGTCGTCGAGGGCGAAGATCTTCGTCGCGCCGCTCGCGATGTAGTAGCCACCGCTCGCGGCGACATCACTCATCGAGACGATCACGGGCTTCTTGGCATGCAGATCCGCGACGGCCGCCCAGATCAGCTCGCTCGCTTGCGCGCTGCCGCCGCCGGAATCGATCCGCAACACGACCGCCTTCACCGACGGATCGGCCGCGAGCGCGTGGAGTGCCGCGACGAGCGTGTGTGCGGCGATCTGCTGGCGCGCGCCGAGAATGCCATCGCCGTCACCATCGATGATGTTGCCCAGCGCGTAGACCACCGCGACATGATCGCCGATCGGACGATCGGGCGGCATCGCGCCGACGAAGCGCGCGAGCTTCATGTAGGTCGCGAGGGTGTCGCGATGCTCGGGCTCGAGCGACAGGTTCGTCCACGGCGCCTTGGCCTCGGCGCGCAGCATCTCGAACGATGTGACTTCGTCGACGAGCCTGACTGCCTGCGCTTCTCCTGCCGGGAACAGGCCGATGTCGATCAGCGCCTTTGCCTCGACCTTGCGCTCGGTCGAGATGATGTCGACCATCGTCGCGTACCGGCGATCGAGGATGTTGCCGAGGACCTCGAGCATCTCGGGGCTCGGCGCATCGCGCGTGAGCGGCTCGGCCGCGCCCTTGTAGGCGCCGACGTGGATGAAGTCGGCTTGCACGCCGAGCTTGTCGAGCAAGCCCTTGAGATGGATCGGCATCGCCGTCGGGCCGGTGATGGCGATCTCGCCGAGCGGCGCGAGCGCGATCTTGTCGCACGCTGCGAGCGCGAGGTACGTGCCGTTGCTCGCGCTCTCGGTGTGACACCACAGCTGCTTCTTCGCGGCGCGAAAATCGTGCATCGCGATGCGGAGCTCGACGAGATCCGGAAGGCTCGCCTTGAGCGCGCCGACGCGCAGGATCAAGCCCTGGAGCTGATCGTCCTTCGCGAGCTCGCGCAGCCGATCGATCATCTTGCGCAGCTCGGTGCCGCGACCGCCCGTCAACGAGAACGCTTCGCGCTCGACGATCTCGCCCTCGAGCTTCAACACGCCCCAGTGCGGCTTGTCGCTCTGATAGTCGGCGGCTTGCTCGAGCGCCTCGTAGAAGCCGGGCTTCTCGATCGCGTCCTTGACCTTCGCGAGCATGCCCTGCAGATCAAAGCCGGGCTTGTCGCGCTCGCCGCCGCTACCTTTGGCGAGCGCGGCGCCCCATGGATCGGCAGGCGTCGCGGGTGGCGGTGCGGTGTCGAGTCGCGATGGATTCGCGCACGCCGTGATCAGAAAACAAAAAAGGAGCGAACGAACCATCGCTCCGGTTCTATCACGAGGCCGAACCGTCGCCCGACGGAGCCACGACCGGCGTCTCGGTCGGCGACGTCGTCGGCGCCGCACTCCCCTCGGATGGTTTCGCAGTCGGCGTCGGCGTCGGCGTCGGCGTCGGCGCGCCGACGCCAAGGATCTGGAGTTGCTTGGTCGCCTTGGTCGAACCGGGGTTTGCCTCGAGGTAGTGCTGCCACGCCTCGATCGCCATCTCCTTGTTGCCCTGCTGCTGGTACGTCTCGGCGACGCCTGCGAGTGCAGGCTCGAACCGCGACGACACCGCGAGCGCCGAGCGGAACTTCGAGAACGCGCTCGAGAACTGTTTGCTGTCGAGATAGCAGTAGCCCATGCCCGACAACGCTTCGACGCCCGTCGGCTTCTGCTCGAGCGCCTTGGTGTAGATGTCTATCGCCTGCTTGCACTGTGATTGCTGTGCGTACTTGTCGGCCTTGCTGACCAGCGCGTCGTAGTCGCCGCCGCTGGCAACCGGCGCGACCGGCGCCGGATCGGTGTGTGGCGTAGGACCGTGGTTCACCGCGGCCGAGCCCTTGCCATCTTCTTGCGGCAGCGGATCGGTCTTGACCACCGTGGTCTCGAGCCGCTTCTGCAGCGCGCGCGCGACATCGTGATCGGGGCTCGCCGCGAGGATCTGATCGACGAACGGCTTCGCATCACCGGCCTTCCCCTGCGCGTACGCGACGAGCGCGAGCTCTTGCTGGACCCGCGCATCGCCGCTGCCATCGATCGCGAAGAGCTCTTTCTGCGCGTCGTCGAGCTTGCCATCGCGGGTCAGCGCGAGTGCATCGGAGAGCGCGATCGATCGCGCGAGCTCCTTGTCGGCGGCGCCGTTGGCCTTGCCGGCTTCGAGGTAGCGCTGCACGTCTCTGATCGGTTTGCCCTGCAGACGCAGCACGTCGGCCATCGCGATGTTCGCGCTCGGATCATCGGCCGCGGCTTTGAGCGCCTTCTGCGCGAGCGGCGCCGCATCGATCACGAGCTGCTTGCCATCCTTACGCAGCTTGTCGGACAAGGCCTTGTCGGTCACCAGACCCGCGCGCTCGGCCATGCTCTGCGCGAGGCCGGTCGAGAGCCGCGCGCGCATCGCGAGCGACGCCGGATCAACGTTGCTCGCGAGCGCATCGAGCACGCCCTTCATCCGCGGCTCGACACCTGCGAGCAGCTCGGTGCGCGCGCCGTCGAGTGGATCGGCCAATGCGATCGGACCCGCATCGATGATCGGCGAGACGGTCGCGCCGCCACCGGCGACCGTGACCCCGGCGACCGTGACCCCGGCGACCGTGACCGCGCCGACCGCGCCTGCATCTTTACCGGCATCACCACGGGCGCTGCTCTTGAACACCAGCACGTAGACCGCACCCGCGCCCGCCGCGATCACGACGAGTGCAAGCAGTGCGATCCACGTGCCCGCGCGCGAACCGCGCTGCGGCGGAATCACTTCATCGTCGTCCTCGACGAGCCGGCTGACCTTGCCGGTCTGGAACGACGATTCGTCGCCGGGCGACATCCGCACGCGTCCTGAAAACGCAGGTTCGTGATCGCCCATCGCGAGCTTGCCGCCGCGGGGCCCCTGCGGCATCGACGCCATCGAGTCGGTGCCTTTGATGTCGTTCGAGGCCCATCCGCCGGTCGCACGTACGACAGGGTTTGGAGGTGGCGTCGGGATCCGGGTGCCGCCGGGTTTGGGACCCGACAGCTCGGTCTGTTGCAGCGCGAGGGGCCCGGAGTGGCCTTTCGGCGGTGGCGGTGGAGGCGTGGTCCGGCGCTGGCGGAAGTTGCCGGTCGCGCGACCTTCTTCGGGCTCGTCATCGGGGAGGATCGTGCCGCCCGCGGCAGTCGCCTTGTTGCCGACTCCGAGCATGGTCGCAGCGACCGGCTTTGGCGAGCTCGTCGGCTTGCCCGAGCGCTGAGTGCGCGCTTCATCCGCGATCACGAAGTACTGCGCGAGCTCGGTGATGTCGCCGAGCCGCTTCCAGGTCTTGCCCGAGCGCGAGATCAGCGACTCGCGCGTGGCGACACCCGCGACGATCCATTGCTGCAGCATCGCGAGCTCGCGACAGGTCTTCTGCTCGCCGTTCGCGAGCCGCACGAGCCACTGGCGCTCCGTCGCTAGCGGACCGGAGCCACCGTCAGAGACCGGGCCGGGCAGAGCATCCGCTAACGATTCCGCGCGCTGCGCGGTGACAGGTGTCGATCGCTGGGGTGCGGATTCGCGCCGCGTGTCATCGCGGCTCGTGTCGCGTGCAAGCGCGGGCGACGAACCGTCTCCCACGTGTGACGACAATCCTGCGCCCGCTTGAGACTCGGGCTGCACCGCAGGCAGCCCGACGTTGGTCGGCGTGCGCTTCCGGATCTTGAACATGTGCCCGCAGTTGGTGCACTTGACCGTGACACCACCGGGCTTGAGACGACTCTCGTCGAGCTCGTACTCCGTCTGGCACTTCTCGCAGCGGACGTCCATAGGTTTCCAGGCGTTAGGCGTCACGTTACCACGACGATTGGAGCCGTGCATGTCACTGGCCCGGGGGAATTCGGATACCGTGAGCGATCCGACCGGCCTCGGCGTCCGGATCAGGGCCGGCGAGGTTTACTGAACCGCATCGTTCGCGCGCTATCGCCCCATTCACCCGAGGTGAGCTCGTAGCGATGGTGGTGCTGCCACGCATTATTTTTCCACGCGTCTTCGAGCTGCAAGCCGACATAGCGAAAGCCGAGGCCTTCGATGATCCGCTTTGAAGGCTCGTTCTGGTCCATGTGACCAACCGTGACCTTGTGCAGCCCGAGCGTGTCGAACCCGAAGCTCGTCGCGGTGAGGGCGGCCTCGGTCATGATGCCCTGGCCCCAGTACGGTTGACCGATCCAGTATCCAAGCTCCGCGCGATCGACGCGCCAGCTGGTCGAGAAGCTCCACGTGATCCGGGCGAGCGTGACCAAGCCACAGGCCTTGCCCTCCATCTCGATCGCCCAGTTGACGATCGTGCCCTTCGCGAGACCATCGACCTGCGACTGCAAGAATGCCGAGGTGACCTCGCGCGAGGCGTGCGGCGCCCAGCTCATATAAACCGAGAGCTCGGGATTCGAGACGTGCGGCCACAGGTCTTCGGTATCGGCGACCGTGACCGGGCGAAGCGTGAACTTCGAGCATGCGATCAGGAGCGGCAGAGACGCTAGGACCGGAATGTCGGCGCGCGGCGGGGCGGACTCCATGCCGCTCAGTGTGCCTCGTCCGCTTGAACTTCTTCGACGGTCGCGAGCACATCTTTGACGTCGACGAGCCGCAACTGATCATCCCACGGCACCGCGATGCCCGCATTCTTCTTGAACAGCACGAACGCCCCGTGAGGTACGCCCGAAACATTTTCGGTCGCCTCGTCGTAGGTGGGCCGGTCACGCGCGACCTCGACCACCTTGCCGTAGTGCGCGTCTTCCTGCGCTTCCTTCGCTCCTTGCGGCAGGTACAAGCCCGCGTCTGTGCGCTCGTCATCGCGGATGAGCTGGACCAGCACGCGCATCCCGAGAGGCAGGATCAGGCGATGCGGGTTGCGAGGTGGAGCTTGGTCAGAGGGCACGAGTGAAGACGACTCCGCCACTCTGCTCCAGGCACCGCAGGCGGGTCAAGCCAGCCGCCTGGAACTGCGCGGCGGACTGCTCGATCGCGGGCTTCATGCCGCTGTCGTTGCACGTCGCGGAGCGCACCTCGACGTGGTCCCCGATGACTTGCACGGTCGACCACAGGCGTTGCTTGTCGAGCCGAGTCTTGAGCGCGCGCGCGACGTCGTCCGCGCGAACGACCGGCTGGGTCGTCGTGGTGGACTCGGTCGGGGCCGTCACGACATTCGCGACCGGTGGTGGTGCGACCGGTGGTCGCGCTTCGAGGTCAGGACCGCCGTCGCGATGTCCGCTCGCCGCCGACTTGTCGCGATAGTCCTCGAACGCGCCGACCATGTAGTGTCGCACGACGAGGATAGCGATCACCGCGGCGATGCCTGCCGCGATGTACATCGGCAGCTTGCTCGTGGTCTCGACCACCGTGCCGCCGACCGGGGAGATCGAGTTGCGCGCAAACCGCGGCAACGGCTTGTGACACTTCGGGCACCGTACATAGCCCGGAACCACAGCTATCCCGCAGGCGGGACACACCGCACCACTCATGCAAGGGAGGATACCGGAGCTAGCGCGGTCGTCGAGTTTTGCGTAGTCCGACCAGCCCGACGACCAGGGTCAGGGCCAGCGAACCGAGGGGTGCCGACCGGTCGCGCCCCGCGTCACAGCATCCCGTTCCCGACGAGACCGGCTCGCAGCTGCCGGGGTCCTTGGCGGTCGGATAGATCGTGCAGATCGAGGAGATATCGTCGGCTTCGAGCGTCTCCTTCTTGGTTTCGCCGCAGTCCTGAAACGGGTACATCGTGGCATCCACGATTTTCGGGTCCGAGGTCGCCGAGCACGCCGGCACCGCATTCCCATTGCCATCGACCCGGTTCGGGTCGGCGGTCGCGAGGCACGTGTGCTCGAGCCCGTGGAGGTGACCGAGCTCGTGGGTCAGCGTGTTCGCGAGCTCGGCCCGGCAGCCGCTCGTACCGAGCGTCGTGCCGCCGGCTCCGATCGCGAAGTTGACGCCGTTGATCTCGATGTCGGCGTCGACGATCGCACCATCTCGCGCACCGCCATCGTCGACAAACGTCGCGGTCGTGATGCCCGCCGACGCATCGGAGTAGCACTTCGCCGCGGTGTCGTGCGTCGCGGGGCGGCACCACGAGGCATCGCGAAACTTGATGACGTTCTTGAAGTCGGTGCCGCTGACTTCGACCTGCGCTCTTACATCGGTCTTGACCTGCAAGAACGAGCAGCTCGCGGTGCCGTCATTCCAGGCAGAGATGCACGCGTCGATCACCGGGAATTCCTGGTCGCCGGGAATCTCTTTCGTGCCGTCGGCGTCGGGGGTGACGAAGATGCATCCGGACTCCCAGTACAGCGAGTGCCCCGCAGCGGTCGGTCCGGTACGCACGAACGACGACGGTTGAAAGCGAACTTTGACGCCATCGACGACGTCGTGCGCGACCCCTGAAAGATCGTTGTCGCTGTGGGCCAAGAGATCGACCTTCATGCCGAGTTCTAACAGCGGCACGTCGTCGAAGACGTGCTGACCGAGGCCATCGGCGGATCCGCCGACTTGCGAGACGACGACCTTGCTGCCATCGGGTTGTTCGATCGTCGACTCGGAGACGATCTGTTCGCCGCCGCTGGTCCAGTGGCTGTGGACTTCGACGACGGTGCCGCTGAGCATCATGGCACTGGGCACGGGCATCGCTACCAGAGGGTATCACGGCATGTTACAAGGTCGCACCATGGCGCAAGAGGCTCCGGCCGTGCGCGTGCGGATTGCACCATCTCCGACGGGGGATCCGCACGTCGGCACCGCTTACATCGCACTGTTTAACTACGCGTTCGCCAAGCACAGCGGCGGCAAATTTATCCTCCGCATCGAGGACACCGATCAGTCCCGCGCGCGTGGCGACTCCGAACAGATGATCTACGACGCCCTGCACTGGGTCGGGCTCACCTGGGACGAGGGTCCCGACGTCGGTGGGCCGTTTGCCCCGTATCGCCAGAGCGAGCGCGCCGCGATCTACAAGCAGCACGCCGATCAGCTCGTGGCGAGTGGTTGCGCATACCGCTGCTTCTGCAGCGAGGATCGCCTCGCGAAGCTGCGCGTCCAGCAAGAAGCCGAGAAGAAGACCAACAAGGGGTACGACCGGCACTGCCGTGGCATCGCCGCCGACGAGAGTGCCAAGCGCGCGGCGAGCGAGTCGTTCGTGGTCCGCCTCGCCGTGCCGCTCGAGGGCACGATCACGTGGAAGGACGAGTTTCGGCAGGACGAGCAACAGCGCGATGTCCACGACATCGACGATCAGGTCCTGCTCAAGAGCGATGGCCTGCCGACGTACCACCTCGCGAACGTCGTCGACGATCACCTGATGGAGATCACGCACGTGATCCGCGCCGAGGAGTGGATGTCGTCCACGCCAAAGCACGTGCTGCTTTATCAAGCGTTCGGCTGGAGCCCGCCGAAGTTTCATCACATGCCGCTGCTTCGCAACGCGGACAAATCGAAGATCTCGAAGCGCAAGAACCCGGTCTCGATCAACTACTATCGAGACTCGGGCTTCCTCCCGCACGCGCTCCTGAACTTTCTCGGCACGATGGGCTGGTCGTTCGGCGGCGATCGCGAGTTCTTCACGCTGCAAGAGATGATCGCCGTGTTCTCGTGGGACCGGATCGCGCTCGGCGGACCGGTGTTCGATCTCCTGAAGCTCACGTACTTCAACGAGCACTACCTACATCAGCTCAGCGACGAGCAACTCGCCGATGCGTTGATCGAGTGGCGGATGTCGAAGACCTTCCTGCTCCAGCTGATGCCGCTGGTCCGCAAGCGAATCAAACGGCTCGACGAGGTCATCCCGGTCTCGGAGTTCTTCTTCTCCGGCGATCTCGACCTCACGCCGATCGCGGCAGAGTTCAGGATCGAAGGTGTCGCGAACAACGATCTCAAGAAAGCGCTGCTCGCCTTTGTCGAAGCGTTCGAAGCGCGCGATGGCTGGTCCAAGGAGATGCTCGAGGACGTCGGCGCGAAGTGGCTCGAGATTCATCACTGGACGCTCAAGCAGGGCTACCCGCTGCTGCGCTTCTCGGTCACCGGCCGCAAGGCGTCGCCCCCGCTGTTCGAGACGATGGTCGTGCTCGGTAAAGAGATCACGCGGCGCAGGTTGCGTCGCGCGGCCGACTGGGTCGGCGCACGTAAGTGAGCGAGGCGCTGCCGCGCTCGTACATCGCCCGGATCCTCGCGGCGGTGTGGTTCGGAGCGGGCGCGCTGTACGCGACCTCGAAGATCGAGGTCCTTTCGAAGCGACAGTCCCACGTCGCGATGGGGTGCATTCTCGCGCTCGATCTGTTCGTGCTGCTGCGGTCCCGCGCGTTCCGGACCTGGCTATGGACCGTAACGTTCGGGCAGTGGCCGATCATCGACCGCGAGACCGTGCGCGAACCGGGCGACGCCGGCACATTCTCGTGGCGTGTCCTCGGGGTGCTCGTGCTGTGCGCCGTCTCGCTGACGATCCAGGAGTACATCGGCGATCGCAATTACTACGAGCACGCGTTCAACATCACGCCGTGGGTCCATTACAAGATCGGCACGACCCAGTGGCCAGGCGTGTGGGGCGTCCAGAGTCCCGTTCGCTACTACCACGAGCTCGGCAGCTTCATGTGGTGGTCGGGTTGGCGCGTGATCGGCTACGTCGTGATGCCGACGATCTTCGTCCTCGCGTGGCGCGGCAAAGATCGGGTGAGGCTGCGTGATGTTCACGTCAGCTTTCAAGGCTTCTTCAAGCACCTGTGGATCTACGTGTTCTTGTTTCTCTGCGTGTTGCCGGCGGTGATCTACGCGTCGACGACACCCGCGTTTCGCCACACGTATCCGTTTTATCGACTCGCGAACCGGAGCCACTTCGACCTGTGGACATGGGAAGGCCTGTACACCGCGCAGTTCGTCGCGCTCGAGTTCTTCTTCCGCGGCTTCCTGTTGCAGGGCCTGCGCAAGGTGATGGGCGCGAACGCGGTGTTCGTGATGATCGTGCCGTACTGCATGATCCACTACGGCAAGCCGCTGCCCGAGACGCTCGGGGCGATCGGTGCGGGCCTGATCCTCGGCACGGTCGCGATCCGGACAAAGTCGATCTGGGGTGGCGTGTTGATCCACGTCGGCGTCGCGCTGACGATGGATATCCTCGCGATGCGCGGCTGCCCCACCGCACCGGGCACGTGGTGCGGCGAGTAGCTACTGGATCCCGAGGTGCTTCGCGAGTGTGCTCGCATCGCGACCGCACGCGGTGAGCGCACGCCACGCGATGAACAGCTGCGGGCGGAGCTGAGAATGCACCAGGGGCTCGACGAGCTCGCATTCGAGCGCCTTCGCGGCGAGCGAAGCTTCGATCAACAGTGCGCGGGACTCGAGCGTGGGGCGATTCGCGAAATCGAGCTTCGCGAGCTCGAGTGCACGCTGCGGATTCGCGCCGCCTCTGGTCGTGGGATCGAGATAGAACCGAGCGGCGTGATCGGCGAACGCTTCGGGGAACGCAGCGAGGTAGCGCTCCCATTCGCGGCGTGCATCGTCGGGCTTGCCGGCGAGGGCGTAGAGCTCGGGGGTCGGATCGATCGCGAGCGCACTCGCGACGAGCGCCCGCGGATCGCCGCCGGTCGCGAGCATGGTCTGAGCAAGGTGCGCAGTGGTCTCGAGGGTCGGCAAGCGCACGCGCGCGGCGGCGTAGAACGATCGTGCCTTCGCGGGTTCGCCCGCGAGCTCGTAGATCCGGCCCCACTGGAACAAGATCCAGTTGAGCAAGGATGCCGGGTTGTCGCGGATCGCGGCCACGGCGCGTGGCATCACCGCGAGCGCCTCGGGAATGCGTCCGGCGATCGCGAGGTGCCCGGCCCACAACGTCAGCGCGGTCGCGTTCGGATAGGCCGTCGCCTGGTGCTCGCGAAAGCTCCCGGAGCTCGCGAGGTCGCCGGTCGCCTCGGCGATCGTCGCGACCAAGCCTTCCCACAGCGATGGATCGCTCGCGAGCGGCTTGCACCTCGCAACTGCCTCGCGTGCCGCCGCGAATTGATGCACGCGCGCGAGCGCCGAGCCGCGTTGCGCCCACGCCGCCGGGTTGTTCGGCTCGGTCTCGACCCACGCCTTCGAGCGCGCGAGAGCGTCGATGTAGTCCTCGAGCCGGCCGTGCAGCGCGGCGCGCTGGAGCAACAACTCGATCTCTTGATCAGGCTCGGTCACGTGTGCCGCGATCCTCGCATCGAGGGTGCGCATCGCCTCGGTCGGATCCGGGCTCGGCGGCAGCACGGGCACGATCGATGTGACCGCGGGACCGGCGTCGTGATGAGTGGCGTGGTGACTACGGCAGCCGAGAGCGACCACCGCAGCGAACGCGATTAGTGAGGCGTGCCGAGGAATGGGAACGCCGTGTCGCTGATATCGGAGTGGGCAGAGACGCTGTCGTGGAGCAGCGGTTCCAGCGACGCCGAGTTAAAGCCGTTGAGGCCCGAGGCGAACAGCGAGTAACTCGTGTCGATCACGTCATGGCTCGGGGCGCGGCCACCGCACTGGCTGTGCGCGATCGCACCGCCGGTCGCGACATCGACCTCGAGCGAGAGATAGAAGTCGCAGCTCGCCTTCGAGGTATCGACGTACAGCCGATCATCGGCGAGCACGCTCGCCAGCGTGTTGTACGAGGTCGCGCTGACCGGCTGGCTGTACAGCGCCGAGTTCCCGCAACCCGCACCGGTGATGCTCTGGCCACGGTCGAGCACGTCGAAGATCGCGAGGTTTGCCGCGAATTCGGCCGTCACGGTGCGGCCGGTCTTGACCTCGGCCGTGGCGAACGTCGCTGGATCGGTCAGGGCGTTGTACGCGTCTTTCTGTGCGGTCTTCGCCGCACCGGTGAGGAACGGGCCGTTCAGCGCGGTGCTGATCGCGGGCCGGCCGAGCCGATCGATCTGCGCGTTGAGCGTGGGTGGGGACGGCCATGCCGCCGAACCATCAGTCGCGGCGTCGTGCGCCTTGTTGCCATCATCACCACACGCTGCGAGCGCGAGGGTTGCCAGGAGGAGTGTCTGGATCTTCATGAGATTCACGATCCCTGGTGGGTGGAGCCCCACACGGCGAGGAAGGTGTTGGTGCCCGAGTTGACGAGCGAGGCGTCGACCTGGACCACGATCGCCATCACGTTCAACGCAGCAAAGCAATCCGCGGTGTTCGCGGGGCAGGGCGAGGCAGCCGGATAGGTCGCTGCCGTCAGATCTTCGCGCAGCGTCTTGGCCAACGCGGCGCTAACCGTCGACTCGAGCGGACAGCCGGAGGCGTCGGTCTGCGGGTTGACGAGGTTATCGACGGCCACGGCCATGGCGCGAAAGCCGGAGAGATTGAAGAAGAATGGATCCGAGCGCCGCCCGGCGAACACGGTCATCTTGCCATCGGCACTCTTGAGCCCGGCGGTCGCGCTCGGATCGCCCGAGACGTAATCGACGGAGACCCCGCTGGGGTTGACGACCCAGCACTGCGCCGACGTACTCGATGCGAACGTGCAGATCACCGTTGAGCTCGTTCCGCTCGGGGTGCCAAGCTCGGTCAGCGCGGCCTTGCTCGTGAGATGAAACGCGTACTGGACCGAGGGTCCGAACGTCAGCGTGCCGACATCTGCCGGCGACACCGTCATCGCGAGGTTGAGCTTCGTTCCGGACATCCACGAGTAGACATCGTTGATGTCGGCCATCGGGTTGCCGAACAAGGAGTCGGAATCGAGATGGTCGGCGGCGTGGACGCGCGCGCTGATCATCGCGCCAAGTCCTAGAACGCCCACAACAGCGATGACGGAGCCTAATTTCCTCAAGGTGTCCCCCCTAGTGAGCTTCAGAGTGTACTCCCGCGAGGGCTCGATCCAAATCAATGCTGAATGCTTTCGAACGATTCGCGATCAGGATCACGGCGCCCCGATCATCTGCGTCTTGCCACAGATTCGCCGTCGACGTCCCTGAAGCCGAGGCATACTGGCGCGCGTGAAGGTGCCCGATCGGGAGGACGAAGCCGCGAGCCAAGCAGCGCTCGCACGACTCGCGATCCTCGATACCGCGCCGGAGCCTGCATTCGATGCGCTCGTGCGCGCCGCCGCGATCGTGTGCGGGACACCGATCTCGCTCTTTAGCCTGATCGATCACGATCGCCAGTGGTTCAAGGCGAACCTCGGCGTGCCGGGCGCGACCGAGACACCACGCGACGTCTCGTTCTGCGCGCACGCGGTACTGGGGGACGACCTCTTCGAGGTGCCAGATGCGACGCTGGACAGCCGGTTCGCGACGAACCCCTTCGTCATCGGCGACCCCAACGTCCGATTCTATGCGGGGATGCCGATCCGCCTGAGCACCGGCGAGCATCTCGGAACGCTGTGCGTGATCGATCGCGAGGTAAAAGTGCTCACGGCCGAGCAACGCGAGGTGCTGGGATGTCTCGCCGACGCCGTGGTGCACGCGCTCGAAGGGCGCTCCGCCCGAGCAGCGCTCGAGCGGGAGCAGCGCGCGCGTAAGGAGCGCGAGGATGCACTTCACCGTAGCGAAAATTTTCTCGCGCGCACGAACGAGCTCGCCGGGGTTGGTGGTTGGCAGGTCGAGCTGCCGAGCAACACGATCTACTGGTCCGACGAGACCTGCCGGATCCACGGCGTCGCGCCGGGCCAGGTTCCCGAGCTCTCGACCGCGATCGAGTTCTATCTCCCGCAGGCTCGCCCCGTGATCATCGCGGCAGTCGAGCAGGCAATCGCGGGCGGACCGGGCTGGGATCTCGAGCTGCCGCTGCGGCGCGTGGATGGTCGCGAGATCTGGGTGCGCACGGCGGGCGCTGCGGAGCGTGTAGACGGTCAGGTCGTTCGTCTTGTCGGTGCGTTTCAAGATGTCACCGATCGTGTGACCCAGCTGCGCGCGATCGTGAGGGCGAACGAGCGCACGATGATCGCGACCGAGATCGCGGTCGAAGCGAACCGCGCGCAATCGCTGAGTGAAGCCGTACGCTTCGTGATGGATACGCTGCGCGCTCACGGTGGCTGGCCGATCGCGCACGTCTATCTACAATCACCGGAGGATCCGAGCCGGCTGCTCCCGACAGGCGTGTGGAGCGCGAGCGATACGGAGCGCTACGCGCCCTTCATGGACGAGACCTCCGCGGTCTCGCTGCCCATCACGACCGCGATGGGCGTGTTGCCGTCGCTCGCGGCCCCATTTTTGCGCGCGCGGTCAGCTGCGCAATGCGGTCTCGGGGCCGGGCTCAAGGTGCCAGTCGTCGTCGGCGACGAGATTGTCGCGGTGCTGGAGTTTTACGCGGCCGATGTCTCGTCGTTCAGCGCGCCGCTCGTCGATCTCGTCGCGTACGCCGGGATCCAGCTCGGGCGCGTGACCGATCGCGAGCGCGCCGAGGAGATCCAGACTCGCGCGCTCGCCGAGAAGACCGCGATGCTCCAGGAGATCCATCATCGTGTGAAGAACAACCTCCAGATGATCTCGAGCCTGCTCCACCTGCAAGCTCGCCAGATCAAAGAACCGCAGGCCAAGGCGGTGTTCTCCGAGGCACAGGCGCGAGTGCACTCGATCTCGCTGTTACACGAGGTGCTTTATCAGTCGGGCGACCTGGGGCGTGTCGACATGCGCGCATATGTCGACAAGCTGGTCACGATGCTCGGGCGGGCGCACGGTGATGCCCACAGCAAGGCGCGGATCGATGCGGGTGTCGCGCGGCTGTTCTTACCCGTCGACACCGCGATACCTTGTGGATTGATCATCAACGAGCTGATCACCAACTCGCTCAAGCACGCGTTCGCGACGAACGAACCCACGAATGTGATCCACATCGAGATGCGGAGCGACGCGAGCCACGTGATGGTCACGGTCGCCGACAACGGTCGTGGCTTCGCCGACCTCGGCGCTGTCACGAATACGCTGGGGATGATGCTCGTGCGCGACCTCGCCGCCCAGCTCCGCGGTAGCGTGACGTTCCAGAACGACCCTGGTGCGCGCTGCACGTTTCAGTTTCCGATTCGTCGCGAAAAGGAGGCTTCGTAGATGACGCAGATCCTGGTTGTCGAAGATGAAGCGATCATCGCACGCGACATCACGTCGACGCTGACCGACCTCGGGTACGGCGTCGCTCCGGCTGTCGACTCGGCCGAAAGTGCGTTCGCCTCTATTTCGGAGGCGCGTCCAGACCTCGTGCTGATGGATATCCGGCTTCGCGGCGAGCTCGACGGGATCGAGGCCGCGCAACGGATCCGCAACGTGTTCGCGGTGCCGGTCGTGTTCCTCACGTCGCACGCCGACGAGCTCACGATCCAGCGCGCGAAGGCGACGGGCGCGTACGGCTACGTGCTCAAGCCGTTCAGCGATCGTGATCTCCGCACCGCGATCGAGGTCGCGCTCGAGAAGCACGCGATCGAGCGCCAGATGTCGGAGCGCGAGCGCTGGTTCGCGACGACACTGCGCTCGATCGGTGATGCCGTGATCGCCACCGATCGCGATCAGCGCATCAGCTTCATGAATGCGGTCGCGGAGCGCATCACCGGCTGGACCAGCACCGACGCTCACGGCAAACCTCTCGGCGAGGTGCTCCGGCTCGTCCATGCCAAGACCGGGGTTGCGCTCCCATCGCCGCTGACGCGCGCGTTCGAGCAGGGCTTCGCGGTCGACTTGCCGCGCGAAGCCGCGCTCCGGGCACGTGCTGGAGCGTTGCGTGATGTCGACGATAGCGCCGCGCCGATCATCGATGATCAGGGCAAGCTCGTCGGGGGCGTCGTGATCTTTCGTGATGTCACCGAGCGCCGCGAGCTCGACGAGCGGCTCGCTCACAACGAGCGGCTCGCCTCAATCGGCACGTTGTCTGCGGGCATGGCGCACGAGATCAATAACCCGCTCGCGTACGTGCTCGCGAACGTGTCCCACGCGGTCGAACGGTTGCCTGCGCTCGAAGCCAAGGTCCGTTCGCTTGGCAACGTGGACGCCGAGGCGCTCGGCGCCGAGCTCGCGGCGATTCGCATGGCGCTGCGCGAGGCGCAGGAGGGAAGCGAGCGCGTGCACGCGATCGTTCACGACCTCAAGAAATTCGGGCGCGTCGATACACTCGCGCTCGCGCCAGTCGACCTCGTCGATGCGATGAACGCGGCACTCCGGGCGCTAGCGAAGCGAGAGTTCGAGCCGCGGCTGCGCCGAGAGTACGAGGTCGCACCGTTCGTCATGGCGAACGCGAGCCAGCTCGAGCAGGTGTTCACGAACCTCTTGATCAATGCGTGCGAAGCATCCCGATCGCCCGGCGACGAGATCGTGGTCAAGATCTTCACCGACGACACCGGGCGAGCCGTCGTCCAGGTCCGCGACCATGGCATCGGCATCTCGCCGGAGCTCCAACGCCGGATCTTCGATCCATTTTTTACGACGAAAGAGGTCGGCAAAGGCGTCGGGCTGGGCCTGTCGATCGCGCACAGCATCGTCGGTGCGTTTGGTGGTGCACTCGCCGTGACTAGCGTCTCGGGGACCGGCTCGACGTTCCGCATCGTGTTGCCGGGCATCCGGACCGACGAGGTCATGATCGGCGCGGAGATCCAACTGGCGCCCAAGCGGCGCGGACGCGTGCTGGTCATCGATGACGAGCCGGCGATCGGTCGAGCCATCACCCGCGTGCTCCAGGCCGATCACGACGTGTTCATGGTGACTGCCGCCCGCGAGGCCGTGGCCAGCATCGCGGCCGGCCAGGTGTTTGACATCATCCTGTGTGACCTGATGATGCCGGAGATGACCGGCATGGATTTCCATGCAGCGCTCGCGCGCGACTGGCCGAGTCTGGTGTCGCGCATTGTGTTCGTCACCGGCGGCGTCTTGGTCGGCAGGGTGGGTACGTTCCTCGACTCGGTCGGAAACCTCACCCTGACCAAACCGGTAGCTCCGGTCGACCTACGCGAGATCGTGACGAGCTACGTGAACAAAAACGAAGGGCCGGAGTAGCTCTTCGCTACTCCGACCCATAATGAGCACGACCGTCCGACCGTAGGACAAAATCTATCCCCTACTGTTTCAGTAGGTGGGCTCCACGGTAATCCTTTGGGCTTCCTGACGAGCAGGCGTGCACACCCAGATCAGAGGCAGATCCCTGGATAGAAATATAGGAGATTGATTTGTCCCGGGTCTCGCATCGAGCAGTCAGTGCTCAAGAACAAAGCTACGCATCGCAATCCAATCCGTCAATTGGAAAAAAACGCATCGCCGATCTCGTCGAACATCCGGAGTGCGCACCGTGTGAGTCATGCGCTGCGCGAGAGATTTACTTGTGGCTGTGACCGTCGTGCGAGTGGTCGTGATCGCGCCAGTTCGGACCTTCGCCACCCTGCTTGGCCGTCGACCTGATGCCGCGTTTCAGCATCGACTGCAGGGTCTCGACCGCGTCACCACGATCTTCGACCGGACCCGCGTGCAGACCCGTGTCCATCCGGATCGCGTCGCACGGACACGCTTCGACGCAGAGTCCACAGACGACACACCGGAGCTCGTCGATCTCGAAGATCGCCGGACGCTTCTCGACGCTCTTCGAGTCGCTCTCTTCCGGGACGATCGTGATGCAGTGCGCCGGACAGACAGTCGGGCAACACATGCAGGCGACGCAACGAACGTTGCCGTCGTCGCGCATCAGCAAGCGATGAAGGCCGCGGAACCGCTCCGGGTACGTGACCTTCTCTTCCGGATACTGAACGGTCTCGATCTCGCTCCACGCCTTCGTCACGTCCGGTGCCCCGGCCTTGGTCCGCTCGGCCTTCGAACGCAGTGGCGAGAACAGGTTCTTCGCGAAGTGCTTGAGCGTGATGCCGAAGCCCTTCGCGCCTGCCGCGAGGAACGTGGTGTCTTGCGCCTCCGGGCGCACGATCTGGATCGAGCGAACGACCTTGCCGCCCGCGCTGGTGTGCGTGGCGAGGATCTTCGGGCCGGCTTCTTCCTCGACGTGCTCGTGTGATGACGACATAAATCCTTACGCCATGAAGAGAAGCTTGATGAGCGCCGTGAACATGATCCAGCCGAGCGCCGAGGGAAGCAGGACCTTCCAGCCGAGATTCATCAGCTGATCCGCGCGGAAGCGAGGCAGCGTCCAGCGGACCATGAGCTGGAACCAGCACAAGAGGATCACCTTGAGGCCGAACGCGGCGAACTGCAGCGCGACGACCGCGCCGTGCGGGAGGTGGAGGACCCAACCGAGGTTGCCGACGCGGAAACCGTCCGCATCGAGGAACGGGACCTGCCAGCCGCCGAAGAACACGGTCGCGACGACGGCCGCGATGAACACGACCTCGATGAACTCGGCGAGGTAGAAGATACCCCAGCGCATGCCGGAGTATTCGACGAAGTAACCGATGATCTCGGGCTCGCCTTCCGGGATATCGAACGGTGCACGCTTGGTCTCGGCGATCGCGGCCGTGAAGAACAGCACGAGGCCAACCGGCTGCCACAGCCACAGCCAATTCAGCGGGTTCGCCGCCGACATCGTCTCGGTCGCGCCGCTCATCACGATCGCGCCCGGCTCGAGCGTGCCGCAGACCAGGAACACGCCGACGAGCGAGAGGCCCATCGACACTTCGTACGACATCATCTGCGACGAGCTGCGCAGACCACCGAGGAGCGCCCACTTGTTGTAGGACGCCCAGCCAGCGATCGTGCCACCATAGTTCGCGAGCGTGAGCACCGCGAAGTAGAAGAGCAGGCCGAAGTCGCACGAGAACACCTGCAACCGGATCGAGTCCGCCGACAATGCCGCGTTCAACGTCGACGGATCGAGGACGTCACGGACCACGTGCGGGTAGATCGTCGGGCCAAAAGGGATGATGCAGAACGCGATCAGCACCGGGGCGATCGCCATCAACGGAGCGAGCGTGAACAGACCCTTGTGGACGTTCGCCGGGATGAAGTCTTCCTTGAAGATCATCTTCAGCGCATCGGCAACGAAGTGCAGGATGCCCTTGAGCTTGAGCGGGCCGATGTGGGCGCGGTTCGGGCCGAGACGGTCCTGCATCATCGCGCTCTGGCGACGCTCGGCCCAGGTGAGTAGCGACGCGAGCGGCATGATGAGGACGAGGATCAAGAAGATCCACTTGAGCGCGGCGTGATCGAGGACGCCGTAGATCAGCTCCGACCAGCCATGACGGACGTAGATCGTGCCGTCGGCGGTTGTCGAGTGAAAGCCGTACTCGCCCGCGCTCGCGAACTGGAAGCACGACGGCTCACCCGCGGTGTCTGGAATCGTGAACTTGGGCGCGACGGTCTCGGTCGCATCGGGAGAGGCGTGACCGGGCGCGAACTTGGTGCCCGGCTCGAACCGGACGATGTCTCCCGGATGAATCGCGAGGCCGTTCGGTGTGAAGCCGGCATCGGTGCCATTGATCGTGGTCGCGACGAAGTTGTTCTCGGTCGCGATGACCGGGCGCTCACCCTCGGTGACCGGCTGGTCCGCTCGGGCTAATTGGCCCTTGCCGACGCACGAGACTGCCTTGACCGACGCAGGATCGCCGCCGCCGCGGCAGGCCGCCGCGAGTGCGAGTAGAAGAACGAATACGCCGCGCATCAGCCTCGGCTCCCCGCAAAGCGAAGTGCGAGCGGACGAACGTCGCGCTGCCACGTGAGCTCCTTCCACGCCGGCACCGTCGCCGTCATGTCCTTGAACACGTCGCGGGCGTGCGCGTACGCGAGTTTCTGGCCGGTCGCCGCGGCGAGCCGAACGACCGCATCCCAGCCCGCGATCGCGGCGCCCGGAGAGGTCACGGCAGCGTGCATACGCTGGACGAGGCCCTTTTGATTCGTGGTGGTGGCGCCGGTCTCGGCCCAGCTCGCACACGGCAACGCGACCTTCGCATGCGGCACCGGGCCGCGCTCGTGAGCAGCGATCGAGATGATCTCGATCTCCTTGAGCTTGACCGCATCGAGCCCCGGCACGACATCGCCGAGGATGATCAGCGCGCGCAGGTTCGCCGGCGTACCGCGATCGAACTCGAGCGTCGGGAGCAAGGTGAGCCCGAGCGCTTCGGCGATCGCCTTGACGCCGGTCGCGTTCGGATTCACGTCCGCGACACGGAGGCGACCATCGGCCCGTGCCGGCACCAGCGGCTTGCCGGCGACGTAGACATGACCCGCGCCCCACAGCTTCGCAAGCTTGGCGAGCGCGAAGTTGTCTTCGTTCGAGTGCAGCGCCGAGAGCACGACGCCGACCTGCGACGCATCGCGCGTCAAGAACACGCCGAGCCGCTTCGCCGCCGCTTGCACAGCCTTGTCCCAGCTCGCCGGCAGACCATCGACGACCGCCGCGGCGAGCCGGTCTTCGCGAAGCTCGTGATAGGTCGTGCGACCTTCATCGCACATCCAGTACGAGTTCACCGCTTCGTTGTGACGCGGCACGATGCGCCACGCGCGATCGTTCTTGTGGTGGAGCTCGATGTTGCAGCCGGTCGCGCAGCCATTGCAGACGCTCGGCGTTGCCTCGAGCTCCCACGCACGCATCGTGAACCGGAAGTCCTTCGAGGTCAGCGCGCCGACCGGACAGACATCGACGGTGTTCAACGAGTACGGGTTGTCGAGCTGCTCGCCCGGTGCGGTCGTGAGGATCTCGTGATCGCCACGGTTCGCGAACTCGAGCTGGTGCACTCCCGCGACGGCGTCGCACGTACGAATGCAGCGCGAGCACAGGATGCAGCGCTCTTGATCGAGCACGATCGTGGGTCCGAGGTCGACGGCCTTGGCCTTGTGGACCTTCTGCGTGTCGACGCGCGAATCCGCGTTGTCGTGATCGAAGTAAAGCCGCTGCAGCGTGCACTCGCCCGCCTTGTCACAGATCGGGCAATCGATCGGGTGGTTGACGAGCGTGAACTCGAGTTGCTGCTTGCGAGCGAGCGTCGACTGCGCGTCGGTCGTGTGGACCGCCATACTCTCAACGCAGACTTGCTGGCAACTCGGCTGAAGCTTCGGGTTCTTTTCGATCGAGACGAGGCACTGCCGGCACTGCGCCACGATCGGGAGACCCGGGTGGTAGCAGAATGCGGAGATGTCGTTCCCGAGCAGCTTCGCGGCCTCGAGCACGTTCGTGCCTTTCGGCACGGTCACCGACTGACCATCGATCGTGAGGGTGACGTGATCGGGAGCAGGGGCAGGGGCAGGAGGAGTTGTTGGAGCTGCCACGTCACTCACTTGTCGCACTCTCCGCCGATCATGTTGATCATGCCGAAGATCGGCACGACGTCCGCGATGAAGTGATCCTTGAACAACATCTCTGCGGTCGAGAGATGCACGAAAGAAGGCGAGCGGCAGTACGCCTTGTACGGACGACCGGTGCCATCGGCGACAATGAAGAAGCCGAGCTCGCCATTGCCGCCTTCGACGAACGAGTAAGCCTCGCCCGCGGGGACCCGCACACCATCCATGATGTGCTTGAAGTGACGGATCATCGATTCGATCGTGTTGTACGTCGCGGCCTTCGGCGGCAACGCGACCCGATGATCGTCCGACATGATCGGACCCTCGGGAATCTGCACGAGGCACTGCCGCAGGATCCGCATGCTCTGCTTTAGCTCTTCGAGCCGGATCAGATAGCGGTCGTAGCAATCTCCGGTGGTGCCGAGTGGCACGTCGAACTCGAGCTCGGGATAGACCGAGTACGGGAAGTCGCGCCGCACGTCGTAATCGACGCCAGCAGCGCGCGCGATCGGGCCGACGCAGCCGGTGCGGATCGCATCCTCCCTGGTGATCGCACCGATGCCGGCCATGCGGTCGTGAAAGATCTTGTTGTTGTTCAACAGATCCTGGCATTCGACCATCACCTCGGCGGTGCGATCGAGCACCTGCGTGAGCTCGGGGCCGAAGTTCTCCGGGAGGTCCTGCGAAACACCGCCGACGCGGACATAGCTGTGCGTGAGCCGCGCGCCCGAGACCTTCTCGAGCAGCTCGTACATCCACTCGCGCGACTTCAACAGATAGAGGAACGGCGTGAACGCGCCGAGCTCCATGGCAGATGCGCCGACACACGTGAGGTGGTCGGTGATCCGCGACATCTCGCTGACGATCACGCGGATGTACTCCGCGCGCCGCGGGATCTTCGTGGTGAGCCCCATCAACTTCTCGACGGCCATCGCCCAGCCGCAGTTGTTGATCATCGGAGAGACGTAGTTCAGGCGGTCCGTGTACGGGAACACCTGCGTGTACGTCGCGTGCTCGGCTTCTTTCTCGAAGCAGCGGTGGAGATAGCCAGGTTGGACGTCGCCTTTGATGATCTTCTCGCCATCGACGGTCAGCACGATGCGCACGGTGCCGTGCATCGCGGGATGCGACGGGCCCATGTTCACGGTCATCAGGTCGGGCGGCAGCTCCTGCTCGATATCCGAGAGGTCCTGCACGTCCTTGCGACCGAGCACCAACTGTTTCAACGTACGCGCGTCGGCTGCCATTACTTGTGCTCCCCGGCGTGCGGAGCCTTGATCGGGTTGAGGTTGAGGTCGTCGCGACGCACCAACGGCTGACGCTTCTCCTTCGGGTAGTCCTTGCGGAGCGGATAGCCGACGAACTCTTCGTAGAGATAGATTCGACGCAGGTCCGGGTGACCGTCGAACCGGATGCCGTACATGTCGAACGTCTCGCGCTCTTGCCAGTTGAACGCCGGCCACACGTCGGCGAGCGACGGACAGCGTGCATCGCTCTCCGGCACCTCGACTTCGAGGCGGATACGGTGCTTGTGCGTGACCGACCGCAGCTGGTACGCGACCGTGTAGCGCGGCTTGGTCTCGTTCCACGCCTCGCTCGGAGGACGACCTTGCGGCTTCCAGTCGATCCAATCGGTGCACGTGCAGAACACCGGCGCGTCGAATAACGTCTTCGGATCGTCGCGCAGCCACCTGGCGACGGCGACGAGCTCGTCACGCTTGATCCAGGCGGTCTCGTCACCGTGAGCGGAGCCCGTGCGGACGACAGCGCCAGGCATCGCGGCCATCAACGCATCGAGGACTTTTTGCGACATGGCTAAACCTACTCTTCGTTCTTCTGCGCGATCAGTTGCTCGCGCTTGAGGCGGAGCTGGCTGTGACCCCGACCGTCTTGGATCCGATCCATCAGCATCATCAGAGCGTCGAGCACCTGCTCGGGACGCGGCGGGCAACCCGGGATGTAGACATCGACGGGGATGACCTGATCCGCACCGGGCATCGCGTGATAATTCTGATAGAAGCCGCCGGTCGACGCGCACACGCCGAAGGCGATCACCCACTTGGGCTCGGCCATCTGATCGAACACCCGCTTCAACGCCGGGCCCTGCTTCTCGGTGACCGTACCGACAATCATCAAGAGGTCGGACTGGCGTGGCGAGAACCGCGGGAACTCCGCGCCGAACCGCGCGATGTCGTACTTCGGCGCCGCGACCGACATGAATTCCATGCCGCAACACGCGGTGACGAACGGGTACGTGAACAACGAGAACTTGCGACCCCAATCGGGAACGCGCGAGAGCCGGCTGCTTTTAGCCCACTGAGCGGCATCTTCGAGACGGGTCGTGGTGAGCTCTACTCCCATCCGATTGCCTTCTTTCGCCAGACGTACGCGAGCGCGACGACGAGGATCGCGACAAACAGCAACATCTGGGCGAAGCCAAACACGCTGATCGTCGGTAGACCCGCGGGTCCGATGGTGTGCGAGAGGTTGTTGTAGAGGACCGCCCACGGGTACATGAAGGCGGCCTCGATATCGAACACGAGGAACAAGATCGCGACTTGGTAGAAACGCACCGAGTACCGACCTCGTGGCGAACCGATCGGCTCGGACCCGCATTCGAACGGCTTGAGCTTATCTGGGTTGGTGGCCTTCGGACCGATCAACACCGCAAGCGCGGTGAAGAGGCCGCAGAACGCCAGGGCGAGAACGATGGCCACTCCGGCCGGCATGTACGCCTGTAGCTGCAAAGCGAGCGCAGTATATGGCGACCGCCTCACGGGTCAATCCGAGACGGCCCCGTTTTTCGAGGGTGATCGGGCGGTTGACCGACCGTGATGCGCGGCGTGCGATCAGCGACATGATGCCACAGGGCCACCGAACGCGTCCGGGGTGAGCGCGCTGCGACGCGACTGACTAGAGGTTCGCTTGCGCGTTGCGCAGAGCGTCTTCGAGTGCAGCGATCATCTCTTCGTTCGTGTCGACGAGATAGATCGTCTCCGGGTTCGGGCGACGGTGCGCACGAATTTCCTCGACGATCGCGCGCGCGGCTTCGTCGATCGGCACATTGCCGAGGTCGGTGCCGATGCCGGGGATCGCGATGACCTTGAAGCTGTTGCGGTCCGCGGCGATCAGCGCGGCGCGTGCGGCGCGCCGAACATTTTCAGCGCCGATGATCATGCCGGGCTCTTCCATCGTCGGAACGTGGATCACGTTCTTTGCGGGAAGCTGACCCGCGGTCGTGACCAACGCGGCACCCACCGCGATCGGCGCGGCGGCCATCGCGGCCTGTTGGATCACGTCACCCCCTTGGCGGCGCAGCGACCCACCAATCCCCCCGCCCATGATGCCCAGCGAGTTCGCCGGGTTAACCACGGCGTCTACGGGCAATGTCCAAAGCTCTGCCTTAGCGACGTGAACCTGCATGCGGGCTTCGCCGTACCATGGCCAAGCCCGCGAATTCAAGACAAGTTACGCGCAGGCCTTTTCGAGCTCGGTCTCGACCTTTTCTTCGGTCCACTTGCGACCCACGGCGAGCTCCTTGACCATCAGCTGCTTCGCGTTGTCGAGCATCTTGCGCTCGCCAAACGAGAGCACCTTGCTGCTCTTGAGCCGATAGAGATCGCGATAGACCTCGGCGACGTCGAACAGCGAGCCGGTCTTGATCTTCTCCATGAAACCGCGATAGCGGCGATTCCAGGTCTGCTTGTCGATGTGGACGTCCTTCTCGCGGAGGATGTCGAACACTTCATCGATCTCGGACGTGGTGGCGACCGGGCGCAGGCCGACCTGATCTGCTTTGTCCCGCGGGACGAGGATCTGCATGCCCGTTGCGAGCACCTTCAAGACGTAGAAGGAGCACACCGTGGTGTTGATCTCCTTCGACTCGATGCCGATCACCTCCGCAACGCCATGTGCGGGGTAGACAGCCTTCTGTCCGATAGTGAATTCGCTGTTCATGTGTCAGTTCCTCTATTCCGTGCCCAGCCAAGAGCAATGCTGGTGCCAGCTGTAGGGTGACCCCGAGAATCCAGAAGGATTCTTCGAGCTTGGTTCGCTTATCGAGACATCTTGATAGCTATCCAGCTGCGCCAGAGTGTCACGCTTTTAACGCCCGACCCGAGAAGGGCCCCACCGGGGAGCGAAGGATAGCAGCCGCTAGCTGATGATCCACTAGAATCGATCCTCTTACCTGCTGGCGGGTCGAGTGGTCGGCGTCGCGGGGCACGCGATTTCAGGTGGTTGCGGTGGTACGCTTTTCCTCGAGTGAGAGGTTCTATCGGCCAGCTGCTGATCGCGCATGGCGCGATCGACGCCGGCGGCCTGTCGGATGCCCTGGCTCGCCAGAACGGTCGCCACCCATTGGCCTCGGAGATCTATGCGCTCGGCTATGCGTCCGAGCGCCAGCTTTGCACCGCGCTCGCAGCCCAGACCGGCTGGCCCGCGATCGTACTCGACGAGTCTTCGATCCAGCTCGCCGTGCTCCAGCACGTGTCGATCGAGTGGGCGCGGATCTTCAATGCGCTCGTCGTCTACGAAGATGACCGCACGCTCGTCGTCGCAGCGGCACGGCCCGAGGACGCGATCGTGCCGTCGCGCGAGCTCGGCGCGGCGCGCGGCAAGAACGTCGAGCTCCGGATCGCCCTCGACATAACGCTCGCGCGCACGATCCGCCAGGCGTTCCGACGCTGGCGCGACGGCGAGGCCTACCTGACCGGCCACGAGGCCGAACACCCGGGGCCGTACCTCGCGATCATCCATCCCGGGGGCGATCACACGACGAACGAAGAAGCGCATCGCCTCGCGCAGCGCGCGCTCGCCGAGGATGCGGCGCGCCAGATCGAGAGCGATGCCGATCTCCCGTCGGAAGACAGCGGGTTCGCGAGCTCGACGCTGACCGGCGATTGGCATGTCAACACGACGACCGACGACCGCGACCCGATCGACACCGACAAGACCGCGATCATCACCGCGGATCTCGAGCGTGGCGAGCGGGGTGCCGGCACGCACGCGTCGACGAAGATGCGTGCGCTCGTCGTCGATCCGGATCCTCTCGGACGGATCCAGCTGGTGTCCGAGCTCGAGAAGCTCGGGTGGGAGTGCCAGGCCGCCGCGACGGGCACCCAAGCCGTCGAGCTGATATCCCATCTCTACTTCGACATGGTGTTCGCGGATGTCGCGGCGCCCGAGATCGATGGCTTGAAGCTGTGTCGCGCGATCAAGAAGAGCAAGCGACTCGAGGCAACGCGCGTGATCGTGACGACGTCGGTCGTCGATTCGGGGCAGATACCGGAGGACGTGCTGCAGAGCCACGCCGCTGACGGCTATCTCGAAAAGCCGCTCGATGCGCGCCGGCTCCATCGGATGATCCGCGATCTGTCGCCCGAAGATCGGCTCGATCACGAGGTCGTGCTGCGCGAGGCGATCGGCCGCTATCACGGTGGCGATATCGATGGCGCGATCCAGTGGTTGCGCGGCGCGCTGGTCTCCGATCCGTCGAGCCCGAAGCTCCACTTCATGCTCGCGAATATGCTGCAGCGCGCCTCCCGCTTCGCGGAGGCGGTCGACGAGTACGAATCGACCGTCGAGCTCCAGCCGCAGTACTTCCCGGGGTTGACCCGGCTTGCCTATCTCTACTTCCGCCAAGGTCTGCACGCGCGCGCCGTCGAGACCTGGCGCCGCGCCTTGCCGGTCTGCGAGGACCCGGACCTGCGCCGCAACATCGAGCTGTTCATGCGCAAGCTCGTCGCAGACATGTCGAAGAGCGATGGTCTGAGTTAGATTTCGTGGGACATGCCCGCGCCGCGCATCCGCTACGTGATCTTGGATTTCGATGGCACCTGTACGCAGGTCGACAAGATCCAGGCGAAGTTCCTCGACGATTATCGCCAAGCAGTGGACATCGAGCCGGCAGCCTGGGACCGCGCGAAGGCGATGCTGATCGAGGCGTCACCGACGGCGGGCTGGACGCTGATGAATGCTCCTTCGACGGCGCCGGCCGCGGCCGATCCGTACATCCTCGCGGGCGAAGCGGCGGCGCTGCTATATCGCGAGAAGGGCAAGCAAGCGCCCGACGTGTTCCGCACGGTCTACGCCAAGAACGTCGCGCCGTTCCGGCCCGAGCTCCACGACGTGATCGAGGCGCTGCTCGAGCAGAAGATCCGCGTCGCGTTCATCTCGAACTCCGATGGCATCGGGATCATGAATCGGATCGGCGATCTGTTTCACCGCACGCCGGATCGGCGCGATGCGATCGCCGTGTTCGGTAATGCGCAGAAGTTCCTCGTCAAGGAGCTGCTCGTCGATGCGAAGCTGACCGCCGAGCAGCGCGCGCGGTTCGACAAGCTCGAGGTCGGCGTGCGCGTGCTCGAGCTCGATCGTCCGGTGTACCTGCGGCGCGGTGCCTATTTCGAGGCGCTGTGCGCGACCACGTTTCCGCTCGAGCAAACGCTGGTGTGCGGCGACATCTGGGAGCTCGACCTCGCGCTGCCCGCCGCGCTCGGCGCGCACGTCCACCTGATCGAGCGTGCTCCACCGTTCGAGACGTATCGCTACGAGCGCGAGCGCCTCGCGAAGGGCCAAGCGAGCCCAACCCTCAAGGGCCTGCTCAAGCGCATCGGTTAAGCGAGGCGCTTGCCGTCAGCTGACCACTGGTAGAAGCCTTCGCCAGACTTCTTGCCGAGCTTCTTCGCGGCAACCTTGTCGATCAAGATCTGCGGCGGCGTGAACCCTGGACCGAGCACGGTCGCGAGGTACTGAGCGATGCCGAGGCGGACATCGAGCCCGACGAGGTCGGTGAGCTCGAGCGGACCCATCGGGTGGCCGTACCCGAGCTTCATCGCGGTATCGATATCGGCGGCCGACGCGACGCCTTGCTCGAACATCCGCATCGCCTCGAGGCCGATCACGAGCCCGAGCCGGCTCGAGGCAAAGCCCGGAGAATCTGCGACGGTGATCGGGGTCTTGCCGAGCTTTTCGACGAGCGCGACCGCGAGCGCGACCGCATCGGGGGAGGCCCTCGGCGGGCGCACGACCTCGACGAGCTTCATGACGTGGACGGGATTGAAGAAGTGCATCCCGACGAGGCGCGATGGATCCGCGAGGCCGTTCGCGATGTCCGCGATCGGCAGCGACGAGGTGTTCGTGGCGAACAATGCGTGCTTCGGCGCGACCGCGTCGAGCGTGGCGAAGATCTCGCGCTTGAGCGCGAGCACCTCCGGCACGGCTTCGATCACCGCATCGACGTCCTTCGCGACCTCGCCGAGAGCGTCGATTGCGGTCAGCCTCGCGAGCGTGGCGTCGCGCGCTTCGGAGGTGACTTTCCCGAGCTCGACACCCCTGGCGAGGTTCTTCGCGATCTTCTCGATCGCGGCCTTCGCGGCCCCGTGGAACGTGTCCTGGATCCGCACCGCTATGCCGGCCTGGGCTGCGACATGGGCGATCCCGTGACCCATCGTGCCTGCGCCGATCACGGCGATCGTGCGTACTTGATCGAGAGTCGGGAGTGTCACGGCGCGACCATACTTGGTACGGTTTGCGCGTGCACGTAGTAGCCGACGTCGATCGTTTGCAACGCGAGCTCGAAGCGATCTTCGGACCGCGCCGGGTGTCGACGCGCACGGTCGATCTCGAGACCTACTCGCGCGACATGTGGCCGCGGCTGTTGATCTCGTACCGCGAGGGCCAGCAGGGGCCGCGCCCGCACGCCGTCGTCTGGCCGGAGCATCTGCGCGAGGTCGTCGCGGTCGTGAAGCTCGCGCGCGAGCAGCGCATTCCGATCGTTCCGTACGGTGGCGGCTCCGGCGTGTGCGGTGGTGCGGTGCCGATCCTTGGTGGCATCACGATCGACATGAAGCGGATGCAGCAGATCCGTTCGGTCAGCTCGGCCGAGCTCGTGTGCGATGTCGAAGCCGGGTTGAACGGCGAGCGGTTCGAGCGCGAGCTCGCGCGCCGCGGCTACACGTTCGGGCACTTTCCCTCGTCGATCTATTGCTCCACCGTCGGCGGCTGGATGGCGACGCGCGCTGCGGGCCAGCTCTCGACGAAGTACGGCAAGGTCGAGGATCGCGTCGCCGGGCTGACCGTGGTCACGGGGCGCGGCGACGTGATCGAGACCGATGGTCCGACCCGCGCCTTGCGCGGCCCGAGCTGGACGCAGCTGATTTGCGGCAGCGAAGGCACGCTTGGTGTCATCACCTCGGCGCGGTTGCGCGTGAATCCCGCTCCGCAGCAGCGCGTGTTTCGAGGCTACGAAGTCGAGAGCATCGAGCAGGGGCTCGAAGCGATCCGCCGGGTCGTCCAGAAGGGGCTGCGCCCCGCGGTGATCCGGCTCTACGACGAGCTCGACACGCTGATCAACTCGATGAGCCATCACGAGCCGGACGAGCCGAGCTCGCCGAACGAGCGCGAAAAGATGCTGCAGCCGCCGCATCTCGATGTCGAGACGGGCGCGTTGCCAGCGTGGCCCGAGATGGAGCGTGAAGACCGTGGCTTCGTCGATCGGATGATCGCGCTCGCGAAGGGCAAGGGCTTGCGCGGCACTGCGATGAACCTCGCGCTCGGCAAGAGCAACGTCGTCAACAAGCTGTTCGGAGCCGTCGAGAAGGTGGCACGACGCGGCTGCCGGATGGTGATCGGGCTCGAGGGCGCGCGGATCCGGACCGAGGTCGAAGCGGCGCTGACCTTCGCGGAGCTCGAAGCCGCGGGCGCCAAAGATCACGGTGAAGATCCAGGCTGGGCGTGGCTGCGCCATCGCTACGCGGTGAGCTATCGGATGTCGCCGGTGTTTCGCGATGGCGCTTTCGTCGACACGATGGAGGTCGCGGCGAGCTGGGATCGCATGCACGATCTTTATCACTCGGTGCGCAACGCGATCGCCAAGCACGCGCTCGTGATGGCGCACTTCTCCCACGCGTACGCCGATGGCTGCTCGATCTACTTCACGTTCGCGGGCCACGCGCCGGATGCGCCGGGCGCCGAGCGCTTGTACGACGCGATCTGGCGGGATGGGCTCGAAGCGACGACGCGCGTCGGAGGTACGATCAGCCATCACCACGGCGTGGGCCTCCTCAAGGCGCCGTACATGGCGGGTGAGCACCGCGAAGCGATGGCACTGTTCGAGGCCGCGAAGCAGAGCCTAGATCCGGACGGCGTGATGAACCCCGGCAAGATGGGATTGCGCCAGCGATGAGCGCGTTGCGCTCCGCGATGGTCGTGGCGGTCGGGCCGGACTACGTTTCCGACGAGCTTGGCGAACACCCGGGCCTACGCGTCATGCCGGGCTCTGCCGCCGAGGTCGCGGACGTGATTCGTCGCACCGGCGAGCTCGGCGCGACGATCCATCCGATCGGTGCGCGCCGCCGGCCGATCGAAGCCTCGGCCGATAATCGCGAGCGCGTGTTCATCTCGACCTCGCGCCTCGATCACGTGTTCCAGCTCGACGAGTGCTCGCTGCTCGTCCACACGCAAGTCGGGCTCACCGGCCAAGCGCTCGAGCGGATCCTCGCGCCGCGCGGGCTCTCGCTCGGCGATTATCCGCCGGTCGTCTTGGCGTCATCGATCGGCGGCATCATCGCGGTGCGCACGCCTGGAAAGTCGAGTGCGCGCCACGGCTTCTTCGAGGACGCGGTCGTCGGTGTTTCGGCGGTGCTCGCGGATGGCCGCACGGTTCATACGCGCGTCGCACCGCGCCGATCGACGGGCCCGGATCTCGCGCGCGTGCTGTGCGGGAGCGAAGGCACGATCGGGTTCATCACGAGCGCGGTGCTGCGCATTCACAAGGTGCCGGAGGCGCGGCTCCTCGGCGCGTACCTGTTGCCTTCGATGGAAGCCGCCATCAACGCGGTGTATCTCGCCCTGCGCGAAGAGGCCGCACCGTCGGGGATCCGGATCTACGATGCCGCGGAGGTCGTGCGCCACTTCAGCGGCGTCGAGCTCGCGCCCGATCAGGTGTTGATGTGTGCAGGCACCGCGGGACCCACGGATCTCGCGGCGTGTGATCGCGATCTCATCACGAGCGCCGTGATCGCCGAAGGCGGCGAGGTCACCGACACGGGGCTCGCCGAGCTGTGGTGGCGCCGCTTGCATGCGGGCGAGCCCACCCCTGCGCCGGTTCCGACCCTGCAAGTGATGGGCACGCCGACGAAGTTGCAGATCGTGTATCGCGCGGTACTCGCGGAAGCGGCGCGGCTGGGCACGCCCGCCTCGGCGCACATCTCCCGCTTCGATCCAGATGGCGGCTTGTTGTTCGTCACGCTCGGCGACGAAGCGCACACGCCGACGATCGAGAAGGTCGCGACGGCCGCGGGTGGTTGGTTGCTCGGTGCACGCGCGACGAAGCTCGACGGGTACCTGCGCTCGCTCCGCGCCGTCCTCGATCCGCACGGCATCATGAATCCCGGCACGCTCGCGTAAGTCCCACGCCGCGCAATCGCGCAGCAAACCGAAGCCAGCTGCCGCAAGCGCAGTCTCCCCTGCGCGCGGCGCTCGACAAGCTCTGAGCTACCAGTTCACTTGCTCGCGCTTGCCACGGCCGCGACGCTCGGTCTGGCTCTCGTGGCGAGGCGAGTGGCGATCGGAGAAGGCGCGCGAGCGCTTCTGGATCTCGGGGGAGAGCCCGAACGATGCGAGGTGACCGAGCGCCGGCGACGCGCGCTCGAGATCCGCGACGTGCATCGCGAGCACCGGATCGACAGGGCGACCGTCGAGGCGAACTTCGAAGTGGAGGTGCGGGCCGGTGGCGCGCCCGGTCGAGCCGACCTGACCGATCCGCTCGCCCGCCGCGACGGTGTCGCCCTTCTTCGTTTCGATCCGACGTAGGTGACCGTACAGCGTGACGACACCACCGCCGTGATCGACGTAGACCACGTTGCCGTAGCCGTTCTGGCGACCGGCGAACGCGACGACGCCGTCACCCGCGACATCGACCGGCGTGCCGGGGTCGGACGGGAAATCGGTGCCGCCGTGAAACTTCCAGGTGTGACGAATCGGATCGTCGCGCCAGCCGTAGCCCGAGCTCAGCACTTGGGGAATCGGTTGGGTCGTGAGGATCGTGATGTCGGGGATCGCGTTGGGCGTCGCCGCGGCCAGGGCCACGAGCCGGTCAGAGGTCGCGTGGAACAGGTCGCGCAGCCCGAGCTCGTAATGAACGATCGGCTCGATCAAGTCGTGCGTGAAGTGCAGATCGAACGTCGTCGCGAGACGCGCGACCAGCATCGCGACGGGGCCAGGCGTCGGCGCATCAGCCTCGACCTGCATGGCCCGAGGCGTCGCGACCTGGGCGGTCGGTTCTGCGAGGGGCTTGGGGGTGACAGCACACGCGCCGGCCGCCGTTGCTGCGATCGTTACCGTGAACAACACCCGATGCATGGAGGTCCAAGTTTTTGGCGATCAACCCCTTTGATTCAATGTAGGCATGCGGATTTCCGAGCTTATGTAAGGCAGTGCCAGATTTGGGTTGCGTGTGATGCGACGGATCATCAACATACTGGCGTCGTGAAATCGAGATGGTTGCTCGTCGCAGTCGCACTACTCTCTGCAACGTTGTTCGCGGTCTCCGTGTGGATCGGGCAATGGTGGACGGTGGGTGAGGTCGCAGTTGGCCCCATGGGCTCGCGCCATTGTTTCAATGGTGACTGTCGCCCCGCCGGCCTCGCGTGGTTGAACGCCGGCGATTTCTGGCAACGCTGCGCGGTCGCGACATGGGTCGGTTGCCTCGTCACCATGGTGCTGCTCCTCGGTGTTGCGGGTGCGTACGCCGCGAATCGCACGCCGAAGTTGATCGCCAAGAGCACGCTGACCTCGCTCTTGACGACCGCTCTCGCCGGCGGCTATTTCATCGCGAAGATGCCGAGCGCGGGAGAGCCGCGGATGCAGCAAGGCGCGTACTTCTTCATCGCCGCGATCGTGCTCGGCTTCGTCGCACCGATCAAAGCGCTACGAACGCGCTGAACGCGCTGAACGCCTCTCCTGGGATGCAAGTGCGGGGATCACCGACAGCAGCCCGATAAACACGACCGCGTGTTCGTGGTTCTTGACGTTTTGCATCCGGCCAATGCGTTGGCTTGACACACTGGGCCAACCGACCGATCCTACCGAGGTGGTGCCGCCGGAGCCCATCACAGGGGCCCCTGTCCGCGTGGGTCGGTACGAGGTGATCAGTCATCTCGCTACTGGCGGCATGGCGCAGATCTATCTGGCACGCCAGACCGGTCTGGGTGCGTTCGAGCGCCACGTGGTGCTCAAGACGATCCTCCGCGAGCGCGCGAGTGATCAGCGCTTCGTCACGATGTTCCTCGACGAAGCGAAGCTTGCCGCGACGCTCAACCACCAGAACATCGCGCAGGTCTACGAAGTCGATCAGGCCGACGGCGCTTACTTCATGGCGATGGAGTACGTCCACGGCGAGAACACCCGCGCGATCCTCGAGACCACGCTGCGCCGTGGCTGGACGATTCCGCTCGAGCTCGCGGTGATGATCGTCAGCGGTGCTGCCGCGGGCTTGCACCACGCACACGAACGCAACGGCAAGCAGGGTCAGCCGCTCAACATCGTTCACCGTGATGTCACGCCAGCGAACATCATGGTCGGGTTCGACGGCAGCGTGAAGGTCCTCGACTTCGGCATCGCGAAAGCCGAAGAGCGCGCGACCAAGACCGTCGGCGGTACGATCAAGGGCAAGTACGGTTACATGTCGCCCGAGCAGTGCAGGGGCAAACCGATCGATCGTCGGAGCGATATCTTCGCGCTCGGCATCGTACTCTACGAGCTCACCACGTTGCGCCGGGCGTTCAAGGGCAACGATGACTTCGAGACGATGAAGCGGATCGTGGCTGGTAACGTGACCCTACCATCGGTGGTGGTCGCTGGTTATCCACGCGAGCTCGAAGCGATCATCTTGACCGCGATGGCGAACGATCCGAACGCGCGGTTCCAGACCGCGCAAGAGATGACCGAAGCGCTCGATGCATTCGCGGTGCGCGCGAAGCTCACCGCTTCGAACACCGCGATGGGTCGGTTCATGGCGCAGCTATTCGGCGCCAAGAAGGAACCGTGGGTCGAGCAGACCGATCGCACGCAGATCTCCGATGGCGCGTCCACCGACTCCAGCGAGATGGACGACGAAAACGAGAAGACGATCGCGGTCGACGATCGCGATCGGGCGATCGAGCGCGGCGGCACCGCAAACGAGCGCAGCCAAGTCGGGCGCGCGACCGGCGGTACGATGCCGATGCCGATCGCCGTGCCGATTGCCGTGCCACCCGCAGGTGCGTCGATAATGTCGCGCTCGCCCGTGCCGTCCGATCCGAGTGCCTGGCAAGACCAGCGAGAGGCGCGCCCGCTCGCGCAGCGGTCACTGCCGTTCGAATCGCGAACGCCAGTCCCGCAGGTCCCGATCAGCGTGAATCCCGGGGCCGCGCAGACCAACATGGCGCGCCTCGGCAGCGAACCATTGAGCGAGCCGGGCGCCCAGCCGTTGATCGACGAGAAGCTCGGCTGGTCGACGGGCATCAAGCCGCTGCAGCATGACGGCAGCGCGACACGGGTCCCGACCGCGGCGGTGGACTACCGGCTGCGCTCGAACCGTGGTTGGCTTTTGTTAATCGTCCTCATGCTCGCGGGCCTCGCTGCGGGCGTGGGTCTCGCGATGCACGAAGCGCACGACGCTCCAACCGCGTCACCGTAGCGGCAATCTGCGACGAAAATCTCCTTTGTTTTAGCGAGGTCGGTCGTGGCATGGTCGCGGCCATGGCGACTTCCTCGACGACGAGCAACAGCAACCAAGAGCGGCTCTCGAGCTACAACCCCGCGACCGGTGACTTGCTCGGCAGCGTGCCGATCTTTAGCGCTGCGGATGTCGATGCGGCGGTCGCGCGCGCGAAGATCGCCGCCGAGACGTGGTCGACGCGTAGCTTCGGCACGCGCGCGAACGAGCTCGACGCCTTTCGCCATGCGCTCGCGGCCGAGGCTGACAAGCTCGCCGATATTCTTCATCGCGAGAACGGCAAGCCCGAGTACGAAGCGCTGACCGAAGTGATGATGTCACTCGGTCACCTCAAGCATGCCGCGGGCATCGCCGAGAAGGCCCTCGCGACAAAGAAGGTCTCGTCGGGTTTGCTCGCTAACTTCCGCGCGACGATCTCGTATCACGCGCTCGGCGTGGTCGGCGTGATCGGTCCGTGGAACTTCCCGATCAACACGCCGATGGGCTCGATCGCGTATGCACTCGCCGCGGGCAACGCAGTCGTGTGGAAGCCGAGCGAGCTCACGCCGCTGATCGCGCTCGAGATCGAGAAGATCGCGGCGCGCACGTTCGCGCTGCCGGACTTGCTGCAGGTCGTGACCGGCGCTGGCTCCACGGGCGCTGCGCTCGCGAAGTCCGCGGTCAACAAGCTCTCGTTCACCGGCAGCGCCGCGACCGGCAAGCGCGTGATGCTCGCGGCCGCGGAGCGCCTCACGCCGGTGCTGATGGAGCTCGGTGGCAAGGACGCGATGATCGTCACCGACGATGCCGATCTCGAGAAGGCAGCCGAGGCCGCGGTCTACGGCGGGCTCTCGAACGCGGGCCAGGCATGCGTCGCGATCGAGCGCGTCTACGTCAGCGACGTGATCCACGACCGGTTCGTCGACGAGGTCGTCAAGCAGGTCAAGGAGCTCAAGGTCGGCGGCGACGACGGCCACCTCGGTGCGATGACCTCGGAATCGCAGATCACCATCGTGCGCGATCATCTCGAAGACGCGGTGAAAAAGGGCGCGAAGGTTCACACCGGTGGCCCGGGCGCGATCAGCGGTAGCTACATCCAGCCGACCGTGCTCACGAACGTCAACCACGGGATGAAGATCATGGTCGAGGAGACGTTCGGTCCCGTGATCCCGATCCAGAAGGTCAAATCGGTCGACGAAGCGATCCGGCTCGCGAACGATTCGAAGTTTGGCCTCGGCTCGAGCGTGTTCGCGAAGAAGTCGGCGCGCTCGATCGCGGATCGCATGCGTGCGGGCATGACGTCGATCAACTCCGTGATGGCTTTTGCCGGTATCTACGGCCTGCCGTTCGGTGGTGTCGGCGATTCGGGCTTCGGCCGGATTCACGGTGAAGAAGGTATTCGCGAGTTCTCGCGCGTGAAGGCGACCGCCGAGCAATCGTTCTCGCTGCCGATGAACATGATGAGCTTCCGCCAGAAGGGCGACATGCCAAAGCAGCTGCGCGGCATGATCAAGAACCTCTACGGCGACGGCATCATCTCGAAGGCCGGCGACCTCCTCCGCAAGATTCGCAGTTGATCGCGCGCGACAGCGAACGGCTCGCGAAGATTGCGGGCACGCTCGGCGCCGCGATCCGTGCGGCGCAAGCCGGCGAACGCGTGCGCTTGCCCGTGATCCAGGCCGCCGATGTGGCGGGCCTCGTGATGGTGATGCACGCGCAGCTCGATGCGGCGATCGACTTGCGCAGCGCCGAGGCGGCCGAGCGCGGGCTGACGATCGCGTGCTCGGAGGGATGCAGCGCGTGCTGCGCGTCGCCGCTGCTGGCGTCCGAAGGCGAAGCGGTCGCGGTCGCAGCATGGCTCGGCGAGCGCCCCGAGGTCCGCGCGCAGTTCGCGGCGGCCTACCCGGTGTGGAAGAAGGCGATTGGACGCGCGGGCCAAGCGCTCGAGAAGGCGCGCACCGACGAAGTGCGTAACGCGGCGGCGATGGAGCTGCGCAAGCAGCACGTGATGTGCGCGTTCAATCACGAGGGCTCGTGTACGATCTACGATGCGAGACCAGCGCGATGTCGCAAGGTCCACGCGCTCGAGACGAACGTGGCGTGCGGTCCGGAGGGTGACGGCAAGGTCCAGTACTTCGAGCACCTCCAGACCGAGGCGACGTTCGAAGAACAGGAGCCGATGCGTGGCGCCTTGCACCACGCGCTGCGCCCGAACGCCGGCCTGGAGTTGCTGTGCTCGTCGGTCCACCGGATGATCGATGCCCGCGTGCCACGCAATGCGCCGTGCTCGTGCGGCTCTGGCAAGCTCTCGAAGCACTGCTGCGCGCGTGCGTAGGCGCGCGCTGAGAAGAACACGCTCGTTGACGACCGCGTGAGCAGGCGATGTGATCACTGCATGGCGGAATCACTCTTCAACAGCGCATGGGACAGCTTTGCGTCCAATGGCCAGGAAGGCTCGTGGTCGATCGATATCGACATGCCGCCCTCCTTCGCCTCGGCATCGGCGAACCTGAGCATGTATCAACAGCACTCTGCGAATGCGTACGCGTTCGCCGGTATTCGCAGCTACGTGAAGGGCAACGAGACCGTGACCGCCACCGGGTACAACGGTGTCGTCGGTGCGATCATGATGAAGCGCTAGTTGCAATTCCGATCGGACATGTGCCACTGAGCGGAATCGATCGCCCCGGATAAGATCCGCGCCAAAGACCCAGGGCGTCCGGAACGCTAGTCACGGCACGACGTGTCAGAGCCCGGGCACTTGAAGCGAACGTGGATGTGATTGTTGTGGTTCGGGATGTGCCGGACCAACGCATCGCTGCCACCACGGCTCGGATACTGGAAGAGATGCTTGAGGATCGTCTCGTCCTCGCCGTGATCTCTGGCCCAGTGATAGAGCAGTCCCTGGACGTTGTAGTCGAGAAAGATCACCTGCGCGCCGCCGTCTTCTTGTGCCGTCTCGGCAAACTCGTTGACCAGCGCGTAGGTCGCTTCGCAATCGAGGTTGTCGGCAGTAGCCGGGATGAAGTCCTCCGGAAAGCTCGCGGGTTTCGCCTTGTACACGAGGCCGATATCGACATCGCGACCAGACTGGTGGGAGCGGTGCTGCGTGATCTGACCGCCGGACTCCTGCGAGATGTCGCCGACCGCAAACAAGTGTGCTTCGGGGAACTGCTCGCGCAGATCGGTGATCGCGTGGTGGATGAACTGCACGGTGGTCTTGGTGCCGAACGCGCGATACGGGCGACGGATCACGTAGCCATCGCCCTGTTCGAGCTGGGTCGGATCGTGGAGCTTGCCTTGCCACGGCTGGCCGAGGCTCTGGCCTTCGACCGCACCGCGGATCACGTAGGAGGCACGAATCCGCGGCCCAAGCGGCTTTTGGAAGCGCGCATGCGCGGAGCGCTTGGCCTTCTCTTTCGCGGCGTGGTGAGCCTCGCGTTTGGGTTTCGCATCTGCGCTGGCCTCTGTGGAGACCGTGACGGCAAGAACGAGCGAGCACGCAACGATCGCAAACGAGCGCATGAAACCCCCGACCAATAGTGTGCCGATCAGCGCGAGCGCGAGCCAATTTTCGGCGGCGATCGTTTGAACACCAACCGTTTTACCTGAGCAGCTGGTCAGTGCTTGGCGGCACGGCAACGCTCGGCAAGGAGCTTCGAGATCGGCGTGAGGTCGTCCTGCAGCGTCTTGGCGAAGTCGCGACGCGCGAGCGTCTTGCCGGCGCGGAGCAGCGAGGCTAGGTCCCCACAGGCGCGGTGGGCCTCGAGGATCGGGGCGGCTCCGCCGTTATATACGCGAGACTCGGTGAGCGAGGCATTGTTCGGCCGGGTCCGCAGCTTCAGATCATCGACGAGCTCGTCGATAATCTTTGCCTTCTCGACGAGCTTCTTGTCACGGGACAGCGGGCCCTCGTAGACCTGCTTGAGGGCCTCGTAGGCGGCCATCGTGCGCACGGTGCGCGGATAATGAAGTGCCTGGCCGAGCGTCCACGCGAGCTCCTCCGGCGAGCCGGGGCCAAAATGAAGCTCGATCCAGTGATCGGTCAGCGCATCGGCGATGTAGGAGGCAAAGCTCTCGTTGAAGAACGGCTCGTCGGGCACGAGCACGGTCGCGTGGACCGACTCGTGTAGGATCACGTTGGCGAGCTCGGGCAAGGCATCGTCGCCACCGCCTAGCATGGTCGAGAGCACCGGATCGGGAAACCACCCGCCGGTCGAGTACGCCGCGGCAGGTCGCACGATCGCGTCGTCACCCTCGCTCTCGAGCTTTTGCTTGAACTCGATCGCATCTTGTTGGTCGAACCAGCCGAGGCCGGCGAAGCAGCCGACGATTGGAAAGCACCAGCGCCGCGGCTTGAAAGCGACCGGATCTGCCGCGCCGGTGAACCAGACGGCGGCCGCGCGACCGAGCATCGAGTACGCCTCGTAGTTGCGGCGGATGCGGAGGCCGTAGCTCCGACCGTAGAGTTTGATCTCGGGTATCTCGGCGAGCATCATCGCCGTGCGCAGCGGCGTCGCCGGATCGTCGATGACGTCCTCGATCGGCCTCGCTTTGCCGAGCAGCTCGAACTGACCGTGCGCGGCTTGCGCGACATACGTGGTGTAGAGGCAACCCGAGCCGAGCGTCGCGCAGAGAATAAGCGCGAGCTTCACAGCTTGCTCGCGATCGCCTTCGCGAGCTCCGCTCCATCCTCGAGCGTAACGGTCGGCCAGCCGACGCCGAGTCCGCTCGTGTCGTCGAGCTTCGGGATGATGTGGAAGTGCACGTGGAACACGGCCTGGTGCGCCATCGCGCCGTTGTTCTGGAGCACGTTGAACGCGGTCGCACCGGTCGCGGCCACCACGGCGCGTGACAGGCGCGGTAGCACGCGGCCGATCGCGGCAGCGGCGTCGTCGGATAACAGATCCAACGTCGCCGCCGCTTCCTTCGGGATCACGAGCGTGTGACCGCGCGCGATGGGGCTGATATCGAGGAACGCGAGGACGTGCTCGTCCTCGTAGATCTTGTGGCAGGGAATTTCGCCTCGGATGATCTTGGCGAAGATCGTCATGCCCCAGCTTACATCCACGCGCGCTCACCCGCCGTGCAATCGTGCGAACCGCTGCGATCGGCAGGGAGGGAACGACCTCGGTCGTCGCGGGTACGATCTCGCCGCAGAACGACGCGTCATCGGCAAACGTGGCGCCATGAATTCGAGACCTCGCGGCCTGAGATCGGAGCAGGTTTCGCCGGCGGGACGGCGACCCCCAGCCTACTATGGGTCGAAGCGATAGCCGGAGCCGCGCACGGTGATGAAGTGCTGCGGCAGCTCCGGGTCGTGCTCGAACCGCTTTCGTAGCTGGCCGACGAAGTTGTCGACCGTGCGCACCGAGCCCGCCGATTGTCCCCACACCAGGCTGAACAACTGCGCGCGCGCGTAGACCTGGTTCGGGTTACGAACGAAAAACACGAGCAGCTCGAACTCGAGATGGGTGAGCTTGATCTCGACACCCGCACCCGCGCGGGTGACCACGCGCTGCGCGAGATCAATCGCGACGTCATCAAAGCCGAGCTCGAGCTCGATCGGTGGCGCGATCACCGCGGGCGCCACCACCGCCGGTTGCGCTCGACGCAAGACCGCATCGATCCGCGCGAGCAGCTCCGCGAGTGCGAACGGCTTGGTGACGTAATCGTCCGCACCAAGCCGGAGCGCCGCGACCTTGTCGTATTCGCCATCGCGCGCCGAGAGCACGATCACCGGCACGAGGTTATCGGCATCGCGGAGCGCGGCCATGACCTCGAGCCCGTTCCTCTTGGGCAGGTTGATATCGAGCAGGACCAGCGAAAAGTCTTGTTCGGTCGCGCGCGTGATCGCTTCGTCACCGTCACGCGCGATCACGGTTTGCCGGCCAGCGAGCTTGAGGTTCAGTGCGAGACCCGTTGCGATGGCCTCATCATCCTCGACGATCAGGATCACGACGGCACCGGGACGTCGTTGCGATCCGCTTCGGCCTCGCGCTGGCGCCTGAGCCGGATCCGAAACGAGGTATTGCCGGGCTCGGAGACAAAATCGATCTTGCCGCGGTTGCCTTTGACGATCGTCCGCACGAACGCGAGGCCGAGGCCAACGCCTGGGATGCCGCTATCGTGGATCGCGCGACCGCGCTTGAACTGCTCGTAGATCGAACCCTGATCGGCGCGCTCGATGCCGATGCCATTGTCACGCACGATGATCTCGAGGTTGCGACCGGCCGCGTGCGCCTCGATCCCGATCATCTTGTGCTCGCCGGTGTATTTCCACGCGTTGTGGAGCAGGTTGCCGAGCGCGCGCACGAGCGTCTCCCTGTCACCGATCGCGACGAGGCCGCGCTCGACATCGATCGAGACCGGTGTCGGATTCGAAAGCGAGTGCGCATCGAACATCGCGATCGCTTCGTCGACAAGGTGGCGCACATCGACAGGATCGCGGGACCACACGTGCTGGCCGGCCTCGAGCTTCGAGAGCTCGAGCACGCGCCCGACGAGCGTCTCGAGCCGCTGGGTCTCGCGCGCGAGCAGGGTCAGGACATCGCGGCGATCGCTCTCGTTCAAGCGATCATCGCGCAGCGATTCGAGCAACAGCCGGATCGAGGTCACCGGCGTCCGCAGCTCGTGCGAGACCGCCGAGGTGAAGTCGTTCTGGATCCGCGCGAGGCCGGCGCCTTTCGTCACGAAGATCGAGACCAGGATGTAACCGGTGATGCCCGAGGTGCAAAAGGTCAGCACGAGCAGGCCAGAGATCAGCGTGGTCACGGCGTTGCTGCGCAACGACAGCAAGATGACGCCGACGCCGGTCATGAGGATCGTCGGCACGAGGATCGCGAGCATCAGCACGAGCTGCGCGCGACGGAGCTGAATATTGGCGGGTGGGAGTTGCACTAGGCTGCGAGCGCAGAGGACTCGTCCTCTGCAGCGATATCTGCGCGGATGTGCTCCGGCACGGGGTGGAGATCCCAGACCAAGCCCACCACCGACATCGCTTTGAGCACGTAGAACGTCATGTCGTACTCCCACCAGAAGAAGCCGTTGCGCGCACTGACCTGGTAGTGGTGATGGTTGTTGTGCCAACCCTCGCCGAGCGTGATCACGGCCAGCACCGGGTTGTTGCGCGAGTCATCGCCGGTCTTGTAGCGGCGGGCGCCCCACACGTGCGAGAGCGAGTTGATCGTGAATGTGCCGTGCCAGCACATGATCTGCGGTAGCGCGAACGCCCAGACCAGGCCCCAGAAGCCCGCGATCACGAACGCGAGCACGCCCATCACGATTGGCGGCACCATCCACAGCTTGTCGAGCCACACGAGCTCGGGATACTTGGTGAAGTCCTTGATCCGGGAGTAATCGACATCTTCGAGATCGCGCGCCAGGAACCAACCCATGTGTGACCACCAGAAGCCGGACTGGATCACCGAATGGATGTCGCCGGGCTGATCGCTCAGCCGATGATGTACGCGATGATGCGCGGCCCACCACAGCGCGCCTTTTTCACCGGTGCACTGCGCGCCGAGCGCGAGGACGAACTGGAACCAGCGGGAGGTCTTGTACGTGCGGTGCGAGAAGTATCGGTGGTACGCGCCGGTCACGAACCACATCCGCGGCACGTAGCAGGCGACGGCGACGAGCACGCCGGTCCACGAAAATCCGGTGAGCACGATGCCCGCGATCGCGAGCACGTGCACGCCCCAGAACGGGATCGTGAGCGCGTTCAGGTAGATCGATCGCCAGCTCTGTGCCTGCTCAGTGGCGACGGCGTTCACCTTCACGGATTACCACGAGTGCTAGGTTCCCGGCATGAAATACAGGAACCTCGGCGCGGCTGGCGTGAAGGTCTCGAATCTCTGCCTTGGCGCGATGACCTTCGGCGAAGCCGACGAGAGCTCCTCCATGCACAAGGTCGGCTCGGACGAGGCGACCGCGTTCGGAGTACTCGATCGCGCAGTGGCGGCCGGCATCAACTTCATCGATACGGCCGACGTCTATGGCCAGGACGGCCTGTCCGAGCGCGTGCTCGGCACGTGGCTCACGAACAGCGGGCAGCGTCACAAGCTGGTGATCGCGACGAAGTTTCGCTTCACGATGGGCGACGGCGCCAACAGGAGCGGCGGCTCGCGCTATCGCATCATCAAGTGCTGCGAGGATTCGCTGCGCCGATTGAAGACCGATCGCATCGACCTCTACCAAATTCACGCGCAGGACATCGCGGTCGCGGAGGAGGAGACGCTGCGCGCTCTCGATGATCTCGTACGCGCAGGCAAGGTGGTCTACACCGGTTGCTCGAACTATGCGGCGTACCGGCTCGCGAACAGCTTGTGGGAGAGCCGGACCCGCCACCTCGCGAGCTTCGTGACGTTGCAAGCGCAGTACAGCTTGGTCGTGCGCGATATCGAGCGCGAGCACGTGCCGCTGTGCCGGACCGCCGGGCTCGGCATCTTGCCGTGGTCGCCACTCGCTTCGGGATTTCTCTCGGGCAAGTACGAGCAGGGCAAACCGCCGGCCGCCGACACGCGGCTCGGCAACGGCGACCGGTACAAGCGCTGGGACAACGAGCGCAACTGGAAGATCATCGGCGCGGTGCGCGCGATCGCGAGCGAGATCGACAGCACGCCCTCCGCGGTCAGCCTGGCGTGGCTGCTCGCGAAGCCGCAGGTGTCTTCGGTGATCTTCGGCGCGCGCAACATCGAGCAGCTCGATGCGAACCTCGCGGCCGCGGATCTCGAGCTCGCGGCGAACCACGTCGACGTGCTCGACAAGGCCTCGACGTTTCCGCTCGGCTATCCGTACGACTTCATCGGCGCCAACGGCGTCTGGTAGCTGCGGCGATCCGCGTTGCACCTGCCGAGCGGCTGCATCTCGAGCCGAGCACCGAGCACCGAGCACCAGGCGCTCGAACAGCAACAGGAAGAGATCATCCGATCGGACGGGACGGACCATTGCCACCATGGCCACACCGGTAGCGGGCTCGGCCAGCCAGAATTTTGTTAAGTGGTTTCAGTCGCGCATCGGGATGCCGCCGATGAAGTCGTTCTTCCCGAGCGGTACGCCGTTGTGGCGCAGGATCGCGTAGCAGAGCGTGGTGTGAAAGTTAAAGTTCGGGAGTGCGAACTGCGTCACGTACTCGATTCCGGTCATCCACTTCGATTGCATCCATGG
>JAYVLQ010000088.1:0-11493 GCA_043759355.1 Kofleriaceae bacterium
CGGCGCCGGCGTGGTGACCAAGATCCTTGCCGAAGCAGTTGCGAAGAAGGACGCGCCGGCCGCGGCTGCCGCTCCGGCAGCCAAGCCCGCCAAGAAGTAGGCGGTTCTTTTCTCGGCTTCGACAGACCCTGGCTCCGGCCAGGGGTTTTTCGTTTCGGCGAGCAGCGGCTGGGACGCCCGTGGACGTGTAGGATCGCTATCGGTGTCGACGCCCTCAGATCTTGCACTCTCTCGCGCCGTGGCTGCGACCGAGCCGCGCGCGGTGCTGGTCGCCTTGCTCGAGGCGTGGCAGGCGTATCCGTCGGTAGCGATCGCGGAGCTCGTGATCGCGGCAAGTGCGCGTGTGGCGACCACGCGCGAGCTGGCGGGCTCTCCGGCTGCCAAGCAAACGCAGTGGCTCGAGGTCTGCGCGGCCAACGATCCGATCGAGGTGCCGTGGTTGCTCGACCACGCGATCACGAGCCGCAAGCAAGAGACGCTCGAGCGGCTCCGGGCGCTGGCGAAGCGCGAGCCCGATCCACGCACGAGTGCCGCGTTGATCGAGCGTTGCGCGACGCCCGAGTTGCGCTCGCATCCGCCCGTCTGGACGCTGATCTTCTCGATCCTGCGCAAGGCACGAGACCGCCGCGTGCTTCCTCGGATCGGCGAGCTGCATCGCCAGCTCAAACCGGTGACCGAGTTCGATCTCGAGCATCGCGCTAGGCTGATCAAGCTCGAGGAGATGCTCTCCGCGTTCGAGCCGCCGCCGCCGCATCCGCAGCGCGAGCTGCTCGGTCAACTGAGCGAGCGTTTGCTCGCCGATGGCTCGGCGCTCGCGAAAGCCGCGACCGCGAAGACCGCCGAAGAGTTCATGGCCGAGGTCTGGTCCGCGCCGCTCGACGACGGTCCGCGCGAGGTGTTTGCCGATTGGTTGCTCAAGCGCGGCGATCCCCGTGGCGAGCTGATCACGTTGCAACTCGCGCGCGCCCGCGGCCCGGCGACGCCTGCCGCCGCCGAGATGATCAAGCGCGAGCGCGTGTTACTTGTCGAACATCACCGCGCGTGGATGGGCGAGCTCGAACCCGTCGTGTCGAAGAATGCGTACGCGTTCGAGCGTGGCTTTCTGTCGCGGGCGGAAGTCCCGTGGCGCAAGCTCGCTGCGATGCCCGCCTTGATGACGCATCCGGCCTGGGCGACCGTGCGCGAGTACAAGCTCGCCTCGGAAGGCGAGAAGCTGTGCGATCGCTGGCTCGATCACATGATCGCGCTTGGCGCGAAGCGCGTGTGACGTGGCCGAGAAGGCCACGCAGCTCGTCGCGCCGTCCGCCGTCTACACCGGCCAATGTGGCGTTTGGCGACGCTCCGAACCACCATCACCGGAGCCGGTTCGACCTGACGGACAAACCTAAGTGCGGATTCCTGCGTTGGTACTTGCCTCGTAGAACGCTTTAAGCTACACGACCGCTTCCGCAAAAACAGCGGAGGAGTGTCTGTCGGAAATCGGAGCTACGTCGTCGAATACTTTAGGGGAGTAGTTCAATGGTAGAGCATCCGTCTCCAAAGCGGGTTGTTGCAGGTTCAAGTCCTGTCTCCCCTGCCAGCTAGACCAGCCAGTCACCCACCGAACCGTAGGAAGCCGTGTCCACCCAGCAAGAGAACGCACCGAACAAGCCGGTTCACCTGATGTACCTCATCGGGGCGGTCATCCTGTTCTACCTCCTTCAATGGAGCATCGACTGGGTTTGGGGTTTCTTCACGCCGGCGGCTCCAAGTGACTTCAAGATCACGATTGCGGCCGCGCTGGGCGCCGTCGTAATCGGTGTGGTCACGTACCGCAACGACCGTATTTACCACCTCGCAAACGAGGTGGCGTCGGAGCTCAAGAAGGTCACCTGGCCAACCGCGAAAGAAGTTCGCGGATCGACCATCACCGTCATCGTGATGGCGCTCGTGTCGGCCGTGATCCTCGGGCTCTTCGACTTCGCTTGGTCGAACCTCACCCAGGTGGTTTATGGTGGATAACGCTACGAACGACGACGCCGACGAGAAGCCGGCCGATGCCAAGCCGGCGCCGCGTCCGTCCTCACCAGACCTGATGGGCTCGGGTACCTTCGCTTCGCCGAACGCGGAGAAGAAGTGGTACATCGTGAACACCTACTCGGGTCACGAGAACAAGGCGAAGCTGACGCTCCTCGAGCGCGTTCGAAACAATAACCTCACCGAGTACTTCGGTGACGTCCTCGTTCCGACCGAGTCCGTGACGGAGAACGTCAAGGGTCAGCGGCGCACGATGACCCGCAAGTTCTTCCCCGGGTACATGTTCGTCCAGATGATCCTGGACGACCGCACGTTCCACCTGGTCAAGAACACGCCGAAGATCACCGGTTTCCTCGGCGGCACCAAGCCGACGCCGGTTCCGGAGCGCGAGATCCATGGCGTCCAGACCAATGCTGCCGAAGGCAAGGCTGGAAAGCCCAAGGCTCGTCTGACATTCGAGCTCGGCGAGTCGGTCCGCGTGGTCGATGGACCATTCGCGAACTTCGCTGCGACGGTCGATGAAGTGAAGAACGATAAACAGAAGATCAAGGTCTCGTTGTCGATGTTCGGTCGCCCGACGTCGGTCGAGCTTGACTTCGCCCAGGTCGAGAAAGCATAAAGCGCCTCCGGCTCATCCGTTCGAGAGCCGCCGCTAGAGAAAGCATATGAAGAAGGTCACCGCACTCATCAAGCTCCAGTGTCCCGCCGGCAAAGCCAACCCGGCTCCGCCCGTCGGTCCGGCGCTCGGACAGCACGGTCTGAACATCATGCAGTTCTGCAAGGAGTTCAACGCGCGCACGGCTCAGATGGGTGACTTGATCATCCCGGTGCTGATCACCGCCTATGCTGACCGCTCGTTCACGTTCATCACCAAGACGCCCCCGGCCGCGATCCTTCTCAAGAAGGCCGCGAAGATCGAGAGCGGCTCGGGTGAGCCGAACAAGACCAAGGTCGGCAAGGTCAGCCAGAAGCAAATCCGCGAGATCGCCGAGCAGAAGCTCCCCGACCTCAACACCACGTCGGTCGAGAGCGCGATGCGCTCGGTCGCTGGTACCGCCCGCTCGATGGGCCTCGACGTCGTCGACTGATTTTCTCGTGCGGAGCGGTCATTGACCGCTCCTGGATTTCCAAACTTCTGGGAGCTGCCTCACTCACCTGGGCGGCGTTCGGACCAGATCGGAGTCACTTTATGGCAGGCAAGAAGTACAAGAAGGCACTCGCGAGCTTCGAACACACGAAGCGCTACACCGTCGAAGAGGCGTGTGGTCTCCTCGCGCAGACCAAGGTCTCGTCCAAGTGGGATGAGACGGTCGACGCGTCGATCCGTCTCGGCGTGAACCCGAAGTATGCTGACCAGATGGTCCGCGGCTCGGTCGTCATGCCGGGTGGTACGGGCAAGACCAAGCGCATCCTCGTCATCGCGAAGCCCGACAAGGCGCGCGAGGCTCTCGAAGCCGGCGCGGACTACGCGGGTTCGGACGAGTACATCAAGAAGATCGCCGAGGAGAACTGGTTCGAATTCGACACGCTCGTCGCCACCCCGGACATGATGGTCCAGGTCGGTAAGATCGGTCGTGTTTTGGGGCCCCGCGGCCTGATGCCGAACCCCAAGGTCGGCACCGTCACCGCAGACGTCAAGAAGGCCGTGGCCGAGCTCAAGGCCGGCCGCGTGGAATTCCGCGTCGAGAAAGCCGGCATCATCCAGACCCCGTTCGGCAAGGCCTCGTTCACGGGTGACGCCCTGGCGAAGAACCTCCGCGCTCTGCTCGAGCAGTTGATGAAGCTCAAGCCGCAGACCTCGAAGGGCACGTACATGAAGTCGATCACGATCTCGACCACGCACGGTCCGGGCATCAAGATCGATCCGACCCCGTTCACTGCTGGCGCCGCGGAGGCGTCTGCGTAAACGCTGCCGCGAGGCAACACTCTCTCAATACGACTCACCGTCGAAGAACGCCGGCATTCAAATAAGCCCTGCGGAGACGAGTGGACGATTCACGAGCTGTTCGTGAAGCCGACCCTCTTGTCTTTATCGACGAGAGGGTTGCTGATTTTTTAGGAGATCACATGGAACGAGCAAAAAAAGAAGAAGTTCTCGGCGAGATCATCGAGGCGTGGAAGAACGTCTCTTCGATCGTCGTCGCCGACTACCGCGGCATCACGGTCCCGGTCGTCACCGCCATCCGCGATGACTTCCGCAAGGCAGGTTGCCACTACCGCGTGATCAAGAACTCGCTGGTCAAGATTGCGGTGAAGGGCTCCAAGATGGAGCCGCTCACCCAGCTGATGGCGGGGACGACGGCCGTGATCTGGACGACGGGTGAGGCTCCACAGCCTCCTGCCGAGATCGCGCTCAAGTGGGCCAAGACCGAGCCCAAGTTCAAGATCCTCGGCGGCTACTTCGAGGGCAGCGTCCTCGACGTCGCCGGCGTCAACATGCTGTCGAAGCTGCCGACCAAGAACGAAGTCCGCGCATCGATGCTGATGACGTTCCTTGCCGGTCCACAGGGCTTCGTCGCTCAGATCAACGCGCCGGTTCAGAACTTCGCCTACCTCCTCGATGCTCGCCGCCGGCAGCTCGAAGAGGGCGGCGCGGCCGCCTGAGTCACCCCAACTTCAGCCTCACTCACTCACAGTTTTTCAAACCAATCGGTTTCTAGGAAAGAGATAAAGTCATGGCGTTCAATCAGGAAGAGTTCATTTCGCACCTTTCGGGTCTCACGGTCGTCGAGCTCGTCGGTCTCACCAAGGCCCTCGAGGACAAGTGGGGCGTCAAGGCGGCTCCGGTCGCGATGGCGGCTGCGCCGGCGGCGGTGGCTGCTGGCCCGGCTGCTGAAGAGAAGACGGAGTTTACCGTCGTCCTCAAGGGCAGTGGCGCCAACAAGATCGGCGTGATCAAGGTAGTCCGCGAAGTGACCGGTCTCGGTCTCAAGGACGCCAAGGATCTCGTCGATGGCGCTCCCAAGGACGTCAAGGCCGGCATCAACAAGACCGAAGCGGCCGACATCGAGAAGAAGCTCAAGGACGCAGGCGCAGAGGTCGAGGTCAAGTAAGCCTCGAGACTGGGCATTTTCGCTCAGTCACCTCGAAAGGCCGCGGTTCGCCCGTGGCCTTTCGCCGTTTCGGACGTTCTGGGCCTGACTGATCTGACTGGTTGCTTGGAGCCCCGTCGTCCGCTAGAACCCCGTCCGATTGCAGCTCAGATCCCAACGATTTTGGCACGATCACTTGCATTACACTTTTCGGTTCACTTTTCCGGGGACATGTTATACGCAGCCCGATTCTTGGCGCGTACGTCGTTGACTAAGCAGTAAATCCGGCCGGCATCATGGGCTCTCAGAGCAGAGAGCCCATATCTGATGTCCGGCCATCGGCTCATTTCGGCTCGCCACGGCCGAAGAACGGGACAGCTCTCACTATGGCGTCTTTGATCCAGATGAACTTCCGTGCACGGAAGAGCTTCGCGAAGTTGAAGCAGGTTATCGACATCCCGAACCTGATCGATATTCAGAAGCGCAGCTACGACAAGTTCCTGCAGCTCGAGATCCCCGCTGACAAGCGCGAGGACATGGGCATCCAGGGCGTCTTCAAGAGCGTCTTCCCGATCAAAGACTTCTCCGAGACCAGCTCGCTCGAGTTTGTCTCGTACAACCTCGAGAAGCCGAAATACGACGTCGACGAGTGCCGCGCCCGTGGCATGACGTTCGCGGCCCCGATCAAGGTGGTCATCCGCCTCGTGGTCTGGGACGTCAACGAAGAGACCGGCGTCCAGTCGATCCGCGACGTGAAGGAGCAGGAGGTCTACTTCGGCGAAATCCCGCTGATGACCCAGTCCGGCACCTTCATCATCAACGGCACCGAGCGCGTCATCGTCTCGCAGCTCCACCGGTCGCCTGGCGTGTTCTTCGATCACGACAAGGGCAAGACCCACTCCTCGGGCAAGCTGCTCTACAGCGCCCGCGTGATCCCGTACCGCGGCTCGTGGCTCGACTTCGAGTTCGACCACAAGGACATCCTCTACGTCCGTATCGATCGCCGGCGCAAGCTGCACGCGACCGTGCTCCTGCGCGCGCTCGGCTATTCGACCGAAGAGCTGCTCAACTACTTCTACGACACCGAGACCATCCACTTCGAGGCGAGCAAGAAGTACGCGCGCCAGGTCAATTACGACCTCTTGATCGGTCAGCGCGCGACGCGTGACATCAAGCACCCGAAGACCAAAGAAGTCCTCGTCAAGAAGAACCGTAAGTTCACCAAGGGCGCGATCCGGAAGCTCCAGGAGTCCGGCGTCGAGATGCTCCCGATCGAGCTCGACGAGCTCGTCGGCAAGGTCTCGGCGAAGGACGTCATCGACGAGTCGACTGGCGAAGTGCTCCTGCAGTGCAACGAGGAGCTCACCGAGCAGAAGCTCGAAGAGCTGCGCGATCGCGGCGTCGAGCTCGTCGAGGTGCTCTTCATCGATAACTTGAACGTCGGTCCGTACCTCCGCAACACGCTGCTCACCGACAAGCTCCAGGGCCCGGATGAGGCCGTGATGGAGATCTATCGCCGCCTGCGTCCGGGCGATCAGCCGGCGCTCGATTCGGCGCAGACCTTGTTCCACAACTTGTTCTTCAATGCCGAGCGCTACGATCTGTCGCGGGTCGGCCGCCTCAAGCTCAACTACAAGTTCAAGATCGACGAACCGATCGAGACCCAGATCCTCACGAAGCGCGACATCCTCGAGACGGTCCGCTACCTGATCGAGCTGCGCAACGGCCGCGGTGTGATCGACGATATCGATCACCTCGGTAACCGCCGCGTTCGCGCGGTCGGTGAGCTGATGGAGAACCAGTACCGCATCGGTCTGGTTCGCATGGAGCGCGCGATCAAAGAGCGCATGTCGATGTCGCAAGAGATCGAGACGCTGATGCCGCACGATCTCATCAACGCGAAGCCGGTCAGCGCCGTCGTCAAAGAGTACTTCGGCAGCTCGCAGCTCTCGCAGTTCATGGATCAGACGAATCCGCTCTCGGAGGTCACCCACAAGCGCCGCCTCTCGGCGCTTGGACCCGGTGGTCTGACCCGCGAGCGCGCGGGCTTCGAAGTCCGCGACGTGCACCCGACCCACTACGGCCGGATCTGTCCGATCGAGACCCCGGAAGGTCCGAACATTGGCCTGATCGCGTCGCTGTCGACCTTCGCTCGCGTGAACGAGTACGGCTTCATCGAGACGCCATACCGCTCGGTCGAGCAGGGCAAGGTCTCCGAAGATGTGACCTTCTACTCGGCGCTCCAGGAAGAGGGCCAGATCATCACGCACGCCAGCGTCGAGCAAAAAGCCGGCAAGCTGACCGAAGACTTCGTCTCGAGCCGTAAGGGCTCCGACGTCGTGATGAGCCGCCCGGACGACGTGACGCTGATGGAAGTTTCGCCGAACCAGCTGGTCTCGGTCGCCGCGTCACTCATTCCGTTCCTCGAGCACGACGACGCAAACCGCGCCCTCATGGGTTCGAACATGCAGCGCCAGGCAGTGCCGCTCATCCGCACCACGTCGCCGCTGATCGGCACGGGTATGGAGCACATCGTGGCGCGTGACTCCGGTGTCACGGTCGTCGCGAAGCGCGATGGCACGGTCGATTGGGTCGACGCGAACCGCATCGTTGTCAGGCCGAGCAAGGTGGACCCGAAGGACCCGAACTCGGTCCGCCCCGACATCTACACGCTGGTGAAGTTCCAGCGCTCGAACCAGAACACGTGCATGAACCAGAAGCCGATCGTCCAACCGGGCGACAAGGTCAAGGTTGGTGACGTGATCGCCGACGGTCCCGCGACGGAGACCGGCGAGCTCGCGCTCGGCCAGAACGTGGTCGTCGCGTTCATGCCGTGGGGTGGTTACAACTTCGAGGATTCGATCCTCATCAACGAGAAGCTCGTCAAGAACGACGTCTTCACCTCGATCCACATCGAGGAGTTCGAGTGCGTCGCTCGCGACACCAAGCTCGGCAAAGAAGAGATCACGCGCGACATCCCGAACGTCGGTGAAGAAGCGCTCAAGGATCTCGACGAGTCGGGCATCGTCCGCATCGGTGCAGAGGTCAAGTCGGGCGATATCCTCGTCGGCAAGATCACGCCGAAGGGCGAGACGCAATTGTCGCCGGAAGAGAAGCTCCTCCGCGCCATCTTCGGCGAGCGCGCCGGCGATGTTCGCGATACGTCGCTGCGCGTCCCCCCGGGCGTCGTCGGCGTCGTGATCGGTGCTCGCGTGTTCGCACGCAAGGGGACCGAGAAGGACGAGCGCGCTCAGATCATCGAGGACGCCGAGAAGGAGCTCTTCATGCTGAACAAGCGTGACGAGGTCAAGATCATCTCGGAGGCCTACTACAACAAGATGCGCGAGTTGCTGGTCGGCAAGACCACGGCGTCGCGGCTCGTCGACGACAAGGGCAAGGTCCTGATCGCCAAGGGCGACAAGATCGAGCTCGAAGCGCTCAACGAAGTGCCGCACCGCTACTGGCACGAGATCCAGCTCGACTCGGGCGACGGCAAGATCGAAGAGCAGCTCGAGCAGCTCGCCGCGAAGCGTGAAGAAGATGTCTTCAACATCGAGGCGCAGTACTCCGAGAAGATCGCGAAGCTCACCAAGGGCGACGAGCTGCCGCCGGGTGTCATCAAGCTCGTGAAGGTCTATCTCGCGATCAAGAGGAAGCTCTCGGTCGGTGACAAGATGGCCGGTCGTCACGGCAACAAGGGCGTCGTTTCGCGCCTCCTCCCCGAGGAGGATATGCCGTACCTCGAGGACGGTACGCCGGTTGACATCGTGCTCAACCCGCTCGGCGTCCCGAGCCGTATGAACATCGGCCAGATTCTCGAGGTCCACCTCGGTTGGGCTGCCAAGTCGCTTGGCAACCAGATCGAGTCGTACCTCCAGACCAACTGGTCGGCGGACATCCTCAAGGAGAAGCTGCGCAAGCTCTTCCCCGAGCACGTCCCGTTCATCGACAAGCTCAACGACACCGATGTCGGCCGCTTCGCGAAGACGCTCCAGACGGGCGTCCACCTCGCGACGCCGGTGTTCGATGGCGCGAACGAAGCCGAGATCAAGACCGCACTCAAGATGGCCGGCCTCCCGCTCTCGGGTCAGGCACAGCTCATCGACGGCAAGACCGGCGAGCCGTTCGACAACAAGGTCACCGTGGGCGTGATGTACATGCTCAAGCTGCACCACCTTGTCGATGACAAGATCCACGCTCGCAGCATTGGACCGTACTCGCTCGTCACCCAGCAGCCGCTCGGTGGTAAGGCGCAGTTCGGTGGTCAGCGCCTAGGCGAGATGGAAGTTTGGGCAATGGAAGCCTACGGCGCGGCCTACGCGCTGCAGGAGTTCTTGACGGTCAAGTCCGACGACGTGCTGGGTCGTACCCGGATGTACGAGTCGATCGTCAAGGGCGAGCACGTCCTCGAAGCAGGTCTCCCCGAGTCGTTCAACGTCCTTCTCAAGGAGCTCCAAGCTCTTTGCCTGGATGTCGAGCTCGTCGAAGATCCGACGATGCCGCGTCGCATGGAGCAGCAACAGCAGCCGGGCATCCCGGCGGGCCTCGCCGCTCTCGCACGTGAAGTCGCCGATAAAATGGGCAGCGCAGGCTGAGCAGAAGGAAAAAAAGGAGCACACATGAAGGACATCTTTAATTTCTTCGAGAAGCCGAAAGACCCCAAGCTCTTCAGCGCGATTCGCATCGCGCTCGCATCGCCGGAGAAGATCCGCGAGTGGAGCCACGGCGAGGTCAAGAAGCCCGAGACGATCAACTACCGCACGTTCAAGCCGGAACGTGACGGCCTGTTCTGCGCCAAGATCTTTGGTCCGGTGAAGGACTACGAGTGCAACTGCGGCAAGTACAAGCGCATGAAGCACCGCGGCGTCGTGTGCGAGAAGTGCGGCGTCGAGGTCATCCAGGCCAAGGTGCGCCGCGAGCGCATGGGCCACATCTCGCTCGCCACGCCGGTCGCACACATCTGGTTCTTGAAGAGCCTCCCGTCGCGCATCGGTAACCTCCTCGACATCCCGCTCAAGGACCTCGAGAAGGTCCTCTACTGCGAGGCGTACATCGTCATCGACCCGAAGCAGTCGGGCCTCACGGCGACCGAGCTCCTCACCGAAGAGCGCTACGGCAAGCTGCTCGACGAGATGGGTTACGACGCGTTCGACGCCGGCATGGGCGCCGAGGCGATCCTCAAGCTGCTCGCGAACAAGACGGTGACCAACCCGGGCGGTCTCGACATCATCACGCTCGCAGAGACCCTGCGCGCCGAGATGCGCGAGATCACGTCCGAGGCGAAGCGCAAGAAGATCGCGAAGCGCCTCAAGGTCGTCGAAGCGTTCCGCGAGTCGGGCAACAAGCCCGATTGGATGATGCTCACGATCATTCCGGTGATTCCGCCGGATCTGCGTCCCCTGGTTCCGCTCGATGGCGGCCGGTTCGCGACGTCGGACCTCAACGATCTCTATCGCCGCGTCATCAATCGTAACAACCGTCTACGCCGCCTCCAGGAGCTCAACGCTCCCGAGATCATCATCCGCAACGAGAAGCGCATGCTTCAGGAGGCCGTCGACGCTCTGTTCGACAACGGTCGCCGCGGCAAGACGATCACGGGTCCGAACAAGCGCCCGCTCAAGTCGCTGTCGGACATGTTGAAGGGCAAGCAGGGTCGGTTCCGTCAGAACCTCCTCGGCAAGCGCGTCGACTACTCGGGTCGGTCGGTCATCGTGATCGGCCCCGAGCTCAAGCTGCACCAGTGCGGCCTGCCGAAGAAGATGGCGCTCGAGCTGTTCACGCCGTTCATCTACAACAAGCTCGAAGAGCGCCACCTGGTCACCACGATCAAGAGCGCCAAGAAGCTCGTCGAGAAGGAGCGTCCCGAGGTGTGGGACATCCTCGAAGAGGTGATCAAAGAGCACCCGGTGATGCTCAACCGCGCACCGACGCTCCACCGCCTCGGCATCCAGGCTTTCGAGCCCGTGTTGACCGAAGGCAAGGCGATCCAGCTGCACCCGCTCGTCTGCGCGGCATTCAACGCCGACTTCGACGGTGATCAGATGGCCGTCCACGTGCCGCTCTCCATCGAAGCTCAGATGGAAGCGCGCGTGTTGATGATGTCGACGAACAACATCCTCAGCCCCGCGAACGGCAAGCCGATCATCGTGCCGTCGCAGGACATCGTGCTCGGACTCTACTATCTGACCATGCAGCGCGACGGCGAGCCGGGCGAGGGCATGGCTTTCGGCGACGTGGCGGAACTCGAACAGGCATTGTTCCACAAGCAGATCACGCTGCACGCCAAGATCCGCTGCCGGCTCGAAACGGTCGATGCCCAGAGCAAGCCGATCACCCAGATCGTCAGCACGACTCCCGGCCGAATGCTGCTGTCGCAGATCCTGCCGCGGCACCCCAACGTGCCGTTCGGCCTGATCAATCAGCTGCTCACGAAGAAGGAAGTGTC
>JAYVLQ010000089.1:0-92977 GCA_043759355.1 Kofleriaceae bacterium
CTCCGAGCCCCGCGCAGCGAAGGTCCGTGGGTTGGAACCACGTGCGATGCGCAAACAACGACAGAGCTGCGTCCTCGATGCTCGTCGTTCCGTCGACGATCAGGCCGAGGCTCCGTGGGTTGCCGACGGCGAGGTACCGCGACGCGACCGCGCCGAGCGCCGCACGTGCGCGAGGAAGCTGATCGGCCGGGCCTCCCCGCGGCACGGTGCCGCCAGTGGCCGCCGCGACGTAGGCGCGCTCCGTTGCGAGTACCCACTCGGCCATCAGCCGGACCTAGAAATCCGCCTGGCGAGGAGCGCGCGGGAACGGGATGACGTCGCGGATGTTCTCGACGCCGGTCGCGTACTGGATCGCGCGCTCGAAGCCGAGGCCGAAGCCTGCGTGCGGCACCGTGCCGTAGCGACGCAGATCGCGATACCAGCCGTAGTCCGCCGGGTTCAGCTTCATCTCGGTGATCCGCGCGTCGAGCACGTCGAGCCGCTCTTCGCGCTGGCTGCCACCGATGATCTCGCCGATCCCGGGGGCGAGCACGTCCATGGCCGCGACGGTCTTTCCATCCGGGTTCTGGCGCATGTAGAACGCCTTGATGTCCTTTGGATAGTTGATGACCGCGACCGGGCCTTTGATCACGTGCTCGGTCAGATACTTCTCGTGCTCGCTCTGCAGATCGATGCCCCATTTCACCGGGAATTCGAACTTCTGCTTCGCCTTCTCGAGCTCCACGATGGCGTCGGTGTAGTCGAGCCGAGCGAACTTCGATTCGACCATCGACTGGAGCCGGGTGATGCAGTCCTTGTCGACGAATTTCGCGAAGAACTCCATGTCGTCTTTGCGCTCCTCGAGCAGCGTCTTGAAGATGAACTTCAAGAAATCCTCGGCAAGCTGCGCGTCGTCGTTCAGATCCGCGAACGCGATCTCCGGCTCGATCATCCAGAACTCGGCGAGGTGCCGCCGGGTGTTCGAGTTCTCCGCGCGGAACGTCGGGCCGAAGGTGTACACGCGCGACATCGCCATCGCGTAGGTCTCGACGTTGAGCTGGCCCGAGACCGTGAGCCGTGCCTCCTTGCCGAAGAAATCCTTGTCGTAATCGATCTTGCCTTCGGGCGTGCGAGGCAGGTTCGCGAAGTCCAGGGTCGAGACCTTGAACATCTGGCCTGCACCCTCGGCATCTGACGCCGTGATGATCGGCGTGTGGATCCAGAAGAAGCCTTGCTGATCGAAGAACCGATGGACCGCCATCGCGAGCGTGTGACGCACGCGGGTGACCGCACCGATGATGTTCGTACGCACGCGAAGGTGAGCGACCTCGCGCAGGTACTCCATCGTGTGCCGCTTCGGCTGCATGGGATAATGATCCGGGTCATCGACCCAGCCGATCACCTCGAGCGAATCCGCGCGGACCTCGACGCTCTGTCCCTTGCCCTGCGATGCGACGACCTCGCCGATCGCCCGGACCGAGCAGCCCGTCGTGATCCGGAGAATATCGCTCTGATAGTTCGCGAGCTCTTGCGGTGCGACGATCTGGAGCGCTTCGAAGCAGCTGCCGTCGTGGATCGCCACGAACGAGAGCCCCGCCTTCGAATCGCGCCGGGTCCGTACCCAGCCCTCGATGGTGACCTTGGAACCGACGGCAACCTGACCGCCGAAGATGAGCGAGATCCGTGTCGAGGCCATCACTACTTCTCGGACTTCTCTGCGTCTTTGCTGCCGACGATGATCATGTTCATGCCGATCTGAACCGACACGGCCTTGCCATCGATCTGCACGAGTGTCTTCTGGTTCATGTACCAGCCGAACGAGCCGGTCGAGAACTGCTTCACCTCGGCCAGCATGTCCTGACCGTTGATCGAGATCTTGAGTGGCTCGGCCTTCTCGAGAAACTTCGGGAGCGTGATGGGGCAGGTGGTCTTCGCGGACATGGCCGCGGTTTTAGCATTTATACGCTCGGACCGCGGGGTCACCTAAACGCGAGGTGGGCGAACGCGGCGAGGACGAGCGCGTGATCGATGCGGCCGTCGCGGATCGCGGCGTGGCACTCGGCCAACGTCGCGGTTTCGGTCTCGATCACCTCGGAGCCTTCGAGCTGGGGCGCGCTGGTCTGGACGGCATCCCGGGCGAGAAACGTGTACAGCCGGTTGGTCTGGATCGCGGGATTGGGTGAGATGTCACCGATCTGCTCCCAGTGGGATGCGGTGTAGCCGGTCTCCTCGGCGAGCTCCCGGGCGGCAGCCTCGGCAGGCACCTCGCCCGGGTCGATCATGCCGCCCGGAATCTCGAGGCAAACTTCTTCGGCTCCGACGCGGAACTGGCGAATCAGGACCACGCGCAGCTCGGGTGTCATCGCGATCACGTTGACCCAGTCGACCGCCTCGATCAGCGAGAACCGCTTTGTCTCGCCGGTCTGCGGGTGGACCCCGTCCACGAAGGCGGTCTCGAAGACCCGGTAGTCGGCGGCAGGAACGCGCGCGCCGAGGCGCCAAACAAGGTCCATGGCGCAGTGTACGGCCCCGCGGGCCAGGCGTACGATCAAAACCGTGCTCACCGCGACCTCCGAGATCCGGATCGGGAACGCGGGAATGCACACCACGCTCATCCTCGAGCGCTCGGTGCGCGGCACGATCGTGCGTCGCGATCGGCTTGCCTACGACACGCGGTTCGCCGCCACGGTCGCCGGCAAAGCCGAGCCGGTCGGTCACGTCTTTCTGATCGTCCGAGGCCGCTATCAGCCGGCGGTCGGCGAGGCGATTGATGGCCCGGTCGGCGTCATCCTCGCCGACGACGAGATCGAGCGGCTCGGGCCGAATTCCCGCACGTTCCGCACGGCTGGCGACAAGGTCCATGTCATCCACCTGCGCTTCAGCCGAGAGGATATCGTGGCGCCGATCGGGATGGCCGCGGGGCGCCTCGCGCTGCCGGCAAGCTTCTGGGATCTCGCGCGCCGCGTTTTGGATCAACCGACCGCGATCGGCGAGGTGTTCGATGCGCTGGCCTCGGTCGGCATCACGCGCCCGGCCGTGCGCATTCACGAGGAGCCCGAGCGCTACCGCCGGCTGTGGGGGGCGCTGCGCCCACTCTACGAGACGTACGGGGGCACGGTTTCGCTCAAGCAGCTCGCCGGCAGCCTCGAGATGTCGATGCGCCAGGTCGGTCGCGACGCGAAGGAGCTCGCGAACACGTTCGGCGTGGGCAACGGGTTTCGCGATGCGCTGCTGGTGCTGCGCCTGCGCGTCGCGGTGCTGCTGCTCTCCGGTCCGGAGGCCTCGGTGGGCGAAGTCGCGACGCTGGTCGGCTACGGCAGCCCGATCGCGATGGCCCGCGCATTTCGCGATGCGAAGCTGCCAGCGCCGAGCGCGGTCCAGGCCGCGCTGAGGTCCGAATAGATAGCGACAACGTTCGGTTGATGATGGACGCTCCTGGGGCCGCGCGGTACTCGGGGGAGGTGAAGCGACTGCTATTGATCACATTGCTCGCGGCGAGCACTGCGCGAGCAGGTGGCTTCGGCATTCCCGAGATCGGCGTGCGGCGCACTGCGATGGGCGCGGTGATCGGTCGGCCCGACGATCCGTCGTCGATCTATCACAACCCCGCTGGCCTCGTACTGCAGGACGATTGGGTCGTCTACGTGTCGATGGGCCTGTCGCTGCTCAGCACGCAGTTCGAGCTCGCACCGTGGGATCAGAGCGGTCGTTTCCTCGGCGTGTCGCCGACCTCGAGCGGCTACTACGCGCCGGTGAAGCCGAGCCGCGCGTTTGGCGTGATTCCCATGATCGCGGTCGAAGGCAAGCTGACGACGAAGCTCCATGTCGGCGCGTCGGTGTTCGTCGGTAACGGCACGGGCGCAGCGTTCGACGACAATGCGGTCACGCGTTACCACTTGATCGATGGCTACGTGATCGCGCCGCAAGCCGTGCTCGGCGCGGCGTATCAAATCACCCCCACGCTCGCGCTCGGAGCGACGGTCGGCGTGATCAACATTCGCGTCCACGGCGAGCGCGACGTGTTTCCGATCTTGAAGGGCCAGGACCTGTCGTCGGTCGTGGGGACTCAGCCCTCGTTGAAGCTCGACGGTTCGGGCTGGGCGCCGAGCTACTCGCTTGGCGTGTTCGGTAAGCCGCATCCGCGGTTCACGTACGGCGCGGCGATCATCGGCCGCGTCGATGCGACGCTCACGGGTCCGATCGAGGTCAAGTACGGGTCGGACGCGCCGGACGCGAACGCGGTGCTCAATGGGACGCAGACCACGACACAGCTGTTGCCGTGGACGTTTCAGGCGGGTGCCAACTTCGATGTCTCGAAGAACCTCGAGATCGGTGCCGAGCTTCGTTATTACCTCTATCGCCAGTACAAGCATCAGCACACCGACATCACCGGCATCTTCTTGCTCCACGAGCTCGATACCGAGAAGGACTATCACGACTCGCAGGAGGTCACCGGTGGCCTTCGCGTTCACGATCTCAGGGCGGCACCGAAGCTCGACCTCATGATGGGCGGCCAGTACGATCATTCGCCGGCGCCGCCCCGCGTGCTCACGCTCGATTCGCCATCGTTCAGCCACTTCGGGCTCCACATGGGCGGGCGTTACACCGTCGGGCGATACCGGTTCGGCGCGAGCTATATCCACTACTGGTACGAAGTGCCGACGATCGCCAATTCGATCACGAACCCGCCGACGAACATTCGCGGCAGCGGTAGCAACAACATCTTCACCTTGTCCGTGGAGGCGCACCTGTGATTCCCGAAAATGGTCGGAGCACCGAAGAGATCCTGCGCGAGCTCGCGGCGCGCGGCGAGGGCGATGCCGATTGGCGCGGCGGGCGCGTATTCTCGCTCGTCTATCACGCGGGCGAAGCGCACGAAGAGCTGATCCATCGCGCGCACGCGCTGTACGCGAGCGCGAACCTCTTGAATCCGATGGCGTTCAAGAGCCTCAAGCAGATGGAGCGCGAGATCGTGCAAAGCGCGGGCGCGCTGTTTCATTGCGGCGGCGCGGTCGGCACCGTCACCTCGGGTGGTACGGAATCGATCTTGTGTGCGGTCGCGGCGTATCGCGATCGTGCGCGCAAAAAGAAGCCGTGGATCCGATCTCCCGAGATCGTGGTGCCCAAGACGATCCATCCCGCGTTCGATAAAGCTGCCCACCTGTTCGGCGTGAAGCTGGTGAAGGTCGATGTCGATGGCGAGCAGCGCGTCGATCTGCGCAAGGTCGCCAAGGCGATCGGTTGGCGCACGATCCTGATCGTCGGTTCCGCGCCGCAGTATCCACACGGTGTGATCGATCCGATCGCAGAGCTCGGCGAGCTCGCGCGAGAGAAGAAGCTGCCGCTCCACGTCGACGCGTGCGTCGGCGGCTTCATGCTGCCGTGGCTCGAGCGGCTCGGCCGGCCGATTCCGAAATGGGATTTCCGCGTGCCTGGCGTGACCTCGATCAGCGCGGACCTCCACAAGTACGCGTACGCGGGCAAGGGCGCCTCGTGCCTGGTGTGGCGATCGATCGAAGACATGCGCTATCAGATCTTTGTCGCGACGGATTTCCCGGGCGGCATCTACGCATCGCCGACCTTGATCGGCACGCGACCCGGCGGCCCGATCGCCGCCGCGTGGGCCGCGTTGCAAGGCATGGGTGCGGATGGCTATCTCGCGCTCGCGAAGCGCGCGATCGATGCCGCGGATGCGCTGCGCGCGGGGATCGTCGCGGTGCCAGGCCTGAAGCTGCTCGGTCGACCCGACGCCACGATCGTCAGCTACACGAGCGATGTCGATGTCTACGCGCTCGCGGATCGGCTCGAGGCGCGGGGCTGGTCGGTCGACCGCCAGCATCGGCCGTCGTCGATCCATCTGACCGTGACCGCGAACCACGCTCCGGTCGTCGAGCAGTACCTCGCGGATCTGCGCGCGTGCGTCGCGGAGGTGCGAGCGAATCCTTCGCTCGCGAAGAGCGGTCAGGCGCCGATGTACGGCATGGCCGCGAAGCTACCCCTCCGTCGCCTGGTCGCCTCGCAGGTCCGCAAGGTGATCGCGGACATGTACGCATGAAGCGGATCGCGTTCGCCCGGATCTGCCAGGAGTCGAACGCACTGTCGCCGGTACCGACGGTGCTGCACGACTTCGAATCCGCGCACTACCTCACCGGTGTGGCGCTGCTCGAAGCGACGACGAAGGGTCCGGAGCTCGCGGGTTACTTCAAGCGCGCCGAGCTCGCGGGCTTCATGCGCGCCGTCGGCGAGCGACCTCGAGAAATCCAAGCGGTGCCGCTGATGTCGGCCTGGGCGTCTTCGGGCGGCCCACTCTCGCGCGAGTGCTACACCACACTCGAGGAGCGCCTCGTGACGATGCTGCGCGAAGCCGGCCCGCTCGATGGCATGTACTTCGCGCTGCACGGTGCGATGGGCGTCGAGGGCATGCGCGATCCAGAGACCCAGTTGCTGCGCGCGGTGCGCTCGGTGATCGGCGATGTGCCGCTCGTGATCTCGCACGACCTCCACGGCAACATCACGCGCGAGCGCGTCGAGCTCGCGACCGCCATCGTCGGCTACCAGACCAATCCGCATCGCGATCACGCGAAGGTCGGCCGGAAGGCGGGGCGGATCCTGATCGGGGCCGTGCTCGGCGAGCACCGCCCCGTGATGGCCTGGCGCTCGCTGCCGATGATCCTCGGTGGCGGCAAGACGATCGATTTTCTCGCACCGATGCGCGGCGTGTTTCGCAAGATGGCCGCGGCCGAGCGCGCACCCGGCGTACTCGCCGCGTCGACGTTCATGGTTCATCCGTGGAACGACAACCCGGCGCTCGGCTGGTCGACGCTGGTCGTCACCGATGGTGATCACGCGACCGCCGATCGCATCGCTGACGAGCTCGCCGAGCTGTGCTGGAGCGTGCGTCACGAGCAACCGCCGGAGTTCCCCGACGCGGCGACGGCGATCACGGCCGCGCGTGGCGCGAAGCTGCGCCGCAAGCTCGGCTGCGTGATGATGGCCGATGCGAGCGATGTCGTGACCGCCGGTGCTCCCGGCGATTCGACGCACCTGTTGCGTGCGCTGCTCGAACAAGCCGCCGGTATGCTGGTCTATGCGGCCGTGCGCGATCCACAGGCAATCGCCGCGTTGTGGGAGCGCTCGCCGGGCGAGCTGATCGCGATGTCGATCGGCGGCACGCTCGATCCCGCGCGCTCGCCACCGCTGCCGGTGCGCGGCACGCTGGTCAGCAAGCACGATCGCACGGGCTTTGGTCGCACCATCGTGCTCGCGGTCGATCACGTGCGGATCGTAGTCACCGAGGGACCGGCGATGGTGATGCGGCCTTCGTTCTACACCGAGATCGGCCTCGATCCGTGGCGCGCCGATATCGTCGTCGTGAAGAACTTCTTCCCGTTCCTGATGTTCTTTCTGCCGTACAACCGAAAGACCTTGTTCGTGCGCACGCAAGGCGCGACCGACTTCGATGCTGCGTTCGGGCTCGAGTTCGATGGCCCGATCCATCCGCGCGATCACGTCGCCGAGTGGCGCGGTCGGGATGCGCTGCGCCGCGGTGTGGTCGAAGAAGCGCGCATCGCTCGCTAGCGCGATCCACGCCTTACTCGATCCGATTCAAGCGTGCTGCGTGTCGAACGATAGGGTCGCGGTCACGCCGTAGAGCTCGCCGAGCAGGCCGTCTCGGGCCTCGAGTTCGATGTCGTCGTGATTCCCGATCTCTCCCCCGCGTCCTATCCGCTCCGCGCTCCGGAGCTCGCACGCGCGTTCTACGTCGCGGCGACGCGTGCGCGGGATTGGTTGTGGTTGCTGACCCCCGAGACGTGGTCGCCGCTCGTGAATCTGCGCTAGGCTCGCCACCATGTTGAAGGCCCTGTTCGCAGTCGCGCTCGTCGCATGCTCGTCGGCCCAGCCACCGCCGCCGCCCGCACCGGCTCCTCCGCCGACCCCGCCCTCGGCAGGCGAGCCGCTCGTGCCCGCCGCACCGCCTGCCGCCGCGCCCCGCATCGGTGAGAAATGTGGCGCGGCCGATGCGTGCGCGCCGCCCGCGACGTGTGTCGTCTACTACGGCATCGCGGGCAAGAAGGGCCCCGAATTCAAGACGTGCGAAGTGAAGTGCGAGCCGACGACGACGTGCCCCGACGGCAAGACGTGCCGCACGATCGCGGACGGTCCCGGCAGCGTCTGCCGCTAGACTCCGTCAGAGCGCGAGCGCGGTCCGGATCGCGAGGGCGAGCCCCGCGACAAGTAGCAGCAACCACACGGCGCGCTCGAATCGCACCGGATCGAGCCGATGATGGATCCGGCTGCCCAGCACGAGGCCGGGCACGACCGTGAGCCCGATCGCTGTCAACAGCTCGATCGTGCGTGCGGTGTAGAGCTGCGCCGATGCAAAGTTCGCGACGAGCGCCGCGTTCAGCACGATCCACAGCACCGCGAGCGTCGCGCGAAACGCGCGCTTGTCGGGCAAGCGCCGCCTCATCACGTACACGATCATCGGTCCTCCGGTGCCGAACAAGCCGTGGGCGATGCCGCCGAGCACGAGCAACCCGATCCGCGGCGCGCGCCCGAGATCGCCGGTCCCGGGCCTGGCGAGCTGAAAGATCGCGAGCCCGATCACGAACACGCTGAACGCGAGGATCAGCCAGCTCTGGCCGGGTACATGAAACAGGGCGAGGCCGAGCGCGGCACCCACGCCGACGGGTAGGGCGACCTCGGTCGCCAGCATGCGCCACGCGATCGCATCGCGATCGCGGCCGAGGAGCCAGGCCGAGACCGCGAGGTTGACCAGGACGAAGGCGGGCAGCAGCACCTCCAGCGGCACCAGCTGCGCACCGACGCTGGCGGCGAGCACGGTGCCGCCAAAGCCGATCGCGCCCTCGGTCGTGAAGGCGACGAGCGCGACCACGAACAGGCCGACTAACGTCGTCATGAATTCCCCATGACGGGGGCAGCCTGATCCGGTAAAAGTGCTCGCATGACCGTCGACGCCGAGAAACGGCTCGAGAAACAGCTATATCGCAACGTCAGGGACGCGTGCGAGGACTACCAGCTGCTCGCGCCCGATGATCGCATCATGGTCGCGATGTCGGGTGGCAAGGACAGCTACACGCTGTTCCACCTCCTCACGAAGCTCGTGCCGCGCCTGCCGTTCAAGGTCGAGCTGATCGCGGTCCACCTCGATCAGGTCCAGCCCGGCTACGACGGCCAGCGCCTCCACGCGTACCTCGCGAGCACCGGCTGGCCGTTCGAGATCCTCCGCGAAGACACCTACTCGGTCGTCACCGAGCACATCGATAGCAAGTCGACCTACTGCTCGCTGTGCTCGCGCCTGCGCCGCGGCATCCTCTATACCGCGGCCGCGCGGCTCGGATGCAACAAGCTCGCACTCGGTCATCATCGCGATGACTCGCTCGAGACCTTCCTCTTGAACTTGTTCTACAGCGGCAAGCTCCAGGCCATGCCCGCCCGCTACCGCACCGACGATGGTCGATTCGACGTGATCCGACCGCTGATCCAGTGCGCCGAAACAGACATCGCGGCGTACGCGGAGACCCAGCCGTTTCCGATCATCCCGTGCAACCTGTGCGGCTCCCAAGATGGGCTCAAGCGCGATGCGATGACCGCGCTCCTCGCGCAGCTCGAGCAAACGAACCCGAATATCCGCGCCGTGATGGCGAACGCCCTCACGAACATTCGGCCATCCCACCTCCTCGATCGCGATGTCGCGCGCGCGTGGGCCGAGCGAGATCCCGAGATCCGGCCAGCGATCGCGGCCGCGCCACGCAAGCAGCACGTCGCCGCGGAGCCGGTGTTTGCCGGCGGCAAGCTGCGCGTCCTCTCCTGAAAGGAAACGGTAACGCTCTCCTCACGTTTCGCCGCGCAGCTACGCGAAATCACGTAGGCGAAGAGGGACGCGACCGACACGTGAGCAAACCGTTATCGTCCCCCTTGCGAGAGGCGATCGCGCACGGCCTGATTGACCTCACTCGCATCGGCACCCGGCGCATTCTTCATGACCTGACCGACGAAGAAGCCGAGGAGGCCGGTCTTGCCGGACGTGTACTGTGCGGCCTTGTCGCGGTTGGCGGCGATCACGGCATCGATCGCGGTGCCGAGATCCTGGGCGGGCGTGGCGGCGACGTCGGCGGCGAGCTCGTGCGCGGTGCGGCCGGTCGCGATCATCTGGGCGAGCACGGCCTTGCCGACGGTCCCGCTGATCGTGCTGTCGCGCAGCATTGCGATGAGCTCGGCGAAGGATTTCGGATCGAGCCCACTGTCGGCGAGCTCTTTGGTGCCGAGTGCACGCGGGAGCTCGTTGATGATCCACTTCGCCGTCAGGTCGGCGGACGTCGTGGCCGCCACGGTGTACGTGAACAGCGCCGCGGTTGCACGATCGCCTGCGACGAGGTCGGCTTGGTCGGCGGTGAGGCCGTGGGCTCGTGCATCCGCGTAGATCTTCGCGAGCCCGGCGTCGCGCACGCGCGCTTCGGTGCGGTACTCGGCAGGCGACTTGCTCTTCGGGCGCGTGGCGGCCTTCGCGTTCGTCTTCTTCTCGGCAGGCGCAGCCGCTTCTTTCGCGACAAGCTTGTCGTCGCGCAGCGTGATGATGCGGTTGAGCACCATCGCGCCAGGTTTCGAATCCTCGTCGATGATGAAGTAGCCGACGCGCTCGAACTGGTAGCGATTGCCGACAGAGCCGGTGATCGCGAGCGAGGCCTCGACTCGCGCGTCGCGGATCACCTCGAGCGAATGGGGATCGATCTGCTCGATGAAATCACCACCACCTTCTTCGGGATGGCCGGTGCCGAACAGCCGGCCGTAGAGGCGAACCTCGGCGGTGACGCTCGTCGCGGCATCGACCCAGTGGATCACGCCGAAAACCTTCGTGCCATCCGCCGGGTTCTTGCCGTTGAGCGTGTCGGGGATGACCGAGGCGCGGAGCTTGGTGACGTTGCCCGCGGCATCGCGCTCGAGTGCATCGGTGACCGTGATGCACGGACCGTAGCGCAGGCGAATCGTGCGACCTGGCGCGAGCCGGGTGTAGCCGCTCGGCGGATCGTCGCGCCAGTCCTCGCGATCGATGATCACCTTCGTGCCGATCGGCACGGTGCGCGAGCCCGGCGTGCCGACATCCGCAGGGAAGTATGGAGCGTCGAGCTCCATCACGCTCGCCCCGGTGAGCTCGACCTCGATCGGGTGGAGCACGCCGAGCACGCGCGGCGCGCTCCTGTTCAGATCGTCGCGCACGCAGTACTCGAGCTTGCCGATATCGACGAACGAGTTCGCCTTCGCGACGCCGATCATGTCGGCGAACGCGCGCAGCGAGTCCGCGGAGTAACCGCGGCGCCGCATACCGGAGATCGTGGGCATCCGCGGATCGTCCCAGCCGGTGACGTGCTTGCTCTGGACGAGCGTGAGTAGCTTGCGCTTACTCATCACGGTGTACTCGAGCTGGAGGCGCGCGAACTCGTACTGGTGCGGGATGACCGGCCACGGGCCGGTGTTCGCGATCACCCAGTCGTAGACCTCGCGGTTGTTCTCGAATTCGAGTGTGCAGATCGAGTGCGTGATGCGCTCGATCGCGTCCTCGATCGGATGCGCCCAATCGTACATCGGATAGATGCACCACCGATCACCGCTGCGATGGTGATGCGCGTGGCGGATCCGGTAGAGCAGCGGATCGCGCATCTTCATGTTCGCCGAAGCCATGTCGATCTTCGCGCGCAGCGTGCACGCACCATCGGGCAGCTCGCCCGACTTCATCTTGCGCAAGAGCTGCATGTTCTCTTCGATGGTGCGGTCGCGAAACGGGCTCGGCGTGCCGGGCTCGGCGAGCGAGCCGCGGTAGACCCGGATCTTCTCGTCGTCGAGATCGCAGACGTACGCCTTGCCCTCGGCGACCAGCCGCTCGGCGAGCTCGTACATCTTCTGAAAATAGTCGGCCGAATACAGCACCGCGGTCGGCGGGAAGCCGAGCCAGCGCACGTCGCGCTCGATCGAGTCGACGTATTCGACGTCTTCCTTCGTCGGGTTCGTATCGTCGTAGCGCAGGTTGCAAGTGCCCTTGTAATCCTGCGCGAGCCCGAAGTTCAGGCAGATCGACTTCGCATGACCGATGTGGAGATACCCGTTCGGTTCCGGTGGGAACCGAGTCGCGACGTTGACGTGCCGGCCAGCGGCGAGATCGGCGTCGATGATGTCGCGGATGAAGTCGTTGCGCGGAGAACCCATGACGGCGCTGACTATATGACGAGCGGCATGCGTGCGCTCGTCGTCGTGTTCGCCGTGTGCGTGGTCTCGTGCAGTCACCCGCCACCGCCCAAGCCGCCGGCCGTCGAGCCTCCGGTCAAGACGTTCGGCGAGATCGCCGGTACTTGGGTCACCAGCGACGACCTGGACTCGTTCTACGAGCTCGCGATTCGCGCGGATGGCGACTTCGAGCTGGTCATCGATCGCGGCAAGCTGGGCCGCTGCGTGACCCACGCGACGCTGGTTCAGGCGAAACCGCGATGCCGACCAGGACGCCATCGATCACGAGCCGCTGCGTGTGCGCTTCTGCCGTGATCAGCACGCCCTCGATCGCGACGGTGACGTCCGACGCGGGTTGGGACATCAAAAGCACCAGCGTGCCGGTGGCCATCCCTGGCGTCACGAGCGGAAAAAGTGCAGCGCCACATCATGGCTACGAGTTGCTTAGAGGCAACCCTCGATCGGTCGCGCGCGTCGAAGCTTTCGGCTACGTTGCCGCCGTGCGAATAAACGAGCACTACGCAAAACTTCCGGCGAGCTACCTCTTCCCCGAGATCGGGCGCCGCGTGCGCGGTTTCGCGGCGGCGCATCCGGATGCGAAAATCATTCGCCTCGGCATCGGCGATGTCACCGAGCCCCTCGCTCCCGCGATCCTCGAAGCGATGCACGCCGCGATCGACGAGATGGGCACGCGCGAGACGTTCCGCGGTTACGGCCCCGAGCAGGGTTACGATTTTCTCGTCGAAGCGATCCGCGCGAATGACTACAAGGCGCGCGGCATCGACATCGCGGCCGACGAGATCTTCGTCAGCGATGGCAGCAAGTGCGATAGCGGCAACGTCCAGGAGATCTTCGCGCATGCCGCGAAGATCGCGATCACCGATCCGGTCTATCCGGTTTACGTCGATTCGAACGTGATGGCAGGTCGCACCGATGCGGCCGGTGCCGATGGTCGGTATCCCGGCTTCACGTACCTCGTCGGCGACGAAGCGAACGGCTTCCAACCCGAGCCGCCGAGCACCGCGGTCGATGTTGCTTACCTCTGCTCGCCGAACAATCCGACCGGCACGGTCGCGACGCGCGAACAGCTCACGCGCTGGGTCGCGTGGGCCAAGCAAACCGATTCGGTGATCCTGTTCGACGCTGCCTACGAGTCGTACATCTCGGATCCGTCGCTGCCGCGCTCGATCTACGAGATCCCGGGCGCGAAGGAGGTCGCGCTGGAGCTGCGCAGCTTCTCGAAGCGCGCGGGCTTTACCGGCCTGCGCTGCGCGTTCATGGTCGTGCCGAAAGGCGTCACCGGTCTCGATCCCGAGGGCAAGCGAGTCGCGCTCAACACCCTGTGGGCGCGACGCCACACCACGAAGTTCAACGGCGCGTCCTACATCGTCCAGAAAGGTGCAGCGGCGGCATACTCGCCCGCCGGCCTCGCGCAGACCAACGCGCAGATCGAGCTCTACATGGAGAACGCGCGCCTGCTCCGCGAGGGCCTCACGGCCGTGGGCTTCACGATCTTTGGCGGCGTCCACGCGCCCTACATCTGGCTCCGCACGCCGGCCGCGCCCAGCCGGCTCACGAGCTGGCAGCTCTTCGATCGCCTTCTCGAGACCGCCAACGTCGTCGGCACGCCCGGCGCGGGCTTTGGCCCGGCAGGCGAGGGTTACTTCCGGCTGAGCGCGTTCAACTCGCGTGCGAACGTCGAAGAAGCGATCGCGCGCATTCGCAGAGCGTTTGGCTGATAGCATGAAGCGATGAAGGCTCTCGTCGCTAGCGTCTTTCTCGTCGCGTGTGGTGGTGATGGCGGCACGAGCGGCACCGCCGACGGTGGCAGTGGTGGCTCGGTTTCGGCGAAACAGTTCTGCGTCTCCGAGACCAATCGCTATCGCGCGATGAACGGCAAGGCGAACGTCGCCGAGAACACCGGGCTCGAGACGTACGCCGATGCCGGCGCGAAGACCGACTACGACGCGAATTCGCCGCACAGTCACTTCTCGTCGACGAGCGGTGGCGGCGTCGCGTTCGCCGAGAACGAGTGCCCTGGGCACTCCGGCTGGTCGCTCTCGCCGGGCGGCGACATGAACGCGCTCGTCGGCGATTGCATCGCCGCGTTCTACAGCGAAGGTCCCGGCAGCGACTACGCGACGCACGGCCATTACATCAACATGATGGGTGCCTATGCGACGCTCGGGTGTGGCATCTATCAGTCCGGCACCGATGTCACGATCATCCAAGACTACGGCAACTGACGAACATGGCATGGTCGTGCGCCGCACCGGCGCCGGCGAACCGATCGTATGGATCCACGGCCTCGGCGAATCGTCGGTGAGCTTCGAGCCGGTGCTCGAGCTGCTCCCGAGCTACGAGCACACGCTCGTCGATCTGCCGGGCTACGGTCGCTCGGCACACGGCGAGCCGCAGGGACTCGAAGCGTGCGCCGATCATCTCGCGGCGTGGTTGCGCGAGTACCCGCCCGCGACGCTCGTCGGTCACTCGATGGGTGGCGTGCTCGCCGTGATGCTCGCCGAGCGCGGTGTCGCGAAGCGGATCGTCGATGTCGATGGCAACCTCACGCGCGGCGACTGCACGTTCAGCGCGCAAGCGAGTGCGTATAGCGAAGCGGACTTCGTCGCATACGGCCTCGCCGAGATGCGTGCACGGGTCTACGAACGCGGCGTCACCGAGCACGCGCTGCGTACCTACTACGCTGCACTGTGCTTCGCGTCGCCGCGGACGTTCCACAAGCAAGCAACCGAGCTCGTCGCGCTGTCCTCGACGAACACAATGACCGCGCGGTTCGCGGCGGTGAAGGTTCCCTCGCTGTTCATCGCAGGGGTGCCGAACGGCATCTGCGAAGCCTCGAAGATCGAGCTCGAGCGCCATCGCGCGCGATGGATCGGGATCGAGCCAGCGGGTCACTGGGTCTATCTCGATCAGCGCGCGACATTCGCCGGCACGATCGATCACTTCGTCGAGTCTTGAAGCTCTTGGGTGTGCTCTCGGGGCTCTCGGGGGCCTCAGGGTAGCGTGACCTCGATCGGCACGAGCGATCGGCTGAACGTGCCGATGCCGAGCTGTCCGCTGGTGTTGTCGCCCCAGCAGTACACGCTTCCGGCCACGAGCGCGCACGAGAAGTTGCCGCCCGCTCGAATCACCATGGGCGCGAGTGCGACAGCCGTCGGTAGGTGCCGGTCAAAGCCGCCGTTGTCGCCGACCTGACCGTATTTGTTCGAGCCCCAGCAGTACAGGCCCGAGCTCGTGACCGCGCACGAGTGCGAGTAGCCGAGCGCGAACGTGGGGTTCGTGCCGGGCAGCGTGATAGCCGTGGGAACCAGGTGCTGGACAGTGGTGTCGTCGCCGGTCTCGCCCGAGTTATTGCCGCCCCAGCAACGATTGCCAGCCGTCGCACACATGTGCGAGCCGCCACCAGTGGTGACGCCAAACGAACCAGGCACGAACGTCGGGCGCTCGATCGCTGTCACCGTGCCGAGCCCGAGCTCCCCGTGCTCGTTGTCGCCCCAGCACGTGAGTTGCGTGCCGTTCGTGACGCACGCGTGATTGCGCCCCGCCGAGAGCGCGGTGCCGGCAACGCCAGTCGACTTCGGCGTGTGCTGATCGGTTCCGCCACCGTCGCCGAGCTGTCCGAACGCATCGCCGCCGGAACAGAACGCGGTCGCCGCCGTGGTGATCGCACACGTGAATAGATCACCCGCGATGATGGTCGATCCGGTCAACAGCGACGTCACCGGCGCGAAGCGCGCCACCGTCGTACCGTCGGAGAGCTCGCCATGCGCATTGTTGCCCCAGCATTTGATCACGGCACCTTGTGCCGAGCACGTGTGCTCGAATCCGAGCGCGAGCTCCTGCGCCGCGATGATCGGCCCGACCGGAACGGCCGATTGGTGCTCGGCCTGGTTATCGCCGAGCTGGCCTTCCCAGTTGTTGCCCCAACAATAGGTCTGGCCAGCGACGAGCGCACACGCATGCTCGCCGCCGAGCGCGAGATCCGTCGCGTTTCCGGGCAAGGCGACCGCTTGTCGAGGAATCCACGTCAGCGTCGTACCATCGCCGAGCTCGCCACGCGCATCGACGCCCCAGCACGCGACCGACCCGTCTCGACGCATCGCGCACGTGTGACTCTCGCCGAGACCGATCGCGATGAACGGGCCGGTCGTGAGGGGCGAGACCGGAAGGCGCTCGATACCGAGCGGGGCATTGATGCCGAGCTGACCATTGAAGTCCTGGCCCCAGCAGTGCAGCTCGCCATCGCTGGTGATCGCGCACGTGCGGTCGTTGCCCCCGACAATGGTGCGGATCTTGGCGAGCTCCGATGGTGGTGTGATGCGCTGGTTCTGATCGGCGAGCGACGTGCCGAGCTCGCCATAGCTATCGTTGCCCCAGCACTGGTAGTGCCCGTTGGCGATGACGCACGCGTGATTGTCGCCTGCCGTGATCTGATCACCACGGGCGCCGGGGACGGTGGTGGGTGTCGAGGTGTTCGCGGCCGCGAGATCGCCGAGTACGCCGTACGTACCCTCGCCGAAGCACGAGACCGAGTGATCCGTGTGCAGGGCACATGTGAAGAAGTTGCCCGTCGCGACGCCGATCACGCCGTCGAGCGTGTGGGTCGGCGTCCGGACGACCACGGTCGAATCGAAGCCGAGTTGACCCGCGTTGTCGGCGCCCCAGCACCACAGCGATCGATCCGCGAGCACCGTGCACGTGTGCAGCGCGCCGGTGGCGAGCGCGGTGGCTGGGCCCGGCAATGCAACCTGGACCGGTACGAGCTGCGGCGCAGACGAGACGATGCCGAGCTGGCCCGAGCTACTCGCTCCCCAGCACCATACGGCGTGGGCTTCATCGATCGCACATGCGTGGAGGTTGCCCGCGCTGATCGCGATCATCGGCCCCGGCATCTGCGCGACGACAGGCGACGTCACGACGGCTTGCAGCCCATTCGCCAGCTGACCGAGTCGGCCGTCGCCCCAACACGCGACCGATTTGTCGGGGCGAAGCGCGCAGGTAAAACCCGAACCGCCGACGATCGCACCGAACCCGGTGCCTTCACTCGACGCATCGAGCCCATCGCCGGCAAGGGGATGGTTGTCGAATCCGAAACGCCCACACGCCGCGATCAGCAGGATCGCAAAACTCCACTTCACGCGTTCATCGTATCAGCTATCGATCGGGCAAGGCCTTGGTGGCTCCGAGCTGGTCCCACGCAGGCCAAGCGCGCCGAGGGCCGTGACGACGAGGAGGACCTCGCTCGCGATCCGCAGGCGTCGGCGTGACGGAGAAGGCGCCACCATCGCCCGATCAGAGTACTGTTTTAGCGGTGAGAGCCGTCGCGGTCGTCAACGGACATGCACGTGGGCTCACGACAAAGCTGCGCGCGCGGTTCGAGCGTGCGTTGCCTGGTAACGTGCGGTTCACCGAATCACTCGACGAAGCACGCACCGTGATCCGCGCCGAGATCCGGCGCGGCTGCGAGCTCGTGATTCTCGCGGGCGGCGATGGCACGGTCGTGATGGGCTTGACCCTGATCGGCGAAGCGAGCCGCGCGTATGGCAAGCCAGAGCCCGCGATCGGCGTGCTTCGCATGGGCTCGGGCAACGCGATCGCCGATACGATCGGTGCGGGCTCCGATGTCATCGACGAGCTGTCGCGGCTCTCCCGCGGTGCGGGTACGCGGCGCGAGCTGCCGATGCTCGAGGTGCTCGGCGTGCGCGCGCCATTCGTCGGCATGGGCATCGATGCGCAGCTTCTCGAAGACAACGAGCGAGTAGGGCGCGTCGTCGATCGCTTGCCAGGCGCGCGCTTCATCGGTGGTGGCGCGCGCTACGCGCTCTCGGTCGCCCTGCGTTCGGTGCCTCGCTTCGCGATCGGAACCCGGCCGACCGCGACGGTCGTGAACCTCGGTGCTCGTGCGATCGAGATGAAGCGCGGTGGGGCCACCGGTCGCGAGCTGCCGCGTGGCGAACAACTCTGGACGGGCCAGTGCACGCTCGTTGCCGGCGCCACGATCCCGTACTTCGGGTTTGGTTTGAAGATGTTCGCGTTCGCGTCGACTCGTACGCACGCATTCCACCTGCGCTGTGGTGATGCGGGGCTATTCGAGATCATGCGCAATGCTCCCGCGGCGTTTCGTGGCGACTACTTCAGCGACCATGTCAGCGATTTCATGTGCGATCGCGTCGAGATTTCGCTCGATCGCGAGGCTGCGATCGAAGCGGGTGGCGAGCTGCTGGGTAGGCGTTCGAAGGTCGAGCTCGCACTCGGCACACCGATCACCGTGATCTCACTCGCTCCGTAAAATTTAGATCGCAACTCCGCGCAGGATTTGAGATCTGCAAACCACCGTCGGAAATGTGTTTGACAGATCCGAAGCGCACTGTTATTCGTACAAACCAAGCAAGGAACTTTGTCGTGACGAAACTCGAACCACATCTCGCCAAGCAGCCGCAGACCGGCAACCGCTCCACGTGCGCATATAGCGCCCGTTGGATCTCGTTGCCCGTGCGCGGCGGCGGTAATGATTTCGTCCCGAGGGGTGCCGTCCAGTAATCACGTACCAACGTGAGCTGCGACGGGCCACCCTGGGAAACCACGGTGGCCTTTTAGTTTTCGGCCTTCGACGCACGGATTGCAGATCTGGAACGCCCAGATCCGCGCCGAACGGCGGAGCTCTGGTCTCTGACAACTGAATGATGATGATCAAAGATCGTCGCGTGCACCGCCCTTAGCCGTGCGCGCGACGCTCGTATCCCGCTCGCGTACGAGGTTGTGCGTCTCGGTGGCAAGCCCGAGAGGTTCTGGTTCGATTCCAGAGGGTGGGACGATGGATCGCTGGACGCTGCACTTGCAGCCCACGGTGGATCCACAAACTCGGTGCCCGCGGTCGACTCCGCGGGACACCACCAAGCCGGCGAAGTGTTGCAGTGACACGTTGGTGCGCCACACCAGAGTCATGGGTGCGATTCCCATCGCCTGCTCTACCGAAATCAAGAAAGGAGTCCAGTCATGTTCAAGATCACGAAGCATTTCTCGTCGAAGCAAACCCCGCAAACCCAACCCATTCTCAACTCATCTCAAGCTCCAAACTCGACGGGCGGCTTCACCTGGAAGCTGGACGACTGGGCGCGACTCGATCGCTTCCTTGTTCTCGGTACCGAGGGTGGAACCTTCTACATCGGCGAGCGCGAGCTCACCGTCGACACCGCGAGCGTCGTGATGCGCTGCATCGAGCTCGACGGACTTCGTACCATCGACCGGATCGTTGCTGTTTCCATGACGGGACGTGCGCCCAAGAACGATCCGGCCATTTTTTCTCTCGCCGTCGCAGCCAAGCTCGGCGACGACGCCACGCGACGTGCCGCCTACGCAGCCCTCCCCAAGGTCTGCCGGATCGGCACGCACCTGATGCACTTCGCCGAGTACGCGCAAGCGTTCGGTGGTTGGGGCCGCGGCATGCGGCGAGCTGTCGGTAACTGGTTCAACACCAAGCCGGCGGCAGACCTCGCCTACCAGCTCGCGAAGTACCAGGCGCGTGACGGATGGTCGAGTCGCGATCTGCTGCGTCTCGCGCACCCGCGTGCGGCGTCGCCGTCGCACGATCGGTTGTTCGCATGGGCGGTGTCGGGTGATCTGCTGGCAACAGAGGATCCGGCACTGGCGCTGATCGTGGCGATGCAGGAGCTCCGGTCGATGACCGAAGCCTCGGCAGTCGCTGCGAAGATCCGGCAAGTAAAGCTACCGCGTGAGTGTGTTCCGACCGAGTGGCTGCAGAGCCCCGAGGTCTGGGAGGCGCTCCTCGAGACGATGCCGATGGCGGCGTTGATCCGCAATCTGTCGACGATGACTCGTGTTGGTTTGGTCACCCAGGCCTCGCTAGCGACCAACACGATCACCGCTCACTTGCGTGATCCGCACCGCCTGGCACAGGCTCGTGTCCACCCGCTCGCCGTGCTCTCCGCGCTCGTGACCTACAAGTCCGGACGTGGCCACAGCTCGGTGTGGGAGCCGGTCGCCAAGATCGTAGACGCGCTCGATGCCGCGTTCTACGCGAGCTTCGGGAACGTGCAGCCGGCGGACAAGCGCATGCTGCTCGCGCTCGATGTCTCGGGATCGATGGCAGCGGGAACGATCGCAGGCGCGAACCTGACGCCGCGGCTTGCGAGTGCAGCAATGTCACTCGTGACCGCGGCAACAGAGCGCGACCACACGTTCGTGGCCTTCTCGACGTCGCTGATGCCACTCACCATCTCGCCGCGACAGCGGCTGGATGATGTGGTGTCGACGATTTCGGGGCTGCCGTTCGCAGGCACCGACTGTGCACAGCCGATGCGCTGGGCACAGCAGCACCGCGTCGATGTAGATACCTTCGTGATCTACACCGACAACGAGACCTGGGCAGGAGGCGTGCATCCATCCCAGGCGTTGCGGGCATATCGAGACGCACGGAACATTCCGGCCAAACTGGTCGTAGTCGGAATGACGTCGAACGGGTTCAGTATTGCGGACCCGGACGACGCTGGCATGCTGGATGTGGTCGGGTTCGACACGTCCACGCCGCCGGTCATCGCCGACTTCGCTCGCGCGTAGTGCTCGCACCACGAAGCTGAGTGAAGGCGCGGCTGCTACTTGCGACCAGACTTGCTCGGCGCGAAACAACGCCGGCATTTGAGATCGGAGCTCCGGTGGCGGAGCGGCTGGCTGTTAACCAGAAGGTGTTGGTTCGACTCCAACCGATCTCGCTGCGTGGGCCGTTGAACGTTGGTTATCTCGAGGACATCCCGACGTTCGTTTTTTGTCCGCGCTTTATTTTCCGCAGTGATCTCGGGTGAGACATCGATCGCACGCGTTAACCGCGCGCGCGATCCGTTCGTCAGGCGCGAACGAATGAAGGGTTCGAATCCCTCCACTGCGACCGAACCGGCGTCGTCTAATGACAAGACACGCGAGGGTGTAAAGGCTCCTCGCGAGATGCCACTTAAAAACTGGCGGCCGGTTCTCTGCTTTCGAATCAAGCAGCGTTTGCCCCGCGCACTTCCGCGCAGGGCCGTAACCCGAGGAGATACGTGTCGTGAGCATAGAGTCCAGCCGCACCCTGCTCCTGTCGCAGGGCTACGAGGCCATCCAGATCATCTCGTGGCAGCGTGCCGTCACGCTGCTCGCGCTTGCCAAGGTCGAGGTCGTCGACGAGTACGAGACGCAGATCCACGCCGTCTCGATGACGATGCAAATCCCGTCGATCGTGCGTCTGCGCAAGTCGGTCCCGCGGCGCCAGAAGGCGGTGAAGTTCTCGCGCGTCAACATCTACGCGCGTGACGGTTACCGCTGCCAGTACTGCGGTGACAAGTGCACGCCCGCCGAGCTGACGTACGACCACGTCATCCCGCGCTCGAAGGGTGGTCTCACCACCTGGGAGAACATCGTATCGGCGTGCTACCTGTGCAACCGCGACAAGGCAAACCGCACGCCGAACGAGGCGCGAATGAAGCTGCTCTCGACGCCGGCGCGTCCGACGTGGATGCCGGCCGTCCAGATCAGCGTGAGTGCTCGCAGCATGCCGGACGCGTGGCGCGACTACGTGTACTGGACCTCCGAGATCGACAACCCGGAGGGCGGCGCTGACTAGCGTGGTCGGATCTAGCGGCAACCCGATCCGATCACCTGGTCATTTTTTCTCGTCGTCGTTCTGCGGGCTACAAATACGTCCGGTGGCGTTGGCTCTCCTTCGCGAGCGGCAGGTCAGTTCGCGCTGGTGCTGGTGCATCAGGCCTATCGCGGCAACCTCGCCGGGAACTTGCCAGCGTGGCAGTTCAAGCATCCTGTGCTGATCGTGCGCGCGGATCGCGTGGCGAACGCAGAATGTGCGCCGGCTCAGGTCCAGCTGCTGGCGAAGTCGAGCACGACGCGCGACGGCACATCGCCGTGCCCAAGCCGGTCGAAGACCTGGTTGATCGCGGAGAGCGACTGGAGCTCGATATCGGCCCTGACCTCGCCGTCGGCGGCAAACGCGAGCGCCTCCGCCATGTCGCTGCGGGTGCCGACGAACGAGCCGCGAATGGTGACGCAGTTCGCGACCACGTCGAACAAGGGGATCGGAAACTCACCGGGCGGGAGTCCGACGAGAACGCACGTGCCGCGCTTGCGCGTGATGCCGACGCACTGCTCGAACGCGCCGAGCGAGGTCGCCGTCACGAGGACACCGTGCGCGCCGCCGCCGGTCAGCTTCTTGACCTTGGCGATGCAATCGTTCGCGCGTGCATCGACCACGCAATCTGCGCCGAGCAGCTTCGCGTGCGCGAGCTTGCGCTCGTCGATATCGATCGCGCAGATCTGGAGGCCCATCGCCTTGCCGTACTGGATCGCGAGATGGCCGAGCCCGCCGATGCCGGAGATGGCGAGCCACTCGCCCGGCCTCGCCGCGGTCTGCTTGATACCTTTGTAGGTCGTGATGCCCGCGCAGATGATCGGTGCAGCGTCGGTGGCCGACAGCCTCGACGGAATCTTGGCCACGTAGTTCGGGTCCGCGAGGATGAACTCTGCGAAGCCGCCGTTGCGGGTGTAGCCTCCAAACTGCGCCTCGGCACAGACGGTCTCCCACCCGGCCAGGCAGTGCTCGCAGTGGCCACAGGCCGAATAGAGCCACGGCACACCTACGCGGTCACCTTCTTTGACGTTCGTCACGCCGGCACCGAGCCCCGCGACGAGCCCGATGCCCTCGTGGCCGGGGATGAAGGGCAGCATCGGCTTGACCGGCCAGTCGCCGTGCGCAGCGTGAAGATCGGTATGGCAGACGCCACATGCCTCGGTTCTGACCAGGATCTGTCCCGGCCCCGGCGTGGGCACGTCCCATTCGCGAAGGACCAGGGGTTTTCCGAATTCCTCGACGACGGCAGTGTGCATCTTGCGCGACATGGTGTGCGCGTTGCGAGCACGATGCGTGCCGCAACGTCGGAGCGCAAATCCTGCGGCACGCAAGCACCCTCTAGCGCGGCAGCTCACGTACGCGCGAGTGCGACGCCGATGACCGAGCGTGCACCGTGCGCGACCAAGACTTCGCTCGCGGCGGCGAACGTCGAGCCCGTCGTGACGACATCGTCGAGCAGCACGACATCGCGACCGTCGATCCGGTGCGCGTAGCGAGCGACCACCGCGAACACGCCGCGCAGGTTCGAACGCCGATCGGTTGCGGCAAGCGTGCTCTGCGGTGCGACCATTCGAGTCCGGCGCAACGCAGGGAGCGGCGGTGGCAGCTTCGCATTCGCACACGCGTGCACGGCGAGCAGCCACGCATGGTCGTAACCGCGGGTCCATCGGCGCCGCCAGTGCAACGGCACGGGGATCACGATCCCTCCATCGCTCGCGGCGGCGGCGACAAGCGGTGCCCACAGCGGCGCGACGGTGCGTGCGATGTGATTCGCGCCGGTGAACTTCAAGCGCCGGATCGCGGAGGCGAGTGGTCCGCCGAATCGCCACGGCGACACGATGCGATCGAGGGGCAAGGGCGTGTGCATGCACCGCGCGCAGATAATTTCTGCACCGGGCTCGGCGCAGCGCGGACACGCAGGCCCGAGCTCGACGAGTGAGCCCGCGCAGGGCTCGCACAGCGGGGCGCCGGGTGCCGCGCACGCTGCGCACTGAGGTTCGAAGATCCAATCGAGAAGCGACCACATGGGAGCGCTATCGACCGCCGCGCGCCGGGGTTGCGTGCTAGCTAACGGCGTGATCGACCGCTGCTACGTCTACGAGCCGGACTTCATCGACGATGCCTCGCGCGCCGCGATCCTGACGTGGCTCGAGCAGCTAAAGCCCCTGTGGGAACAGCGCTATTCGACGAAGCGCCCACCGCCCTCGGGCAAGCAGCAGCGGATGTTGCTGCGGCCGGTGTACTGGCTCGGCAACTGGCAGTTCGCGTGCCTCGGGTACTACGAGCCGCCGAAGCGGACGATCGATGTCGCTATGAAGGCGGAGTCGTTTCCGGCCGTGCTTTCGAAGCTGGTCGCTCAGATCGAGCGCCGCGTGACGGCGACATTTCCGCCGAGCACCGTGCCTCGGCGCTGGCATTTGAATACCTGCCTCGTGAATTTTTATGGCGACCGGATCGAGCACGGCGGCAAGGTGATCGATGCCGCTCGCGTCGGCGAGCATCGCGATTTCGAGCCGGGGCCGGTTGCCTCGTTGTCGCTCGGCGAGCGCGCGCGATTTCAGTTCGTGCGGCGCGGCCAGTTCGATGCGCCGCCGGTGCGCACCGCGTGGCTCGAGGACAGCTCGCTCCAGATCTTCGCCGGGCCGCGGTGGAAGGATGACCTCCTACATCGGGTCCAGCGCGTCGAGGACAAGCAGAAGCTCGATCTGCCACCTAAGATCGAGGGCTTCCGGACGCGCCGCGTGAACTTCACGTTTCGCTACGTCCCCGACGAGCACGTCGTACCGTTCGCAAAGCTGCCAGCCACGGCGCGCGACGACGTACGCGAATATGTCCAGACGCTCGCTGCGCACTCGAAGTTCTTCGCGGATGCTCAGCGCTGAGACCTCGTTCACCGCGGCACATCCCGTAGTCATCCTTGGCAATCACTCGATCGCCGTACGACTCGTCTCCCATGCTGATCTCGAGCCGGCCGTCTCCTTCCAGGGCGGCGGCAATCCAGGCGATAGTGGCATTCCCCTTCAACGGCGACTCCAGCGTCGAGGGCTGGATCAAGCCGCTCTCGCTGCCGCTCTAGGAGCGATCGACGATCGCGAAATCGATCGCATTGCTCGCCGGATCGGCGGTCGCGGCTTCGAGCCGCTCCGCGGCGATGCCGTACTGGACGAGCCAATCGATCACGGTCTGCGCGCGTTTCTTCGCGTGCGCGGTGACGCGGAGCTTATGCAGCTCGGTGTGTGTACGCAGCGTCGCGCCGAGCTGACCGAGCACGTTGAAGCTCTCCGGCGCGATCTTGCCGCTCGCGGTGAACTGGATCTGCTCACCGACCCTGAGGTTCGCCTTCTCGATCGTGACGAGCCCTTCGCCTTTGTCGGGACAACCATCTTCGTCGTCGATACCGTTGATCGTTTCGGGCTCGTTCGGGCAGTGATCGAAGCGATCCAGGATGCCGTCTTTGTCGTTATCGAGGTCGGGACAACCGTCGTCGTCCTCGAAGCCATCGCGATCCTCGGCGACGTTCGGGCACTTGTCCTTCGCGTCGGAGATGCCATCGCCGTCGTTGTCCCAGTCAGGGCAGCCGTCTTCGTCCTCGAAGCCGTCCTTGTCCTCGGGCTCGTCGGGGCACTTGTCGACATCGTTCGGAATACCATCGTGATCCGAATCACCGGCGGCGCGCCGCGAGCCGACCAAGCGCTCGGCGGTCGGTGCGAACGTCACCGCGAGCACGCCGCGCCAGCTCGGTGTGCCAGGTGCCGAGGTCACGCCGCGCCCGAACGCGAGCCCGACGTTCACGCGGCGCTCCATCTGATAGTGCATGCCGAGCAAGCCCTCGATCGCATCGAGCACGTGCGCCGGCCCCATCGCGCTGTTCGCTTCGGTGCCGGTCGGCGCATCGTGCAAGCCGCCCGGAATGGCTTGCCCGAAGAGCTCGGCTTGGAACGCGACGGCAGGGCGAACGCGATAACTCGCACCGAGCCCCCACAGCACGCCATTGCCTTGGTCGATCTGATGGAACACCGCTGTCGCGCGCACCACGGCGCCGAGCTCGGCGGTGAGAGACAGGTCGTGGTCTAGCGTCGCAGGCACGAACGAGATCAGCGCGAGCGCATCGAGCTGCGGCTTGCCGCTGCCGGCGAACTGGTTCGAGGTCGCGGTCGGGAGCGCGAGGGCCGCGGTGACCCCGACTGCGAGCCCGCCGACCGGCCCGTGACGGTCGAACAGCCGCGCCTTCGCGTGCACGGAGAGGTCACCGGCCGCGGTGCCGGATGCTGTCGGCTCGCCGAACATCGTCGAGGAGTTGAGATTCTCGCCGCTCTGGAGATAGAGCGGAAACTTGAGGCCAGCCTCGAAGCGATCGCCGAATGCGAACGCGCCGCCAACCTGGAACAGCATGCGATCCGCGATCGCGATGTTGTTGTTCGCGGTGGTCTGCAGCGTCAGTGGATCGCTCGCGTAGCTCACGAGTGCCGAGGCCGCCCAGTCACCGTCGTTGCCGACCTCGGCGCTGTGGAGCTGGAACCACGAAGCGCTCGTCGCGGGCGTCGGATCGAAGATCGCGAGATCGAGGTTGCGCGTCTCGGCCGATGCGGTCGCCGCGATTGCCCCGAGCGCGACGGCGCCGACGACGGTGACCCGGCGACGGCGCAACGCGAACAGCATCACGCCGATCACGACGATCACGAGCCCGATCCCCGAGCCGCCGCCGACCGAACAGCCGCCACCTCCGACCGCCTTCACGAACACGGAGTCACCGTGCAGGGCGACGGTCGCCGCGGGATCTGGATCGGCATCGAGCCGGAGCACCGCGTTCGCGTCGTACGCGCCGACGTGGAGCGGCGAGAACGAGACATCGAACGACAGCGTCGTGCCCGGTAACAGCGTGGTGCCGACCGCATCCGGGATCGCGAAGGCTTGCTCGCCGCCCAAAATGACGAGCGAACGGATCTCGAACTCGTTCGCGGCATCTCGATTCGTGATCTGGAGCAGCTCGCCGCGCGTGCCGTCGCTGATCTTGGCCGTGGTGCCGACCGCGACGTACTGCAGATCGAGCGTCGCGGGGCCCATCGTCACCATGCGCTCCTTGCCGGCGCCGTTCAGCATGGCCGTGAGCGTGGGTACGTTCGAATCGGTGGTGCTGACCGTGAGCGTCGCGGGGTTGTCCGTGCCTGCGACCGTCGGTGCGAAGCGCAGGTGAAAGGCGAACTGCGAATTCCCCGGCATGTCGACCGGATCGGGGTTCACGAGCGACCACGAATCGCCGACGACGTGCGCATCGTACAGGCCGAGCACCGCGCCGCCGGTGTTGGCGATCGTCACGTCGATCGTCGGTGCGGCTCCACCGGCCTTCACGAACGTGTCGGGAATCGGGCCGACCGAGATCAGCTGGGCGTGGCGGTCGGTGCCGTACCCTTGGAGCGAGAAGGAGATGAGGGAAGGATTGCCGTTGACGGTTCGCGAGATGCCGTACGTCCCGAGATCCGGATCGCTGGCCGCACGCTCGCTTGCCGGCGAGTAGCGGACAGCGATCGCGACCTCGCCGCCGGGTTGCAGCGTCTGCGATGCGAACGCCGCCGCGCTGAAGCGTGCGCCCGACAGTGCACCCGGACCGATCGTCTCCGGAGCGGTGCCGATGTTCTTCACCTTGATCACGCTCGTCACCGGAGCCGTGCGCTTGAGGTCGACGCCGCCGAAGTCGATGACGTGCGTGGCGGGGGTCAGCTGGAGCACCGCGCCCCCCGCGGTACAGACGAGCGTCGCGGCTCGCGAACCACCGAACACCACAGATACGACCCGGGTCCCGATCGCATCCGGCGGCGGCGCGCAGCGGAACGCGATCGGCGTGACCGCGTCGCTCAGCACGAGCGGCGGCGTGAACACGCAGCTGTTCGAGAAATCGCAGGTTGCCGGCGTGACGAACGAGAACCAGCCGTCGAGATCACTCTCGATCATGCCGCCGACGATCGGCGGCGTGCCGAGATTCGTCGTGGTCGCGCTCAGGTATCGAACCTCGCCCGTGGTCGGAACGGTATCGAAATTGAGGACCGCGTCGGCTCGGGCGTCTCTCCCTCCCACGACCAACCCGGCCACCCCGGCGACTAACACGAACCTGCGCATCGACTCTTGCAGCCTACCGCGGATCGCACGTCCTCGGTGGCCAGCGCCAGACGCAGGAAAAGGCGCAAACGGACCATCCACGCGCAAACGTGGCGGCTCGAGCAAATGGTCCAGTGATATAGCTCGTGCCATGGCGATGACGCAGACCCCTAGCGGGCTCAACTACGAGGACACGCAGGTCGGCACGGGCGCGAGCCCCGTGAAGGGCAAGACGTGCGTGATGCACTACACCGGCTGGCTCTACGCCGACGGCAAGAAGGGCAACAAGTTCGACAGTTCGGTCGACCGTGGCGAGCCGTTCGAGTTCCAGATCGGTGTAGGTCAGGTCATCAAGGGCTGGGACGAAGGGGTGATGGCGATGAAGATCGGCGGCAAGCGCACGCTCGTGATTCCGGCCGAGCTCGGCTACGGTGCGCGTGGTGTCGGCGGCGGGCTCATCCCCGGCGGCGCGACGCTGCTGTTCGAAGTCGAGCTGCTCGGTCTCGCTTGATCACACCCGGTGAACGCGACGGTCGTCGCCGCAGCGATCGCGCAGCGATAGGTCGCAAGCGGCATCGCGCGGCACCGTTTGAGGACCCGATCTCGGACCTCGCCGCTCAGGGTCGTGCGATCCGCGCTTCCGATGCCGGCATCGCCCGGGGTCTGAAGGTCGATCGCGTGTGCGATCAGCGCATCGCATTCCTCGTCGGTCGGACCTGCCTCGGCGACCACGGCGTCTCTGCCCGACGCGACCGGTTCGGGGTGAGGCGGCGTGGCGCGGTGGCCGCACCCCGCCGCGACGGTCAGCGCGAGAAGCAGTCTCATCACGCCAAAGATGTTAGCGTGGTTTCGCGATGTCGTTGTGGCTTGCTGCGTTGCTCGGGCTCGTCCAAGGGCTCACGGAGTTTATCCCGGTCTCGTCGAGTGCGCACCTCCGGCTGGTGCCGGCGCTGCTCGGGAAGTCCGATGGTGGGACCGCCTTCACGGCGGTGATCCAGCTCGGTTCGCTCGTCGCGGTGGTCGCGTATTTCTGGACCGATCTGGTAAGCGTCGCGGGCGCGGTGTTCTCGCGGCCGAGCACGCCCGAGGGACGGCTGCCCTGGCTGCTTGCTATCGGCACGATCCCGCTCGGCGTCGTCGGCTTGTTACTCAAGAAGCACATCGAAGGCGACCTCCGCTCGCTTTACGTGCTGGCGTCGATGTTCATTCTTTTTGGCCTCGTAATCTGGATTGTCGATCACCTCTCGTCGGGCCGGGACACGTATCGCTCGCTCGACCAGATCACGCTCAACGACGTGATCCTGATCGGCCTCGCCCAGAGCCTCGCGGTCGTGCCGGGCGTGTCTCGTTCGGGCGGTACGATCTGCGCCGCCTTGCTCCTCGGATTTGCCCGAACCGACGCCGCGCGGTTCTCGTTCCTGCTCTCGATTCCCGCGATCGCGGCCTCGGGGTCCTACGAGGCCTACGCCTCGATCAAGGCCGCACCCGCCGCCGAAATCCAGATGCTCGTGCCTGCCTACATCATAGGCACCGCCGTCGCCGCGGTCTCGAGCTACGGCGCGATCGCGTGGTTGATGAGATTTCTCACGACCCACCACTTTGTGGGGTTCGCGATCTACCGGATCGTGTTGGGTCTCGCACTGTTTGGCGCGCTCGCGGCAGGCTTGTTAGTCCCCCGCTGAGTTGAGGGGAATCGACCCGGCTGATACCTTAGCGGCTCGATGAGACTTTCGCGTATTGCTGCGCTTGCATTGGTGTTCTCGGTCGCGTTCGTGACGGCCGCTGCCGCCGAATGCCCCAAGACTGGTCGTTACTCCGTGAAGATCGATTCGGCGCCGCAAGGTGCCGCGATCTACATCGGCGACAAGACCTGTCAGATCGGCACGACGCCGTACGAGGGGAAGCTTAACAAAGCGACGTACACGGTGATCGTCGAGACCGCCGGTTACGAGACTGCGACGAAGCAGTTCGTGGTCGCCGCGCTTCGCAAGCAGCAAGAGCTGTTCGTGCCGCTCGTGAAGAAGGCGGATCCGCCGAAGCTCGATATCCGCGTCGACGCCGATCCGAAGGGCATGGCCGGCGCGACCGTCATGCTCGATGGCGAGATCAAAGGCCAGGCGCCGATCGTGGTCATCACGACCGCGGGTCGCCATCAGCTGCGCATCCAGAAGGACGGCTACGAGGCGTTCGAGAACTGGTACACGACGACGGAGAACAACACCCAGACGGTAATGCCGACGCTCAAGGAGATCGCCAAGCCGAAGTACGGCACGGTGGTCGTCGACGCGGATGTGCCCGATGCCGAAGTCTACATCGACGGCAACAAGCACCCCGACAACACCCCGGCGGTGATCCAGAACGTGATCGAAGGCCTCCATGTCATCGAGGTCCGCAAGCAGCCCGCGCTGCCGTGGAAGCAGACCGTGCAAGTCACCGCGAACCAGCAGACCAAGGTTCGCGCCGAGCTCCAGGCGACGCTCAATGGCGGCGTGGGTGTGGTGCGCGTGATGAGCGATGCACAAGGCGCGCGCGCGTTCATCGACAGCACCGACATGGGCCCCGTGCCCGTCGACATCAAGGACGTGAAGGCTGGCGAGCACATCGTGCAAGTCAAAGCGCCGGGCATGCAGACCGGCGAGAAAAAAGTCACGGTCGCCGCGGGGAGCTCGCAGATCGTGAAGTTCGATCTCAACAACGAGACTGCCGGCGATAGCGGCGTCCTCAAGATCGTCTCGATGGTCCCCGAAGCGCAGGTCTTCATCGATGGCGCCGCGGTCGGCAAGGTCCCGCAAGAGAAGCGCGTCTCGGCCGGCGAGCACCCGGTCGTCGTGCGGCTCGACGGCTTCAAGCAGTTCGAGCAGAAGGTCCGCGTCGAGGCGGGTCAGACCGTCACCGTGCAAGCGACCCTCAAGCCGGTCGGTCGCCTCCGCATCCTGTCGACGCCGAGCACGTCCGACGTGATCATCAACGGCATCCCGGTCGGCAAGACGCCGCTCGACACCGAAGTCGAGACCGGCGAGGCCGTCATTCGCATCGAGAACGCGGGCTTCCAGCCGTTCGAGCAGACCCTACAGATCGAAGGCGGCAAGACCCAGACGCTGTCGCGCGAGCTCATGATCGCGGGCCCGAGCGAGCAGGACCTCGTGCTCGAGCAGCGCGGCCTGTCCTCGTACGGCGCGCGCACGTTGCCGCGCGGCCGCTCGACGGTCGACTTCTCGGTCGGTTATCCGTATTACCTCGATGCTCGCGTCACCGTCGGTGCGGGCCGGATCTCGCACAAGTTTGGCTTCGACGCGAACGTCGCGGTCCGCACCCTGCTCGCACGCACCGAGCTCGGACTCGGCGCTCGCGCGATGTTGGCCGATAACGAGCCGTTCTCGGTCGGCGCGTTCACGCAGCTCTACTACGGTTCGAAGCTGTTCGATAACACGGCACGCAACGGCGTCACGTGGGATGTCGGCCTGATCGCGTCGTTGACCGCACTGTCGCACGTCACGATCAGTGGTCGGCTCTATCTCGACGTGTGGAGCGATCGTCACTGCCCCGGCATGGCGACGAGCACCACGACGACGGGCACGCCGTTCGATGGCGATGCGGTCAGCGTGTGCAAGTATTTCTACAATAACGCCGCGAACACGACCGATCCGACGATCCAGCGCGTCACGAAGCTGACCGGCTGGACGCAACCGAGCGACGTTTTTGGTCGCGAGAACGGGGTTCGCTTGATGGCGAGCATCGTCGCGGAGATCGCGGTTTATCAGAACTGGAACGTGTTCGGCATGCTCGAAGGTGCGCCGTTCCAGGAGGAGCGCGCGTTCTTCACCAACGAATTCGCGAAGTCGATGTTCGATACCGACTTCAACCTCTACTTCAAGCTGGGCCTCAGCTACAAGTTCTAGCGCGCGTCAGGCGGCGGCGGCCCAGGAGATTTCAAGCGTGACGGGCAAGGACGATCGCGCAGGATGCGATCGACTTGCCGCGGTTCGTGTAGGCGTGGCGCTGGTTCGCACTCAGGAACGACGGCGAACCCACAGCTGACCGTGAGGGTTCGCGACGTTCGTGAGCTGATTCGGCTGGTTCAATCCACACGGGTCATGCGTGGGCCAATTACCCGTCGTCGTGTAGCCCTCGTAATAATAGTACGTCGCGAACAAGCTCGAATTTAGATAGAGACCAACGCCCGCAGGATCACTCTGTCCCCAGTACGCCGGGACGGTCGTCGTGCAGGCCGTGGCAACCGGCTTGACGAGCTGACAGGTGACGGCCCCTTCAGTCTTCGCCACGATCGAGCCACCATTCGGTTGGCACTTCACCCAGTGATTGATATCCGAGGTTGCGAGGATCTCGTCGCCAAGGCTCGCCCATCGGGCGAAGTCCAGTGCTCCGGGCGAAGTCGGGTTCGTCGGAACGACCGTCGACGTTGGCGTCGTTCCTGCGCCGGTAGGCATATTCCACGTCGGGCGCGGCGTCACTGCGTTGGTTCCATCGGTGAACTGCGCGTAGTTCGTGAAGCCGTACACCCAAACCAATGTCCAACCGCCACCCGCAGTTACCTGATCACAGTACGCCGCAAACGGTGGACTACCTCCCGGACCGTCGGGATCGATCGTGATCTGGCCGCTGGTGATCACGCCGTGTGCGAGAGCATCGAGACAATCTTTCGGCGTCGACGATCCCCCGTCGGAACCGACGTGAGTTGACGCGTCGATCGGCACAGCGGTCGCTGCATCGACCGCGATCGCCCGCGCATCTTGGTCGTGCGTCGCTCCGTCACTCGACGGAGCCAGCGTGGACGGCTGAAATCCGCACGCGGCAAATAAGACCAACGAGCAACGCAACATCATCACGTTACCATACGGTTCGAATGACGGTTGTCTGATCGCATCGGGGCGGGCTGTCCTACACGCTCGATGGCGACTTGCGGTGCACGAAGGTCCCCAACCTCGACGCCGCCGTCTACCGGTTCTCGTACCTCGACGACAACTACGGCAGCCCGGTGATCCGTACGGTCGCTTCGCCTACTACAGGGGTGGGGCAACCGCGCCCGATGGCAACTCCTCGCGGGACCCGAAGGACTCGGGCAAGTAAGGCGCGCGGCGCGACGGACGGCCTGGTCGGCGCGGTCGGCGCGGTCGGCATCGCGCTCCGCCTCGAGCGGATCGATGAGCTGGAGCGGGAGCATGCGAAACGAGGTCTCGTCACCGGGCGAGCGCTCTGGGAATCGCGTGGGTGCAGTACATGGCGCCGACCAGCATAGAAGATCGCGCGAACTCAGCGCATGCGCTCGAGTAGCATCAGCTGACCGAGCGCCGCGGACACCGCCGATTCGGTGCGCAAGATCGGCGCACCGATCGAGCAGGCGATGAAGCCGCGCTCTTTGAAGGTCTCGAGCTCGCGCTCGATCCAGCCGCCTTCCGGACCGATCGCTAACACGGAGCCACCACCGCCGATCGCGCGCTCGATCGGTGGCGCATGCGGATGCGCGAGCAAGCGGCCTGGTCCCGGCTCCGCAAACCGTGCATCGAGCAACGCCATCAAGCGATCGTGGACGTGGATCTCCGGCAGGTGCGTGGTCGCGCCTTGCTCCGCGCCGAGCCGCGCATCCATCGCGAGCGCGGAGGGCGCGAGCTTCGGCGATTTGAGGTAGCTCTTGTCGACCCGCCACGCATTCGTGAGATCGATGCGGCGGATCGCGAACGCTGCGCACGCCTCGATCACCCGCGCGAGGACCTTTGGCCGTGGCATCGCGAGGACGAGCTCGATCGCCATCTGCGGAGCCGGCGAGCCGGTGCTCGTGAAGTGCAAGGCGATGCCAGAAGGGTCGTCAGTAAGCACTTCCCCCGTGCCGACCGGACCGCCGAGGACGCCCATCTTGATGATCGAACCGGGCCTGACTCCAAGCACCTCGCGGAGATGCACGGCGCGGCGGTCGGTCAGGACGCAACGGTCCTCCCGAAGCTCGGCCGGCTCGACGAGGACAAGGTTCACGTGCGCAGCGTATCGCGGTAGGTTGTGGACATGGCGTTCTTCCAGGACCCACCTCGCCTCGGCAACCAATTCGACGACGATGCCCAGCTGACATCGTGGATCGCGCGCTTCATTCCTGGAGCGGCCAGCGAGCTACGCCAGCTCGGGGACCTCACCGTCGAGATGTACGGCAAGCAATTGCTCGATCTCGATAACGAACCGCAGCTCGTCCAGTGGGATGCATGGGGCAATCGGATCGATCGGATCGAAGTGTCGCCGCTGTGGAAAGAAGCGCAGGTCCTCGCCGCGAAGCACGGCATGGTTGCTTCGGGCTACGAAGACCGCTACGGCGCTCATTCGCGTACGCACCAGTTCTCGATCATCCACGTGCTGGGGCCCTCGCTCGACGTTTACTCGTGTCCACTCGCGATGACCGATGGCGCGGCGCGCTCGCTGCTCGCGAGCGGCAATCGCGCGCTGATCGAGAAGTACGTGCCGCTGTTGATCACGCGCGATCCGCAGAAGATGTGGACGAGCGGGCAGTGGATGACCGAGCGCACCGGTGGCTCGGACGTGTCGCGCAGCGAGACTGTCGCGAAACAAGATGCGGACGGCACGTGGCGGCTCTCGGGCACGAAATGGTTCACGTCGGCGACGACATCGCAGATCGCGCTCACGCTCGCGCGTCCCGAGGGCAACCCCGAGGGCAGCCGCGGCCTCGCGCTGTTCCTCGTCGAGCTGCGCGACGAGAACGGTCGCTTGCGCAACATCCAGGTCAATCGGCTAAAGAACAAGCTCGGCACGCGCAAGGTGCCGACCGCCGAGCTTACGCTCGCGGGCACGCCAGCGATCATGGTCGGCGCGGCGAACGATGGCGTCCGTCAGATCACGCCGATGCTGTCGCTTACGCGCACGTGGAATGCAGTGAGCGCGGTCAGCGCGATGCGCCGCGGGCTCGCACTCGCGAAGGACTTCGCGCGGCGGCGCACCGCGTTCGGCGCCTTGCTCGTCGACAAGCCACTGCACGCCGATACGCTCGCCGGGCTCGAAGCGGAGTATTCGGCCGCGTTCTGTCTCGCGTTCCGGAGTGCAGCGTTGATCGGTACGTTGGAACACGCCCGCAGCGGCGAGAGCGATCACGAGGAGCGGCTGTCGCGCGCGTTGATTCCAATCGCGAAGCTCACGACCGGCAAGCAAGCGGTCGCGGTGACGTCGGAGGCCATCGAATCGTGTGGTGGTGCGGGCTATGTCGAAGATACCGGCCTGCCGCGGATCCTCGCGGATGCGCAGGTGCTGCCGATCTGGGAGGGCACCACGAACGTGCTCTCGCTCGATACGCTGCGCGCGCTCGCGAAGGGCGGCGTACTCGAGGCGGTGCGCACCGAGATCGAGAACTGCATCGCAGCGGCGACGGATGGTTCGCTGGAGAAACCGCTCGCCGCAGCGCGAGACGCGCTCGAGCATGCGACGGCCTGGATCTCCGAGGCGATGGTGACCCCGGATCGCCTCGAGGCCGGCGCACGTCGCTTCGCGATGACGCTCGGGCGCGCGCTCGAGGTCGCGCTGTTATCGCAGCACGCGCAGTGGTGCATCGACCATGGTCACGGCGGTCGCGCAGCTGCCGCCGCGCGCCGGTTTGCGGCGAACGGCATCGATCAGATCGGCCAGGTCGGCGACATGCCGCTCGACGACACCAAGCTGCTCGCCTAAAAAAAGGGACCCGTGTGGGTCCCTGTTTCAACTAGTAGCCAGCGCCAGCGGGTGGCGGCGGGGCGTTACCCGGGCCAGCGGGCGGCGGACCACCAGCGGCTGCAGGAGGCGGACCACCAGCGCCATTGCATTGGTAATGAACGCGCCATGCGGTGGCGGTGCGGGTGCTTGTTTGACCCTGCGTGTTCTGGTCAGTCGTCGTCGTGCGGCCATTGCGCGACGTCTGATCCTGACCCTGGGTGTTCTCTTGCGAGTACGTGTCCGTACCGACCGCCTCTTCACCCTCCTGAACGATGGTGAAGTTGTTCGGGCCACAGTGCGACGCCATATCGGCATTCGCCTGCTCCATCGCCTTACTGCGATCGCCCGACAACTCGATGACACCACCCGACTGCGTGCGCTGGATTACGCGCGCGCTGCCACAGGCGGCGGCGAGAACCACGATCAAACCTAGCGAGATCTTCCGAAGCATATAGTTCCTTCTCCGTGTGACGGCCGGATAACAGACGAGGGCAACGCTAAACCATTCGACAGGGTGCGGGCAACCGCCTCACGCCTGTGAAAGACTGCCCATATGGAGGCCGCGTCGCAGATCGAATCTGTGGTGGTGTTTGCTCGTGGCGCGCGCGTTTGCAGGATCACGAGCCTGCAGGTCAGTCGCGATCTGGATCAAGTGCCAGGTCGGCCTCGTGTCGTGGTCGGTCGAGATCCCGCCTCTCGGCCGGCGCTCGGTCCCGCTCGAGTACAAAGTCAACGCCAATCCGGCATTGCAGGAGTCTGATGTCGCTTCCCGAGATGTTCGCGAACCGGCTCAAGAAGAACGTACGCCACCTGGGCAAGTGGGCCAAGCGCGAAGCCGTCACGTGCTGGCGCGTCTACGACAAGGACATCCCCGAGTTGCCCGTCACCGTCGACACCTATGACGGCGCGCTCGTGATCAACGACTACCGCATCGATCCCACGGACCAGGCCTGGCTCGATGCCCTCGCCGAGGCCGCGCGCACCGCAATAGACGCCAAGGATGTCTTCATCAAGCGCCGCGAGCGCCTCACCGATCGCCGCGAAGGCCATCAGTACGAGCGCATCGCGAAGGAAAATGAATTTCGCATCGTCCACGAGGGTGGCAAGAAGTTCCGCGTCAACCTCGGCGATTACGTCGACACCGGCCTGTTCCTCGATCACCGGATCACACGCGCGCGGGTGGCGGCCGAGCCCGGCACGTCGCTCCTCAATCTCTTCGCGTACACCGGCGCGTTCAGCGTGCACGCCGCTGCCGCGGGCAAGACCACGACGAGCGTCGACCTCTCCAACACGTACACCGAGTGGGCGCGCACGAACCTCGAGCTCAACGGGCTGAAGGGCGAGATCATTGCGGGCGACGTCCGCGAGTTCCTCACCGAAGCCCGCCGCGGCGGTCGGCGCTGGGACATCGCGATCGTCGATCCGCCGACGTTCTCCAACTCCAAGCGCATGGACTACACCTGGGACATCCAGCGCGATCACGCGCTGCTTCTCGGAGATGTCGCCGCGGTCGCCGACATCATCTGGTTCTCGACGAACCGCCAGCGCTTCAAGCTCGAGTACGATCGTGGCGTCGTCACCGACGAGACCCACGCCACCACGCCGCCCGATTTCCGCGGCAAGCCCCACCGCGCGTACCGCATCACCAAGTAAATGGGGATCGATCTCCGATTGATCGAGCGTGCACGCGGTCGCGAAGGACCCTACGGAACGCGAACGAGTTACGCATTCCCTCGAGAGCTCAGTGAATTCAGGGTGTGGCGAGCGTAACGTGACTTAATGAGTTAGCGAGGCCATTCCCATTCCGAGAGCGGCTCGGACGGCGCGCAGGACGGTGGCGGCGGCGACCTCGACCCGCGCGCGATGTTCGGCGAGCGCGGTCGCCATCGCGCGGAGGTCGGCGGCGTTTGGCGCGAGCAGCGGACGATGCTGCGTGATCCGATGGAGACGGCCGACGATCGCATCGATCTCGCGCAGGTCTTCGGGCACACCGAAGGTTCGCATGCGTTCGAGCAGGATCGCGAAGCGGGCAGGGCCGTCCGGCTCGCGCCAGCGGACGAGAGCTGGATCGACGGTGAGCGCCGCGAGGAAGCTCGCGCGATACGGCTCCTCGGCGAGCAACGTCGCGTCGAGCAAGAGCTCGGTGCCGATGTGAGCGGTCGCGCGCCGCGGGCCTCGGGCGCAACCGAGCTCGCCGAGCCGGTCGTCGAGCTCGCGCATGAGGTCGAGGACGGGCGCAGCTTGGTGGAAGGCGGCATCGGTCGCGTGATGAAGTACGATGCCCTCGGCGACGTCGGGATCCACCGCGTCGGCCAGGCGCGCACCGATCATCGTGGCGAAGTCGGGCAGCATCGAGCCAAGCGACTTGCCGGGAGAAGATGCGGTGCCGAGAAACGCCCAGCTCGCGACGGCCGCGTGGCCGAAATAATTCACGAGTCTTGGTAGCATGTCGACGTGCGGTTGGTTGTCGGTGTCGATCTCGGAACGCAGAGCTGCAAGGCCGTAGTCTGTGACGAGCAGTTGCGCGTGCTCGGCGACCATCAGATCGGCCACGCGACCGCGTATCCGAAGCCGGGATGGGCCGAGCAAGATCCACGCGTCTGGGAGGCGGCGCTCGCACCGGCGATCGGCAAGGCACTCGTCGCGGCGAGCGCGAAACCTAGCGATGTCGTCGGGCTCGCGCTCGCGGGACAGCTCGATGGTTGTATCGCGGTCGATGCCAATAGCGAACCGCTGCATCCGGCGCTGATCTGGCAAGACAAGCGCGCGACCGAGATGCCAGTTGATCGAGCGCGGTTGTTCGAGCTCACCGGTCAAGTCGCGGATGCGAGCCACCTCGCGGCGAAGGCGCGCTGGCTGCGCGCGGCCGGCATCGCGGCCGCGACGTGGCATCAACCCACGAGCTACTTGCTGGCACGGCTCACCGGTCATAAGTTCCTCGATCACGCGCACGCCTCGACCACGATGCTCTACGACCTCGCTTCGCGCTCGTGGTCGCCCGAGCTCCTCGCGGCGTTCGCGATCGATCCGGCAACGCTGCCCGCGATCGCATCGACGACCGCGATCGCGGGCGAGCTCCACGCGGCCGGTGCGGTGCTCACGGGGCTGCCGATCGGCACGCGTGTCGCGGTCGGTACCGGCGATGACTTCGCCACACCACTCGGAGCTGGCGTCGCCGGACCCGGCTACGCGATCTGCGCGATCGGGACAGCCGAGGTGGTCGGCGGGCTCTCTGCCACTGCGGTCTTCGATCGGCCGGCGCCGCCACGCGAGACGATCCTCGAGACCCACGCGTATCCGACCGGCGCATTCTTCATCGAGAACCCGGGCTGGATGTCGGGCGGCGCGGTGCGCTGGGCGACCCGCCTGCTCGGGCTCTCGAGCGATGCCGAGCTCGACGCGCTCGCGGTGACCGCACCCGCCGGCGCGGACGGGATCACGTTCATCCCCGCGCTCGCCGGCGCGATGACGCCGATGTGGCGCGCGGATGCCCGCGGCACGCTGCACGGCCTCGCTGCTTCCCACGATCGTTCGCACATCGCGCGCGCCGTGCTCGAAGGTCTCGCCTACGCATCGCGCGAAGTGATCGAGCGCATCGCCGAGCTCGGCCTCGCAACCGACCAGGTCTTGGTGCTCGGCGGCGGCGGCAACAGCGCGGTCTGGAATCAGATCCGCGCCGACGTGCTCGGGAGGGTGCATCACGTTGCCGCACGTACCGACACCTGTGCGATCGGCGCCGCGATGATCGCCGCGGTCGCGACCGGAATCTTCCCAGATCTCGCGGCCGCCGCGGGGTGTGCATTACCACCCGCCAAAACGTTCACCCCGGCAACCCTCGACGGTACCGACTACGAGCGCTATCAGCGCCTCGTCCGCCAGATCGCCCCGTTGTGGTAGCAGCCCGTGCACCGCAGGTGCTCAGCTGGTGTGAACCGCGTCGCGACGTCGCCCTTCGTCGAACAAGGCACATCGGCTACAGTGCAACTCATGCGCAGGTTGTCCCTCGTCGTCCTCGCAGCGCTTGCGGGTTGCCCGAGCGGGACACCGCCTCCTGCATGCATCGTGGTCGATACGACCTGCGCTCCTGGTTACGCTCCGACATTCTCGAACGTCTACAAGAACACGATCGTGCCGAAGTGCAGCATGACCTCGGCGTGCCACAACACCAGCGGGCACCAGGGCGGCCTCTCGCTCGGCGACGGCGAGGACGCCGCTTACACCGCACTGCTCGCGAGCTCGACGATCGATCCGAGTCGTAAGCGCGTGGTTCCGGGCGATCCGGCGTGTAGCCTTTTGATCGTGCGTACCGACGCTTCGGGGACCGATTATCAGATGCCGAAAGGTGATCCGTTGAGCGAGGTCGAGAGTTGCGCGCTGCTCCAGTGGGTCGAGGCCGGGGCGATGGCAGGGAGTGCCCGATGAAATACGTCGTGATGCTGACACTCCTGCTCGGTGCGGTCTCCTGCGGCGACGATCCGAAGTTCGCAGTCGAGAAGCTCGAAGATCCGAACACGTGCAAGACCTGCCATCCGAAGCACTACGACCAGTGGTCCGGCTCGATGCACGCCTACGCGTCCGACGATCCGGTGTTCGTCGCGATGAACGCGCGGGGCCAGCGCGAAGCCCAGCTCGGCACGTTCTGCGTCAACTGCCACGCACCGATGGCGGTCGAGCTCGGGCTCACCGATGGCACGAACTTCGATCCCACCACGCTACCCGTGCAAGCCAAGGGCATCACCTGCTACTTCTGCCACAACGTCGACAGTATCAAAGACGATCACAATAACGGCCTGGTGCTCGCGATGGACCAGACCATGCGCGGCGGAGCTGATAATCCCGCCAGCACGCCAGCGCACAACTCGCTGTTCGACAAAAACCTCATGGCGGGTGCGACTAACAAATCCGCGATGTGCGGCTCGTGCCACGACATCGTGACGCCGGGCGGCGTTCACATCGAGCGTTCGTTTGCGGAATGGAAGACGACGATCTTTGCAACCAACGAGATGAACGGGCTGACGTGCAGCGCCTGCCACATGAAGAAGACCACTGGCGTGATCGCTGAAGGGCCTGGCCTCGACGTCGGTTCGAGACTGAACGGTCTGCACGATCACACGCTGCCCGCGGTGGACCAGGCGATGATCCCGTTCCCGAACCTCGACACGCAAGCGGCGGGCGTGAGGGACATCATCGACGCTGCGCTCAACATCACGGGTCCTCGACCGATCGCCGGTGGTGCGGGCCCTGGCGGCATCTGTCTGCCTCCGAGTGGCGAGCTCAGCGTTCGCGTCGACTCGATCAGCGTGGGTCACAACTATCCGAGTGGCGCGTCCCAGGACCGTCGTGTGTGGCTAGAGGTGATCGCCTACGACACCGCGAACAACGTCGTGTTCTCGAGCGGTGCAGTCGGTGACGATCAGGATCCCGAAGATCTCGCTGACCCATACCTCGACTGCACCGAGACCGGGCTCGGCAAATGCACTGGCTTCTGGGCTCGGATCGCGAAGGCCGACGGCACTCGGGCGAAGTTCTTCTGGGAAGTCGCCAATGAGAAGAGCGTCTTCATCAAGCCTGCCGTCACCATCGACCCGAATGATCCGCTGTACGACCACTCGACAACCACGACATGGAATCTGACCGGGCTGTACGCACAGATCAATCACATCACGGCGCGGGTCCGAACCCGGCCGTTCAATTACACGCTGCTAAAGTCGCTCGTCGCCTCGGGCGATCTCGACGCGCAGTATGCAGCATCGATCAAAACACTCGACTCCGCGGGTGCATCTAGGACGTGGGCCAAAGCCACGGCGGGAACCGGATTCGCGTCGATGAACACGGCCTGCAATCCGAACGACTAGAACGCGGCTGATGCGCACCAGGAGGCTTGCGAGCGCGCTTTGAGTGAGTAGAGCGTTCGCAACTAGTTCACGCAGAAGCTGTACACTGCGCGGTCCGCACTACCGCTCGTGACGGTCAATGTAGTTTGCCAGACGCCAGGCATCCACAGATTGATCGGTGAGATCGAGTACTCGCCTGCGGTGCCGGTCGCGGTCACGACCGGCGTGATCGGCGAGCCATGCTGATGCGCGGGCATGAAGGGCGACGCGGTGATCGATGCGCCATCCATCGGCGAGCCCACGACGCCCGCACTCATCGAATTGAGCTGGACGACCCACGTGTTGTTGCCGCGGATCGACGGCGCAGGGTCGATCGACATCAACTTGAAATCGACCGAGCCGTTGACGCCTTGTTTCTCGAGGCCGACGGTGAACGTGTCGGCACCGGTCACGGTTGAGCAGTCGACGTCTTCGAAAGCGTCTCGCCCTCCATCACTGCTGTTGCCACATGCGCCCACCGCGAACAAGACCGACGCCGCCGAGATCATCGTGATGGTGCGCATACTTCCCCTACGTCCTTACCTGCTCGAGGTTACCGGACGTACGCGCGACCGGGCACCCCGGATCGCTCAGACCGCATAACATGGCGAGACCTGGCTTACTCGGTCAGGAGTACGATGGTCTCTTTGGCCAGACCGACGCCACTGGGCACACCGGTGTAGGAGACGCGGGCCAGGACGCCCGCACCGCCCGGAATCGCCAGGACCTCGATGAGCCGCGCGTCGGGGCGCAAGAACGCGGTGACGGTCGTGGCGCCCGTGGCGCCCATGCCTCCCACTGGCTCGAGCCGGAGCTGGAGTGCGAACTTGCGGATCGGCAGCTCCTGGCCCGCGACCCGGAGGGCGCGGCGTTGCACGACACGGGTCGAGAGCATCCATGCTTCGGTCGTGGTCTTCGTACAGCGCTCGAGCTCGAGCATGTGAACGCGCGCGCGGATCTCCGCGGCGTTCGGGTCGTGTTCATACCAGGACTGGATCGGTACGAGGTGACCCATGCGTGGACCGGCGAGAAACAAGCGATACACGATCGGCGCGTCGCTCGGCGACAGATCCTCGATCACGTAGGCGCAGGCTTCGCGCTTGTCGACGCCGAGCACGGTCATGCGATGGCCGAGCCCGGCGACATCTTCCGTGGTGCAGGCGGTCTGCATCATGAAGCCGAGCGATAGCCGCAGCGTTGGAAGCGGCGCGTTCTGATGCAGGTACGCATGCGCGAGCGCGCGCTGCATGCGCCGGGTGCGTGCGAGAGCGATCAAGGACGACTGCGATTTGGCGTCACGATTCACGGGGTGTCTCCCTCGTATGAACGCGCGAGTTGCCTCGCGGTTGCACGAAAGTGACGCCGGAATAAGTTCGTTGCGGCGGCGGTTAAAGACGGCGGCGTGGCGCCTCTTACTACGGTGTCTTGTAGGTAACTACTTGCTTGACGCCGGTCTTGCCGGTGCGTGTCCAATCCCCGGAGCGACGACCGGCCAGCATCGTGCCCTCGACGGCGCTACCGGCGACGAGCTGGCGCCACCTGCCATCGAGCACGCCATCCTTGTACGTGGCGGTGAGGGTGACCGCGCCGTCCGGGTTGTACGTGGTCCACACGCCGGCGCGGCGATCACTCGCGAACGTCCCCGCGAGTGCCGGCTTGCCCGCGCGGAGCTCGGTGTACGCGCCTTCGGCCTTGCCGTTCTTGTACGTCGCTTCCGAGATCAGCTTGCCGCCCTCGTACTTCTTCACCACGCCATCGAGCCTGCCCCACCTCCAGTGTTGCTCGATGCGGAGCTGCAGGCCGGCAGCTCCGAGGTCATCCCACTCGCGCCACCAGCCGTGCTTCTTGTCGCTCGCGTAGCGGCCTTCCACCACGACCTTGCCCAGGCGTTGCGTGAGCTCTTGATAGACGCCGTCCATTGCGCCCGCGACCATGTGCGTATTTGTCGCGACCTTCTTGTTCGGATAGAACGTCTGCATGGTGCCGCTGCCATCGTGGATCTCGAACCGGCCGAGCTCGGTGCCGCTCTTGTCCAGGTAGATGAACTCGCCGTCGGGCTTGCCGTCCGTAAACGCGCCGGAGAACGTCAGCTTGTTCTCGGTCCACTCGAACCATGCGCCGGTCTTCTTGCCGTCGACGAAGTCGCCCTCGCGCTCCTTGTTGTTGCTGCGATCGAACCACGACCAGGTGCCAGTGCGCTTGCCGTGATCGTAGGTGCCTTGCACGCGCGGAATCTTCTTGTCGCGCCACAGCGTGTACGCCCCGTCGAGCTTGCCCTTCGCGTCGTAGTTCTCGTCGGTCACGAGCAACCAGAACTGCCAGACCTGGCGGGCATCGCGACGCGTGCCGTTCGTGAAGTTCTCTTCGATCCGCAGCGTATTCTTCATGCCGACGGCTTTCGCACCGTCGTAGCGCGAGCCGTATTGCTTCGCGGTCAGCGCGAGTGCGCCGTCGTGATCCCAGACCTTGATTTCGCCGTACGGCGCACCTGCGCGCATCGCGCGTTGCATGTACGGCTTGCCGTCGTCGTACCAGCGCCGTTCGGGACCCGTGCCGACCTTCATCGTGTACTCGCCGAGCACCGCGCCGCCCTCACCGAGCTGTTGCCACACGCCGTCCTTCTGGCCCTTCGCGTAGGCGCCGTGCTCGACAAGCTTGCCATCGGGGTGGTGGCGCTCCCACGAGCCATCGAGCTTGCCGTCTTTGTAGCGACCGCTGATCTCGACGGTGTCGTCCGGAAACAGCGACACGAACGGTCCGGTTCTCACACCCTTCTCATTTCCGCAGAAATAGAGCGGCTCCGGTGCAGGGGCGAGTGTGATCTTGGTCCCGTCCTCGCACATCAACTTCGGGATCTCGAGGGGGGCGGGCTCTGACGCTCCCGCATCGAAAGCGATCGAGGGTAGCGGTGGAACGTGCGTCATCTCGACGGGCTCGGTGATCGGTGGCGGCTTGACGCTGCTCGATCCCGAGCCACAACCGATGCTCGTCGTCAAGACGAGCAAGGTGTGGCGCAGTCGCACAGCCACAATTGTGACACGAGTCCTCGGTCGCGCGCGACCCGGGCATTAACCTGGATTGCATGAAAATTACCAGCGTCGCTGTGGTCGCTCTGGGTCTCGCGGTCTCGACGTCCGCACAGGCGAACCGTCGCTCGTTCGACGGCTCGTCCGATTATCAGAGCAATGGCGTGTTCGGTCTTGGCGTCGAGCTGGGCGAGCCGGATGGCTTGAATGGCAAGCTGTTCCTCAACCCGAGCCAGGCGATCGATTTCGGCATCGGCGCTATCTACCGCACGTATTACGGGGGCGACTCGGGCCTGCACCTGTATGCCGATTACCTGTGGCACCCCAAGCAGCTCGTGGTCACCGAAGCGTTCAAGCTGCCATTTTACATCGGCGTCGGCGGCCGGCTGTGGACGTTCGATTACAATTGCAACGGCAACAAAATCTGCGCGGGCGCTGACATCTTCGGCATCCGCGTTCCGATCGGCATCACGTTCGATCTCAACAAGGTGCCGCTCGATATCTTCGCGCAGTTCGTGCCGACGCTGGACTTCTATCACAACTACAGCAACCGCTCGGTCTACCTCGATGTCGACTTCTCCGTCGGCATTCGGTTCTGGTTCATCTGATCAGCGAGCGGTCTCGATCCACAACGGCACGATCACGCCTTGGGTCGCTGCGACTTGGATATCGCTGCGCCGGACTTCGATCTGCGCGCGACCGCCGACGCTGTAATACGCGCTGACGACGTAATTGCCGGGCTTGACCGGCGCGAAGCGATAGCGCCCTTGGTCGTCGCTCACGGCTTGCAGCGTCTCGTCCGTGGGCTTCGCATCGGTCACCGTGACCGTGACGACCGCGCCTTCGATCCGGGTGTGGCTCGAGCGGACATTGACGGTGCCTTCGATCCGGGTCTGATGATCCGTGGGTGTGAAATGCATGATCTCGGAGTCCTTCGGGTTACCGAAATCGACGGCGATCGGGTCGGGCTTGCCGAGATCGAAATCGAGATCGACGATCGTCGGATCACCGGCCGCGAGCTCGATGTGCTCGACGCTCACGTGCTGGCCCGCATAGTTTGCACTCACGCTGTACGTGCCGGGCGTGAGGTGCAGGTGCTTGTAGCGACCGTCGATCGTGGTCAGCATCGTGATCGGCACGACCTGACCCTGCGGGCGGATGTTGATCTGCACCTTGGCGATCACATCTCCCGAAGCGCGGTCGCGCGCGAGCCCGGCGATCGATCCATCGATCTCCCTGCGCGTGGCGCCATGCGGTGAGCTCGCGCAAGCCGCACACAAGACGAGCAGGTACCTCACCCGGCCAGCATACGCACATGGCCGGCCGATCCAAGGATCAGTTGCTCCAGCAGACTGGACGGTATCTTTCGAGCGCGCTGCTCGGAGCCAGGTCGTTCGCCTTGCCGGCTTTTGGGTCGAAAAGCGACGCGCACGATCAAGCGCGAGCCGCGTGCCCGCCTGTTCTACGATCACGCTCAAAGTTCACGTCGCAAAGCACGTACCTGCGGTACCTTGCAGATCTGCATCACGACCTCGGCGAAGAAGCTGATGCTCCCTGTCGAGTCCGGCGACATCCAGGTCGCTCACGAAGTGAGCTTGATCGCGTCGATCGGCATGCCGAGCTCGGTGCAGAGTGTGAAGAGCTTGGCCTGATCGGGGCCGCGCCACACGAGCTCGTCGACGCTGCACGGAATCGGGCAATCGAGGCGAAGTGTGGCGAGCTGCTTGTAGAGCATCGCGTCCGTACGCGAATCGCGCAGAGATGCGGCGAGCCGATTCGCGCCGCGGAGGTCGACGCCCCACGCCGCAGGATCATCGGGAATCGCTTCGATCGCCTTCCACTTCATCAAGACTTTCGCGGCCGACTTACTGCCCCAGCCTTTGATCCCGGGGATGCCATCGGCGGTGTCGCCGACAAGTCCGAGCCAATCCGCGATCGATTCGGGCGGAACGCCATGCTTCGCGATCACGCCTTGCTCGTCGAGGATCTCGTCCTTCCATCGATCCCAGCGCACGACGCGCGTGCCGATCACGCACTGGCACATGTCCTTATCGACGGCGGCGATGCGCACTTGATCGACGCGCGCATCTTGCGCGCACCGTGCCGCTGCGGTCGCGATCGCATCGTCCGCTTCGAAATCGATCATCGGCCACACGACGAGCCCGAGCGCTTCGGCGGCGCGTTCCGCGAGCGGAAACTGCGCGAACAAGCGCGGGTCGATGCCTTCGCCGGTCTTGTAGCCCTCGAACAGTTGATTGCGAAAAGACTCGATCACGTGATCGAACGCGACGCCGCCATGGCTGAGCTTGCCGGAGCGCAGCACGGTCGCGAGGCTGCGCAGGAACGTGCGGCTCGCGCCGATTTCCTTGCCCTCGTGTTGCGCGGGTGGTGCGCCGAACCACGCGCGGAACAGTTCGTAGGTGCCGTCGAACAGATGGATTTGCACGCGCCGATCCGTATACAACGTACGCGTGGCCGACGTGCGCGCGATGTTGCTAGCCCTCGCAGCGTGTAGTCAGCCCGCCGGGAGCCGCATGCACACCACCGAAGCTACCAAGCCGTCTCCTCTGGCCGCCGATGCCGTCGCGGGAGCGACCGATGCGACGCTGAGGGGCATCCTCGCCGATCACTGGGAGTACATGATGCGATGGGCGCCGACGTATGCGACCACCCTCGGTGATCATCGCTACGACGCCGTGCTCGCGCCGCGCGACGAGTCTTCGATCATGCGTGCGCGAGGCGAACGCGATGCGCTGATCGCGCGGCTCGAGGTGCTCGCGGTCGGCACCCTGGGTGCGATCGATCGGGTCACCTACAAGTTGCTGCGCGGCCAGCTCGAAGCCGATCGCGGCAGCGATGTCTGCCGCTCGTACCAATGGACGGTCGATGTCTACACCGCGAGCCCACTCAACGAGCTGAGCTATCTCGTCGAGTCGCACCACGTGGATGCGCCCGGCGACGCCGAGAATCTCCTCGCTCGGCTCGATCAGGGCGCGAAGCTCGTCGACGACACGATCGCGAACCTGCGCATCGGCCTGACGGCGAACCGTGTCGCTTCCACAGAAAAGCTCACCCGCGCGATCAAGCAGCTCGACGACGAGCTCGCGAAGCCGCTCGATAGCTGGGCGATCGCGACCCCACGATGGACCACTTCGCGGGTGGCCGATCCGTGGCCGGCAGGCGTGCGTGATCGCTTGCACACGCGGCTGCGCACGATCGTTGCGCAGCAGCTCGTCCCGGCGATCGTGCGACTGCGTGATTTCTATCGCGACGAGCTCTTGCCGCACGGCCGCACCGGCGCCGAAGGTCTCGCGAGCTTGCCCGATGGTGACGCGTGCTACCGCGCCTCGATCCTCGTGCACGTCGGCATCGCGATGACGCCGGCCGAGCTCCACGCGCTCGGGCACAAAGAGATCGCGCGTACCGATCACGAGCTCTCGGAGCTCGGCGAAAAAGTCTTCGGCACAGCCGACCTTGCCGGCGTGATCGCGAAACTGCGCACCGACAAATCGCTCTACTTCACCACGCGCGAACAGATCCTCGAGGCCGCGCAGACCTACCTCGATGCGGCGAAGGCGGCGATTCCACGGTTCTTCTCCGTGCTGCCCAAAACCGATTGCGTGATGCGCGAAATTCCCGCGTACGAAGCGCCGTACTCGACGGTCGCGTACTACCGCCAGCCCCACTACGACGGGTCGAAGCCGGGCGAGTACTATGTCAACACGTACAAGCCCGAGACCCGCCCGCGGTTCGAGATGGAAGCGCTGACCTGGCACGAATCGATTCCGGGACATCACCTCCAGATAGCGATCGCTCAGGAGCTCGGCGCGCTCCCCGCCTTTCGCAAGCTCGACGGGTCGACCGCGTACGTCGAAGGCTGGGCGCTGTACACCGAGCGGCTCGCCGAGGAGATGGGGCTGTATACCGGAGATCTCGATCGGCTCGGCAAGCTCAGCTTCGATGCGTGGCGCGGGGCGCGCCTGGTCGTCGACACCGGCATCCATTCCCTCGGCTGGACCCGCGCGCAAGCCGAAGCGTTCATGCGCGAGCACACCGCGCTGACCGAGATCAACATCTCGAACGAGGTCGACCGTTACATCGGGTGGCCCGCGCAAGCGCTCGCATACAAGGTCGGCCAGCTCGAGATCTTGAGGCTGCGCGCCCATGCGGAAGCCGTACTCGGCGCGACGTTCGAGATCGAGGCCTTTCACCGCGTCGTCCTCGGTTCAGGCGCGGTGACGCTGCCGGTGCTCGCGGATCTCGTCGAGGCGTGGATCGCGAGCGCGAAGTAGCCGAGCTACTTCATCCCGAGTTGCTTCCACAGGAACGCGTACTCGAGCGTCGACAGGTACGCGCGCTGACCGTTATCAGCCGCGCCGGCGTGACCACCCTCGGTATTCTCGTAGAACAGCACGTCGTGCTTCTGCTCGATCATCCGCGCCGCCATCTTCCGCGCGTGACCGGGATGGACGCGGTCGTCACGCGTCGACGTCGTGAACAGGACCGGCGGGTACTTCGTGCCGGCGTGCACGTTCTGATACGGGGAGTACTTCGAGATCGCGGCCCACTCCTGGGGCACGGCCGGGTCGCCGTACTCGTCCATCCACGACGCGCCGGCGAGCAGCTTGTTGTAGCGCTTCATGTCGAGCAGCGGCGCCGAGCACACGACCGCACCGAACAGCTCTGGGCGCTCGGTCATCATCACGCCGACGAGGAGACCACCGTTCGAGCCGCCCTTGATCGCGAGCTTCGCGGGGCTCGTGACCTTGCGCGCGATCAGGTCCTCGGCGACCGCGGCGAAGTCTTCGTAGACGCGTTGCCGGTTGAGCTTCGTCGCAGCGGTGTGCCACGCGGGACCGTATTCGCCGCCGCCGCGCAGGTTCGGCATCACGTACGTGCCACCGCGATCGAACCACGCGATCCCGAGCCCACCGCTGTAGAACGGCGTCACCGAGATCTCGAAGCCGCCGTAGCCTTCGATCAGCGTCGGCGTGGTGCTATCGAGCGGCGCGTTCTTCTTGCCGATCTGGAAGTAGGGGATGCGCGTGCCATCCTTGCTCGAGACAAAGTGCTGCGTGACCTCGAGGCCACTCGCATCGAAGCGCGCCTTCGCGTGCTTCAGCTCCTGCTTCTTGCCGTTCTTCACGAGCGAGAACGTCGACGGCGTCAGGAAACCTTCTTCGGTGATCCAATAATCGTCGTTCTCGTTGTCGTCCCACGCGACCGTGCCGAGCGTGACGCCGGGGGTGGTTGCGAGCTTCGTCGCCTTCCACTTGAAAGCCTTGGCCGAGCCGGTATGGCTCCAGACGCTGAGCCCGTCTTTGACGTCCTCAAGCGTGTGGATGTACAGCTGCGTCTTGGTCGTCGTCGTGTCGCTGAGCGACATCGTCGGCGTGGGCGTGAACAGCGACGTGAATGCTCGCCCACCCGAGAGGTAGTCCTTCATGTCGATGGCGAGCAGCGAGCCGGCGGGCCACGTCGTCGAGCCCAGGACCCATGGCTTGCGCGGAGCGAACAGTAGCTGGCCGTCCCAGATCGAGACACTCACGTCATCGGGCTTGTCGATCTTCGCGGTCGCTTTGCCGTCCCACAGGTAGGTCTCGTCGGAGAAGAACGTCACGCCCCGCGAGACAAGGTCGTAGGTCTTGCCGTGATCCCACTGGCGACCCGCGCTGACCGAGACATCGGTTGGTTTGCCTTCGTACACCGTGGTCGCTGCGCTGATCGGCGTCCCGCGCCTCCACTCCTTCGCGATCCGCGGATACCCCGAGTCCGTCATCGAACCCGGACCGAAGTCGGTGCCGACGTAGACCGTGTTGCCGTCCTTCCACCCGATGTTGTGCTTGCCCTCCGGCAGCATGAAGCCATTCGCGACGAACTGCTTCTTGGCAAGATCGAACTCGCGGACCACGGTCGAATCACCACCGGCGCGCGATAGGTGGACGAGGCACTTCTCGTACTTCGGATACAGGCAATTCATGCCGTGCCAGACCCAGGTCGCGGACTCGGCCTTGTTCAGCGCATCGATGTCGATGACCGTCTCCCACGTCGGCGACGCCTTCGCGTACTCCGCGAGCGTGGTGCGGCGATAGAGGCCGCGCACGTGCTCGTCGTCCTGCCAGAAGTTGTAAAGCCACTTGCCCTGCTTGCCGACGTACGGAATCTTGTCCTTCGCGTCCAGGAGCGCGCGGACCTTCGTCTGCGTTTCGCCAAAGCCAGGCACCGCCTCGAGACTCTTGGCCGTGACGTTCTGTGCCTTCGCCCAGGCCAGCGACTTGCCATCCTCGATATTCTCGAGCCAGAGATACGGATCCTCGGCGGGCGACGGCACCGCGGCAACCGGTACGGCCGGCGCGTCGGGCACCGGAGCAGGGACAGCAGGAGGTGTGCTCGAAGAGCCACACCCGAGGACGCAAACCAAGAACAGCGCGCGCTTCATGGTGGCTAGGACACTGTCACGCACCGAGACGTGGCAACAGTGCCGACAGCTCAGATCGGTCGGGCATTAGCGCACGAACAGCGGTGTCGATCGCGAGGCGACGTGCCGTACGCGCCGACGACGACCATCATGGCCGCAGCACCGAAACCCGAGGCGCGCGCCAGCTAAGGAGCGCCGTGGGCGAGGTCGGTGTCGATCGAAGCTTCCAGCTTCGCCCCGTCCTCGAAGCTCGCCCACAACGAAGCAACGACGTGCTTGGTCGTGCAGTCCGCGATATCGAGCTCGCCGGCGGTCGCGCCCACGTGATCGAGCTCGATCGTGACGCGATCGTGATCGCCGATCACCTGCTGGGCATGGGCGTAGCACCGCGGGATCACGACGCGGATTCGCGACCCGAGCTCGAGGATGACGAGCTTGCCGTCGAACGTCGCCTTCGTGATGCGCGCCTTGAAGTCAGGATCCTTGCTGTCCCGGCCGTGCGTCGCGCGCACCTCGTTCTTGTTCGGGTGACCGGCGCACGCGACGAGCGATGCCACGAGCAAGAGCTTCATTGACTTCAGGGCGTGCTCGCTTCCTTGAGGTATTTGTTGATCGAAGCTTCGACCCGACCGCCGTTCGCGAAGCGCGCCCACATCGTGGCCTTGAGGTGCTGTCGCGAGCAATCCTCGATCTCGAGGGTGCCCTCGATCGCGACGATCTCGGTGCCGTCATCCTCTGCCGCGACGCGCGCATCGGTCGATGCGATGCCGATCCTCGCCTTCGCATCCTTGAAGCACGTCGTGGTCGTGAGCTGCGTGTGCGAGCCGAGGTCGATCGTGACAAGCCCAGCGGCGCTGTACGAAGCCTCGCCGATCGGGCCGTGCCACGAATGGTTGGGGAGCCGACCCATCACGGTGTTCGGCTTCGGTGCCGCGCAGCCGAGTTGCCCGATCAAAAAGCTCAGCAGGACAGCCCGACGCGTCGTCGAGCCGTCAAACAGTGGTCGGAGCCGAGGGTGAAATCGTGACACGTGGCCGGACGATCATCGTAGATCACGCAGCCATAACGTGTCGTGTGACCGGTGCCATCGTCGACACCACCGCGGAGTGCAGCGCAGCGGTTGCCGTCGCGAAGCACCTCGAGATAGGTGGTTCGATCGACTACATAGCTCGGCTGCTTCTTGATCACGGGATCGCGTCGCTTGACCTCGACGGAGTGATAGGCTTCGCGGCAACACGCACCACAGGTCTGGCAATCGAGTGCCGCTTCGAACCGCTCGCAGCTCGGCCACGTCAGATCGATCGCGCCAGCGACCTGGCGACACCGGCTGTGCGTGCCTCGCTCGTATCGCCACGCGCATGCTCCGCACGTCTGCTCGGAGCTCGCTTCCGCGAACACGCCGGTTGGATGGCGTGGTGGCACCGGTTCCACGTGCTGCCACAACGTGCCAGGCTCTGCGAACGGCGCGCTCGCCTGGGCAATCTGTGCGCTAGCGGCGAGCGCCTCGCTCATCACCGGACCCCACGGCAGTTGATCGACCCGGCGCAGCGCGACGATCGCGAGGATCACCGAGCGCTCGGTGCGATCCACGAGCACATTGCCCGACAGCTGATCCCAGAACGCGGTGCGAAAATCCGTGGTCGGCGCGAACACGTGCCGCAGCCCATAGCGCCCGGTGAGTACCCACTGCACACGCAAGCAGGCATGCTCGCGGAAGTCGTGATCGGGGCCGGTGTTGTCCATTCCCCAATCGGGACGCGTGAATGAATCTACCCCTTCGACGAGCGAGTGACACAGCTCGTGAAAGATCATCTGCGCGAGGCTGTCATCGCCATCGAGCGTGTCGTCGCTGCCGATCGCGAGCGTGCCGGCACCGTCGCTCGCCGCGTACGCATCCGGCGTGCGAACGACTCGCAAGCCGATCCGGCGCGCCGCCGCGAGCCACACGTGCGCGAGTGGATCGACGTAACGAACGTGGACCTCGCGAGGCACGCGGGAGGGCTAGCACGAAAACTTGCCGTCATGCGCGGCCGAGAAGAAGCTGTGGCCATGAAAGGTGGAGACGTCGCACTAGCCGGGATCCTGTTCTCGGCCGACGAATGGGTCGCGTTCGAGCCGACGCATCGCGCGGAGCTCATGGCGGCCGCATCGACGCAATCCGATCCGTGGGTGATGGCACCCGTCACCGGGATGCTGTCGGGACCGCATCGCCTCGCCACGTTCGGACACGACCGCTAACGCGCTCACCTGGTCTATTTCGTCTGGGCCCCTCGCGGGCCTCGCGGGCCTCGCGGGCACGACACACAGCACGCTCGAATCGCGAGCGAGCATGGCGCCAACTATTTCGCTGCCCGGTCCGGAAACGGCCAGTCACCGCGGACCTCGAGTGTTATCTCGTACGGGTGTTGACGGACGACGCCCGGTACGAAGCCATCGTTGCTCGCGACTCGCGGTTCGACGGCGTGTTCTACGTCGGCGTGCAAACGACGGGGGTGTACTGCCGACCGATCTGTCCCGCGCGCACGCCCGGTCGGGCGCGGTGCGCGTTCTTCACTTCTCCCGCGCAGGCCGAGCGCGCCGGGTTCCGCGCGTGCTTTCGCTGCCGCCCCGAGCTCGCGCCGAAAGATGCGCCGGCGTCTCCAGCTTTGCCCGCTTCGGTCGACGCGGTCGACGCGCTCGTCACGAAGATCACGCATCGGATTAGCGAGGGCGCGCTGAACGAGCATTCGCTCGAAGAGCTCGCAGCCGAGCTCGGCGTCTCCGCGCGTCACCTCCGCCGCGCGACGGAGAGCCGGCTCGGGGTGTCGCCGGTCGAGCTCGCTCAGACGCGCCGGCTCGCGCTCGCGAAGCAGTTGCTGCAAGACACGGTGCTGCCGATCACCGCGATCGCATTCGCCGCCGGGTTTGGCAGCGTGCGCCGACTCAACGCGATGTTCGCTGCGAAGATGGGCACGCCGCCCTCGCAGATTCGTCGCAAGCACGCGGCGATCGCGGGCGCTGCGATCACGCTGCGCCTCGACTATCGCCCTCCGTACGATTGGGCGCGCTTGCTCGGGTTCTTGCGCGGGCGTGCGATTCCCGGGGTCGAGCGCGTCGGCGAGCGCGAGTATCGTCGCGTCGTCCACCTCGCCGGTCACGTCGGCGAGATCGCGGTGACTCCCGCGAAGGAGCGCCCGGCGCTCCAGCTCGAGCTCGCGCCTTCGTTGCTGCCCGTCGTGATGCCGCTCGTCGTGCGGGTCCGCCGGATGTTCGATCTCGATGCGCGGCCAGATCTCGTCGAGCTGCAGCTCGGACGCGATCGCACGCTCGCACCGATGATCTCGGCGCGTCCCGGCGTGCGGCTACCCGGTGCGATCGATCCGTTCGAAGCGTCGATCCGCGCGCTGCTCGGTCAGCAAGTCTCGGTCGCGGCGGCAACGACGCTCGCGCGCCGGTTCGCGGTGCAGTTCGGGACCCCGATCGCCGAGATCTCCGAGACCGATCTTTGCTATCGCTTCCCAACCCCGGGCGAGGTCGCGGCTGCGGGCGCCGACAAGATCGTGAAGGTCGGCATGCCGATGGCGCGCGCGCTCGCGATCCACGGCTTCGCTGTCGCGCTCGATAGCGGCGCCATCTCCCTCGATCATGCGGTCGAGCTCGAACCGTTCGTCACGCGCTTGTGCGAGCTCCGCGGCATCGGTCCGTGGACCGCGCACTACCTCGCGATGCGCGCGCTGCACCTCCCCGATGCGTTTCCCGCGTCGGATCTGGGAATTCAAAAAGCCCTGCGCCGCGTCGGTCCCAGAGCGGCCGAAGCGCGCGCCAAGGCGTGGCGACCCTATCGGTCGTACGCCGTGATTCATCTCTGGACGCATCTCGGTGAAGGAGGACGCACGTGACGCCGCTCGATAGCTATACCTATGTGTCGCCGATCGGTCCGCTCGGGTTGTTCGGGCGCGGCAACCAGCTCACCTATCTCCACTTGCCCGATGGAAAGGAACCGTCGGCGGCCGGGATCGAGAAGGCGACGCCGATCCTGCGCCGCGCCGCGAAGCAACTCGCGGAGTACTTCGCCGGCACCCGGACCGAGTTCGAGCTCGAGCTCGCGCCGGGAGGCACGCCGTTTCAGCAGCTCGTGTGGAGCGCGCTGCGCGCGATTCCGTTCGGCGCGACCGTGAGCTACGGGCACATCGCCCGCGCGATCGGTCGGCCGGCGGCGAGCCGCGCGGTCGGTGCCGCGAATGGCCGCAACCCGATCGCGATCATCGTGCCGTGCCATCGCGTGATCGGCTCGAGCGGTGCGCTGACCGGGTACGGTGGCGGCTTGCCCGCGAAGCAGTTCCTGCTGGAGCACGAGCGTGCGCGAGGCCCGCAGCTCGCGATGTTCAGTGCGTGAATTCGCGCTAGAGTCCCCTCGTGGATTGGTTGATCTACAGTGTCGTTGCCGGTGGCGGAGCAGTGCTCGCGGGCACCCAGTTCTTGCGTCGCAATCGCCAGGAAGCGGTCGCGCTCGCGACCGAGCTCGAGCCGATCGACGACCTCTCCCATCTCCCCGAGGCGCTACAACGAACCGCGTTGTGGGCGCTCTCCGAGGGCGGCTTCGAGAGCCGGGTCGTGCACGGAAGCGTGAAGCGCGAAGGCGCCGATGTTGCCGTCACCGCGTTCGATCTCGAGACGCTGCGCTCGCGGCGCGGCGAGTGGGCGTACTTGCCGGTCGAGCCGCCGTTCCGGATCGGCGATCGCGTCAGCGTCGTCGCATGCGAGCTCGATCGAAGCTTCCCGCATCTCTTGCTCAAGCGCACCGGACGCGGCGACAAGCTGCACGACGATGGCCTCGGCGAGATCGCGACGAGCCTCACCCGGGTCGCGCGCGAAGCGCTGCGCGTCGGGCGCAACTATCCGAGCGAGCTGCCACCCGCGCTCGCACCTGAGCCGCTCGCGCTCGAGTTGCCCGAGCACTGGCGCGCGTACGGTCAGGACGTCGATCTGCTCCTCCGTCACACCGCGTTTCGCGGCGCGCTCGCGCAGACCCACCGCCGCGACCTCGTGATCGAGCTGATCGATTCCCTGTTGATCGTTTATCCGGCCGCTCGCCCGATCGCCGGCGCCGATCCGCTCGCCGACCTCGTGACCAGCGCGCTCGCCCTCGTCGACGCGATCCGGGTGGCCGTGGTCTCGCCCCGCGGCGTCGAGCCAGCCTAGCTCTCTCGCGGAGTTAGCGCCCGGACCAGATCGTTGGCGCCGGTCGCGCGTGTACAACAGTGACGTGCCTCGGCTGATGCTCGCGATCCTGTACCTCGGCGTATGCCTGGTGCCCGCTACTGCGGTGGCCGGCACGTTGCCGCGTGCGCCGGGCATGTACGCCGGGCAGGGTGCGACCGCGCTGCCGATGCTCGACTCGAAGATCGAGGTCACCGTGCGCGGCCCGATCATCGAGACCGAGATCACGCAGACGTTCCGCAACGATTCGAAGGAAGCGACCGAAGCGACGTACATCTTCCCGTTGCCTGCCGACGCCGCGGTCAGTGCGATGGCAATCGATCTCGGTATGCGCAAGATCCACGCAGCGATCGAGCTGCGCGCGAAAGCGCAAGCGCGCTACGAAGAAGCGGTCACGGCCGGTCTAGGTGCGGGGTTGCTCGAACAGGAGCGGCCCGACGTGTTCACGCAGACCGTCTCGGCGATTCCCGCGCACGGCACGGTCACGGTGACGCTGCGCTACGACGCGATCGCGCACTACGCGGATGGCACGTGGGAGATGGTCGTGCCGCTCGTCGTCGCACCGCGGTTCGTCCCTGGCACCGCGAGTGGTCGGCCGACCACGGGCAGTGGCCACAACCCCGATACCGATCGCGCGCCCGATTCATCGCGCGTGACGCCTCACTCGATGCCGGGTGGTGGTGGCGCCTCCGAGATCGCGATCGCGTTCGAGACCGAGGTCGAGAAGGTCACGAGCCCGTCGCACGAGCTCGCGCACACGACGCCGCGCTACCTGATCAAGGATCCCAGGAGCGATCACGATCTCATCGTGCGCTGGCACGCGAAGGTGCCGACCCAGGGCTGGGTCGAAGCGGAAGCGAACGGCACCGGGTTCGCGGCCGCGCTGATCACGGGACCCGCAGCGGGACCGCACGGCGCGGCATCGGTGCGATTCGTCTTCGACCGCGCGGCGACCACGCGCGGCGATGGTGATGCAGTCGAGAGCGCGCTCGTGCGCGCCTTGTTCGGGGCGCTGACCGCGAACGATCATGCGGGTACCGCGACCGGCGATCTGCGCGCGCCGCGCGATCTGCAGAAGATAAGCGACGAGGAGTGGTCGAAGGCACCACCCACGTTCGATCTGTCGCGCGTGCTCGCGACCGCGAAACTGCAGGGCGCACCGCTCGTGCTCGTGACCGACGGGCTCGTCGCTGACGATGCTGCCGTGATCGCCGCGGCGAGGCAGCTCGGCGTCGCGGTCCACGTGATCGGCATCGGTGCGGCGCCGAATCGCTCGTTGCTCGCAGCGATCGCGGCGGCGACGAACGGTACGGTGCGGTTCGCGACCGCGGGCGACGACCTCACCGCGATCGCGAAGGACGTCATCTCCGATGCGACGACCCTCCCCCTCGCGGCAACGGTGTCGTGGGGGACGCTCTCCGCGAGCAACGTGGTCCCGGCGCAACTACCGCGGATCGGCGCGGGGCAGGCGACGTTCGTCGTCGCGCGCGTGCAACACGCCCGGGCTTCGAACGCGCGCGCTGGTGGGGACGTGTTCGCACTCGCGTCGTTCACTGCGACGAAGTCGCCGGTCGGCGCGACCTCGTCCGCAGGCTCGCTCGCACGGCGCTGGTCGCGGATGCGGCTCGACGAGTTGCTCGCGGCACGGAGCGTGCGCGAGATCACCGAGCACGCGATGACGTGGGGCTTGGTCTCGCCGTACACGGCGATGGTCGCGATCGGCGATGAGGTCATCGTCGAAGGTGGCGTCAAGCACACCAAGAGTGTGCCGGTCTCGTTGCCAGCCGGGATGCAGTGGCAACCCGTGAAGCACGAGATCGCTCTCGACGGTCGCGAGGTCGATGGCAACGCCAGCAAGGACTCCGACCGCAAAGAGCAGCCGGCGAAGAAGATGGACACGAAGAACAAGTACGCGCCGAAACAACCGACGGCCAACCGGCCGGACGCGCAGCCCTCGCCGGCAGAGTCGAAGTCTGTTCCGGATCGTGGCGGCGACGATGCGCAAGGTGGCAAGCGTGTGCCGCCGAGCTCCATCACTGTGGCGGGCACTGTGGCGGGCACTGTGGCGCCCACTGTGGCGCCCACTGCGAGCGACGTCTCGTACGAGCGCGAAGATCTGGTGCTCGCGACAGGCATGACCTCCGTTGCTGGCCACGCCGTCTTCTTCGATGTCGCGCTCGGCGGGGGCGTCGCTTATCGCGATCACGGCTCGGCGTTCGTCTCGATGTTGCGGGTCGGGGCCGAGCGCGAAGGTCCGTTGCTCCACCTCGGTGGCGAGGGGGCGCTGTGGCTCGACGGGTCGGGCCATGTCGAAGCCACCGTGCTCGGCACGCTCGGTCATCATTTCCTGCGGCGGCTCGACGTCGAGCTCGGGCTCGGCCTCCACCTCGGGCCCGGCGCGGGGCCGGCTGCGGACCTGATGTTGCGCTCCCCGCTCCCGCACCTGCTGTGGCTCTATCTCCGCTACGACGGCGCGCTACTGTTCCACGACAGCACGAGCGATGGACAACACAGCGGCACCGTCGGCATCGAAGCGCACTTCTGATACACAGAGCCGTGCGGCACATTCGTCTGGTCGTCGAATACGACGGCACCGGCCTCCACGGCTGGCAGCGCCAGGCGAATGGCCCGACCGTGCAGCAGCATCTCGAAGAAGTGCTCGCCACACTCGTCCAGCACGAGGTCCGCGTCAGTGGTGCATCGAGAACCGATGCGGGCGTGCACGCGCGCGGGCAGGTCGCGTTGTTTCATACCGAGCGAACGATACCGCTGCACGGCATCCGGCGCGGTGGCAACAGCCTGCTGCCCGATCAGATCGCTATCCGCGACGCTACCGAGGTCGCCGGCGACTTTCATCCGCGGCACTCCGCGACCGGCAAGCACTATCGCTACACGATCCTGCGCCGCGCTGATCGCTCGCCGCGATTTCGCGACCGCGCCTGGTACCACTCCGATCCGCTCGATCTCGTCGCGATGGACGCAGCGGCCCGCGCGCTCACGGGCGAGCACGATTTTTCTGCATTTCGCTCGGCTGGGTGCGCCGCGAAGACGACGACCCGTCGGATCGAATCGATCGTTATCACTCCCGGTTCCGATGACCTCCTCCACATCGATATTCGAGGCAATGCGTTCCTTCGCCAGATGGTCAGGATCATGGTCGGGACGATCGCGGATTGTGGGAACGGGGAGCTAGCACCCTCGCAAGTTCCCGAGATCCTTGCGTCTAGAGACCGGACCCGCGCCGGGAGGACCGCACCTCCACAGGGCTTGGAGCTCGTCGAGGTTCGTTACGATGGCGGCCGAGGAAAACCCCGTCCTTTCGACGTGTAAGGTTGGGACGCCAAACGCGTTGAAGGGTTGTCCGTGGCCTCCGAACCAGCCACTGCTGTCGAAATCGCAGAAGAACAGCGTCTGGTCGAGGCGGCCCAAGCCGGGAACCTCGATTCGATGCGACCTATCCTCGAACGCTACGCACAACCGCTCTACGGCACGGTGATCTTGCCGCGGCTCGGGAATGCCGCGTCGGCCGAAGAGGTGCTACGCGATACATTGGCGACCGCGGTCGAGAAGATCCGGCGCTTCACGTGGCAGGGAAGGTCGATCTACCCATGGTTACGCCAGATCGCGATCAACAAGGTATTCGACGTCCATCGCCAATCCAAGCGATCGCGGCGGCTCGCCGATGCACTGGCTCACGAGGTCGCGACCGAGAGCGACCCGGACTCCCATGCCGATGCGCAGCTGATGGCCGATCAGGAGCGCCGTTCCCATCGCGAGAAGATCGAAGCAACGATGGAGCTGCTCGCGGAGCGCTACCGGCTCGCGATCGAGCTGCGCCTCGTGCAAGAGCTGCCCCGCGAAGAATGCGCGAAGCGGTTGACCATCACGATCGGTACGTTCGACGTCCTCTTGTTCCGCGCCGTGCGCGCCTTCCGCAAACATTTCGGCTCTGACCTCACCGAAAGCAGCCCCGATGGCGTTTAAGCAACCACCCGACGACCTCGACGACCTCGTGCCGGAGCCGGATGCCGAGCCGAGCGCCGCGGAGCTCGCGCACGCGAAGACGTTCGCGAGCCTCGTTGACAAGACGCTGGCCGGTCGGCCGCCGGCGGCGACGAGCACCGACGATCGCGCGTTGCTCGAAGTGGCTACCGTGATTCGCGCCGTCTCGGGCAATGCGGACCTGTCCAGCGCGAAGCAACGCTCGCTCGTCGAGGAGGCGCTTCGTCAAGCCGTCGGTGGCCGCATGTCGGGGGTCTCGACCGCGATTCCGATTACGCGCATGCGCGCGAAGCGCGCGCCGTGGATCGTCGCGGCGGCCTCGATGCTCGTCGCGGTGGCAGCGCTGATCTTGTGGTTGCGTTCGCCGCGCGAGATCGTCATCACGATGCGTGCGCCTGCGACCGTGCCCGAGACCTGGAAGTCGCGCCCGGCCGATGCGTTGATCGGCCCGATCGGGCGCGAGCATGCGGGCGAAGCGAGCGCCCGGCTCGATACAATTTTTGCGGATCGCCTCGATGGTTATCGCGAGCGCCGTCTGCACGGAGGGAAACCGTGAAACTCGTAATCGCCCTCTGCTGCATCGTTTCAGTGGCGAGCTGTTCCCAGCGCAAGGCCGAGCCCGAGGGATCGGTGACGCAAGTCACCGATCCGAGCGAGGTCATCGACCAGAAGCTGATGCTCGCGCTCTCGCTAGCTAAGAATTTTCACCACACCGCCAAGGTCTACATGAGCGATGGCAACCCCACCGCCGCGATCGCCTCGGTCCGCGAGATCCTGTCGCTCCACTTCCCGGCGAACGCGCCGGAAGCCGAAGACGTTCGCAACGACGCGCGCGGCTTGCTCGCGCGCTTGCTCGTCGGCCAAGGCCAGCTCGAGGAAGCGATGATCGTCGTCAAGGAAGGCCTCGCCTCGGCGAGCCGCGAGAGCTTCTTCAGTGCGAACCTCTACACCGTGAAGGGAGAGATCCACGAGGCGAACGCGCAGAAGCTGGATGCGGATCCGGCGACCAAGGCGCGCGCGACGGACGAGCGCCATCGAGCGATCGAGAGCTTCGAGGCCTCGAACAAGATCGACAAGAAGCTGCAGGAGCAGTTGATGGAGTCGCGGTGAAGGCCGCGATCGTCCTACTTTCGGCACTCCTTCTCGCCGCGTGTGGTGGTCCTCAGGTCAACGATCATGCCGTCGACAAGCGTAACGAGATCACGGCGCTGTGGACCCAGATCCGGGGATTTCGCCACGATGCGGGCATGGATCTCGATCCCGCACCGAGCACGCTCAACCAGATCCGCTTCAAGAGCGTGAAGGATGTCGAGCGCGTGTGCGTGGATAACCACAAGGTGCCGACGATCTGTAGCGATGTTTGTTCGCTCGCCGACGCGATCTGCGATAACGCCGAATCGATCTGCACCATCGCCGACGAGCTCGGCAAGAACGACGACTACGCGCAGGGCAAGTGCACGGACGCGAAGGCCTCGTGCCGCGAAGCGAAGCAGAAGTGTTGCGGTTGTAGCGCGGAGCCCACGCCATGAGGCTCGGCTTGCTGAGAGCGAGCTGTTGTGCCGGTTCGTCGTGAGGACCGTCCAAAATCCCGAGCTTTGCTGAGGTTCGCGCGTGCGCTGCTGTGACAATTCGACGACTTGTCGGATAGCGCACGGTAGTCGCCTGCATAGCCAAGCAGGGTCGTCGACGGCGTAGGTCCACTCGCGTCGCACCGGATCTCCGCGATGTTCTCCAACGCTACGTGCCACTCCGCAACAGCGAGGGGTTAATGTCCCTGCTCTTGGGTCTCGAGCGCGCCATCGCCCTCTCGGTTACCGTGCTCTGGTGGGCGCCCGCACAGGCGGACGGCTTGGCGATCGCGGGTGCGTCGCCACGGGCGATCGGTCGGGCCGGTGTCGGTACGGTCTCCGACGATGGCGGCGGTGCCCTGCTGCTCGATCCCGCGGTGCTCGCGCGCCGGGAAACGACGCGCGCTCAGCTCGGTGTCGCGTTCGTCGACGACTCGATCCAATGGTTGCACTCGCCGAGCTCGCCGATCGCGCGCGATCAATCCGGCTCGAGCACGCTGCCGATGATCGCGGCGGAGGGTGGGTGGGGCGCGTGGATCCTCGGTGCTGCCGCGATGACGAGCACGGTCTCCGCTCGCGAGCTCCGCTCGCCGGGCTCGCTCGATGCCGCTCACTACGGCAACGCGTTCGAGTATCGCTACGCCGGGCTCGCGGGTGGGCTGCGCCGCGACACCGTGACGATCGGTGCGGCGCGGCGGATCGGCGAGTGGCTCGCCGTCGGCATCTCGATCGCGGGCTCGCGCGTTTCGGCGAACGAGACCCGCGCGGTGTGGGCCGGCTTCGTCGATCGCAAGGACGTGCTCGGCGATCCGGATCACGATCTCGTGATCGCTGTCAGCGCCGAGGATTTGTTATCACCGAGCGCGGTCGCGGGTGTGCTCGTCGCTCCGCCCGACACGCATCTCGAGCTCGCGGCCTCGATCGGTTGGGCGCGCACCGCACACCTCGCGGGCACCGTGAAGGCCGATGGCATCGGCACGGGTGCGCGTGTCCAGGAGTCGTCACCAGCGGCGACAATGGAGCTCGCGGAGCCGGTGACGGTTCGCACCGGCGTGCGCTGGTTGTCCGATCGTTGGATCGCGGAAGCGAACGCCGATCTGTGGATCTTTCCCGATACGGCCGAGACCGCGACCTGGAAGATCACCGGTATCCAGGCGATCGATCAGAGCAATTTCGGCGTGCCGATCGATCACCTCAGGTCACGGATCTCGGAGCGCACGCACGGCGCGTTACGCGGCGCCGTCGAAGTCGAGTTGATCGAGGGCTTTTTGTGGGCGACCGCAGGTTACGCGTACACCATGGCTGGCACGGGTCGCGAGCGGCGCTCTCCGACGTTCGGCGAGCTCTCGGGCCACACCCTGGGCCTCGGGCTCGAGACGAGCGCGGGGAGCTTCACGTTCAACTTGGGCTGGGCCCGAACCTGGTCGACGAAGCGACCGGAGCAGACCTCGGTGTGGCGGTTCGACAACCCGTTCGACGCGGGCGACGGCCAGGTCCCGAGCGGGACCTATGACGCCTCGAGCGACCTGATCGGCCTCTCGATCGACGCGGAATTAGACCCTTAGATCGGTCCACCTGGCGTGGCCCGGGCTGACTGGCTGAAATTGCCTTGGTCGCACCTGGCTAGCGTGCCAGTCCTGGCTACTTCTTCTGCTGCTTGGCCGGGCCGGACTTGTCGCGCGAGGCGAGGGCCTTCGCATCTTCGCCCGAGGCGTCGTCGACCTCGACGAACGCGCCATAGAGAGCGCCGATCGCTCCGCCGAGGAACGGGCTCCACTGGACCGGATGCCCGACGACTTCTAGCTGAGGATTCCAGACCTTGGCGATCAATGCGTACAAGCCGCACCCGACGCCGAAGCCGAAGGCACCCTTCAGAATACCGACCCAGCTGGTAGCCGATTTATCGCGAATCAGCGACCACAGCGGGCGGCCGACCAGGAGTCCGACCAGCATGCCGACCACGCCGAACGTCAAAAATCCGTTCGAGAAGCCGGTCGCGGTCAGCAGCGCATAGGCCCCGTATCCGACCGCGCCACCGATCACGGCGCCCTTGAGAAGTCCGCCGAGGAGCTTGGTCACCCCATAAGCATGACGAGGAAGCTGCGCCGCGGCAAGCCCGATCGGCTGCGTGATCATTCTGACTTGGCGATCAGCTCGCCGGTCGATTGCCGCTCGCTATGAACGTTGTGGCCCTTGGCGAGCGCGATCTCGAAACGCTGCACGCGACCATCTTTGCCGCGGGTGATCTTGAAGGGCTCGCCAGTCTTGATCGTCTTGAAATCGAGCACGCCCGAGAGCGAACGGATCACTTCGTCAGCCTCGCCAGCGCTCAAGCCATGGTGCTTGAGCAAGCGGCCGATCGTATCATTCGCGCCGACCTTGCCTTCGACCACGACGACGGTTGGCGTCGCGGGCCGTGCTTGTTGGGCAGGTGCGGGCACCAGCGGCGCGGACGGCACGCTCATCGTGGGCTGCGCGTTGTGTGCTTGCTCGGCGATCGCGCGAACACCAGTCTTCTTGTCCCACACGAATACGTAGAGATTGATCACGACCAGGACGCCCAGGACGAGCAGCACCCAGAGCCCACTCTTGCGAGCAGGACCCGCGGTCGAGCGGCTCATCCCCGCGTAAGCCGTTGACCTTTTCTTGCGCCCTGACGTGCGTCTGCGGACCATGCGTTGGAAGCGTCAGCAGTATCACGCAGCCGGCAAGTGGACCAAGTTCCCCCACTTTTACGCCTTTTCAAGACCTCGAATGGCCTCCAATCCTTCCAGCGATCTACTGCCGCACCGCGAGCAGCTGGAACTTTTCTCCCAGTCGGGGCAAGGTGCGCGCCAAGACATGGCGAAGAAGTCTTCCAAGCCGAATACCGATGCTTCGTCGGAGAAATCCACTCCAAAGAAGAAGCGCGCCGGCGGCGGCAGTGATGGTGGTCGCGGAGGCGAGGGTGGCTCGGGCGGTGGCGGCGGTGGCAATGCCGGTCCCGGCACCTTCGATGTCTCGCTCGAGGTCGAAGCGCGTCACCGCTATCTCAACTACGCCTTGTCGGTCATCACGTCGCGCGCCTTGCCCGACGTGCGTGACGGTCTCAAGCCGGTCCAGCGCCGCATCCTCTACGCGATGCTCAACGACGAGCATCTGCGTCCCGATGCCAAGCACAAGAAGTCGGCGAAGGTCGTTGGCCAGGTGCTCGGTCGTTATCACCCGCACGGCGACAGCTCGGTCTACTCGGCGATGGTGCGCATGGCCCAGGACTGGGTGTTGCGCGTGCCGCTCGTCGATGGCTCCGGCAACTTCGGTTCGCTCGATGGCGACCCACCCGCTGCCTATCGCTACACCGAATGTCGGCTCGCCGGTCCCGCGATGGAGCTCCTCCAGGAGCTCAACGAAAACACCGTCGACATGCGCGCGAACTACGACGGCACCACCGAAGAACCGGTCGTGTTGCCGGCGCGGTTTCCGAACCTGCTCGTCAACGGCTCGACCGGCATCGCGGTCGGCATGGCGACGAACATCCCGCCGCACAACTTGAAAGAGATCGTCGACGCGATCCTCGCGCTGTCCCACAATCGCGAGATCGAGCACGTCGCGCTGATGAAGCACATCCTCGGCCCGGACTTTCCGACCGGCGGCCAGATGCTCAACAGCAAGGTCGAGATCCGCCAGATCTACAAAGAGGGCGCAGGCGCGATCCGCGTGCGCGGCGAGTACAAGCTCGAGGCGAAGCCGCGCGGTACGCCCGAGATCGTGATCACCTCGATCCCGTGGGCGATGGACAAGGCCGATCTCGTCACCAAGATCGCGGAAGTCGTGATCGCTCGGAAGTTGCCGTTCCTGCTCAACGTGCGCGACGAATCGACCGACGACGTCCGCATCGTGCTCGAGATCAAGAAGGATGCCGAGCCCGAGCTCGTGATGGCGTACCTCTACAAGAACACGCCGCTGCAATCGAGCTTCCACGTCAACATGACGTGCCTCGTGCCTCCCGAGCTGATGGCGGACGCGAGCGGCGTCCCCTCGGGCTCGCCGCCGCAGCCGAAGAAATGCGGCATCAAGGAGATGCTCGAGTACTTCCTCGATTTCCGGATCATCGTCACCGAGCGCCGGTTCCAGTACCAGCTCAACCAGCTCAACACGCGGATCCACATCCTCGAGGGCTTCGTCACGGTCTTCGACGCACTCGACGAGATCATCAAGATCATCCGCGCGAGCGAAGGCAAAGAAGATGCGGCGCAAAAGATCATCAAGCGGTTCAAACTCGATGACCTTCAGACCGATGCGATCCTCGAGCTCAAGCTGTACCGGCTCGCGAAGCTCGAGATCAACGTGATCCGCGGCGAGCTCGAGGACAAGGCCGCCGAAGCCAAGCGGATCGAGAAGATCTTGAAGAGCGATGACAAGCTGCTCGAGGTCGTGCGCACCGAGCTCGAAGAGATCTCGAAGAAGTACGCGACGCCGCGCAAGACCAAGGTCGGCGGCGTCGGCGAAGAGCAAGAGTTCGATGCCGATGCGTTCATTGTTGATGAAGATGCGAACGTGATCGTCACGCGCGACGGTTGGTTGAAGCGTGCGCGCGAGGTCAAGGATCCGGCGCAGACCCGAACCCGCGAGGGCGACTCGGTCTCGTTCGTGGTCCCGGGCTCGACGAAGGAGAAGGTGATCTTCTTCACGAACCGCGGCTCCGCGTACGTGATCAAGATCAACGACATCGCCGCGACCACCGGCTACGGCGATCCGGCACAGAAGTATTTCAAGTTCGGTGACGGTGAAAAGATCGTCGCGGCGATGACGCTCGACGTGCGCGCGTTGATCCCGGAGACGCTGCTCGCGGTCACCAAGCAGGGCTTCGGCTTGCGCTTCGCGACCGCCGCGGTCTCCGAGATCACGACGAAGGCGGGCCGCCGTTACTCCAAGCCGAAAGATGGCGACGAGGTCCTCGGTGTCATCCCGTGCAACGACGGCGATGTCGTCGTCACGGCGACGCGCGACGGACACGTGCTGCACTGCAAAGCGGACGAGATCGCGAAGCTCGAGGGTCCGGGTCGCGGCGTCACGGTGATCAAGGTCGCCGACGACGATGTGGTCATCGGCTTCATCTCGGGTCGCAAGGGCGACATCCTCCACCTCGAGACCGAGAAGAGCGGCAAGGACTACTCGCAGAAGGCCGATCCGAAGCAAGTCAGCGCGCGCGGTGGCAAGGGCCATCAGGTGGTCAAGAAGACCGCCCTCGTCGCTCCACCCAAGCCCGTCGCGATCCAACCCCTCGCGAACGCCGAGGGTGGTCAGGGAGTTAACTAATGGCGCAGGCTTCTAAATATACCGGCGACGACATTCAAGTCCTCGAGGGTCTCGACCCGGTTCGCAAGCGTCCGGGCATGTACATCGGCGGCACCGGCAAGGACGGCTATCACCACCTCCTGTGGGAAGTCGTCGATAACTCGATCGACGAAGTCATCAACAAGCATGCGACCAAGGTCGAGGTCACGCTGCACAAAGATGGCAAGACCGCGACGGTCGAAGACAATGGTCGCGGCATCCCCGTCGACATCATGGCGAAGCAGAAGAAGCCCGCTATCGAGGTCATCTACTCGACGCTGCACTCGGGCGGTAAGTTCGAGCGCGGCAAGAGCTACGCGGTCTCGGGTGGTCTGCACGGCGTCGGCGCGGCTGTCGTCAACGCGCTCTCGAGCTCGCTGATCGCGCAAGTGAAGCGCGATGGCGAGCGCTTCGAGATTCGGTTCGAGCGGGGCGAGACCAAGGTCAAGCTCAAGAAGCTCGGCCCGGCGCGAGGGACAGGCACGCTCGTCACGTTTCATCCGGATGACGAAGTGTTCGGCGGCAAGCTCCACTTCGACGTGAAGCTGATCGAGGAGAGGCTCGAAGCGAAGAGCTACCTCCACGGCGGCCTCGAGATCGTGTTCATCGACGAGACCCAGTCGCCCGCGGTGACGCACACGTACGTCCATCCAGCGGGCATCGCGGAGTATCTGCCGACGCTCGTCAGCGGCCGCAAGAAGGAACCGGTCCCGCCGGGCGGCGCCGTGTTCTACATGGACAAGCAAGACAAGGAGATGAAGCTCGGCGTCGAGCTCGCTCTCCAGTGGACAGAGTCGACCGACGATCTGATCAAGACGTACGTCAACTCGGTGCCGACGCCCGATGGCGGCACGCACGACACCGGCCTGCGCACCGCGGTGGTCAAGGCGATCCGCAACTACATCTCGACCCACGACCTCGATCCGAAGGGTGTGACGCTCACTGCCGAAGACATCCGTGAGGGTCTCGTGGCCGTGTTGTCGACGTACGTCCACGACCCGCAGTTCCAGTCGCAGACCAAGAACCGGTTGAACAACCCGGAGGTCGCGGCGCAGGTCGAGCAGCTCGTGCGTCCCGCGCTCGAGAACTATCTCAACGCGAACCCCAACTGGGGGCATGCCGTGATCGCGCGCGTGACCGTCGCGGCGCGCGCGCGTGAAGCCTCGCGTGCAGCGCACCAGGCGGTGACCCGCAAGACCGCGATCAGCCACCGGCTCAACCTGCCGGGCAAGCTCGCCGATTGCTCCTCGACCGATCCAGCCGAGAGCGAGCTGTTCATCGTGGAAGGTGAATCCGCGGGTGGTTCGGCGAAGCAGGGTCGCGATCGCAAGACCCAGGCGATCCTGCCGTTGCGCGGCAAGGTGCTCAACACCGAGCAAGCGAACAGCGCGAAGCTACTCGCGAACAAAGAGCTCCAGGATCTGGTCTCCGCGCTCGGATGTGGCATCGGCGAGTCGTTCGACGTCGCGAAGCTGCGCTACGGCAAGATCTTCTTGCTCGCCGATGCCGATGCCGATGGCAATCACATCGCGACGTTGCTCCTGACGTTCTTCTTCCGGCACATGCGCGGGCTGATCGACAAGGGCCACATCTATCTCGGCCAGCCGCCGCTCTATCGCATCGATATCGGCAAGCAGACCCACTGGGCGCTTGACGACAAGCACCGCGATCAGATCCTCAAGGACTTCGGAAAAATAAACTCGAAGCCGAGCATCACGCGGTTCAAAGGCCTCGGCGAGATGAACCCCGAGACGCTCAAGAGCACGACGCTCGATCCGAAGACTCGGCAGGCGCTGCGCGTCACCGTGAAGAGCGGCGAGCAGCTCCAGACCGATCGCACGATCAGCGAATTGATGGGCAAGGACGTCGGCGCACGTTTCAAGCTGATTACAGATAACGCTGCTGAAATCGGCGAATTGGACGTTTAGTTAGATCTGCCTTGTACTGGTTCAGGCCTCGGGCTAAGACCGCCCAGGGTCATGGTGAGGTTGCGGATCGGCGACTACCAGGTTGGGCACGAGCTCGAGCCGGGCTCGCTCGTGCAGCGGTATCGCGGTGTCCACACGGTCCTGCCGCGGCACGCGTTGATCCGGCTCGCGCGCGACGCGCACGATTCGGTCACCGTGCTGCGAGAGGCGTGCATCCTCGCCGCGCTGCCGCATCCCGGGATCGTCCGCGTGTTCGAGACCGGCCGGATCTCCAACCGGACCTGGTTCGCGCACGAGATCGTCGAAGGGCTCACCCTCCAGTCGATGTTCGAGGCGCTGCCCGAGACCGATCTCATCGATCCGGCCACCTCGGTCGGGATGCTGCGCGACGTCGCGGAGATCCTCGCGTACGCCCATCAGCGCGGCGTGATCCACTGCGCGATCACGCCCGAGAAGCTCGTCGTGTCGCGCGGTCGCGGGTTCGCGATGTGCGTCACCGACTGGTCGGCGGCGCGCGCGCACGATGCGGTCACGCCTTTCGCGGGCGAGCTCGGCCCGTTCACCGCGGCCGAGCTCGTGCACGGCGATATCCTCGATGACCGCGTCGACGTGTTCGCGCTCGGGGTCGTCGCGTATCGCGCGCTCACCGGCCTGATGCCCTCGGCGCATCCGGTGCCGACCGAGGTCCATTGCCCGGAAGTACCGCGCGAGCTCTCGGCGCTCGTCGATCAGATGATGTCGAGGGATCGGTGGGATCGCCCGAGTGCCGCGGAGGTTCGCAGCGAGCTCGCCCGGCTCGCCACGTCGCTCGCCGACCGGAGCGGACCGGCGGAGGTCGTACGCGTGCGCAAGCCGCGGTGGACGCCACAGATCGATCTTGGATCCAAGCTACGTGCGCAGACCGAATCTGACGACGGTATCTTTCCAAACCTTCCGAAGCTGCATCGCGACGACCGCGACTGACCCTAGGTCTTCACCTAGCAAGCGAAAAAAGCGAGCGAGCCACGAAGCGGTTCGCCGCGGCGTATGCCGACCTCTCGAACGGCTGCTGCTCCGACGTTCCGGCGATCTGCGCGTTGATCGGGCTCGAGCTCGAATCAAGCGATCCGCGGGTTCGGCCTGGTCTCGCTGATCGGCCAACTGACCTGCGTGGTCACGGCACTCGCGCTGGTGCCGCCCTCATCGCCATCGGCAGGCCGAGCCAGCTGGTACGCTCTCGGGCATGGCAAGGCGGATCGCGCTCGGCGGCCTGATCGCGATCGCTGTGTGGTTCACCGCGCTGGTGATCATCGATGTAGTCGTCGGCTCGCGCCAAGGCTCGACCACCGCCGCCCGGATCGGCGAGACGCTCCAGGCCATCGTCACGATCGGTGACCTCGATGTCGCGCTCGTCCGTGGCAGCTTCGAGATTAGCAAGCTCGCGGTCCATCGTGACGACCTCGTCGGGCACCTCGCGCTCGAGGTCGCTGATGTCGAGTGCTCGCTCGCACCCCTTGGCTGGGCGCTCTTCGATCGTAGCTGTCGCGAGCTCGCGCTGCACGGCGTGCGCCTCGAGGTCTCGACCGCGGCGCTGTTCAAGATCCAGCATCGCAAGCAGGCGCCGATCCGCGCCGATCACTTCACGATCGACGATGCGGAGCTGGTGTTCTCGCCGAGCGCGATCCTGCCGAGCCTCGGGCAGATCGCGATCCGGATCGACCACGCCGAGGCCGGGCCGACGCTGTTCGTCACGCCCGTGTCGTGGATCTTCTCGCTCGAGGTGCTGCGCGCGCATGTCGATCTGCCGGCAAATCTCACGATCGAGCTGACGTACGATCACGGCGTGTTCGGTGCCGCTGGCTCGCTGTTCGGCGGCACGCCGGTGAAGCTGCCGCTACAGCTGCCGGTCGCGGTTGTTCTCGATGCCCACGCGCAGGTCCAAGCGCTCGTGAAGCTCGGCACCGACCTCGCGGAGCAGCTGGTGGCAAAGCGCGCCGAAGACTGGCTGCGCGGCAAGCACTAAGCACGAGACCGGTCGCGTTGCAGGCCGGCTCTTTGCGTCGGCCCGGGGTACGGACCTCGTCGAGGACGTCAGCCGCGGTACGTGTCGTCCTGCTCGATCTTCGATAGGACCCAATCGAACTCACCGGCGGTGACGTGCGCGCCGCAGTGCTCGCAGGCACCTGCTTGCGTGACTTGCAGAGGCGCACCACAGTTGCCGCACACTGGCTCGGCTTTCGGCGCCCCTTGCTTGCCCGCGTGTCGGATCATTGTCCAGTACTCGCTGTATGCGCGCTCGGTGTGCTTGCTTCCGCGCACGATCCGTCCGGTCTCTTTGACCTGGACGTAATCACAGCCGGTGCCCCACAGCCGGATCGTGACCGCGTCGTAGTACGTATCGCGCGTGACCTTCGCGTAGTCGACCTTCGTGATCCGCATGTCGGTGAGCTGGTTGCTCAGGCCCTGACTCTTGTATTCGTCGACCCAGTATCTCAGGTAATCGAACAAGCCGTCGGAGACGAACCCGCGGATCGACTCGAGCTCGTTGCTCGCCCACGCCTTGTTGAGCCGGTCGTAGATCATCGTGAGCCGGCGATCGAGCGCTTCCTCGGTCACCGCCGGATCGGCCGCGACGAGCGCCTCCCATTGCGCACCGCAATCCTCGGCCTTGTACGTTGCGAGATCGTTGCCGCGCTCCTCGGTCTCGGTGGTCAGCGTCGGCGGCAGGTCCTTGATCGAATCGACGCTGATGGTCGCGACGCTCCAGTCGAACCGGCCGTTGTCGACGACCTGACGGCACGATGCACACACTTGCGTGCCGGTCGCATTCGCTTGCCACGGCGCGCCGCAGTTCGGGCACGGGAACGTGCGCGAGATACCGGGAGGCTTGGACCTCCGCTTCGCATCGCGCTGGAACTTCCACGTCTCGACGGAGTAGTAGGTGTGGTTCTCCGTCGCGACGTTCGCTTCGAACTCGACGGTGAGGCTCACGACCGCACCGTCGTTCGGCTGGTCGGTCTGGTCGGTCTGGTCGGTCTGGTTGGTCTGGTTGGTCTGGTTGGTCTGGTTGACCGCGGGCACGTCGCAGCTCACGATCCGCATCGCACCGACCACGACCTGATGGACGTGCTCGCCAACAGGTGCGCGCGTCGCGAGGCTCGTGCGTGCATCTTGCGAGACATACGGCGCGACGGTGAGCAGCTGCTGCTCCGTCGCACGTGCACGCTGCGCGGTCGAGAACAGGCGGAAGGCGAAATCTTCGAACACGATGCGCGAGAACTCGGCATCCAAGCCAGTGAGGCCGGTGAGGTTCATGACTGTCGCGGCCTCGTGGAACGCGACCGGTGGCCCGCTATCCCAATCGCGGTTCTTGCGCTGTTTCCAGGACGAGTAGAAGACGTAGCCGACGATCACCGCGATCAGCGGCAGCGCGATGCTCGGGTAGTAGATGCAGATCCGGAGCAGCCACCAGATCAGCTCGAGAACAACAACTGCGCCGCCACCACCACCACCGCCACCACCGCTCGAGTGACCGCCACCGCCGCCGAAGCTGTCGCCACCGCCGGGTCGCGCAAACGCGAGCGTGCTGCATGCGAGCACCGCGAGGGTCGAGAGCAGCGCGATGTGCCGGCGTTTCATCGCCGTCGCTCCCTGACACCCAAATCGCTGTCGATCGCATCGGGTAGCTCGTTGACGTCGTCATCGCTATGCGGCATCGCCGCACCCAGCATCGGGGCGAGCTGCGCGAGCGCGCTGCCGACCGCCGCTCCGCCCGATCGAAGTTGCGCGATCAGCGCCGCCTCGGCCTTCGCGAGCGCGCCCTCGTCGAGCGCCGCCGCCAAGCCGAGATCTGGAATCAACGCGAGCTCTTGTTCGAGCCACGAGATGTAGACCAGCACACCACTGCGCCCGGTCGTCGCGTGCACGCCGCGTTCGACAAAGGTAGCGCGCGCCGCGCGCCGCACGTGGTCCTTCAAGATGGAGCGTGGCGTGAGCCAGCGCTTCACCTGGGGCACCTTTTCGATCACCAAGCCCGCGAGCACACCGACGACGAACGGATCGACCAGGATAGAAGAGAGCGCGAACGAGTGCTCCGCGAACAACGTCACGGCGAGGCCCGCGAACGCGGCGAGAACCCCCACGACTACGTTGGCGTGCCGGTAGGTCGCGGAGGCGCGCCTCACGGCGACGACCACTTCGACCGCGGAGCACCCTTCGATCTGCGTGACGGCACGTGCGAATGCACCCCGTGCTTCGTCGTCGAGAAACTGCGCACTCACCGCGCCCAACCTACCATTGGATCGCGCTGTCTCACGGGGCGCTAGCTCAACGTTTAACCGGGGTGCACGAAGCAACAAACGGTTGGAGTAGTCGAGAGGCTAACCTGGGACGCGGTGGGGCTTTGTGGGTATGTGGGTGACAGCGATGATCGTCAGCGCCTGTGGCGATAACGTGAAAGTCGGCGTCGAAGTCTTCAATACGCGACAGGCAGCGAGGGTAGCGTCGCGATCGTGCGGCGATCGAGCTTGCCCGAGGGCAGTAACGGTAGCTGGAGTACCTCGGCGAGCCAGCGCGGTCGCGCGTACGGCGCGAGCGTCGCGTGCCAGTGGGCGAGCGCGGCGATGCGGTCGAACGCGGGGGCGGTGACGATCGCGGCGCCAACGACATGGCCGTAGCGCTCGTCGGCGACCCCGAACGCGCACGCCGACGAGATCCCGGGAGTCTCGGTGAGGATCGCTTCGACCTCGAGCGGATGGATCTTCTCGCCGCCGCTGATGATCACGTCGTCGCGGCGACCGAGCACGTGCAAGGTCCCATCGGCTTCGAGCTCTCCAAGATCGGCGGTGACGAGCTGCGGGGCGATCGCGGTGCCATCGAGATAGCAGGTCGCGAGCTGCGGCGTGCGGATCGCGATCGTGGCCGAGCACTCGACATCGACGCTTGGCAGTAAGACCAGTGGGCCACCAGGTGTCCGCGCGGTCGCGATCTGGCCGAACGTCTCGGTCAGGCCGTACGAGGTGAGCACGGGCCAGTGCGCGGCGAGTGCGGTCGCGAGGAGGTTCGGTGGCGTCGCTGCGCCCCCGAGGATGATCGCGCGCAACGCGGCAGGCGAACCGGTCACGAGACTCGCGAGCTGTGCCGGCACGAAGGAGGCGATCGTCGCACGCGCATCGCGCATCGCGACCGCGAGGTCGGTGTCGTGCTCGACGAGAATCAACGGCTTCCTCGCGATCAAGCAGCGCACGACGATCGAGAGCCCACCGGCGTGCGCCATCGGGAGCGGCAGCAGCCAGCGGTCATCTTCCCGCCAGCCGAGCCGCGCTTCACTCGCGCGTGCCGCCGCCGTGATCGCGGTGCGCGATAGCACCACGCCCTTCGAGGCGCCGGTCGACCCCGAGGTGAACAACACGAACGCGGTGCCCGCCGGGAGTGTCGCGTTCGCGATCTCCGCGCGCTGTCGGGCTTGGTCGTCGGGCGAAGCCTTCGCGTGGAGCATCGCGACGGGTTGCGCCGCTTCGAGTGCGCCGTACACGCCGAGGATCGTGGTGACCTCGGGCAAGGCGACGAGCACCGGTCCGGGAGTGCGTGCGAGCTCGGCGCATTCCGCGAACGTCCATGTGCGGTGAAGGGTGATGATCGCGGGGAGGTCACCGGCGTCGCGTGCGGCGGCCGCGATCGAGAGCACGCTCACACGTGCCCTACGTGATCGAAGAAGTGCTCGAGCGCGGGGTGCGGTGCCAGGCCGACCGCGACATCCGCGTCGATCGAGCGTGCGAGCTCGGCGCATGCCGCGGTGCCGATTGGACCTTCGAGCGTGTGCGTGACGATCGGCGCGACGCCATGCTCGTGCGCGAGGACCGCGAGCTCGTGGCAGCGGGCGAATCCTCCGAGCAGCGTCGGCTTCAGGATCAGGGCGGCGAGGCTCGGCGACACGATCGCGCGCGCGAGCTCGCTCGGATCGAGCCCGATCAGACTTTCGTCGAGCGCGATCTTGCACGGCAGATCGTAAGCGAGCAGCTCGTTCGCGCCCACGCACGGCTCTTCGACATACTCGATCGGTAGTGCCGCGAGCAGGCCGAGCCAGCGCTCGGTGTCCGCGCGAGGCCACATGCGGTTGGCATCCACGCGCAGCGGCACGCCGGGCACCGCCGCCGCGATCCGGAGCACGCGATCCGGATGCTCGGCCTTGATCTTGAGACAACGCGCGCCGCGCGCGACGGCCAGCATCGCCTCCGCTTCATCGTCGACGACCACCGCGCTGCGAAGCGCGACTCGCGACGTCGCGCCCCACAGCGCAGCGATGCTCGTCCGCGCATCCTGCGCGAGTGCCGCGAGCAGCGCGGTCTCGATCGCGAAGCGCGCCGCCGGTGCCGCCGTGATCTGATCGGCGACCGCGCTCGCCTGCGCGGTCGATTCGAAGGCGATCGGCACGCACGCGGCGAGGTCTATACACGCCGCCTCGGCGTCGGCGATCCGATCGATCGACATGCCGGGGAGCGGCGCAGCTTCGCCGAGACCTGTCGCCTGCGCGGAACGGACGCCGACAATCACCGCCGTACGTTCGTTCCATGCACCTCGCGCCGCGCCGCGCGGTTCGATCGGCCAACGCACCGTACAGTGCGCGACGCCGACGATCGTGGTCACAGACAAAGCCCGATCGCGAACAGCACGCCATACGCGAGCAAGAGCTTGCCGGTCGCCGCGAGACAGTCGTTGAACTCGGGGCCCGTGACCGCGCGCACGAGGGCGCGCAGCCGGACGATCGCGAGCGGTAACGAAGCGAGTGGCAGGAGCAGCCACCAGTGCCTGTACGCGGTCGCGAGCCCGATCGCGACCACGTAGCTCGCCCCGAGGAGGATCGCGTACTCGGCGATCGCACCTCCGCGTCCGAGCCGGACCGCGAGCGTACGCTTGCCCACGCGCACATCTTGCAGCCGGTCGCGCAGATTGTTGACGACGATGATCGCGGTTGCCAGCGCGCCGACCGGAATCGCCGCCCAGACCGCGAGGCACGGCACGGTCGCGAGCTGGACGTACGCGGTGCCACACACCGCGACGAAGCCGAAGAAGATCATCACGAACAGATCGCCAAGTCCGTGATAACCGAGCGGCCACGGGCCACCCGTGTACGCGATACCCGAGGCGATCGACGCGAGCCCGATTGCCACGACCGGCCAACCACCGACGCTCGCGAGGTACACGCCGAAGCCAGTCGCGATCGCAAACGCGATGATCATTGCGCGCTTCATCGCGGCCGCGCTGATCAAGCCGGTAGCGACAGCACGGGTCGGTCCGAGCCGGTCCGGACCGTCCGCGCCCTTCTCGGCATCGAACACGTCGTTCGCGAAGTTGGTGCCGATCTGGATCGCGAGCGAGCCCGCGAGTGCCGCGAGGGCAGGGCCCCACGCGATCCCACCGGCTGCACGCGCGACCGTGGTACCGACGACGACCGGCACCACCGCGGCCGGCAACGTGCGTAGCCGCGCGGCTTGGATCCACACGGATGCCATCTCAGGGATACCGCGGGAACTTCGAGAAATCGGGGGCACGCTTCTCGAGGAACGCTTCCTTGCCTTCACGACCTTCGTCGGTCGTGTAGTACATGAGCGTCGCCGAGCCGGCGAACGCCATCATGCCGGCTTGGCCGTCGCAGTCCGCGTTCATCGCCATCTTGAGGAAGCGCAGAGCGGTCGGCGACTGCACGAGCATCTCCTTGCACCACTGGATCGTCGTCGCTTCGAGCTCGGCGAGCGGCACCACGGTGTTGATGAGGCCCATGTCGAGCGCTTCTTGCGCGCCGTACTGGCGGCACAGGAACCAGATCTCGCGCGCTTTCTTTTGTCCGACGCAGCGAGTCAGGTAGGAGCTGCCGAAGCCGGCGTCGAAGCTGCCGACCCGCGGACCGGTTTGCCCGAACTTCGCGTTGTCGGCCGCGATCGTGAGATCGCAGACCAGGTGGAGCACGTGGCCGCCACCGATCGCATAGCCCGCGACCATCGCGACCACCGGCTTGGGCAGATAGCGGATGCGCATGTGCAGATCGAGCACGTTCAGGCGAGGCACGCCGTCCGGGCCGACGTAGCCGCCCTTCCCGCGGACGCGCTGGTCTCCGCCCGAGCAGAACGCGAGCGGGCCTTCGCCGGTGAGGATGACGACGCCGACCGAGCCGTCGTCGCGCGCTTCGTCGAACGCGCGGATCATCTCGGCCGTGGTCTGCGGGCGAAACGCGTTGCGAACCTCGGGACGGTTGATGGTGATCTTGGCGATACCGTCGCACGTTTGATACTTGATGTCGTCGTAGCCAGGGTGCGTGGTCCAGTTCAGCTCAGCCATGACGTGCTCCTGTGAGGTGCTCGAGAACAGAGAGGCGTAGGTCGCGAGCGCCGGTCGGATCGACGGGCGCATGGATGATCGTGGCGCCGGGCACGGCGAGGGCGGTCGCAACGGCCCGACCGAGCGCGGCCGGGGTGGTGGCCAGGACCGCGCGATGGCCGAGCGCGGTCGCGACCGCGACGATATCGATCGCGGGCGGCGTGGTGAAGTGCACGTCGAACGTCGCGGCGGACGCGCTGTGCGCGATCGGCAGGCCACCGAAAATCCGACCACCGCCGTTATCGACGACGACGATCGCGAGCGGCGCCTTCGCCGTGCGGGCGACGAGCAAGCCGCCGAGGTCGTGCGCGAAGCTGACATCGCCGAGGATCAGCAAGACCGGCGCACCGGCCCAGCTCGCGCCGGTCGCCGAAGCAACGAGGCCATCGATGCCCGCTGCCCCGCGCTGCGTGATGACGGCGTGGACCTTCGAACCGGTCGCGATCTGATCGACGACGCGGACCGGCAGGCTGTTGCCGATCTGGACCACGGCACCCGGAGGCAGCGCGCCGAGGGCCGCTTGCAACGTGGCCGCCTCGCTCGAGGCGTGTGCGACGAGCGCTTGCTCCACCGCGGCGGAGGCACGGGCTTCGGCCTCGCGCCACGCGCGCGTGAACTCGGAATCGCCGCGCATGGGCACGGTCAACGTGACGTCGCCCGTGATCACGTGCGCCGCACCATCCGGGTCGCGGAACGCGTCGCCGAGGATCCAGCGCTCGGCGTTCGCGAATGCGATCTTCGCACCGGGCCATGCCGCGGCGACGGGCTCGGCGCCGAGCTGGATGATCAAGTTCGGCGCCGGTGCGAGCTTGCTCGCGAGCACGAAGTCCGCATGATCGATCGCGGTCACGCCCGGGCGCGCGGCGAACCGCAGCTGGCTCCCGGCTTCGGCGAGCAGCGGATAGCCGGCACGAGCGCAGAGCTCGAGGATCGCGTCTCGCGCGAAGCCGACCGGCAGCGCACCCGCGATCACGATGCCATTCGGTTCGGCTGCGATCCGCGCCCCGAGCTCGGCGACGGCTTCCACGTCGGCGGTCAAGCGCGGAGGCGCTATGACGATCGGCTTGTACTTCAACAGCGCGACCACCGCGGCGAGCGCGAGCTCTTCCTCGGTGCACGGCGCGACCGGCTCGAGCGGCTTGCGCAGCGGCACGTCGAGATGCACCGGCCCGGGGCGCGGCCCACGGCTCGCGGTCACCGCCTGGATCACGGTGCGGCGCACGGCGCGCAGCGCGAGCTCGCTACCATGCGGTGCGCCGAGATCGAACGCAGCGCGCGTGAAACGGCCGTAGATGCCGATCTGATCGATCGTCTGCGATGCGCCGCAGTGCTGGAGCTCGGGCGGCCGATCGGCGGTGATAGCGATCAGTGGAATGCCCGCCTCGCTCGCCTCGACGATCGCTGGCAAGTAGTGCGCGGCAGCCGAGCCACTCGTGCATACGAGCGCGACCGGGATCCCGGTTGCACGCGCGAGGCCGAGGGCGAAGAACGCCGCTGCACGCTCGTCGATGATCGTCGGCAGGGCCAGGCGGCCATCGGCGGCGAGCGCGGCGACCAAGGGCGTGGATCGAGAGCCCGGGCTGACCACGCACGTGGTGACACCCGCATCGCCGAGCGTGGCGACGAGCAGCTCCGCCCACAGCGCTTGGACAACCGAGGGGTTCACGCCGAGACACCCAGCGCGCCGAGCATGGTAGCCAGCTTGACGTCGGTCTCGACGAGCTCGCGGTCCGGATCCGAGCCCGCGACGATGCCCGAGCCCGCGTAAAGATACACGTGCTCGCCCTCGATGACGCCGCTCCGGATCGCGACGACGAGCTCACCGTTGCCTTCGAGATCGAACCACCCGACCGGCGAGGCGTACCAGCCGCGCGCGGCCTCGCGCTCGGCGATCCAGCGCGTCGCGACCGACCGCGGCGTACCGCCGATCGCGGGCGTGGGGTGCAGCGCGGCGGCCACCTCGAGCACGTGGAGCTTGGCGGGTAGCGTCGCCGTGATCGGCGTGTGGAGGTGCACGATCTGGCGGAGTGTGCGGATCCCGGGCTCGCTCGCCGCGGTCACGTTCGCACCGATACCGCGCAGCGTCGAAACGATCGCCTCGACGACGAGCGCGTGCTCGTTGCGATCTTTTGCCGAGGCGCGCAGCGTCGCCGCATCGTCGCGACCGCGCGCGATCGAACCTGCGAGGGCATCACAGCTGACCTTCGTACCTTCGACCCGCACGAGCCGCTCCGGGGTCGCCGCGACGAGCGTGCCGGCATTCGGCGGTCGCACGAGCACGCGCACCGATTCGGTATGGCGTGCATCGAGCTCGTCGAACAGATCCGCGGGTCGCGCCTCCCCGGCGAGCGTCACTACCACATGGCGCGCGGCGACGACCTTCTCGCACTCGCCCCGCGCGATCGCGTCGGTGATCGCGCGCACGTACGCGCGATAATCATCGGTGTCACCGGGCTCGATCGTTCGCAGGGCAGGCTGCGGTCGCGCCGCGAAGCCATTGCCGATCGCCGTGCGAAACGCCGCGAGGTCGTCGTGCCAGCGCGCATCTTGCTTCGCCTCGCGCGCATCGACCGCGAGCACGAGCCAGCCGCCGCCATACGTCCAGCGCGGCAACGCGAACCACGCATCACCAAAGCCGGTCCATGGCGTCTGATCGGCGCCACCTGGCGTGAACGCGGCGCCGCCAAACAGCCGGGGCACCCACGTGCGATGTCCGACCGTCGAGGTCACCTCGATCTGCTTCGCGGCCGCGACGACCTGCGCGAACCGATCCGGGCCCTCGCCACGGAGCTCGCGTGCGACGCCGATGCCGACGTACGCCTGATCACTCGTGCTCCATGCAGCCATCGGCGCCGAGCGCCACGCCGCGATGATCGCGGGCGCAGCCACCACCGGCACCGGGAGCGCGATGCACGTGATGCCCGCGCTCGCACGTGCGATCGCGAGCCCGGTATCGAGAAGATGATCGTCGAGTGGACGGTCTGCCTTCGCGGCGACGGCCGCCGCGCCATCGTCGAGCCGCATCTACGGCTCCTTCGGCGTTGCGATGAACAGCGTGCACACGCCGAACGTCAGCGGGATGACCTTCTGGACCTCGAGGCCGTTGTCGCGCATGAGCTGCGCGAACACATCCGGCGCCGGGAACGCAGCGACCGAGGTTTGGAGATAGCGGTACGCGCGCTTGCCCGAGAGCAAGGCGCCGATTCGCGGCACGATCTGCCGGGTGTGAAACCGCGCGGCGCGGCCGAAAAACCCGCTCTGTGGTTCGCCGAGCTCGAGCACCGCGATGCGACCACCCGGCCGCACCACCCGCGCGAGCTCGCGCAGACCCTGCGCGCGATCGGGAACGTTGCGAATGCCGAACGCGATCGTCGCTGCATCGAACTCGCAGTTCGCCTGCGGCAGCTGCTGCGCATCGCCTTCGACCAGGGTGACGCGCTCGGCGAGGCCGAGCTTCGCCATCTTCTGCACGGCGAACGACAGCATCTGCGTGGAGGGATCGAGCCCGATCACGTGGCCCTGCGGCGCCGCCTTCGCGAGCTCGACCGCCAGGTCACCGGTCCCCGTCGCGACATCGAGGATGCGAGCGGTCGGGGCGAGCTCGAGCTCCTTGATCACGCGGCGGCGCCAGCGCTTGTCGAGACCGAGCGAGAGCACCCGGTTGACGAAGTCATAGCGCGGCGCGATCTGATCGAACATCTGGCCCGAGCCGAGCTTTGGCGTCGCGGGCTCGACCTTGACAAGGTCGCTCACGACCTGCGCTCCAGCGACGCGAGGACGACGGTCTCGAGGGCGTCGCGCGCCGGCCCTTTCGGGAGAGTGCTCAAGGCGTCGAGCGCGCGGTTCGCATGCTCCTCGGCGAGCTCGCGTGTCGCGACTAGCGCGCCGGTCTCGCGGATCGCGTTCGCGGTCATCGCGAAGTCCGCGGTGCCCTGCAGCGCTGCCTCCATCTGCGCCTGGAGCGCGGGCTGGCGCTCGATCGCGACGACGAGCGGATAGGTCATCTTTCCTTCGCGCAGATCGACGAGCGGGTCCTTGCCCGTGCCCGTGCGGAAATCGAGCTCGTCGTCGATCAACTGGAACGCGACACCGAGGTGGAACCCGTACTGATCGAGCGCCAGCTCGGCCTTCGCATCGAGCCCGGCGGATCGCGCACCGGCGACCATCGCCCAGCGGAACAGCGAGGCGGTCTTGCCCTCGACGATCTTGAAGTACTCGTCACGATTCGCGACCAGCTTGCCGCGCCGCTCGAGTTGGAGCGATTCGGCGAGGATCATGTCGTCGATTACGCCCAACATCTTGTCGAGGAGCCCCTCGACCTTCGCGGCGCCGATCTTGCGGAGCGCGTTGACCAGCAACCAATCGCCCGCGAAGATCGCGGCCGCGTTGCCGTACTCGACCGAGGCCGCCAGCTTGCCACGGCGGTGCTCGGCGACGTCGACCACGTCGTCGTGGAGCAGGGTAGCCGTATGGACCAGCTCGACCGACACCGCGAGCGATCGGGCCGTCGCCGTGAAGCCGTCACCGAACCGGCTGGCCAAGGCCACGCAGGTCGGGCGGAGATGTTTGCCACCCAGATCCAAGAGGTGGTGGGCCGCCACTTGCACCACGCGGGCGCCCCGCGGGAACACCGCAAGCTCGGCTTCGAACTCGACGAGGTCGGCCTTGACCCAACGATCGAGAAGGGTTAGCCGCTGGCCGAGGTCGTGCGCACCACGCGCCATGCTGACGTGAGCCAAGCGATCGAGCACCACGGAATTTTCGAGGGCGACGGGCATTCTTATCTCCGATGATCCAGGATGCTTCAGAGATTCTTGAAAACAACGAAGGAAGTCCAGCCAGATCGCCAACTTACTGAAATATCGAGCGTTCGCGATCGCGCACGTTGCAAAGAGGACAACCAAATCCCTACTCGGTACACTTTTTCCGGTGGCAAATGCGCGCCGCGGTCGGGATCAACGACTCGTCAGTCGGTGTCGAGTCGAGTTCGACCGGCCGTCTGGCGTTGTCGAAGCTGAGACCGAAGATCTTTCGGTTCGTGGATTGTTCATCCGCACTGAAGCGCTCTTGCCGGTTGGCGAAGAAAGCGAAATTCGTCTCGTGCTCCCCGATGGCACGTTGCTTGGCATCCGCGGTCGCGTCGCGCACATGCTCACGCCGTCGGCAGCGCGCGCGCTCGGTCGTCATCCTGGCATGGGCTTCGAGCTCGTCGGTGGCGACACCGCTTCGAAGCTGAAGCTCCGTGCGCACATCGAAAGCCTGCGCACCGAGATCACGAGCCCCGGTCTCAATACGACGACGCAAGCGATCGTGGTCGAGCCCAGTCCTCCGTTGCGCGCGCGCATGGCGCGATGTCTCGAGAGCGCGGGCTTCAAGGTCACACCGTGCGCGAGTGCGACCGATGCGCTCGAGACCTGCACGCAGTGGCGACCGGACGTGATCGTCTGCGCGGCCATCATGGATGGCATGTCGGGCATAGACCTCGCATACGCGATGGCCGATCACGAGAGCCTCGGCATGGTCCCCCTCGTGTTGACCGGCGATGAAGGTGACCTCGGTCGGCTCGAGGCCTTCCGTGCCGGCGTGCGCGATTACATTCCGAAGCCTTTCCTCGACGAGGAATTGGTGATCCGCGTCCATCGCGTCGTCGCGCCGCTCGCACCCGTCGCGAACCCCGGCTTGCGCGGCAACCTCAGCGACATCGGCCTCGGGACGCTGCTCTCGCTCTTCGAGTTCGAACGCAAATCTGGAATCCTCTTGCTCATGCGTGACGGCGATATCGCCCGGCTGTTCGTCTCGGAGGGCAAGATCCTCAAGGTCGAAACGACCCGAGACGATGGCCAACCGCGCGCTCGCATGATGAAGCTGCTCGATTGGGAGACCGGTCAGTTCGAGTTCTCGCCGTGCGCGATCGGCGGCAAGGATGAAGTGCAGGCCTCGGTCACCCAGCTCTTGCTCGAGCACGCGCGCGTCAGCGACGAGCTCGACGCGGTGATGACGAGCAAAGTCCCGCGCGACTCGTAGTGCACGCAACCTACGATTGTCGAGCCGTTCATTGCATCGATGTGGCCCACCCACATGCCATTCCAACGTCTTCGCGAGCTGGAAGCACGGTCATCCTCGGGTCACAGCGTGAACGGCGTCGACGACAGCGCCGCGCGCCTAGTGTTTGCCGGGCGCGAACGGCGGCGGCGTGAGCTTCTCCCAGGGCGCTTCGAGCCCGAGGTATTCACCCCACTCGAAGCCGCTCGCGGTCATCGCCTGCACCTGGTCAGCCGAAAGAACCTGGCCGACCTGGCCGTTGGTCTCGTTCAACATCGTGCCGAGCCCGCCGGCATATTCGAGCCAGCCGGACACGTTTCGCTCGTACGGTGACAGCGTGCCGTCGGCGATCGCCTTGTTGGTGTAGTCGAGGACGTTGTCGTAGACCTTGTCGAAGGCGGTATCGAGCTTCTTCGATTGCTCGGGCGTGATGTGCGCCGCAGCTTCGGCTTCCTTGCGCATCTCCTCGACGCGCACGCGCGGAATCGCGAGACCCGTCGCGATCATCGGCGCGACACGCGCGCGATACTCCTCGGCCGTCTCGCCATCGAGGCGTCCGAACATCGCGGCGAATTCACCTTGCCGGCGCACTCTACGCTCGAGCCGGCTATCTTCTTTTTGGTCTTTTAGTTCCGGCAACGTCGGCGCGGGACCATGGGGTCTGGGCGTGGTGCCGGCGCGCATCGGCGCGGTCCACGGGTCGCTCGGGCGTGCTGCGAGAGCTTCGGCGAGCGGCCGTGTCGGTGCCCGCGCCGTGAGCTCGCGACGGAGGCTGCGATTCTCGACGACCAGATAAGCGCTCGCGGCTAGCGCGACGACCGTCGTGACAGCGAGCAGCTGGGTGGCGCGCGGCATCGTGATAAGGCTAGCATGGCGACTGACATGCCGAAGATCGACGTCTTCCTGCGCTCGATCGAGCGGTTCAGCGCCGTCGGTGCGGTGCTGACCTCGGGCCAAGCAGTCACGCTGAAGTTTCCCGCGGGTGATCGCAATGCGACGCAAGTCGTCGCGCACGATCAGCTCGTGATGCTCGTGCGCGAGATCGCGCCGCCCGCGTCGCTCGATCAGATCGATGGCAACAAGCCCTCTCGGTTCGACTACGAATCGAACGGGATCCGCTACGCGATCTCGATCGCGCCGAAGCCGGGGAGCTGGCAAGTCACGATCGATGGGCCTGCGGTCGCCGCACCCGCACCCGTTGCGGTCTCGGTCGGTAGTTCGCCGGTGCGCGCGATCCGTCCCGCGTCGGCACCGGCGGAACGCGCTCCGGCAGTCGCTGGCGGCGATCTCGCGATCGAGCGTGGCCAGTACGCGGGCGAGGCCGTGACGACGACCGCGCCCGCGGCGAGCGGGAGCACCTTTCTCGATGCGCTCACCCACGCAGCGCGCGGTCAACGCGCGAGCGATCTGTATCTTGCGCCAGGTGTCGCTCCGCTCGTGCGTGCGGGTGGCGAGCTCCGCGTGCTCGACCGTGCCGTGAGCGATGCCGAGACCCTGTCGCGCGAGCTTGGCTCGGTTGCACCGGCCGACGCGCGCAACGCGTGGACCGCGCTCGGCACCGCAACCTTTGCGTATGGCGACGGGATGGGGCGCGTCCGGGTGACCCTGTCGCGCGATCACCTGGGTCCGGGCGCCGCTCTCCGCATGCTCGTGGGCGAGCCGCCGGCGCTCGACCGGATCGGGCTCCCCCCCGAGGTCTCGGGCTGGCTCGACCAGCGCGGTCTGGTGGTCGTGGCCGGGATCGCGGGATCGGGCAAAACGACCGCGCTGGCGGCCTTGGTCCGCTATCTCGGAGAACATGGCCGCCGGGTGGTCACGCTGGAGCACCCGATCGAGCTCGTCCACGCGCCGGGACCGTGGATCAGCCAGCGTGAAATCGGCGATCACGTCGCCTCGGTCGGCGCCGGCGTCGTCGCGGCGATGCGCGAGGGCGCGGACGTGATCGTCGTCGGAAAGGTCGCCTCGCCCGAGGATGCGATCGCGGTCACAGAAGCGGTCGCCGGTGGCCACCTCGTGCTGTCCACCATGGCCATCGCGCAGGCGGGCGACGTGCTGTCCCACCTGGTCGAGCTGCTGCCGGCGGACCGGCGAGAGCTCGGCAAAGCAATCATCGAGCGCGGTTTTCTTGGCGCCGTTGCCGGGTCCGTCCAAGGTGCAAATCGTCGTTTCGAGGCAGTTGGTCGCTCCGATTGAGTGGACCTCCGAGGCATAATAAGATTCGACGCTGAAGGTTTTCCAGAATCGCTGTGACTGACGACTACCGAGATGGTGGGACGCTCATCCTGAGCCGTCCGTTGACGCAGGAGAAGAAACCTCCTGCGGGTGACGCATGCCTTGTCAATCTTCATCCGCCGGGTCCTGACATCGGTCGCCGGATTCCGCTGATCAACTCGCAGTACATCGTGGGGCGTGACAGCGAAGCCGGCTTCGTCGTCAGCCGCAGCTCGGTCTCGCGTCAGCACGCACGGATCTATATCGATGACGACGGCGGTTGGTGGGTCGAAGACCTCAACTCGACGAACGGGACGTTCGTGAACGAGGCGCGCATCCGCGCGCAGCAGCTCGCCGATAGCGATCAGGTCCGATTCGGCGACGCGATCTACAAGTTCCTCTCGGGCTCGAACATCGAGAGCGCGTACCACGAGGCGATCCACAACATGGCCATCCAAGATGGCATGACGGGGATCCACAACAAGCGGTTCTTCACCGAGTTCCTCGATCGCGAGCTCGCGGTCGCGAGCCGCTACGGTCATCCGCTCACGCTCGTGATGTTCGATGTCGATCACTTCAAGAAGGTGAACGACACGCATGGCCACCTCGCCGGCGATGCGGTGTTGAAGGATCTCGCGGGCCGGATCAAGCCTCGGATAAGGCGCGAGGATCTATTCGCGCGGTACGGTGGTGAAGAGTTTGCCTGCGTGCTGCCGTCGACCGCGCTGCCGGGCGGCATCGTGTTTGCCGATCATCTGCGCCAGATCATCGAAGAGAAGCCGTGCGCGTTCGAGGACAAGCAGATCTCGTTCACGATCAGCCTCGGCGTGACCACGCTGCATCGCGAGAACGGTGTCGACTCTGCGGGCCTGATCAAGCGGGCCGACGACAACCTGTACGCGGCCAAGCGCGGTGGACGGAACCGGGTGGTGCCTACGCTGGCCGATCTGATTCCCGGCTAGCCGATCGTCTGCTAAGCATCGGCTCGTGATCGGGCAGCGGACTCTCGACGACCTCGGCTGGCCGACCTTGGTCGACCACTGGGCCAAGCGCTGCGCGACGCGCCGCGGTGAAGCAGCCGTGCGCGGCGAGATCCTGTTGCCCGCGATCGACGCCGCGCGGTTACGCGCGGCCGAGATCACCGAAGCGCGCACGCTCGCGTCGATCGACCAGCAGTTGCCGCTCGGCGGCATCGCCGATATCGCGGGCGCGGTCGATCGGGTCAAAAAATCTGCGGCCCTCGAGGCGGCGGAGCTCGTCGCGGTCGCGTCGACCGGCCGTGCATTCGAGCGGCTGCGCGTACACCTGCGCGAGCACGCCGCCAACGCGCCTCGGCTCGCGGTGCAAGGCGAGCGGCTCGCGGATCTCGGCCACGTGTTTCATCCGATCCTCGACGCATTCGATGCAGACGGCCGGCTCGTCGATCACGCGAGCGATGGCCTCGGCCCGCTGCGCAAGGCCGCGGCGATGATCAAGAACACGCTCGAGAAGCGGATGGAGACGCTGCTCATCGACGAGCGATTCACCACGTATCTCCAGGACCAGTACTACACGCAGCGCGAGGATCGCTACGTGCTTCCCGTGCGCACCGACGGCAAAGGGTTCGTGAAGGGCATCGTCCACGGCTCGTCGCAGAGCGGTCAGACGATGTTCATCGAGCCCGAAGAGATCGTCGAGCTCAACAACCGATTGAAACTCGCCGAAGCCGAGGTGCTCGCCGAGGAGCGTCGGATCTTCATCAAGTTCTCCGGCTGGATCGCCGAAGAAGCGACCGGCTTCTCGATCTCGGCCGCGATCTGCGAGCAGCTCGACGTGATCGCGGCGGCCGCGATCATGGCCGACGACACGATCTCGGCCGAGCCGATCCTCGACGAGGCGCCACGGATCGCGCTCTTGCACGCGCGCCACCCCCTGATGCTGCTCGGCGAGCGGCGTTGCGTCGCGAACGACGTCACCGTGGCCGCGGGGCAGACCTTGTTGATCTCGGGCCCGAATGCCGGTGGCAAGACCGTCGCGTTGAAGACCGTCGGACTCGCCGCGGTCATGGCGCGCGCAGGGCTCCACCTGACCTGCGAGAGCGGCAGTGTGATCGGCTGGTTCCACGACATCGTCACGGATATCGGCGATGCGCAGAACCTCGAGAAAGATCTATCGACGTTCTCCGGTCACATCGTGAACCTGCGCGATTTGTTGATCAGCGCCGCGCCCGGGCTGCTCGTGCTGATCGACGAGATCGCGGTCGGCACCGATCCAGATCAAGGCGCGTCGCTCGCGCAGGCCGTGCTCGAGGCGCTCGCGGTGTCCGGTGTGACCGGCATGGTCACCACGCACTACGATCGCTTGAAAACCCTTGGCACTGGCCAGGACGCGCGGTTCGCGAACGCCTCGGTCGGCTTCGACATGGAGAAGCTCGAGCCGACGTTCAAGCTCCATCTCGGCTCGCCGGGCAGCTCGGGCGCGCTCGCCGTCGCGACGCGCATGGGGCTCGCGAAGGCGATCGTCGAGCGTGCCCGCGAATTGATCGGCGCGGAGGGCGTGAAGGTCGAGGATCTGCTCGCGAATGTCGCCGATCAACGTCGTCGGATCGAACAGGAGCGCGCGGTCTTGTTAAGCGAGCTCGAGCTCGCCGAGGCCGATCGCGCGACGGTGCGGCTCGAGCGCGATCGCTCGAACGCGCGCTACGAGAAGCAGTTGCGTGCGGTGCACGGCGAAGCGCTCTCGGCGCTGCGTGGCGCGCGACGCGAGATCGAGGAGGTCCGCAAGGAGCTGCGCGGCAAGCAGCTCGCGGCCGTACTCACCATTGAGGATCTGCGGCTCGCGACGCGCCACCTCGTCCCGGCAGGCGGTGAGATCTCGCGGCTCGAACCCAAGCGCAAGCTGCCGCCGGGGACCCCGGCGACCGTGGAGGCGCTCGTCGTCGGTGCGCCGGTGATCGTGCCGCGGCTCGGTCGCTGCGAGGTCGTCGCCGTGCCGCACGACGGCAAGGTCGAGGTCCGGCTCGGCGCGATGCGAGCGCTCGTACCGATCGACGAAGTGCTGATGGATTCGCATCGCGCCGCTCGTGCGGCGGAGCGCGAGCGCGAACGTCCGCCCGATAGTGAGAAGCCCGACGGCAACCAGGTCGTGATGATCAATGGCGTGCCCGCGGGCGGCAAGGCGAGCTCGCGCACGATCGATTCCACGATCGACGTCCGCGGTCAGCGTGCCGACGAGGCCGTCTCGGCGGTCGATCGTTTTCTCGACGAGAGCCTGGTCGCGGCCCGCGATACCGCGTTCGTGGTCCACGGCCACGGCACCGGCGCGCTGCGCAGCGCGATCCGCGAGCATCTCGGCGCGCACAAGGGCATCGAGAAGTTCCGCGCGGGCGAACCGAACGAGGGAGGCGACGGTGTGACCGTCGCGTTCCTCAAGTAGCTATTTCGGCGATCGCCGCCGTCACGGGACGCGATGATGTGAAGCTTGTGATGTTCGGTGATCTTCGAATACCCGAGGACGAACACGCGCTTGCCGGCAGGATCATAGGCGACGCCGCGCGCTTGCTCGTAGCCCTTCGCGAGCGTGGTGACGCTGCCATCCTTCGCGGCACGCGAGACCGTACCGGTGCGACCGTGACGAACGAACCGTCGGGCCATCGCCGGTGACCTAGACATCGGGTCAGGGCGCGACGACGTAGAACGACAGCTGGTAGTAGGTGTCCTTTTCCTTTGGAGCCGGCAGCACGAGCTTTGCGCCTGCTGCCTCGATGCAGGTTCGTACGGCATCCTGGGCCGGCTTCGACGACGCACCAAGCTGGGCATCGAGATCGTGGTCGAGCGTCACCTTCACACCGCTGACCGGCACGTTGTAGCGGGGTCGCTCGCGATCCGATTCCGGCGTGCGCGCGCCGGTCTTGATGATCGCGACCGCGAATGTGAGCCCGGGTTGCTTCGCGAGGCACGCGCGCAGCTGCGGCATTGCCTTCTGCACGACGGGCACGAGTGGTGCGGTCTCGACCAACGACGTGCTCTGCGGCGTGCGGTGTAGCGTCTGCGGAAACGCCATCGCGCCGAAGGCCTTGACGTGCTCCTCGGCGCGGCGCCGCCACGGGCTCGTCGGTGCGGTCTTCAAGAAGTGACGAAAGTAGAGCAGCGCGAGCTCGGGCCGTGCCTGCTCGCGATCGAGCGTCGGCGTGGTGCCGTACGCGAGGCCGAGCATGTACTGATCTTCGCCGGCGCGCAGCCACGGATAGGTCGGGTTGACGATCAGGCTGAACGCCGAATCGAACTGGATCGCCTTGCGCGCCTCTTCATCGGCCGCGGTCGACTTGCGCGCGCGATCGTAGGCGAGCGCGAGCAACCAGTGGATCGTGCCTTCGGTGCCGTCACGCGCTTCGAGTGCGGCGCCTAATGCATCGACGGCTTCATCGAGCTTGCCGAGCGCGATCCTGACCTCGCCGAGCCGCATCCATTGCTCGCCGTGCGACGCGACGGTCACCGCGTGGAGCAACGTGCGCTCGGCCGCTGCGTATTGGCCGGCGCGGCCCTGGCAGATGCCGAGCTGGAGCTCGATCGCATCGCGCTCATTACCTTCGAGCGACGGCACGTTCGCGAGCTCGAGATCCGTAGCGCATTTCCCCCAGTCCGCGAGGAACAGATACGCGAGGCCGCGCGCGGCATGCGCGTGATAATCAGCGGGCAGGCGCCCGACAGCTTCGTCGAGCTTGCCAAGCGCGGCAGTCGCCGAATCCTTGGTGCGGTCTTCGAGCATGCGCTTCGCATCGCGCACGAGCTCGTCGTACGGCTTGCGCTCGGGATCGAGCGCGGCTTCCCACAGCGAAGAGTGGCTGGCTTGTTCCTCGTCCGGATCCTTCGGGAGCGCGGGATAGCGCTTGCTCTGTGCGAACGCCGCGCTCCCACACAGGAGGATGATCAGTGCGTAAATTCGAGCCACGGATTCTCGAGGTGGACGGCCTTGCGAGTCTGCACCTTCAAGAGCGCGTCGAGGTGCGCCTTCGCGCGCGGCTGGAATTCCGGATGCGCGCCCGACTTGATGTACTGGTTCCAGAACTCGAGCGCCGATTCGTTCATCCCGAACGCTTCGTAGGTCAGCGCGTAGTAATAAAACTCTTCGCCGCGCGGCACGAAGAACGTGATGCCGGTCTGGATTCGCTTGTGGAACTCGCTTACCGCTTGTTCGCCTTGCGCGACGATCACGTCCTTCGCTTGGCCGCCGCGCTCGTCGCGATCGAGGGCGACGGCGAGGCCGTACATGGTCTCGGTGTTACGATGGGATCGCAGCGCGTGGTGATACGTATCGATCGCATCGTCGAGCCGACCCACCATCATGTAGGTCTCGGCGAGGTTCGACAGCACGGTCTCGTCGGCGAGATCGGTGCGCGCGAGGATCTTCTCGTAATCCTTCACCGCGAGCTCGAGCTCTTGCTTCGTTGCGAGCCGGGTATGCAGTACGGCGCGATGAAATAGCAAATTGAAGTCGCTGCCGAGGCCGTTGTCTCGCTCGACGCTGATCCGCGGATCGAGAGGCGCACGGCGTTCGAACGCATCCCACGCGGCGATAACGTCTCGCGCGTGCTTCGCATCAAACCCGTTGACGTCGTCAATCGGGCACAGCGGTGATCGCGCCACGAACTGATTGCTCTGCGTGCAGTCGAGATAGAACGCGTAGAGCAAGCGACCGCGGCGATAGTACGGCTCCGGCGAGTCGGGCTTCGCACTCGCCGCGTTCTGGTAGGAGAGCGCCGCACGCGTGACGAGCTGGCGGATCGTCTCGGGTGAGACCGAGGCCGACGTCGCTTGCAGCGCGAATTCGTCGCCGCTCTTCATCTCGCTCTCGTAGATATCTTGCTGGGTATCCGGCGAGCCCTGCTCGATCGCGTGCTTCCACAGATTCGCGTGCGCGCTGGTGGCCACCCCGAGGCTCAGCACCACGATCGAGAGCGCGCGCTTCATCATGGGTGACGAGGCCTTCGCCGGTACGGGACGGCCGGCGTCGTCGGGAGCGTGGTCGCGCCGGGCACGAGCGCGGCCGTTTTCGGGCGCTTGTCGATCGCCGTGATGTGCTCGAGGGCGCGTCGCGCATGGGCGCCGTGGCCAGCTGCGTAGAGCGCCCACTCGGTGCGTGCATCGGCATAGTTGTCGGTCGCTTCCAGCAAGAGCGCCCGATAGTACTGCTGGTCCTCGGCTGGCGAGAAGCGGAACGCCGCTATCACCGAGGTCACCATCATCCCCCATTGGTCCTGGAGCCCCGCGCGCAGTCGCGCGAGTTGCTCGATGGCCGCGCTGCGTTGATCGTCGCGATCGTAAGCAACTGCGAGCGCGAACGTGGCGAGTTGATATTCGTTCGAATAAAAGGTGGGCGCGGTCGGCATCGCATCGGCGAGCACATCGATCGCGTCGGTCGTCTGGCCGCGTAACGCGAGTGCGGTCGATAGATTTACGAGGATGCGCGCGGTCGATGGCTGGCCGGGCACGAGCGGACCCTGCGCCATGCGGAGGTAGCGCACGGCATCGTCGAGCTGACCGAGGCGCAAGTAGATCGCGCCGAGCGTGCCGGTGGTGTCCGCACCCGCTTTTTCAGGACCGACGAGATCGATCACCGCGTGCAGCGCGTCCATCGCTTCGCGCGTCTCGCCGATCGCGTCGGCAGTTTGCGCGTAGAGCTTCAAGACCTCGAGATGATCGGGCGCGAGCCGGCGCGCATAGCGCAACATGCCGAGCAGCTCGCGATACAGCTTCTGCCGACCTTCCCTGGTCGGGTCGTGCTCGACGATGAGGTCCGCCTCGCTGAAACTGACCGCGGCACCCGCCTTCGAGAGGATGTCGTCGATCTCGGCCTTGTGCGGCTCGGTGACGTCGCGCCAGAAATCCTTCGGCACGGGGATTGGCTGGAGGTCCTCGCCGTCGGGCGTCGCATGGGCGACCGCCGGACGGCAGAGCAGCACGCCGAAGAGGAGGACCCGCTTCACGACCTGATTATGCAGGGCAGGCTGCATCCGCGCCATGACAGGTGACGGGGGGAAAGGGCTGCGTGCCGGATCGGCCGTTCAGGTCGCTGTTCAGGTCCACCCAGCTGGCCCATCCTTTGCTGCCAGCGCGAGCGTGGACCGAGCCGTACGAGCCACCGCCAACGAGCCAATCGAGGCTCGCCACTAGCTGAGCGTGCTCGCGCTCGTCGGCGACCTCCCGGCTTCGGCGACTGGTGAGCTCCGGCGACAGCGCTCGACCAGCGCTCGATGTCTACCAGCGCTCGATGTCTACCAGCGCTCGATGTCTACCAGCGCTCGATGTCTACCAGCGCTCGATGCCTACCAGCGCTCGATGCCTACCAGCGCTCGATGCCTACCAGCGCTCGATGCCTACCAGCGCTCGATGCCTACCGGCG
>JAYVLQ010000090.1:0-9901 GCA_043759355.1 Kofleriaceae bacterium
GAGCTCGACATCGTGCCTGCCTTGATCCCGGCGCACTGGCCGGAGCAGGCGAGCGCCCCGGGCGTGACCTCGACGTTTCGCGCCTTGCAGCTCGCGCCCCCGCGGTTGCGCTACCTCGCGTTCAACACCGCGCGTTCGCCGCTCGACGACGCGCGCGTTCGTCATGCGCTCGCGCTGCTCGTCGATCGCCGCGTGATCGCCAAGCGCGTGTTCGACGGGCTCGCGCGGCCCGTGCTGTGGCCGATCTGGCCCGGTGGTCCGGTCTCGGGCGCCGAAGCACCGATCCCCGATTTCGATCCGGCCGGCGCGAGCAAGCTCCTCGATGCCGCGGGGTGGATCGATTCGGACAAGGACGGCATTCGCGACCAGGCGGGCAAGCAGCTCCGGGTCACGCTGATCGGAGCCGAGCGCCCTGCACCAAAGGAGACCAGCTCGGGCCCGCCGATCAAGACCGAGCGCGAGATGTTCGTCGAAGCGGCGCGGCGTGCGGGCGTGATCATCGAGGTCAAGACCGGCGGCGATTCGTTCTTCGACAAGCGGCGCAGCGACGGCTCGTGGGACATCATCGAACAACAATTTGGTGGGATGGTCGATGGCGACATCACGAACCTCGTCGCCGGCAAAGATCCGGCGCGACCGGGGCAGCCGCGCGTCGATCGCACGCTCGATGCGATGGGTGCAGCATGGGATCCGAGCGAGCGCGCGCGGCTCGCGCCCGAGCTCGCGGCCGGCCTCGCCGAGACCTGGCCAATCGCGGGCATCGTCGCGGAAGCGCCGCAAGGCCTCGTCCACAAGCGGGTCGCGAACGTCCATGTCTGGGACGGCTGGATCGATCTTTCGCAGCTCACCTTCGACGACTCCGCGCCCTGAAACCGCGCTACATCTACGAGGTGGCGACCCAGGCACGCAGCCGGAGCAGCTTGCGCACCGCGCTCGATGCGACGTTCGCCGGCTTGCCCCCGCAGCTCGCGATGCCGGGGAGTGGTGCCTCCACGTGTCGCGCGATCGCCCAGGTCTACGATCGCGAGCTCGCCGAGCGGTTCACCGCCGCGACGTCCGGCCTCGACGCTCCGCTCGCGCTGATCGCGACCGGCGGCTGGGCGCGTCGCGAGCTCGCGCCGTACTCCGATATCGACTTCGTGGTGCTCCACGATGGCGACGAAGCGGCTGCACGCCAGCTCTCGGATCGATTGTTGTATCCCTTGTGGGACGAGAAGCTCGCGATCGGTCACGCGGTGCGCGAGCCCCGGGCGGCGGCGCGCCTCGCGAAAGAGGATATCGCGACCGCCACGGCACTCCTCGACGCCCGCCACATCGCCGGTGATCGCCGACTGACCAGCGACCTCGTGCGCGCGACCCTGATCGCGCTCGCCCCGGCCGGTAACCCCAACGAGCTGATCACCAAGCTCGCGACCGAGAATCGCGCGCGTCACGATCGGTTCGGGGCCGCGATCTACGTCCTCGAACCGAACCTCAAGCAGGGCATCGGCGCGCTGCGCGACCTCTCGACCGCGTTGTGGGCGGCCGCGGTGCGGTGGGCGCCGCCGCAACCAGACGTCCACCCCGGCGAGCCGATGACCGCCGAGGCCCTGATCGCGAGCTTGCTCGCGCTGGGGCATCTCACGCCCCGCCAGGCGGTCGTGCTCGAGGCGGCGCGCGATTTCTTCTTGCGCCTGCGCGCGCTCGTCCAGCTCACTGCGACGCGCCGGTTCGATCAGCTCACGTTCGAGATCCAGGAAGCGATCGCCCCGAAGCTGTATCCGAGTGTGCAGGCGAGCCACGCGGGCACCACCGGAATCCGTGCCGCGGTCGCACCGGCGGTCGAGGCGCTGATGCGCGACTACTATCTGCACGCGCGTGGTGTGGTGATGGTCGCCGAGCGCCTGCTCGAATCGGCGCGCGTGCCCGCTCGCACGAGGCCGCGGATCAACGCAGTCGACGCGACGTTCATCACCTTCGACGGCGAGCTCGCGCTCGAAGATCCACGCCGGTTCACCGAGCGACCATCCGAGATGGTGCGGTTGTTTCGCACCGCGCTCGCCGAGAAGGTCGCGATCTACGGGCACACCAAGGAGCTCGTCGCCGAACAGATCGCGCGCGACCCGCAGGCGATAGCCAACGATCCGATCGCGGCGCTGCTCACGCTCGAGGCGCTCACCGATCTGCGCGATCGCGGCGTGCCCTCGCTGTTCGAGCAGATGCACGAGCTGGGGATCCTCGGTGCGGTGATGCCCGGATGGGCACCGTGCACCGCGCGTGTCCAGCACGACCTCTACCACGTGTACACGGTCGATCAGCACCAGCTCTACGCGCTCGCGATGCAGAAGCGGCTCGCGCGTGGCGAGCTCGCGCGCGAACATCCGCTCGCGACGGAACTGTGGACAACGATCACGCGCCCGGCACCGCTGCTCCTGGCCACGCTACTCCACGATGTCGGCAAGCCGCTCGGCAAGGGCCACGCCGAGAAGGGAGCCGTGATCGCGGGGCAGGTCGCGCGCAAGTTCGGGCTCGACGAGACCGATGCGCAGACCGTGGAGTTCTTGGTCCGCCAGCACCTCACGATGTCGCATCTCTCGCAGCGCCGCGATCTCTCTGATCCGGAAGTCATCGAGCGGTTCGCACAGCACACGGTCGGCAATGAAGAGCGGCTCGCCGAGCTCTACTTGCTCACGCTGTGCGACGCCGCGATGACCGCGCCCGATAACCTGACCGCGTGGAAGGAAGGCCTCTTGCGCGAGCTCGTGCTGCGCACACGCGCGTACTTTTGCGGGGGAGCCTCGACCTCGCAGGAGGAGCAGCGCCGCGACGATCCTCGCGACAAGGCGATGGCGCTCCTCAAAGACGCGCCGGCGGCTCGCGCGATGCTCGACGGCGTCGATCCGCAGCTCTTGATCCAGCTCACGGCGCGCCAGGCCGCGCGCCACGCGAAGCTCGCCGCCTCGACGGCTGGCAAGGATCCGCATGTCGCGATCGAGGTCCACTGTTTCCCGATGAAGGGCCACTCCGAGCTCGCGATCGTGGCGCCGAATATGCCGGGCGTACTCGCCGCGATCGCGGGTGCGTTGACCGCGAATCGCGTCGACGTGCTCGGCGCGATCCTCGGCCACACCAATACCGCACCGGGCCTCGTGCTCGACGTGTTCTTCGTGCGCGATCTCAAAGGCGAAGCGATCCCTGACGACGACGAGCGCTGGACGAAGTTGCTCGACGACCTTCGCGTCGTGCTCGATGTGACCGCGCCCGAGAATGCGACCGCCGCGCTGATCAAGCGGCGCCGGCCGCCGAGCGGCATGCCGATCCGCGTGACGCCGAGCGTGTCGACCGAGATCAAGATCTACGACGACTCGACGCAAGCGACGATCGTGGAGGTCCAGACTCGCGACCGGGTCGGCGTGTTGTTCGCGATCACCCAGACGCTCGCCGCGCTCGATCTCGATATCTCGCTCGCGAAGGTCTCGACCGAGGGCGAGAAGGTCGCGGACGTGTTCTTCGTGACGCGCGGTGGCCATCGCATCACCGACGACGCCGAGCGTGCGACCCTGGTCGACCACCTCCAGGCTGCGGTCGAGGCCGTCTAGTGTCCGCGATCGATCTGCCACCCGGCATGGGGTTGCGCGGCACGGCGCTCGCGATGTTCCGCGCGCCCGGCCACGCGCGCTGGCTTGCCCGCGTCTCGCTGATCGCGGTGGTCGTGCTCGGCGGCATCACGTGGGCGTTCGTATCGCGCCATCCGTATCACCGCCACGCGAGCGCGCAGGTCGTGCTGCCTGTCGCGTTCTTCATGTTCTCCGCGCTCGGCTTCATCGTGCGCTCTGCGAGGCTCGAGGTCACGCGCGATGGCGTGCGCTGGGGCTGGGCGTCGCTGAACTTTTCGCAGACCGCCGCGCATTGGAAGTGCGCACACGTGTGGAGCGATGGCATCACGCTCGAAAGGAAGCGTGGTGGCACGTGGTTCCTCGGCGGACGCGATTGGGATCGCTTCGAGGCGCTCGTGCGCCAACTCCGCCGCACCGAGCTCCCGTTCGAGGACCACCCCCGCAAGGCGCCCCTGCGCGCGCGGATGCAGAGCTACGGCAAGTTCCTCGATGGCATGCTCGTCGGATCGATCGTGGCGGCTTTCGGCGTGATGCTATGGGCGGCGTAGCGCCGTCCACAATTCGCGGCCCGTGAAGTCGCGCTTGCCGCCACTCTCCGCGGCGCGCACCAGAGCGACGAGCGTGGCATTGATCGGTGCGCGTCGACCGAGCTGCTTTGCGAGCCGCACGAGCTCGCCCTGTAGAAACTCGATCTCGGTCGGGCGACCCGCGATAAAGTCATCCTGCATCGACGAGCGCGCGTGGGGATCCACGGCCGCCACGCGCGGCGCGATCCGGCGAAACGCCCAGTCCGGCATCGGCAACACGCGCGCGACCCACCGCGGTGGCAACGCGAGCAGCTTGGCGACCGGCTGATGCGCGGCCTCGAGTAGATCGAGCGCTTCGGTCTGCGCCGCCGCGAGGCAGCGACGGAAATCGCGCTCGGCGAGCTCGTCGAGCAGCGGCTTGCCCGACAGCGCGTTGATCGCGTTATTGAGGTTCATCACGAGCTTGCCCCACAACACGGCCGGCATGTCGTGGCGGGTCTCGAGCGGCAGGGCGGCATTGCGGCACGCGATCACGAGCGGCTCGATGGTCGGATGCGCTTCGACCATCAGGTTGCCCGAGGTCCCGCGGTGATAATGACCGGGCTCGGTCCGCGCGACATTGAACGGCACCATGCCGGCGAGCACGACTCGACCGGGCAGGGCGGCGCGCAGCGCCTCGGCATTCGCGATGCCGTTCTGCAGGCTCACGATCACGCCGCTCCCTTGACCGGCGAGCTCTCGCGCCGCGCTCGCAGTCGCGGCGGACTTCACCGTCACGAGCACGATGTCGGCTTCGCGGGCGGCGGCGACATCGGTCGCGAGCTTGGGTCGGACATTCCAGACCGTGCCGTCCAGATCGGAGAGCGTCAGGCTCTCGCGCAACTCGTCGAGCACGCGCGGTCGGCCGATCAGCGTGACGTCGGCGCCACCGGCGGCGAGCCTGCCGCCGACCCAGCATCCGACCGCACCTGCCCCGAAGACCGCGAGTTTCACGCCGCGAGCATACTTGCTACGGCTGGGTGCCGAGGGTGATCCACAACAAGAACAGCTTGTAGTTGGGATCGTTGACGTCGAGGAACGTCGCGTTCGGGTGGTTCTGCGGCGGGAGAGTCTCGAACAGTGGCTTCGTGAGGAACGTCGACATCGCCGGCGTGGTCGGGTTGATGACCCCGACGGCAGCCTTGATCGCGGCGAGCACTACGGCCGGATCGGTGTTGTCGTACGGCAGCACGGAGCCGGCACCGGTCGGGTTGTGGCAGCTCGCACAACCGAGGCCGCCCTTCGACGCCTTCTGCAGCCGCGGATAGATATCGGTCGCGAACGAAGGATTGGTGACAGCGGTGGCCGACGAGCTCGCCTGCAGCCCGCCGGAGAGCGCGAGCGTCGCACCGCCAGCGGTGATCGTCACACTCGTCGTGTGCGTGGCCGCCGCCATGTTCGCGTCGGTGTAGTTGACCTTGAGCGTGTAGTTGCCGGGCGGTGCATTGAGGAGCGCGACGCGGGCGCGCGCGGGAGCCGCGCCAAACGCGGTCGACATCGTGAGCGACGGATCGACATCCGCCGCGTTCATGAAGAACGGCGCTGACACCCCCGTCACCAGCGTGCCGTTGCCATCGACGAGGGTGATCGCCGCCCGCAGGATCCCGACGAGCGGGTCGCCTAGATCGTTCTCGAGCTCGGCGATGAGGATCGTACCGCTCACGGCCGCGACGTTGGCGGATGCGAACTGGCGCCCGACATCGCCTGTCGCGAGCGCGTAGAGACCCTGGTTCACTGGAAGCTGCGCGACGACGATCGTGGCGTTGCGCGTGTTGAGAAAGTTGTTCTTGGTCGAGGTCGCGTACAGCTTCGAGCCGACCGCGACCTCGAACGAGTACGTGCCATCGGCAGCGGTCGTCGTCGCGAGCTCGGGCTGGAGCCCGACCGTCGTGATCGCGGTCGTCGCGAGTGGATCACCGGTGAAGTAGTCGATGACCTTGCCCGAGACCTTTGCCGTCGTGACATCGCTCCCACCGTCGGTGGCTGCGTCGACCTCGAGTCCGCCATCGGTCACCGGTTGATCGGGCGGAGCTTTGCCCTCGCAGCCAAAACCAATCAGACCGAGGCAAAGCCAGGCGTAACGCATGAGATGTCTCCGAGGAACATCAACAACGGTGCCACCGTACGAGGTGCGTTAACAGCCGCTTGCGCGACTTGCGCATGGGAGTCGATGCCCCATGGGTGGGGATCAATGTGCCAGCGTCGCGCGACCGAGGTCGCATCCAGAGCGCACGTGAACGGGTCGCCCGGGACCACGGCCGCGCAGACTTCGGCAGCCGATATGGGGCCGATGCCGAGCTCGTCGCTCGTGTGATCGCCCGAGCTGTCCATCGGCAATGGCGTTGCCGCGCGGACCTCGCGCGAACCCCAGCAACCACGCGGGGATAGGCGCCACTCCTCACACGGGAGCAGAGCGTGCAGATCCTGGGCGTTGCGACGTAGAGGCCGCTCCACTAGAGTGCGCCATGATCGAGGACAAACTTCGCGAGGCTCTGACCTTCGACGATGTGTTGCTCGTCCCAGCGTTCAGCGAGGTCATCCCGCGGGACGTGGACGTCGCGACCCGGCTGACCCCGGCGATTCCGCTGCACATGCCGCTCGTCAGCTCGGCGATGGATACGGTCACCGAATCGGCGACCGCGATCCGTATGGCGCGTGAAGGCGGCATCGGATTCATCCACAAAAATCTCACGATCGAAGAGCAGGCGCGCGAGGTGAACCGCGTGAAGAAGGCGCAGTCCGGCATCGTGGTCGATCCGCTGACCATCGCGCCCGATCGCACGCTCGAACAAGCGCTCGCGATGATGCGCCATCATCGGATCAGTGGCCTGCCGGTGATCGATGCCGACCGTAAGCCGATCGGCATCCTCACGAACCGCGATGTCCGGTTCGAAAAGCGGATGTCGTTGCAGGTCGGCGAGTTGATGACGAAGGACCCGGTCTCGGTGAAGGAAGGCGTGTCGCTCGAAGAAGCGCGCGAGCTCCTCCACAAGCATCGGATCGAGAAGCTGCTGGTCGTCGATGCGCGCGGCGCGTTGAAGGGCCTGATCACGATTCGCGATATCGAACAAGCCGAAGCGCACCCCACTGCCGCCGTCGATGATCTGGGCCGGTTGCGCGTCGGTGCGGCCGTCGGCGTCGGGGCCGACCGCGATGCGCGCATCGATGCGCTGCTCAACGCAGGTTGCGATGTCGTCGTGATCGATACCGCGCACGGGCATAGCAGCGGCGTACTCGAGGCGGTGCGCGCCACGCGCAAGCGGTTCCCGAAGCTGCAGCTGGTCGCTGGCAATGTCGCGACGTTCGAAGGAACGAAGGCGCTGATCGAGTGCGGCGTCAACGCGGTGAAGGTCGGCGTCGGTCCCGGCTCGATCTGCACCACGCGTATTGTCGCGGGCGTCGGCGTGCCACAGCTGACGGCCATCGCCGATGCCGTCTCGGCCGCGAAGGGCACCGGTGTCGCGATCATCGCCGATGGCGGCATCAAGTTCTCGGGCGATGTCGCGAAGGCGCTCGCCGCGGGCGCCGACACCGTGATGATCGGCTCGCTGTTCGCCGGCACCGATGAAGCGCCTGGCGAGGTGATCCTCTATCAGGGTCGAAGCTACAAGTCGTATCGCGGCATGGGCTCGATCGGCGCGATGAAGGAAGGCTCGAAGGACCGTTACTTCCAGGCCGATGTTTCGAACGATACGCCGCAGAAGCTCGTGCCCGAAGGCATCGAGGGCCGCGTGCCGTACAAGGGCGCGTTGCGCGAGTCGATCTATCAGCTCGTCGGCGGGTTGCGCGCGTCGATGGGATACATCGGCTGCGCGACGATCGCCGAGATGCACGCGAAGGCGAAGTTCGTTAAAATTTCGGCGTCGGGCCTACGCGAGAGCCATGTCCACGACGTCATCATCACGAAGGAAGCCCCGAACTACCGGGTGGAGTAAATGGCACATCAGCTCGTCGTCGTCCTTGATTTTGGTTCGCAGTACACGCAGCTCATCGCGCGGCGGATTCGCGAACAGAACGTCTACTGCGAGATCCATCCGTACACGCTCGCCGGCGATCCGCAGAAGCTGCGCGAGCTGAACCCGATCGGCCTCGTCCTGTCGGGCGGACCGTCCTCGGTCTACGCAGAAGGTGCCCCGCAGATCCCCGCGAGCACGTGGGAGATGGGGCTGCCGATCCTGGGCATCTGTTACGGCGCGCAGCTCACCGCGCGTGCACTCGGCGGCAAGGTCACGCCCGCGGCGCGTCGCGAGTACGGCCGCGCGAGCGTCACGGTCCTGGAGGGCGGCGCGAACCAGGGCATGCTCCGCAACATGGCCGCGGGTGAAGAGCTCGCGGTATGGGCGTCGCACGGCGACCACGTCGAGGGCATCCCGGCCGGCTTCGTGCACACCGCCGAGAGCGAGAACTGCAAGTACTCGGGCTTTGCGAACGAAGCCAAGAAGATCCATTGCGTCCAGTTCCACCCCGAGGTGGTCCACACACCGCGTGGTGCCGAGCTGCTCGGTAACTTCCTGTTCGGCGTGTGTCACGCGAAGGCCGACTGGTCGATGGCGAGCTTCGTCGACGAGGCGGTATCCCGCATTCGCGCCCAGGTCGGCAGCGACGGCCGCGTGATCTGTGGCCTCTCGGGCGGCGTCGATTCGAGCGTCGCCGCGGCGCTGATCCACAAGGCGATCGGCGATCGGCTCATATGCATCTTTGTCGACAACGGCGTGCTGCGCAAAGGCGAGCGTGACTACGTCGCCACGATCTTTCGCGACCACTTCAAGGTCGACCTTCGCGTGATCGATGCCGAGGATCGCTTCCTCGCGGCGCTCGCCGATGTCACCGATCCCGAGAAGAAGCGCAAGATCATCGGCTACGAGTTCATCGCCGTGTTCGACGAGCAATCCAAAACGATCGCGAACGCGCGGTTCCTCGCGCAAGGCACGCTCTATCCCGACGTGATCGAGAGCGTCTCGTTCAAGGGCCCTTCGCACACGATCAAGAGCCACCACAACGTCGGCGGCTTGCCCGAGAAGATGAAGCTCTCGCTCGTCGAGCCGCTGCGCGAGCTGTTCAAGGATGAAGTTCGCCAGCTCGGTCTCGAGCTCGGCTTGCCGCATCACATGGTGTGGCGCCAGCCGTTTCCTGGGCCTGGCCTCGCGGTGCGGTGCCTCGGCAATCTGGTCAAAGCGCGGCTCGAAGTGCTGCGCCTCGCCGATGCGATCATCGAGGAAGAGATTCGCGCGGCAGGGCTCTACGAATCGATCTGGCAATCGTTCGGCGTGCTCTTGCCAGTGCGCTCGGTCGGCGTGATGGGTGACGCTCGCACGTACGAAGAGACGCTCGCGGTCCGCGCAGTTCATTCGCGCGACGGTATGACCGCTGACTTCGTGCAGTTGCCGTGGGAGGTGCTCGGTAAGATTTCTAGCCGCGTGATCAACGAGGTCCGCGGGATCAACCGCGTGGTCTACGACATCACGTCGAAGCCGCCGGGGCCGATCGAGTGGGAGTGAGTGGGGGAGCGAGGGCCGGGGTCCGACCAAGCTCCCGCACGGTGCCTCAGGCCGCGGGCGTCGCCGGGCCGCTGTCGACGCCGATGCTGCGCGACAGCTTCATCGTGCCGTCGCCCTGGCGGGTGAACACCCCGATCCAAGTGCCTTTTTCGCCCATAAGCTTGCCACTCTTGGCGTCGGTCCAGGCGGAATCGTAGGGCGCGTTGAATACCGCCATGTCGCCCGCCTTGGCGACGATCAC
>JAYVLQ010000091.1:0-13955 GCA_043759355.1 Kofleriaceae bacterium
AAGGGCAAGCTCGTCATGGCCGAGCCGTACGACACGCAGAACGTGTCGCTCCTGCCCGTGTTCGATTCGAGCAAAGAGCAGCTGATTCCGATCTGGACCGAGCTGATGGAGCGTGTCGGCATGACCGTCCACCAAGGCGAATCGGTCGAGACGATCCAGAAGACCGGTGACGGCTCGTTCGATCTCCGCACCACGGTCGCCAGCTATCGCGCGCAGCGCGTGGTGCTCTCGATCGGTACGCGCGGCAAGCCGCGTACGTTGCAAGTCCCCGGCGAGAACCTGCCGAAGATCTTCAGCCTCCTCGACGATCCGGACGATTGGCGCGGCAAGAACGTCCTCATCATTGGCGGCGGTGACTCGGCGGTCGAGGCCGCCCTCGCGCTCTCGGATGCGGGTGCACGCGTGATGATCTCGTATCGCGGCAAGGGCTTCAACCGCGCCGCGCCGAAGAACAAATTGGCGATCGAAGCGTACGCGGCCGAGGGCCGGATCAAGACGAAGCTCGGCTCGCAGGTCCTCCAGTTCGAGCCCGAAAGCGTCACGCTCGCGCTCGCGGATGGCCAACAGAAGCGCTACCCGAACGAAGGCGCGTTCGTGTTGATCGGCGCCGATCCGCCGGTGCAGTGGCTCGAGAAGATGGGCATCCAGTTCGTCCAGCGCCCGCACCAGCATCAGATGGGCAAGACCGACGAGATCGTGCGTCGCTTGATCCCGCGCGTCGCCGAGTGCTCCGAAGATGCCGCGCGCGCCGCGGCTGCGGTGCTCGGTGGATCGACCGGCATCGCGCCACAGACGACCACACGTCAGCCGTCGGTTCCGGCGATCGGCGCCGATGGCAACGTCAGCGGCCCGCGCAAGTGGCTGCGCTCGGCGACCAGCATCTTTTCGATGGGCGGCAAGTCCGGTCTCCACAATCTCAATGCGCTTCCGCCGCCCTCCCGCGTCGATAACAAGGCCGGCAGCAAGCAAAAGAAGTTCGATGCACCGGTGCCGCTGTCGGAGTTCGCAAAGCGCAGCGGGCGCGCGTCGACCAATCACCACACGCACACCGGTACCGGGCGTCGCGATCAGCTGACCGCTGGCGAACGTACGCGTATCCTCCGCATGCTCCGCGACGAAGGTGCCCGCGTCGCCGACGAGGAGTCGCAAGTGTTCTACGGTGTGCCGCCCGCGCCGAAAGATTACGACTTCGATTTCGACGACGGAGCCGCGCCGCCGCCGCCGCCCGTGTCACGCCCGGACGTCCCGGCGAAGCCAGCTGTCGTCGTCGGTCTCCAGCAAGCGCGCCGTCAAAAAGGCAAATCCACGGTGCCGCCGCCAATGCCGGGTGCGCCGCGCCCCATCGAGCGCGCGCCGAAGCAGAAATCACCGCCGCCGCAAAACCGAGCACGCGCTGCGCTACCAAAACCGTTTGACGATGGTGGCGCGACCCGCTCGGTGCAAGACGCCGAGCTCATGGCCGCGGTGCGTAGTGCACCCGGTCCAGGTCGCGTGCCGGGTCCGTTCGATGCCGAGCCCACGCGGCTCGGTAACATCGATGCGCGGCTCCTCGACGAGAACGTGATCGAAGAGGCGCTCGCCACGATGCCCGGCGACAAGTTCATCGCCTCGATCACCGAGCAGAACCAGCTGCCGTTCGAAGACAGCGCAGACGAAGCGACCCGGATGACGAGCATGGATAGCATCGCGGCCATGGGTCGCGCGCAGCCCCCGGCGCCGTCGCGTGACGAGCGCACGCGCTTGGTCGACGTGCGGAACGATCCGAACATGACCGACGTCGACTGGGACCTCGATTAAGTGACCACAAAGCGGCTGGAACCGGATCCAGCGGACACGCTGCCGGCGACTTCCGACACGGTTCCAGCAACGTCGATTCGGGGTGCGGGCTCGGGTCCGGGTCCCGAACGCGCGAATCGCTCGACGATGCCGGAGATCGCGCCGTCGTTCGCGCAGCGCTACAGGCTCGGTGCCGAGCTCGGGCGCGGCGGGATGGGGCGCGTGGTAGAGGCGTTCGATACCCAGCTCGGTCGCACGGTCGCGCTCAAGGAAGTGCTGTCTCTCGCCGGGCTCGATCAGCGGTTCGAGCGCGAGGTCCAGATCACCGCGCGCCTCGAGCACCCCTCGATCGTGCCGCTTTACGACGCCGGCACGATGCCGGATGGCAGGCCGTTCTATGTCATGCGCCGCGTGACGGGTCGACCGCTCGACGAGCTGATCGCCAAGCACCACGATCTTGAAGGTCGGTTGAGCCTGCTACCAAACGTGCTCGCGGCGATCGACGCGAGTGCGCACGCGCACAAGCGCGGCATCATCCATCGCGATCTCAAACCGGGGAACATCCTCGTCGGCGAGAATGGCGAGACGATCGTGATCGATTGGGGCCTCGCGAAGGTGATCGGCGAGGAAGACGCGAACGCGGCCTCGCAGATCGCGATGGTGGCGGCTGGCGATGGGATGCATACCGTCGCGGGCGCGGTGTTCGGGACACCGGGCTTCATGGCGCCAGAGCAAGCGCGCGGTGAGGAGATCGGGCCTGGTGGCGACGTGTTCGCACTCGGCGCCACGCTGTATCAACTACTAGTCGGCCACCCGCCGATCGGCGGCAAGAGTGCAAAAGACGTGATCGCGTCGTCGATCATCCGGCGGATCCAGCCGGTCGCGGAGGTCGCCCCGACCGCGCCGGTCGAGCTCGTGGCGATCGTCGAGAAGGCTCTCGCGTACGAGGCGGCAGATCGCTACCCGCATGCCGGCGGCCTCGCCGAGGATGTGCGGCGCTTCCTCACCGGCCAGCTCGTCGCGGCGCATCGCTACACGAAGCGCGAGCGGCTCGCGCGGTTCGCGCACAAGCATCGCGCACCTCTGTCGGTGGCGGCCCTCGCACTCGCTGCCGGTGCGGTGATGGCGTGGATCGGCGTCCATCGCATCGTCACCGAGCGCGATGCAGCGAACACGGCGCGTGGCGAAGCCGAGATCCAGCGAGAACAGACGCTGAAGGCGAACGCGCTGCTCGTCGAGCGTGCCGATCAGTTGCTCGTCACGCGTGCGCGCGCCCTCGTCGAGACCAATCCGACCGAAGCGCTCGCGCTGCTCAAAGAGCTGCGCCCGAATTCGGCACGCATGGAAGAGGCGCGTACGATCGCGACCTCCGCGGTCAGCCACGGTGTCGCTTATGGGATGCGCTCCGACGGCGAACCGTGGCACGTCGTCGTCGATGCCGATGTCAGCCATCTCGCCGAGGTCACACGTGACGGCACGCTGCGCGTCTGGGATCTCGTCGCGCATCGAGTGCTTTACGATCGCGCGACACCGGAGTCACAACCGGTGTGGATCACGGACCATCGGCTGTTGCTGCTCCGCGCTGTGGGCTGCGAGCTGCTCGATCCGAAATCCGGAGCGCTGGAGAAGATTCCCGAGCTCCCGCCCGCGTGGCACGGCTACGCGACGACCGCTGGCGATCGCGTCGCGATCCTCGGCAAGGAAGGTGACGCCGGCGTGTTCGAGGTCGCGACGAAGAAGTGGACGCCGATGTGGGTCGGCCACAAGACCACCTCCATTGCATATGCCCCGGACGGGAGCTGGATCGCACTCGCCGATGCCAAGAGCCTCGTCGTGCTCGATGCCGCGGGAACACAGCTGCTCGCCCGGCCCGGCTCGTTCTTGCTCCAGACCTCCGATGCGCACCGGATCGCGGCGATCGATCAGCGCTCGAAGCCGCAGCGCGCGATCGAGATCGATCTCGATCCGGCTCCGAAGCTGTACGAGTATCCGATCCAGCTCTCGAAGAATATTTTCGTGATGCAGGCGCGGTTTCGCGGTCGCACGCTCGAGGTCGCGACCGGTTCGTTCACGAATCGCTATATCGATCACCAGCTGATCTGGACCGAGCCGATGAGCACGGTGCAGGCGACCATCGCGGTCGATATCGGCGAGGGTGTCGACGTGCGCGCCGCCAGCGACGGCAGCCTCCACTACACGGGCAACTTTCTCGATGGCCGGATCAGCCCCCCGGTGCCGATGGCGAGAGCGTACATCCTCGGGAAGCGCGGCCAGCATCGCTTCGTCGCGGTCACGACTGGCCTCGTCTTGATCTACGACATCTCCGAGATCGTGCCGCGCATGATCGAGAAGCGCGGCGAGCTCACCCTCTCGTTCATGGATGACGACACGTTGCTGCTGTGGCCCGACGCGGCCGCGGCGGTCTTTCACGTGCACGATCTCGTCACGGGCACGGAAACCCTGATCGACTACGACCCGCTCATCATGGCGCGACCCATCGGCAGCGACCCGGCGTCGGGCCGAGTGCTCGTGCTCGAGCCGACGGGCACGCATGAAGAGCGGCTCGTCGAATTCCAGAAGGGAAATCCGAAAGTCCGCGTGTTCGGCACCGCGGGGGCGATCCTCGCGCGCATCCTCGTCAAGGGCTTCATGACCGCGCACGACAACGATCCGCGCGTATTGTACTCGCCGAAAGATGCGCAGTTTGTCGAGCTCGTGAAGGTCGAGGACGGCGTGCAATCGATCATGCCGCTCACGAACAATCGGTTCGCCGCACTCGGCAAGACGGGCGAGCTTGTGCGGGGCGAGCTCGCGGGAGGATCGATCGAGCGCACCCGCGTCGAGGTCGATGCGAGCTCCTTCGTCGGCATGAACTACGACGGCCATCCGCTCGTCGTGACCGGCAAGCGCTTGTTCCTGTGGGACACCCGGGTTCATCAGATCGCCGAGCTCGCACGTGCACCGGTCGCGATCTCCGTCGCCCCGAAGGGCGTGGTCGTGACGCTCGACAACAACGCGGTCGTCTACCTCGAAACTGACGGCAAGGTCGTGACCCACGACGTGGTCCCATCTTCGAGCTCGTTCCCCGCGATCGGCGGCGATGGCACCTGGATCGCAGCCCCCGGCAACGGCAAGATCACGATCGTCGAGATCCCGTCGCTCGTGCGCTGGGAGCTCCCCGACTTCGAAACCACGAGCAATCTGATCATCCCCTCGCCGACGAAGCGCAGATTGGTTCGTGGCGACGGCGCGAACCTCGCGGTGTTCGATTTTCCGGCACCGGCACGCGATTTCGCGGGCTGGCTCGACGACCACACGAACGCCTACGAGAACGCGGATGGGTTCGTGGCGTGGCCGTGGACCAGACAGCCCTGAAACTGCACTAGAACAGGAACCACGCGATGGCAGCACCGCGAATCGTCGACGAAGCTTGACGGTGACCTCACCGGTGCACGCCAACCGGAAAACCTCTCTTTGCGGAGCCGCCTGCGAGCCAGTTACCGGCAGAGCTCGCGGGTACGCATCGGAGCTACATGGACTAGAGTGTGCGCATGGAGCCCTCGTTGGTCGCCGCGCAGTTGCGCGAGATCTCCACGTACTTCGATCTCGACGGCGATCGCCACCGCGCGATCGCGTACGACCGTGCGGCCAAGTCGATCGAAGCCGCGAACGGGTTGCAGCGCTTGCTCGACGAGGGTCGGCTCGAAGAGCTGCCCTATGTCGGCGCGTCGATCGCTCGCGTGGTCGGGGACATCCTACGGCGGGGCAGCTCGACGGTACTCGAGACCCTGCGCGCGAAGTGGCCGTTCGTGATCGTCGAGCTCGCACAGCTGCCGTACGTCGGCGTTCAAAAGGCACGCAAGATCCACGGGGCGCTCGCGCCGCTCGACCTCGATGCCGTGGCGGCCGCGTGCCGCGCAGGTGCGCTGCGCACGATCAAGGGTTTCGGCGAGACCAGCGAAGCGAAGATTCTCGCCGCGATCGAGGAGCGCCGTGTTCGCGGCACGCGCGCGCTCCACGTCGATGCCGAGCAGCATGCGAAGTCGCTCGCCGCGCACCTCCGTGCCGGTCCGGCGGCGCTGCGCGTCGAGATCGCGGGGCCGGTACGGCGCTGGCTCGAGGTCGTCGAGTACCTCGCGTTCGCGGTCGCGACCGATCATGCGGATCGCATCGTCGAGCACTTTCGCAGCTCCGCGCTGGTCACTGGCGTCGAGCATGGCGTCGAGAAGATCACCGCGCGGCTCGTCGATGGCATGCCCTGCGCGATCTATCTCGCGCCACTCGCGAAGTTCGGCTGGACGCTGATCCGAGCGACGGGCTCGCCGGCGCACGTCGCCGAGCTCGCAGCGCGTGGTGCCGCAGCCGTTACGGGCGACGACGAGGGCGACGTATATCGCGCGCTCGGCGTGCCCTTCGTGCCTCCCGAGGTGCGGGATGGCGATGGCGAGCTCGGCACCGATTGGAGCGACCTCGTCGAGGTGCGTGACATCACGACGGCGAGCCACTGCCACACCACCTACAGCGACGGTAGACATACCATCGAACAGATGGCGCAGGCCGCGGCGGAGCGTGGCTTCCAGGCGATCACGATCACCGATCACTCGGCTGCTGCGAGCTACGCCGGTGGCCTCGATGCCGACAAGCTGCGCGAGCAGACCGCCGAGATTCGCGCGATGACCCCGCCGATCCGGATCCTCCGTGGCACCGAGGCGGACATCCTGGCTGACGGCACGATCGACGTGCCGCTCGACCAGATCGAAGGCCTCGATCTAGTGATCGCGAGCGTCCACCAGCGCTACAAGCTCGATGAAGACAGCATGACGAAGCGCCTGGTCACCGCCATGCGACAGCCGTTCTTCAAGATCTGGGGCCACGCGCTCGGCCGGCTCGTGCTCAAGCGTGACCCGATCGCGGTCCGGATCGACGAGATCTTCGACGCGATCAGCGAGAGCCGCGCCGCGATCGAGATCAACGGCGACCCGCACCGCCTCGACCTCGATCCCCACAACGCGCGTAAGGCGGCCGAGCGTGGCATCCCGTTCATGCTTTCGACGGATGCGCACTCCACCGGCAACCTCGAGTACGTACGCTGGGCGGCCGCCATGGCGCGCCGGGCCCGGATCCGCAAGCGCCAGGTCCTGAACACGCTCCCGCCCGAAGAGCTCGTCGCGGCAATCGCGCCCTGCGGTATGCCATAGAGGCTGCGCTCGGCGCAAGACAGCGACGGGCTACGGCGCCGCGGGCTTCTTGAACAGATCCGGCGCGACCTTGCCGTCGATCTCGACCTTGTCGATCGTCAACGAGGTGTTGCGACCCGGCGTCGAGCTGACGCGCTTGTAGGCGATCTTCACGCCCTGCACCTCGCGGTAGTCCGAGAAGTCATCGGTCTCGGTCTGACCTTGGTCGCTGTAGCTCATGCGCGACACCAGCTTGGTCTTCTTGTCGATGAACAGGGTCACCGCGAGCGTGCCAAACGGCGACCCGAGCTGGACGACCGTGTGCGGCTTGCCGTCGATGACGGTGTCGGCTTGCGGTGCGAGCTTCGCGGCAGGTTCGCTCGCCTTGACCAAGATCAGCTCGACCTCGCGCCACGCTTCGAACTGCGCCGCCGCCATGTCGTTGCCCGTCAAATCGACGAGCGCGGACTTGTTGGTCTTCTGATCTGGCGTGATCTCCCAGCCCTTGAGGCCATCAACCGCGACGATGACCTTGAGCTGCTTCGCGATCGTCGCATCGATCCGCATCTTGTCGGGCAGCACGAACTCGCGCTCGATCTCGACCGGGAGCGATTGGGATTGGATCGTCGTCACACCCGTTGCCGTCATGTGCAGCGACTTGATGCCGGCGAGCTTGGCCTTGCCGCCCTTTGCCGCGATCGCTTCGGCGATCGCCTGGCGCGCATGGGCGAGCGACTTCGCATCGGTCGGCACCGGCGCCGCGGCGACTTCTTCGGTGATCGCATCGGTGAAGGCGACCTTCTCGTAGCGCCAGCCCTCTTTCTTGAGCTGCGGCTCGAGATCCTTCGCGTCGCCGACCATCACGATCACGTAGTCCTTCGGATCGAGCAGCTCGGCAGCGGCTTTCTTCGCCGCCGCCTGATCGACCTTGCCGACAGCGAGCGGGTAGTTCGTGAGGTACTCGGTGCCGAAGTTGTGGAGCTCCGCACCGATCAGAGCAGCGCCGAAATCGTTCGCCGATTGGAAGCGCAGCGCGTAACCGCCCGCGATGTTCGCGATCGCCGCGCGGACCTCTTCCTCGGAAGGGCCTTCCTTTGCCATCGTCGCGACCTCGCCGAGGATCAGCTTCGTGGTCGCGACCGCCTCGGTGTTGCGCGTGTACGTCTGTGCGACGAACGAGCCCTTGTCGAGGTTGCGATCGAACGCCGAGCTCGCGCCGTAGGTCTTGCCGCCTTTGACGCGCACGACCTTCATCAGGCGCGAGCTGAAGTCGCCGCCGCCGAGCGCGTAGTTCCACACCAGCGTCTCGAAGAATCGGGGGTCGTCGTGGCGAATGCCGAACTGCGCGACGCGGATGTGAGTCTGGGTCTGGCCCGGTTTATCGACGAGTCGGATCCGGATCCCCGAGAGGCTCGGCTCCTTGAACGACGGGTTCGGGGGCAGCTCTGATTTCTTCCAGCTGCCGAAGGCGCGCTCGACTTCGCTCTTGATCATCTTGGTGTCGAGATCGCCGGAGACGACGAGGATCGCATTGTTCGGCACGTACCAGGTCCGCGCCCAGGTCACGAGCTCGTCGCGCTTGATCGCGCCGATCGAGCTCTCGCTGTTGATCCAGCCACGCACGTGATCCGGTCCCCACAGGAGGTTCTGGACATGCACGCTCGCGAGCTCGCCCGCGTTATCGAGCCGACCGCGCACGCCCGCAATCATGTTCTGCTTGATCTTGCCGAGCTCGTCGTCGGGGAAGGTCGCCTGCGTGATCATCTCGGGGAGCAGATCGAGGCAGATGTTCTTGTTGCGCGAGAGCACGCTGCACTGGACGAGCGTCGCTTCGAACGTCGCATCGGCGCCGATCGTGCCGCCGACAAATTCGATCGCGCGCGCGAGGCCGACGGCGTCGTGCTTCCTGGTGCCCTTGACCAGCATGTCGGCGGTCGCTTCACTGACGCCGAGCCGCGCGCGCGGCTCTTGCTGGCGACCGGCGTGCAGCGCGAGCTCGAAGCTCACCGTCGGCAGCCGATCGTTCTTCACGACGAACACCTGGAGACCGTTTGCGAGCTTGAACGACTCGGTGGGCGGCAGCTGCAACGCGGCCGGTGCAGCCGCAGGAGGCGCCGAGATCAGATCGGTCCGACCGGTCCACGGGTCATTTTTTGCCTCGGGCGCGACCGCCGGCTTCGCGGTGTGCGCGTTGCCATCGGTCGGCAGCGTCGCGACCTCGACCGGCGGAGGCGGCTTGCCGCCACACGCCGCGATGACGAGAAGTGCGAGGAGCTTCTTCATTTGCCACCTGCTTTCGGAGCGCTTGGCGCAGCGGGCGCGGCCGTGGCTGGAGTTGACGTTGATGCGGGCTCGGGCGATCTAGGAGCGCCCGCCTGTGATCCCGGCGGGGGAATCACGACCACGGTCGACTTGTCCGGCGTCAGGTACCGCTTGGCGACGCGCTGGACATCCGCGGCGCTGACCTTCTCGATATTGTCGACATCGCGCAGGAACGAGCTCGGATCACCCGTGTTGACCCACGAGCGACCAATCGCTTCGGCGAGCCCCTGCGCGTGCTCGAGCCCGAATACGAAGGCGGCCTGGACCTGGTTCTTTGCCTTGCGCAGCTCGTCGGTGGCCGGGCCTTTCGCGGCGAGCTTGTCGACCTCGTCGTAGATCGCGGACTCGAGTGCCGCACCTTGGGTCGGATCGAGATAGACGCCGAGGCCGAGCAGCATGCCCGGCTCCTCGTGAACGAGCGCTTCCATGCCACCGTCGAGTCCGAGCGGCTTCTTGGTCTTGGGATCGACCGACTTGATCCGGACTTTGATCCGCGAGCTATCTCCGGCGCCCAAGATGATCGACGCGACCTGCAGCGCGTAGATGTCCTTGTCCTTCGCTGGCGGGATGTGCCAGCCGATGATCTCGATCCCGACCTGGCTCGGCGCCACGGTCTCTTTGCGTTTGACGCTCTGGATCGGCTCCTGCGCGTCTCGAGCGGGACGCGGCGGATCACCGGCCTTCGGGACCTTGCCCAACCACTTCTCGGCGCTTGCCTTGACGGCCGCGCTCGTCGACTTCCCTACGACGACGAGCATTGCGTTGTTCGGCTCGTAGTACGCGTCGTAGAACTTCTTGAGGTCGTCGCCGGTCGTCGCATCGAGATCCTTGAGATCGCCGCCGGCGTCCCACGAGTACGGATGCTTCGCGAACGCGATCTCCATGAAGCGCTTCACGCCCTTCTGGATCGGGTTGTTCTCGCGCTGCCGGATCTCCTCTTTGACGACCTCGCGCTCGCCATCGATCATGTCCTTCCTGAACATCAGGTGGCGCATGCGCTCCGCCTCGAGCTCGACCGCAAAATCGAGATAGTCCGACGGCACCGTGTTGATGAAGTGGGTGGCGTCCTCGTCGGTCTGCGCATTCACGTAGCCGCCGATGCCATTGAGCATCTGGGCATGCGCCTCGGGCCTGACGTGTTCCGTGCCCTTGAACATCATGTGCTCGAACATGTGCGCCGACCCGCGACGGTCGCGCGGCTCGTCCTTGGAACCGACGTGGTACCAGACCTGAACCGCGACAACGGGTGCGGTGTCGAGCTGCAGGAACGCCACCTGGAGGCCATTCGTGAGCGTGAAAGTCTCGACGGTAGGCAGGTGAGCCATCACCGGCTTATCGGGAGCCGCTCGGACAGGTGCGAGCGGGACGAACAATCCGAAGACCAGAATCGAAGCCCGAAGCAGAAAGTGACGCCTCATGCCGGCGGACAGTAGCCGAACAGTCCGTAGATGCCAGGACTTACGAGCGTGTTCGCCGGTTCACCCACAAAGGGCGGACAGTTCACCGATAACGGAATTATCAATGTTGACTGAAATCGCATCGCAGGTCACATTGACGGTTTAAGGTAAGGAGTACCGACGTGGCGAGTACACAAACAGCATCTAAAGACGAACCCCGCACCAGCATGATCGACGTTACCGGCGTGAAGGTGTTTTCCGCGACCAAGGCCAAGGAGCGCGAGCTGCTTGGGGAACTGATCACTGACTGGATCCGGTCGCACCCGGAGCACGAGATCGTCGACAAGATCGTCACCCAGAGCTCGGATTCCGAGTTTCACTGCCTGACGATCACGCTGTTTTTCAAGCACAACGCGAAGGCCTAAGTTGGCTGACTTGATCTCCTCGCGCGGATCAGGTACCAACCCGGACCGCTATGGAGAACACGTTCGGCAGGCCCGTCGAGGTCGAAGTTCGCGACAGCCTCGAGAAGGCGATGAAGATCCTCAAGCAAAAGATGTCCAAAGAGGGCATCCTGCAGGAGCTCAAGCGTCGCCGGTTTTACGAGAAGCCGTCGGTGAAGAAGAAGCGTAAGACGCGAGAGGCTCGCAAGCGCCTCCGGCGCGAGATGAAGCGCCGGGTGACTCCGGCCCCGCCGCGCTCGTGACCCTTTTGGGGTGACCCTTTTGGGGTGACTAGTGTCCGAGTGGGTCGAAATTATCGTTCCTGTAGGCGCGGCTGACGTCGACGACGTCGCCGCACTACTTGCGTCCGATGTCAAAGCCGCTGCCGCGGGAACAGAGCAACGTGGCGACGAGATCGTCTTCTGGGTTGATCCAGCGGACGTCGCGAGCGCTGTCCTGGAGACCCGCGATGCGGTGGCTCGCTGGGCCGCGAACGGCGCGAACCTGGACCCGTCACGCGTGCGCACCGCCGAGGCGGTGCCCGAGACCGAGTGGCGCGATGCCTGGAAGCGCTACTTCAAGGTCAGCCGGCTCACCCGGCAGTTCGTCGTCGTGCCGAGCTGGGAGCTGTACACCGCGCAGGCGGACGACGTCGTGCTCGACCTCGATCCCGGCATGGCGTTCGGCACCGGCACGCATGCGAGCACGCAACTCGTCCTCGAGGAGCTGCAGACGCTCGCCGATGGAGGGCTCGCGCCAGACCGCGTGCTCGATGTCGGCTGCGGCTCCGGCATCCTGTCGATCGCGGCGGTGAAGCTGTGGCCGAACACGGCCTGCATCGCGGTTGATAACGATCCGATCGCGGTCGCGGCGACGCTCGAGAACGGCGCGCGCAACAAGGTCACGATCGAGACGGCCATCACGCCGCTCGCCGAGATCGCCGGGACGTTTCCGCTCGTGCTCGCGAACATCCAGGCGCACGTCCTGCGCGAGCTCAAGGCGGACCTCGTCTCGCGCACCACGGGCACGCTGATCCTGTCGGGCCTCTTGACGCCGCAAGCACAGCCGCTCGCCGACGAGTTCGTCGCTGCCGGGCTGCGCCTCGTCCACGTTCGACCGAGCACGACCGATCCACAGTGGTCGACCGCCGTGCTTTCGGCGAAATGAGAAGCTTCGTCGATCCGGTCTCGCTGACGACCGGAGAGATTTCGATCACCGGCGAAGAACATCACTACCTCGGCCGCGTCCGCCGCGTCCGGGTCGGTCAGGCGATCGAGCTCGTCGACGGCGCTGGCAAACGCGCGACCGCGAAGATCGTACGGATGACCGAGACCGAGACCGTGGTCGAGGTCGAAGAGGTCGAAGAGGTCGAAGAGGCCGCACCGCACGTCCGCATGCTCCTGCCTCTGATCAAGGGCGACCGGATGGATGGCTGCCTCGAGAAGCTGACCGAGGTCGGCGCGAGCGAGATGATCGTCTGGCAGGCCGAGCGTTCGGTGGTCCGGCTCGATGCCGCGAAGCGCGATGCCCGGGTCGCTCACTACGCCGGCGTGGTCGCCGCCGCGGCCCGGCAATGCGGCCGGGCGCGGGTGCCGGGGCTCCGGTTCACCGCCACCCTCCGCGAGGTCCTGCGAGCGCTCCCCGTCGGTGACCGGTTCGTGCTGGATCCTACGGCCGAGCGGGGTCAGCCAACCGGAGCTGCCGACGTGACCCTGATCAGCGGTCCCGAAGGAGGGTTCAGCTGGGTCGAGCTCGACCAGCTGGCGACTGCCGGATTTCTCGCGCTTGGCCTCGGCCCCCGGGTGCTCCGGGCCGATACAGCCCCGATCGTCGCGGCTGCGCTGATCCGGGCCGCGACAGCCAGCTAAGCCGGCTATTTGCCTTCCGAACCTCGCGCACCGTATAAGATCAGGATGACGGACGAGCCTTCAGCGCTCGAGCGGCCGTCGCGCCCCAGCAAGCGCGAAGCCGCATCGGTGTACGTGATCGGCTTCTGGCGGCGCCTCGCTGCCGCGGCGATCGATTTTGCGATCGTGATCCCCGCAGCCGTGATCGTGACGATGCTCGCGAGCAAGATCGCGAGCATTCATCTGCCGCCTTCGAACCTCCACTTGTACGATATCGACCTGTGGCTCGATCTCGTGATCGCGACCGATCCTGCGCTCGTGATGGGCCTCGTGTTGTTCATCGCGATCGGCCTGGTCTATCTGCTCGTCTTCCACGTCGTTCGCGGCCGCACACTCGGCATGCAGCTGATGAAGATGAAGGTGATCGACGTCTATGGCGATCCGCCCTCGCCAGCGCGTTGTGTGGCGCGCTGCGCCGGATATCTCGCGAGCGGAGCCACGCTGCTACTCGGCTTTCTGTGGATCGGCTTTGATAGCGAGAAGCGCGGACTTCACGACTGGATCGCCGGCACTTACGTGATCCGAGCAAGCGATTCCTGATGATGAGGTCATGCCGAGCCGGCTGAGCTCTCTGCTCGTGCGCGACGGCCTCGTGGGCGTGAAGCGTATGGAGAAGGCGTTCCAGCGCCAGGTCATCTACGGCGGCAGCCTCGACACGATCCTGCTCGAGATGAACCTCGTGCCCGAGGATCGCCTGACCCAGTATCTCGCGCTCGCTTCGGGTTTGCCGCCCGCGAAGCGCGACGAGTACGAGCGGATCGAGCCCGATGCGCTCGCGCTGGTCGGCGGGGATATCTCGTTGCAGTTTCGCGCGGTGCCGCTCCAGCTCGGCTCGGCAGGCGGGGTCGGCGATAGCCAAGCGCTGCGCGTGCTCGTGTGCTCGCCGCTCGAGATCGACGAGCTCGAGGATCTCGCGGACCTTCTGGATCGGCC
>JAYVLQ010000092.1:0-7864 GCA_043759355.1 Kofleriaceae bacterium
GTGAATACGGAATCACGGTGACTTTCGTGCCCCTTGCACGGTTTCGACAGCGGCCATCAGCCACCAGCGTCATGCGACAACTACCCTGGCACATGGGGAGATCAAAGACCTCACCGACGACGAGAAGCGGGCCGAGCGATGCAGGCAATCAAAGCCCGTGTGGGACGAGCTCGTCGCCTGGTGCACGGTGCGCAAGAAGCACGAGCCGCCGGCATCGCCACTCGGCAAAGCAGTCCGGTACTTCACCAACCACCAGGTCGCACTCACGCGCTTCCTCGACTACGGCTATCTGCCACTCGACAACGGAATCGTCGAGCGGCTCCACGTCCGGGCGGCACTGACGCGCAAGAAACTTCCTCTTCGCTGGCGCCGACTCGGGAGGCGATCGCGCGGCGATCGCATACACGATCTTCGGATCATGCCGACTCGCCGGTGTGGATCCGATCGAGTACCTCGCCGACGTCCTGCCGCCCCTCAGGCGCCGCATCCGCCTCATCGACCTGCCGGCACTACTGCCTGCACGCTGGGCCGCCGCACGTGCGGCAGCGAACGACGCGTAGCGCCTGCCACGATCACCCGGGCGCGATCAAGTAGGCGATCCCGCTGCGGTCGACCGGACGCTCACGGCCGCACGCCACAGGTATTCGAGCGCGTGGCCGATTCCCGAGCACGATGTTGATCGAACGCCGACCTTGCGCGCGGTGCGCTCGACGCGCTTGATCTGGTCGCGCTGACCGTCGACGAGGACGACCCAGACGCCGCCGATCTGGATCGCGGCGCAGCGCCTCGTCGAACGCATCCTCGATCACCGCCTGCGCAGAGCGGTGCACTCGCCCAGTTGGCGTCGACGGCATCGAGCGGAGCATGGCCGGTTCCCACCGATCTACGTTCGAAGGCGCCGGTCCGGTGATCGGACGCAACTCCGGAAAACGGCCGCTATCCGTGGATCTCACACATCCTCCGAGGCTTACTGAACAAATTATCAGTTGTCAGACCTGCCGCCTAGAGTGCCCTCCAACAGGGAGACATACACATGGCAGCGACGATGGATTCGCCGGAGCAACTCTGGCGCACGCAGTTCGACAAGCAGGTCACGACGGAGATGATGGAGCGGGTTCTCAAGCAGACGATCGCGCTCGTGCGGCGGGTGGAGAGGAAGACGCCGGGCGCGATCAGCAGACGCAAGACGATCGGTTGCACACCGCGATCGCCAAGACGCTCGGCGGGACGCTGCGGTGGGATCCGCTGCGCGTCGACCTCGAGCGCCATCTCCTTGGCGCGATCGCCGGTGACATCTCACACGAGATCGAGCACGCGCAAAGCTTCCCGCAGGTCTCGCTCGACGCCGAGCACGTCAACGCTGAACAACTCGAGCGCGAGACGAGCGAGACCGTTGCGGGTGTGCGCGCGACCAAGCTCGAAGTTCCAAAGCATGCGTGGTGGTCGGTGGCGATGGACGAGTTCCGCAAGCACGCCGATGGTGATGCTGGCGTCCTCGCGATCGTCGATGCCTACGGCCACGACAAGCTCAGCCGCCGCGCGGTCATGGAGCACACCGGCATGTCCGCGCGCGCGTACCACGCGGCTTATCAGCGCCTTGTGCGCGCAGCACAGAAGATCGACGAAGACATTCGCGATCTCATCATCCAAGCGATTGCCTAAAGGAGAATCAACATGACCGAGAGCCAACGAGACCTGAGAACGTTCATGACGATCGCGCAAGAAGCCGCGATCGCCGATGCCAAGGTGATGCCCACCACGCCGGACATCGCGCGCCGCGCGCATGCGCTGGCGGAGTTTGCCCACGATCAGATCGCCCGGATGCGCCGCGAGGAGCGCGCGAAGCGCCCGTCCAACGTCGTGAGCGGCGTGATCCGCGCCGCGATCCTGGCGCTGAACCCGGTCGAGGTTCTCGCGCGGTTGGTCGACCTGCGCGGACGCTACCCCGAGATGCAGTTCGCGCATCGCGAGTACCAGCACATGACTGATGAGGATCTGCGCAGCGCGCTCGAAGATGTCGAGTCGCTCGTCGAGGGCGGAGACTGACGCGTGGCGGGCCGGTTGGCGCTCGCACGGCAACTCGGCTCGGATCTCCTCGTCGAAGTCGGCGCACGCGATCCCAGCCACATCGATCCGATCGAGACCGCGAAGCATCTCGGGATCGAGGTCACGTTCGGTTACCTGACGGGCGCGACCGCGCGCATCTATCGGATCGGCGCGAAGGCGCGGATCCGGGTGTCCGATCAGATCGTGACCGCGGGACGGCGTCGCTTCACGATCACGCATGAGATCGGCCACCACGTGCTCGGGCACGAGCTTCCCAAGGACGGCGACTCGACCAGTTGGTTCAAGACCTGCTGCGCTCAACGCGGCAAGCCCGACGAGCGCGAAGCGGACGTGCTCGCGGTGGAACACCTGACACCGGCGCGGATGGTCGCGCCGTATTGCGACGTCTCTGCGGTCAGCTTGCACGTCGTGCGCGCGATCGCCGATGTGTTCGCGGTCTCGCCCGTGATGGCGACGATGCGCTTCGTGGAACTTTCACGCGAGCGCTGCGCGGCGGTCTACTCGGAACGCGGCGCGGTGAAGTGGGCAAAACGCAGCGGGACGTTCCCAGGTTACATCGCGAACGGCAAGAAGCTCGCGCGAGCGACCATAGCGGCCGAGTTGTTCGATGGCGACGCAGTCCGCGACGTTGCGCAAGCGCTGCCGGCGACCGCGTGGCTCGGATCCGGCGAGCTCGCGGCCGGCGCGGAGATCGTGGAGCATGCGGAGGTCGTTCCGGAGCCTGGATGGGGCGGCGTGCTGTCACTTCTATGGATCCCGAACTAAATAGTCGCCGCAATGCGGCGAGAATCATCGTGGGCGCCCTAAAAAGGGCATCTCCCGCAGGAGGGGGAGCGCCCGCTTCGGCGGGCGAGACTTCTCCCGGGCGTGAATCCTCGCGCCAATCCTCGCGCGCTCGATCGGCCATTGTTTAGATCGATCGCGGGACTTCTCCCGCGATCGATCTCACCATATGTGAGCCTGCGTCCGCGGACTTGGAGGCCAGCGCGCCACGAGCACGGTTTGCGCGCGACCCTACTTACGCGACGGTCGCGCTCGACGGTCGCGCTCGACGGTCGCGCTCGCGCTCGATCGATCAACGAGTTGACCGTGCGGTCGCGAGCTTGACGTGCTTCGCGCGATGGATCGCATGTGCTCGATCCCCGTGCGCGACGCAACCGCGTGCCACAGCGAAACTCGGGCCCTCCTGGCCGTCATTACAGATCAGGAGGCATGATCGAAATGAGTGAGCTGGCATTCAACGCGAACGGTGAGAGCTTCGAGATTCCCGCGACGGTGACCGCGTGGCGCGTGCGCCGGATGAAGCCGCGCGGCGCGCCCGAGCTGGTGTACGGGCGCGATGGTCGGCCGCTCACGATCGGCATCGAGGCCGAGATCGAGGAGCTGCGCGAAGCGGTCGGCACGAGCGGCAAGTACCGGCTCGATCCGATCAACGACGATGGGAAGTGCGTCGAGAACGTGCCGCCCGCGTACGTGCACGTCATCAAGGTCGACCGTGTGGAGTCCGCGGCGCACGTCGCGACCGGAAGCCACAGCGACGACACGATCCGCGAGGCGATGAAGCTCAACACCGAGTTGGCGAAGTCCGTGATCGATCGGTTCCCCGAGATGATGCACGCGGCGGCAGAGCTGCTTCGCGCGGCCGACGGCGCCGGGCTGCCCTCGCGCAAGCCGCGCGAGATCGAGACCGGCAACGAAGACGAGGGCGGAGACGAGGAGTCCGACGAGCTTGCGAGCGCCACGCCGCTGGGCTTCGACCTGAACGCGCTGGTCGCGCAGCTTGTCCCGATGCTCGTGACGAACCTGATGAGCGGCACGATGAAGCTGCCCGGTCTGGCCGCGATGTTCGACTGGCGCAAGGCGAAGCCGGTCGGAGACAACATGGTTGCGGCGCACGCAACGACCGACAAGCTTGCACCTACGCGTGCCGTGTCTGCGTTGCCCTCGCCCAAGGCCACGGCGGTAGAGGTCCCGCCGCTGGTGCCCGCCGCGATGGCGCACGTGATCGCGATCCAGTCGGCGCTCGAACCTGCCGAGGTCGCGTTCGTCCAGGAGGTCGCGAAGGAGCTGAGCGCCGCGGACCTCCGCGCGTGGTTCGACACGTTGAGTACGCTCGGCGTTCCCGAAGCCGTCGTAGTCATCCGCGAGCTCATCGCCGGCAAGGCGAAGACCGGAGGTCCGTCGTGATTGGCCTTCCGTTCAACGACTACACGTGTCTCGGATCGATCACCGAGCTGGTGGCCGAGGTCGTGGCGACGCGCGATCCGGTGATCGCGGAGCTGGCCGCCACGCACAGAACCACCGAGAGCCTCATCCACTACATCCGGGGTCTCCCCCAGAAGGACGACGATGGCGATGCGAACGACGGACCGAAGGTCGAGACGTGCGAGCCGACGCAGCGCTTGCGCCTCCCGGCCACTGATCCAAATTGCGTCGAAAGATCAGCACTTTACATCGCGGTTGCCGAAATGATCGAGCCTCGGCCCGTGCGCCAGCTGGCGACGCTAGATACGCCCATCGGCCTGCACACGTTTCCTCTCGAGAACGGGGCGCCCGTCATCCTCGATCCGCGCATCTCCCAGGAATGCCTGGACTGCGGTGTGACCCTCGCCGCCAAAGGCCCGGTCACGATCGAAGCGCACGACGCGATCGAATGGACGGCCAACCTCGCCGAAGGTGTCGCGCGGAATACGCGCAACGGTCCGAGCCGCGTGCGCCGCGCGCGCAACGCGGTCATGCGTCTCGCGGACGACGGCATCGCGCCCTCCCAAGCCGAGGTCGATGCGATCGGCTGGATGTTCGCGCTCGCCGAACAAGCTGCGCGCCGGTATGGCGTGCGTGCACTTTCGATGGTGCGGACGACCACGCACGCGATCAGCGAAGTGCTCGACGAAGTCCTCGCGCAAACGCATCGGAACGTGCCTTGGCTGCTCGCAGCCGTCGAGTACATGCCGCCCGAGTGGAAGTCGGCGCTCGGCAAGATCGCTGGCGTCGCTGGAAACGTCGGCCTCAGCGTGGGCGCAGCCGCGCTGCGCTCGAAGCTCGATACGCTCGGCATCGGCAGCGACATGGTGGGGTTCGTCGAGCAGGAGCTGAACCGTGAGGGCCTCACGATGGGTGTGTTCGCGCACCCGCCGAAGCTGACGACGTTCGCGACGATGCAGGCGAAGCGCGCCGCGTAGGCGACCGACTCGAGACTCGTTTAGCTGGTGTCGCGCGTGGTGCGCGACGCGAGCGCAAGAACTCGCCCGCCTCGCGCGGGCACGGCCGGGCATTGCCCGGAGAAGGACGAAGCCATGATCAAGAAGGACAAGAAGAAGCACCCACGCGAGACTAAGCTCGCCAATCTCGACGAGCGCGACTGGGAGTCGTTGTTCGATCAGCTCTCGGGTGTGTTCGATTGGGGCCTCGACATCGCCGCGAAGTTGTCACGCGACGACCAAGAGGATCTCGAGTCGATCGAGAACGTTCGCAACTTCGTCCACGGCTGGCTCGATGGCCAGCGCGCGGAGGTGCCGCTCACCGATCTACTGACGACCATCGCAATCCTGTTCAGCGCGATCGAGCTCGACCTGGGTATCGACAGCGTGGCGTTGCTCGCGCCGTTGCGCACGATGCTCGACGCACCGAGCACGCTTCCCGCGATGTTGCGTTGCCCCGGCGCGCATCCAGACGGCAGTCCGAGCGTCGTGATTCGCCGCTTCCCCGGCCGCCGCAATGCGAGCGCGGCCTTCACCCATCTCGCTGCGTAGAGGAGACCATCATGGCGAAGAAGAAGAAGACCAAGTCGAAGAAGCATCCGTTCCGCAACGCGGCGCCGCGGGCCGCAACGCCGCGCGCGCCGCGTGCGCCGCGTGCGGACAAGCCCGGTGAGGAAACCTCGCTGCACCGGCTCGGCTACACCGCGGCCGGCGCCGCCGGAACCGCCCTCGTCGGCTCGTTCCTCGCCCGCGAGGGCTGGGCACCGAAGACGATCGCGACGGCGCTGGCTGCCGTCGGCGCGGGACTCGCGTGGAAGGGCGACGAGTCGACGATCCGCAGTGTCGGCGCGGGCGCGATGTCGGCCGCGGGTAGCCAGCTCGCGCTGATGATCATCGACGACCGCGAGCACAAGACCGCCGCACCGCTGCCGACCGGCGCGGTCAAGAAGCCGGCGAACGCGGGCGAGTTACCGCCGGGCTCGCTCGAGGGTGCGTTCGAGCGCGCGAAGGCGCGGCTCGTGTTGTCGGCTGGCGAGTTGATGGACGCGGCGTAGGTACCGAGATCGGGGGTCGGGGTCGCGCGAGCGACGAAGCGTGACCCACACCAAGAAGGAGATCTTATGGATGAGTACGGAGAGATTCAGTTTGTCGAGCGGAACGCGAACGAGAACGATCATCGTCGGCCGGGCAACCGGCCGAGCGGACGGACGTTCGTCGCGCAGCCGCAGTCTCGGTATCCGCAGGGATACGGGCAGCAGCAGCCGCAGGTGATCTACGCCAATGCCCCGGGCATGGGCGTGGGCATCGGTGGCAGCAGCGTGTTCGGCCGGATGAGCACGGTGCAGGTCATCGACATGGTGGCGCAGATCTTCGCGGCGCTGATGCCGCTGCCGGCGCAGCCGGTGGCGACCAAGGACGCGAACACCGACGTCGGTAACCTGATCCTGTTCCAGGGCTCGCTCGCGCAGTATGCGAAGCGGGACGAGCAGATCCGGACGCTCGGGAACCTCGTCACCAAGCTGGTGGGCTAACCGTCATGGCGACGCCCACGTACGATGGAACGGGACAGCCCATCGCAAATAGCGGTTGGTTGTCGGGCGTGGGCTCGTGGTTCGGCGCTGCTGCGCCGGTCTACGCGTCCGCTCCGGTCAAGCCTGCGGTGAGCGCGAGCCCGCCGCAGGCCACGGGAACGCTCGGCGCGACGCCCGCTGTCGGCGTCGTCGCATCGTGCGACCCCGATCGGATCACGCTCGTGATTCCGAGGGAGCTGATCGACACGCAGCAGCTGGCTGCGTCCGCGTCGCAGGACGGGGACGTCTCGTCGTGCGACGTCTCGTCATGCGACGCCGAGCGGATCACGCTCGTGATCCCGCGTTCGTTGCTCCAGTCGCAACCGTAGCAATCGAGTAGCAGCAGAAGGCACAGCGACGTTAACCAACCGGGTTCACGCACCGTCGCTCGTGCGACCCCGGCCCCCGATCTCTTTTTGTTTCCGTGGAGGCATTCATGTCGTCAAACATCTACAGCTGGATCGATGGTCACCTCGCGCTGCGCCAGCGCGCCTACGAGACGCGTGGCGGGATCGAGCTCGATGACGGCTCGCACTGGCCGCGTACGACCGGTGCCGATGGCATCGCGATCGCCGCGCTCGTCGATCCGTCCGTTCGCGCCAACGGCACCCCAGGTATCTTGCATCGGTGGCGCGCGGCGCTCGCGGATCTCCAGCGCGAGGCGCTACCGGCGCCGCACGAGATCTACGCCGAGAATCGATCGCTCTGGTCGACGCTGGAAATCGTGGTGGTATTTCTCGACGACCTGGCGATCGCGCCTCCGGACCCCGCGCTCTGGGATGCGTTGCTCGGCGAGCTGAGCGCGTATCGCAATGTCGGCCCGAGCACCGATGGTCCGATCGCGCACTTCGACCACATCAAGACGTACGACGATCTGTACAACGCGCAGCTGAAGTTCCTGCGGGGCAAGCGCGGGACCGACGCGCTCGACCCGCCGCCAGACTTCACCGGTGGCATGCGCGACATCCCTCGCACGACCAACGCCGATGTACTCCAGCTCGCGACGTACTGGGCGACGCACTTGGC
>JAYVLQ010000093.1:0-94574 GCA_043759355.1 Kofleriaceae bacterium
GACCGGGGTCTCGGGTCAGGCGAATTACTGCGCGAGCAAGGCGGGCCTGCTCGGGCTCTCGGCCACGCTCGCGAAGGAGTACGGCAGCAAGGGCATCACCTCGAACGTCATCTCGCCTGGCTTCTTCGAGACCGACATGACGCGCGAAGGCATGTCGGCCGCGAATCGCGGGTTCTGGCTGCAGTACTGCCCGCTCGGTCGCCTCGGCGAGCTGCCCGAGATCGCCGAGCTCGTCGCCTTCCTCGTCGGTCCCGGCGGCAACTACATCAACGGCCAGGAGATCCGCGTCAATGGCGGCCTCGGATGGGCGCCATGAGCGTACGGGTTGGCATCGAAGCGATCGCGGCGCATCCCGGCACGCTCGTGCTGCCGATGGCCGCGCTGCTCGCGGCGCGTGGGCGCGATGTCGACGAGCTCCGGGATTCGATGCGGATCGACGAGCGTTCGGTATGCGTGCCGTGGGAAGACCCGGTCACGATGGCGGTCAACGCCGCCCTGCCGCTGCTCGGCGAGCGCGAGCGCGAGACGATCGGGCTGGTCATCGTGGCCTCGGAGAGCGGCGTCGATCAAGAGAAGTCGATGAGCACCTGGGTACAGCGCTATCTCGGGCTGTCGTCGCGCGTGCGCAACATCGAGATCAAGCACGCCTGCTACGGCGCGACCGCCGGCGTGCAGCTCGCCGCGAGCTGGGTTGCCTCCCAGGCCGCGCCGGGCGAGAAGGCGCTGGTGATCAGCACCGACCAGAGCCGTCCGCATTTCGGCAAGCCGTGGGAGTACGTGATGGGTGCGGCCGCGGTCGCGATGATCGTCAGCAATCGTCCTCGCATCCTCGAGCTCGAGCTCGGTGCGCACGGCGTCTACACGCACGAAGTCTCGGACCTCACGCGACCCACCCCGTACGTCGAGACCGGAAACAGCGAGACGAGTCTCTTGTCGTATCTCGATGGCCTCGAAGCGGCCTACGATGACTACGTCCGGCGCGTCCCCGCCGCCGTGGACTTCCGAGCTCACTTTCAGCGTGTCATCTATCACCTGCCGTTCGCCGGGATGGGAGTGGTCGCGCACCGCGCGATGCTTCGCACGACCGGCATCACGAGCAAGGCGGAGGCGCGAGCGGACTACGCGCGGGTCTCGGAACCCTCGATCGCATTCGCGCGCCGATTGGGCGGCACCTACGGCGCGAGCACGTTCCTCTCGCTGATGTCGCTGCTCTCGACCGATCCGCAGGTCGCGGCCGGCGATCGCATCGGCATGTTCGCCTACGGCTCGGGCTCGTGTGCCGAGTGGTGGAGCGGCACGGTAGGACCCGAGGCCCGCAAGATCGTCGGCGCCGCGAACCTGCCGGGCTTGCTCGACGCGCGCCGGACGATCACGGTCGCCGAGTACGAGGCCGTCGAGAGCGCACGCGTGGCGCTGATCGACAGTGGCGAGTACACGACCGACCGCGGGTTGTGCGGCGACTGGTACGACCGCGCGTATGCCCGTCAGCACCGCCTCGTGTTCGATGGCATGCACGAGTACTACCGCGCGTACTCGTGGAGCGACGCGTGACGGAACCGCTCGTCCTCGCAGTGCCGGCTCGCCTCGATGCGCGCGGAGTGAGCTCGCTCGCGGTAGGGCTCGAGGCGGCCGCGCGCGCGAGTGTCGTGGTGCTCATCGGCGGTACGCCGGCGCAGTTCTGCCTCGGCATGGACTTCACCGAGGCGACGGGCGGTGCGCCGCGCGAGCATCTCGCGCGGTTCGCGGCGCTGCTCGGTCAGCTCGCGCGGTGCCCGCGACCGACGCTGGCGGTGATCGATGGTCCCGCGCTCGGTGGTGGCCTCGGCCTCGCGGCCGCGTGCGACGTCGTGCTCGCGAGCGAGCGCGCGCGGATCGGCTTGCCGGAGGCGCTCTACGGCCTCGCGCCGGCCGTGATCTACCCCGTGCTGCGCGCGCGGCTCTCGGCCGCGGCGCTGCGCCGGCTGCTCTTCACCTGTCATTCACGTGACGCTCGCGAGGCGCACCAGCTCGGTCTCGTCGACGAGGTGGTGAGGTTCGAGGCGCTCGCAGGGGCGCAGCGTGCGCTCGTGCGGTCGCTCGCGCGCGCGCGGAGTAAGACCGTGCTTGCGGCGCGCCGCTGGGAGGATGCGGCGCTCGCGCGGGCACTCGCGGCAGGGGTCGAAGAAACCGCCGCCGCGCTCGCCGATCCCGCGGTGATCACCGCGCTCCTCGACGAGGAACTGCCATGGCAACTGTGATCGAGCTCGACCATCCGGGCTGCCTGCGCGTCGCACTCTCCGAGAGCGTGGTCACGCTGACGTTCGATGCGCCGCCCACTCATGCGCTGTCGCACGCGGTCGTCGAACATCTCGGCCGTGTTTTCGGTGCGCTCGAGCACGCGGAGGTGGGCGCGGTCGTGCTCGCGGGTGGGGACGAGTGGTTCTCGAGTGGCGCGAGCCGCGAGGTCATCGAAGATCTGGTCCGCGAGCGGCGCGATGCGGGCGAGATCCTGCTACCGCGGCTTTTACTCGAGTGCCCGGTGCCAGTGATCGCGGCGATGGCGGGGAGCGCGATCGGCGGCGGCTTCGCGCTCGGCATCGCGGCGGATCTCGTCATGATCGCGCGCGAGAGCCGGTACAGCTTGAACTTTCTCGAGCTCGGCTTCACCCCCGGGATGGGCACCACGCGCCTGCTCGAACACGTGCTCTCGACGGCGATCGCGCACGAATTATTGTACAGCGGCGAAGCACGCCGCGGACGCGACTTCGACGGCAGGAGCGGGATCAACGCGATCCTGCCGCGCGCCGAGGTGCTACCGCGCGCGCTCGATCTGGCGGCGCGGATCGCTGGCAAGCCACGCGCCGCACTCGTCAGCCTCAAGCGCGCTCTCTCGCTCGCGCGACGCCAGGCGTTCGAGGCGGCACGCACGCAGGAAGCGCAGATGCACGCCCTGTCATTTTCTCGACCGGGAGCCGCGCAGCGGATCCTGGAATCGTTGGCCGAAACCTAGGGAGTGAAGAGTTATGTCGAAGGATCATGTATTCGCAGTCGTCAAGAAGCACCTCATGCAGACGGTCGATGGGCTCGCCGAGAGCGCCATCACGTCCGAGAAATCGATGAAGGAGCTCGGAGCAAACTCGCTCGATATCGTCGAGATCGTGTCGGTCTCGATGCGCGAGCTCAAGGTCAAGGTACCGCGCTCGGAGCTGTCCAAGCTGACCAACGTCGGTGGGCTCGTCGATCTGCTCCACGCGATCTCCACGCGGCCGGCGGCCGAGGCGAAGACCGCGTGACTTTCGCGCCGCGGATCAGGTCTATCGAGATCGTGCACGCACGCCTTGCGGACGTGAGCGCCGAGCCATCGCTACTCTCGGACCCCGAACGCGCGCGGCTCGCGCGCCTGAGCTCGCGAGCCGCCGCGACCTTCGGCGCGAGCCGGACGTTCGCTCGCCGCGTTTTGGGTCGAGCGCTGGGCATCTCAGCCTCGGACGTGATCATCGATAGCGACGAGGATTCCAAGCCGCGCGTGCCCGCCGATCACGATCTCGATTTCAGCGTGACCCACGGAGGTGACTGGATCGCCATCGCGGTCGCGCGCGGCTGCAAGATCGGCATCGACATCGAGCCGATCGAGGACTCGCGCGATTGGTCAGCGATCAGCGGCGCGCTCGGCATGACCATCGAGTCGGCGCACGCGTGGGCGCGGCTCGAGGCGCGCTGCAAGGCGACCGGGCGCGGCCTGACCATTCCTATCGACCTCGATCTCGAGCGCGGCGACGGCCTCGAGAGTCGTGATCTGACCTCGTTTCCCGATCACGCCGCTGCGGTTGCCTGGACACTGGCATGAACGCCACGCATCCCGAGTACTACGATTACACGTACGACATGTTCCTCGCGAGCATGGACAACGAGCAATCCGAGGCGCGGCTGTTCTCCGAATGGATCGACTCCGCACAGCGCGACGGAGTCTATGCGTTCGAGGCCGCGCGGCAGGAGGGCCAGCGCACGCACGTCCGCGCGCGTCGTGCCGATGGCACCGAGCTCTCCCTCCTCAATTTCTCCTCGTACAACTACCTCGGCCTCGGCCTGCATCCCGAGGTAATCGAGGCGGCGAAGGACGCGCTCGATCGCTACGGCCTCGGAGCGTGTAGCTCGCCGGTGCAGGCCGGCACGCTGGAGATCCATGCCCAGCTCGAGCGAGCGCTGCTCACCTTCATGGATCTGCCGAACCGCGGCGTGTCGCTGTTCTCCTCGGGGTATGGTGTCAACACTGGCACGATCTCGGCGGTGATGAAGCGCCGCCATCACATCGTGATCGACAAGTCCGCGCACATGTCGATCCTCGAGGGCGCGCAGCTCGCGCGCTCGAAGCTGCACTACTTCGAACACAACGATGTCGAGTCGCTGCGCGCGATCCTCGAGGAGATCGCGCCGAGCGGTCAGCGTACGCTCGTGTGCACCGAGGGCGTGTTCAGCGCCGATGGCGACTACGGCAAGCTCGATCAGATCGTGCCGCTCGCCAAGTCCTATGGCGCACAGGTGCTGGTCGACGAAGCACACTCGTTCGGGCTGACCGGGGCGCGCGGTCGTGGCGTCGCCGAGGAGCTCGGCGTGCTCGATCAAGTCGACTACTTCGTCGTGACGTTCAGCAAGGCGCTCGGTGGCGTCGGTGGCGCGTTGATCGCGCGCAAGGAGATCGCGCGCTACGTCAACTGGTACGCGCGGTGCCGCATGTTCTCGTGTGCCCTCGACCCCGCCGTGACCGCGGGCGTGACGAAGGGTGTCGAGCTGCTCGGTGGCAGCGTTGGCGCCGAGCGCCGCACGCGCCTGCACGCGAATGCCGCTCTCATGCGCGGCTCGCTCGAGGGCCGCGCGAACGTCGGCCGGACCCGGAGCTGGATCGTCCCCGTCATCTACGGCGCCGAGAACCTCTCGATTCCGCTCGCCGACCATCTCCAGCGCCATGGGCTCGACGGCAGCTGCATGTCCTTTCCGGCGGTCCCGATCGACGAGGCGCGCATCCGCTTGTTCGTTACCTCCGAGCACACCGAAACCCAGATTCGTTCCTGCGCCGACATTGTTGCCCGTGCCCTCAAGGAAATCCGATGACCCCAGATCTCGATCATATTGGCCGCCTGTCCGTCACCCTTCACTGGCGCGTCAAGAAGCAGCTCGTCTTCTTCTATGAAGTGCCGACGGACGTGCTGGCCGCAAAGCTGCCACCCGAGCTCGAGCTACAAGAGGTCCGTCCCGGCGTCGCGCTCGCCACGCTCGAGATGCTGCAGTACAAGACCGATCACTTTCGCCCCGGCTATCCGGAGTTCTACGAGGCCGTATTCGCAGCGGTGGTCCAGCCCGACCTCTCGATCGACATGCCGGTTCCTCGATTTAACATGTTCGCGATGACCGTCATCTCGGACTCGCAGGAGTTCTGTGACTCCGAGGCCACGACACTCTTCACGCCGACGACGCTGGTCCCGGGCCTCCGGATCGATTTCGACGAGGCTGGCTCGAGCTGTAGCGTGTGGGACGGTGAGACCAAGCTCGCGGACTGCCGGAGCTCGGCACCCGAAACGCCGACCAAGCCGCTCACGATCTGGGGGCAGTACTTCACCAACAGGACGCGCTTCGAGCGCGGCGCGTGGCGCTGGGATGGCGCGGCCTCCGAGCACATGAAGCCGTGCGAGCGCGTGCCTTTCGCGCCGCACATGCTGTGGAACGGCATCGCGCCCGCGGATGTCGGTCGGGTATATCGACAGATGGCAGCAAGTCCCGACACGACGGACATCCGCTTCTTTCACGCAGGTCCAGCCGAGAAGCGCGCGCACTGAATTGGTGCGCGGCCGCGTTGGTCGCGTTCGCGCCCTCGCCGAGCACGACCGAGAGCTGGCGCTTCTCGGAGTTCTCGGGAATGTCGACCATGTTGTAGTGCATACTTGCTCGGTGACCGATCTGGAGTCCCACGTCGCCGGGTTGTCGTTCGACGATCCGCAGCCGTTCCTCGTGCTCGCCGATGCGCTGCAGGCCGAGCAGGATCCGTGGGGCGAGCTGATCGCGTTGCAGTGTGCCGGCAAGACCGAGCTTGCCGAGGCGCTGATCGCGAAGTATCAGTTCGCTGGCGCGCTGAGCTGCGAGTGGAAGTACGGGTTCGTCAAAACCGTCACGATCGCGCCTGCCCTCGACGATACGGATCTCGAGCTCGCGCTCCAGGCCTTCCTCGCGTTGCCGGTCGCGCGTCTGTGCGACGGCATCGTGTTGTCGCCGCTGCGCTCAGAGCTGGCGACGACGCGGGAGGCGTTTGATTCGCATAACCAGATCATTCGACCGTATGCGAAGCCGGCGAGCCTGTTCGCCGCGATTCCAGCGCGCATCACACGAATCAGCTTCGGCGTATGGCCCGCACGGCCGGTGGCGGCCTTTACGGCGATGCCCCGTTTCAGCGACATCACCAGCTCGTTCCAGCGGGTCACCGAGCTCTGCCTCGTCGGATCCGATGACGGAGCCGGCGACGCAGGAACACCGCTATCGCTCCCCCAGTGTACGCACCTCGCACTTCATTGCGCCGAGCTCAACGAGACGACGATCGAGGCCCTGCGCGCGTCGGAGCTGCCACTGCTCGCGGCCCTCACGATCTCGATGGGAGGCTCGTGCAATTGCATTCTCGACGACGTCTACCCGCCCTTCGACCGGAGCGATGACTATCCCGAAACATACAGTGCCAGCGATCTCGAAGGCCTCAACACTGACGGCATCAGCGGCTTCTTCGAACGATCGATCGGCATCCTCGGCGAATGCACGTTCCCCGCGCTGCGCCACCTCGATCTTTCGGACTCGATGCTCGACGCCGAAGCGATCAAACAGCTTTCCGCGATTCCCTGGCTGAACCAGCTAACGACTCTGACGCTCGCGCGCTGTGACCTCGACCCCACCAAGCTCGCACCGCTGGCGAAGAAGAAATCGCGGACCAAGCTCGACGAAGCGAGTGCAAACCCCGGGTTCTTCATGCGCTACGTCGGCACGATGGAGTAATCGGCCCTAGTGCACGGTGCCGTTCGCGCCCTCGCCGAGCACGACCGAGAGCTGGCGCCCCTCGGGCACGAAGATGTACTTCGAGGTCGGGTTGGTCAGCGCCCGCAACTGGACGAACAACGGCGTCAAGGTCTTGCCGAGGAGCTCTTGCGCCTTGGATTCACCCTCGGCGCGGATCTTCGAGGTCTCGCCATCGCTGATCGCGGAGATCTTCGCGGTCGCGGCAGCCGACTCGGCCCGGATGTGTGCGATCGAGGCCTCCTCGCCGGCGATCTTGATCTCGGCTTCCTTCTGGATCTCCTGTTGCTGCATGACGAGGCGCTGCTCGATCGCCTGCTGGACGGCGGGAGGATAGTCGATGTGCTGGAGCGCGACTCGTCCGAGCTCGAGGTGATGACCCGCGATCCGCTGCGCGACATGATCGTGGATCTCCTGCTCGATCTTCTCGGAGTTCTCTGGAATGTCGACCATGTTGTAGTGCGCGAATACCGTCCGGGTCGCCGTGAAGAAGGCCGACTGCACGATCGTGTCGTAGTAGCGGACCCCGAGATCCTGCTGCAGGGCGTACAGCTCCTTCACGTTCGGTCGCATTGCGACCCCGAGCTGCATCTCGAGGTGGACATCGTCCGCGGTGAGCACGTGCATGCGCTCCTCTCGCTCGTCCCACTGCACCGGGTACAAGAGGATGCTGTTCCACGGCAGGTGCCAGTACAGCCCCTCCTTGAGCACCTGGCTATCGATGCCGCTCCGCGCGTAGTTGAACATGCCGACGCTGCCGGGCGGCACGCTCGTCGCGCAGGACGTTGCGAATGCTCCGATACACACACCGAGGACAAGCCGGTTGGTCATGCCTCTACGGTGGCGTGGCAACTCAATTGCGTTTCGTTAGCTTCGGATGAAGCGCGTTACGATCAGATTACGGCGGATCGCGACTGGATGTACCCGCGACGAACATGCCGCACGAGGCGTTCACGTCGAACCCGACGCGCGGGACGACCTGGACGCGCGCGTGTGGCAGGCGGGCCTCGAAGATCCGCGCGTTGCGCTCGGTCACCGCTTCGTCGGGCTCCTCGCCGTGCGCCGGCGACGGCGGGTTGTAACGAACGATGTTGATGTGCGCGACCAGCGCGCGCGCCTCGAGCGCGTCGCAGATCGCGTGGACGTTCGCCTCGCTGTCGTTCAGCCCGCGGATGAACGCGAAGTGGATCTTGACGATCTTCGAGGTCGCGCGCTGCCACGCCGCGAGTTGCTCGAGCGCGGCGGCGACCGGCTGGGCGTTCGGCAGCCACCTGCGCCGGAACGCGTCGTCGGTCGAATACAGCGAGTAATACAGCTCGGGGTGATAGCGATCGAAGATGTCGACGAGCGGCCGCGCGAGGGTCCTGGGCATGATCGTCGAGATCAGGAAGCGCGACCGGAGCTCGTGAGCGGTCGCGAGCCGCCACAACCGATCGAGCAGCTCCGCCGAGCGATGGACGAGCACCGGATTGAGCAGCGGCTCGCCGCGCGCCATGAAGTTGAAGTGGACGAGACGGGCGGGCTCGACGCCGCGATAGTGATCGAGGACGGTCTCGGCTTGCGCGACGTACTCGTCGAGCGTGACATCACGCGTCGCGGTCTGGCCGGTCGCGGTCAAGTGGCACATCCGGCAGGCCTGGCGGCAACCGGTTTGCGACGACAGATAGATCACGATGGTGTCGTGCTCGCGGCGCACGTACCGGGTCTCGATCGCGCCGAGATCGACGTGCTGGACCCAGTTGACCGACGCGTCGAGGTCACTGTGCATCGGGAGGTAGCGCGCGACCATTTGCGAGGCCGTTACGGTAGCGTATCTGCCGTGCGGCAGCAGTTGCTCGAGGGCTTCTTGTTACGTCTTGCGAGAGCCCGCGACGCCGAGGCCTACGCGCTGCGCGGCGGCATGCTCGTCCACCAGTGGCTGCCCGAGGTGCGCCGCGCGGTCGGCGACATCGATCTCGTCTGCGCACTTCCGTATCGCGTGATCGACTTGCGCGAGCGCCTCCAGGCGGTCTTGAGGTACGAGGTTCGCGACGGCGTGGTGTTCGATACCGAGCGGATTCGCCTCGATCGTACCACGCAGAATGCTCGCCCGGCGCTTACCCTCTTCGCGTCCGGGAGCGTCGATGGCAGCGTTGATGAGATCACGGTCGACCTCACGTTCCAGCTCGACGTGTGGCCGGCAGCGACGCGGCATGGTTTCGTCGCCGAGCGAGGCTCGGCACGGGTCTGGTCGTGCGCGCCGGAGATGGTGATCGCCACCAAGCTCGCCGTGATCGCCGAGCTCGGACCACGCGCCTGGCGCCCGAAAGACCTCGCTGATCTCTCGATAGCGCTGCGCCGGTTTTCTCCGGTGCGCTTGCTCGGCGAGACATTCGAGCGCCGGCTCGGAGCCGCGAACGCCGGCGACGCGATCCTCGCGAGCCCGTGGCTACATGATGACCGCGCGGCGATGCGGTGGGGCCGGCAGACGATCATTCCTGGCAAGCTCGCGACGGTGATCGCCGAGGCTCGTGACAAGCTGAGGGTCCCGTGACCCGCGCCGATGACCTGCTCGCCGAGATCCGCAACGCGCCGCGCGACGATGCGCCGCGCCAGATTTATGCCGACCTGCTCGCGGAAGGTGGCGACCCGGATCGCGCGCAGCTGATCCAGCTCCAGCTCCGTCGCGCAGCATTGCCGAGCTGGGATCCGCGGACCACCGAGCTCGAGCTCCACGAACGCGCGCTGCTCGAGCGCCGAGGCGCAGAGTGGCGTGCGGCGCTACCGACGCTGCGCGGGGTGACGTGGGGATCCTTCACGCGCGGCTTCGTCGGCAAGGTCGCGTTCCATTCGCTCGAAGCGTTCGAGGCCCATCGAGATGCGTGCTTCGCGGCGAGCCCGGTCTCCAGTATCGCGCTGCACTGGCCGAGCACGGCGAAGCCGCCCAAGCTGGCGGTGATTGCCGCGCTCGACGAGCTGACGCTCGTCGGCACGGTGATGCGGCCGGAGGATCTCAAGTGGCTCGCGGGTAGCCCGATCCTGTCGACGCTGCGCAGCCTCAGCTTGCTCGACTCGCAGATTCGCGCGGGGTTGCCGCACCTCCTCAAGTCGCCTCACCTCTCGCGGCTCGCCGCCCTGCGCCTGCCATTGCATCTGATCGGTAACGCGGGCATCTCGAAGCTGACCGCCGCAGCGCTACCCGCCTTGACCGAGCTCGATCTCTCGGTCGGTGCCAACGAAGCACTCGGCAGCGGTCGCCGTACACCGGCGACGGCGACGGGTGCGCGCGGCGCGCTCGAGCTCGCGGCGTGGCCCGGGCTCGCGCGGATCACGTCGCTCGATCTCAGCGGCGCCAAGCTCGGCCGTGACGGGCTGACCGCACTGCTCGCGTCGCCGTACACCAAGGCGCTGACGTCGCTGGTCCTGCGCGCGATTCCGGATAGCGATTGGGAGATGGACGACTCGCTCGCGGCGTTTGCCTCCGGCCCCGCGGGCGCACTCGTCGAGCTCGATCTCAGCGATAACGATCTGGACGGTGATGCTGCCGCGGCGCTGAGCTCGTGTCGCGCATTGCAGCGGCTCGCGGTGCTGCGGATCGAGAAGGTGCGATCTCGCCACTTCGAGCGCCTCGCGGGAGCGCCCTGGATTCACTCCTTGCGCGTGTTGTCGTGCGGCGAGTCCGCACTCGAACCGATCATCGAGGTCGCGCCGAAGCAACTCCACGCGCTCCGCATCGTGGCCGAGGGCACCACGGCGCGCGAGCTGGTCGAGAAGCTGACCGCCGTGCCACTGCCCGCGCTGACGTCGCTCGATCTCTCCGCAGCGCGGATCACCGATCCGAGCCTGCGCGTGCTCGGCGCGACGGCGTCGCTGCCGAACCTCGTCGCGATCAGTCTCGCGCCCCATGGTCATGGGACCCCGCCGTTCACGCCCGAGGGTGCCGCAGAGCTCGCGAGCTCGCCGCTCGGCCTGCGCTGCAAGAGCGTGCACACCGGGATTGCCGAGCTCGATCGCCTCGCCCCGCCCCCACCGATCACGATCGGACACGGCGACTACTCCGGCCCGGTGCGGTTTCTATGATCAGCTTCTGTGTCGGCACCGGACGCTGCGGCACGACGTTCCTCGCGCAGCTCGGCGCGCTCGAGCCCGAGGTTGCATCGTCGCACGAGCGGTTGCGCTTGCCCGCGACGTTTCACATGTACTGCAAGTGGCACGGGATCCCCGTCGATCCCGAAGGCTTCTTGATCGATCGCGATGCCGCGGTTCGTGCTGATCTGCGTGACCATCGCGTCTCGTTCGAGGCGAGCGCGCTGTTGTCGCACTCGATCACCGAGCTTCACGCGCGCTACGACGCGCGGTTCTTGTTGCTCGTGCGCAGCCCCGCTCGCACGGTCGCGTCCTTCGCGGCGCGCGGCTGGTTCCTCGATGCGATTCCGTGGAGCGATCCGACGCTGCCGCCGACCATTCGCGAGGGCGTCGAGGCGCGGCACTTCTTCGGCCGCAACCTGCCGCGCGGCGCCGAGTACGCGCGGTGGTCGGCGCTCTCGCAGGTCGGCAAGATCGCGTGGTTCTACCAGGCGCGGATCCGCGGCATCCTCGATCAGTTCCGCGCATTGCCACCGGAGCATCGGATGATCACGCGGCTCGAGGACCTCGACTTCACGCGTTACGCCGAGGTCGCGACCTTCCTCGGCTGGAACCCGACGATCGATCGCGCGCGGTTCGATGCGCTCGCCGAGAGCCTTCCGAATGCCGGACCGAACCTGCCGATCGTGCTCGACGAGAAAAACGCTGCGGACCTCGGAGCCGAGGTTGCGCCCCTCGCTGCGGCGCTCGGCTACGAGCATCGCGCGGCTCGGGTTGTCGCCGGCATCGACACCGTGCGCTCGCTACCCTCCATCGAGGAGGTCCTCGCCGCGGTGCGAACGTTCACATCCGGTTGAACGTGAAGCGGATGTCCTCGCGCTGCGTGTAGAGCTCCCACTACTTGTGGGCGACGTCCGTGCTGTCGATCGACATCGCGTTGTTCTGATCGAACGACGTGACTACTTCTTCTTCGGAGCCGGAGCCGCGGTCGGCGCCGGCGCATCCGGCACATCGGTCGACACGGTCGGCGTCCTGCCGCCGGCCCATGCGAAGTAGTTGCGCAGCATCAGCGTCTCGAGGTTGAGATCGCCGAGCGTGCTCTTACCCGCGCCGGCCTTGATCGCGGCGTCGAGCTTCTGCTCGCAGTTCCCACACGGGACCTTCGCGATCTTCGGAAGCGCCAGCTGGATGCTCTGGCGGATCAAACGATCGTCGGTCATCACACTATCGAGGAGCGGGTCTGCAAGGTTGTTCGCGGCCTGGCCCTTCTTCCCGATCTCGAGCATCGCGCGCTCGACTTCACCCTCGAGCAGCGCCTGCCTGTCTTCCTTGCCCCACTTGTCGACGCCCTTGATGTACGGCGTGAGGTTCTTCACCGCCGCATCGATAGCTGCGTCGCGCTCGGCGGCCGTGCCAGCAACGCCCTTGAGCGTACCCGCGAAGCAGTTCATGTCTTGCTTGCAGCGCAGCACGACTTCGATCCGCGCGATGTGCATCTGGAACATGTGCGCGTAGTTCAAGTACGCCTTCGCCGCGCCATCGGCCGCGGTGTAAGGAGCCGTCGCGTCGCGATGCTTCTTCTTCGCGATCTTCTGGTCGTCTTCGGCCTTCTTCACTGCCTCGGACGCTGCCTTGATGTCGGCCGCGGTCTTCGTCGTGTCGTGAGTTGCCTTGAGCACGTTCGCCCTGGCCGCGTCGACGATCTTCTTCGCGACTGCGAACTCTTTGTCGGCGGTGTCGGAGTCAACCTTTGGCTTGCCGTCCGCTTCTTTACGCTTCTTGTCCGAGGCGTCGAAGTACTTCTGCGCGAGACCGTCGAGGACCTTCACGTCGTTCGCATCTCGCGAGAGGCGAGCGAATGCCGTCGCGGCCGCGGTCCGCAGGTTGTCGTCCGCGGTGTTGTCTGCGGCGATCTTGCCGAGCTCCGCGATCCCTTGATCGTCGCGCGTGATGAACGGGTACGCGCTGATCGCGAGGAGGCGAACCGCGAGGTTGTCGCCGCCACCCACTGCCGGTGCGGCCGCAGGCGCTGCGCCTCTCTTCTTGGCCGCGGCGGCCGGTGCCGGACCGACCATCCAGAGTGCGCGAACCTTGTCGGCACCCGTCGGCGCACCGATCTTGGTGAGCGCGTCGAAGACCGCGTTATATTGCGTCGAGCCGCTCGGTTGATCGTCCGAGTAGTACTGCGGTAGCGCCGGGCGATTGAGAGCCGCGAGCAAGTCGGGCACCGACGCCGGATCGTAGAAGTCACCGAGTACGACGGCGGGATAGAAGTCCATCGCCGAGGTCGGCAGACAGTCCTTCGCATCACCCTTGTCGCCGCAGTATTTGTCGAGCCGCTTGTCCTTGAACATCTGGTTCACCTCGGCGTTCTCGCCGCGGAGGATCTTGCGGAGCTCTGCTTCGGCCGTCGGGCCCGAAGCGACGAGCGCGCGACGGACCTGCGTGAACAGCTCCGGCGTGCGGTACATCGCGAGCACGAGGGTCTTCACCGCCGCCGCGACCCGGAGGTCGGCGAGAGCATTGATCGATGCGCCGGTGACCCCGAGGAACAGGCCGTACTTCTCTTCGAGAGCGCGACCCTGCTCTTTACCTTTCGCGGTGCGCGGATGATCCGGCGGATCGCGATCGATGATCTTCTGGAGGGCGCCGGCCGCCTTGGCCTTCTCACCATCGTACTTACCGATCGCGCGGATCGCGGAGACCTCCGCGGCGATCAGCTTCTTGGTGACCGGCTTGGACGCGATGTCGATGAGGCCATCCAGGCCGCCGTCGATGCGCGCTTCGCCGAGCGCATCCGCGGCCTTCTGCGCCGAGTCGACAGAGCGAGGGTTCGCTTCATCGACTTCGGTGAGGGCCTTCTGCAGATACGGCAACGCGGCGGCCCAGCTCGCGGGACGACCTGCCGACTCGTAGTCGGTCGTGAAGGAGGTTTTCGCCTGCTCTGGAGTGAGCGGACGAGCAAGAGAGATGATCACCTGGAGCACACGCACGGGCTTGCCCTGCGCCACCCACGCGTCACCCAAGGAGGGAATCGCGCTCGGATCACCCAGCTGTTCGAGCTGAGTCACGGCGCGTTCAGCTTCACGGGGGTCCGTGAGCTTCTTGGTCCAGGTCTTGGCTTTGTACGGGTCGTCCGGACAGCCAGTTTGGCTCGCGAGCATGATCGCAAGCGCCGCAAAGGCGAGTCGCCTCATCTAGAGCTCCTATTTGTTCTTCACGGCGAACAACAGATTATCGAACCCGGCCGCTTTGGCCGTGTTGACGATCTTGTTGATCAACCGTGCATCGGTCGACTCGTCGGCCTGAAGAATTGCGAGTCCGTCCGGGCAGATCTTGCCCGGCTGCGGGCGAATGTTCTGCTTGGCTTCCTCGCATGCTTTCGCGAGGTCCTTGGGCAGCTTGCCCAGGCCGACCGAGTCTTTGATCGTCTTGCCTGCTGCATCGAGCCGCTCGAACAGTGCGTCGATCTTGAACGTGGGCGAATCGTCACGCATCACGCTGTCCACCGTCGCGACGAGCTGACCTTGATACGTGATCTCGGTCTTCGTGACGATGATGACGGGCGCTTGCTGCAACGTATCGTGAGATAGCGCCTCGGGGAGCTCGAGACCCTTTTGGGCTTCGAGCAACTGCCCCGAGGACGAGAACACCATCAGAAGGAACGAGACCAAGATCGTCATCATGTCGACGAACGGGGTCAGGTTGAGGGCGACGTTCGACGAACGAGCGGTGCCGTGTGCGTCCTTGACCAGGTGCTTGAACGGGACCGAGCGATAGAGGCGGGGGCCGCCTGAGTGTACCGGCATGGCTTCCTTCCTTTACAGCGTCGACAGGGGCCGAGCGGCGAGGCCGTTCGGGTCCGTTAGACCCACATCGACGAACCCGACCTTGACGGCCACATCCATCGCGTGAATGACGTCCTGGTACTTCACGACCGAAGAGCTCGTCGACTCTGCCGCGATCTCGATATCGCTGCGATCGGCGAAGTACGCCGAAGCCTTGTTCTCCTTGAGCGTATTCTCGAAGCGCTCCCAATCCCGCTCGGTTCCCTTGTTGGGAATCTCCGCGAACTGGTTGATGCGCGACAGGCCGACCCAGATCTTGTCGTTCGTGACCAGCACGGACAGCGTCACGTGCTCGTCATCGGTCTGGACGTTAGTCGTGTCGCGCGTCTTGCCCTTCGGCTGGATGTTGATCTGGGCAATGTTGACCCAGACCGCAGCAACCAGCAGGAAGGCGGTCAAGCAGCTCATCAGATCGATGAACGGGACGATATTGAGCTCGACGTCGACGCTCTTCTTATCGCCTGTTCCTAGTGATGCTGACATAGAAGGTTCTCCTCCCTAAGTCTTAGACGGTTGAAGAGAAACAATTACGACTGGGGCTGCATCTGCGCGCGGTGCGTCGTGACGAGGTTGACGACCTGCACGGTCACCTCGTTGATGTCGTCCGTGACGGCCGTGGTCTTGCCCTGGAGGAGCGAGAAGCCGACGAGGCCGACGAGCGACGTGCCGATGCCGAACATCGTGCAGTGGAGCGCTTCGGAGATACCCGATGCGAGCTCGGTGGTCTTGTTGCCGCCTTCGTCAGAGCCGACGGAGCCGAACGACTTGATCATACCGGCGATGGTACCGAGGAGACCTGCCATGACGGCGAAGTTCGAGAGCATCGCGAGGTACGGCGTCCGAGCGTTGATCTTGGGGAGCTCGCGGAGGGCGGCTTCATCCATGGCAGCCTGGACTTCGTCATCGCTCTTGTTGAACTTCATCAGGCCGGCCTGGACGATGCGGGTCATCGGAGTGGGGTTACCCGAGCAGACCTTGATGGCGCCCTGAACGTTGCCGCTCATGACCTGGCTCTTGAGGAGCGCCAGCAGCTTGTCCTTGTCCACGCTGGCGCGGAACAAGTAGACCGACCGCTCGACGATGAGAGCGATGATAATGACCGAGGTGAAAAGGATGGGCCACATGCCCCATCCGCCCTTGTGGAAACCTGTCGAGATCGCAGTCAGCATGGACGCTCCTGTAAAAACGAACCGTTTGAGTGGTGAGGCGCACATGTGCAACGGTCGATCCACGAAGGCAAATGCACGAGATGATACGAACGCTGGATGTAGGTTCAGCCCGTGACTCCGCTTTCAGCCGTCGCACGTTGGGACAAGCCGCCGCCTTTTGCCACGGGATCAAATAGCGGCTAGCTGCGCAACGAAGCGGGAACCTAGAGATCGTGCGAGTGTCGTAGGTCAATGCAGGTGACGCGTTTCGTCGGGCTGATCGACATCGCGATGATCGTGGTGCTGGTCGTGTTCGTCGTCCTGCCGCCGCGGCCTCAGTACATGGTGCCGGCGATCCTGGGCACGGAGCAGGCGCACTTTGCCATCGCGCTGGCCGAGGCACGCACGATCGCGCGCCCCACCGACGGCACGGCGGTCGATGATCTCGTCACGAAGCTGTCCGAGTCGGGCCAGAAGGACTGGGCGATCGACTTCGCGGTGCTCGCGAGCGATCGTATGAAAGACCAGCCGGATCGCTGGAAGGCCCTGATGGCCGCCAGCACGGTGTTCGTTGCCCGGTTCGATGTCGTACCCGGCCTCGATTTCGCGAATCGCGCCCTCGTTGCCTGCGATTCTGCACAAGCCAAGGACCCCGCATCCTGCCCCAGCCCCGACCAGGTCCGGATGCAGCTGTACACGGCCAACCTCACCGCGAGCGTGAAGTCGGGGTTCAACCCACGTACCGACCGCGACAAATTCCAGAAGGCTGGCGAGTCGGCGCTGCTGCAGATCCATCTCGACCCGCCCGACCGCGAACGCGGCAGCGCGGCCCTGCGCGCAACCGGAAGCGGAACCGGCTCGGCAACCGCGCCCTGAGGCGGTACTATCAGGACATGCGATCGGCCCTGTTCGTCACGGTACTGGTTGCATGTGGTGGGTCGGCAGCGAATGCGCCGCACGTGCGGATGTCGGCGCGCGAGATCGTCGATGCCTCGAGTCCCGCGGTCGTGCGGGTCGAGGCGGGAAACGACCGCGTCGGCACCGGCTTCATTCTCGATCGCAGCGGCCTGATCGCGACGAACCTCCACGTGATCGAGGGCGAGTCCACGATCAAGGTCAAGCTCTACAAGGATAGCGGCGAGTACCAGGTCGTCTCGATCGCGGGCGTCGATCGCGGTCACGACCTCGCGCTCATGCGGATCAAGCCCCGCGGGGCCCTGTCGATCGTCAAGCTCGGTGATTCGAGTGTCGTGTCGGCCGGTGACCGGATCTACGCGATCGGCAATCCGCTCGGCATGGACTATTCGGTCAGCGATGGCTTGATCTCGCAGGTCCGTCAGCTCTCGGCCGAGCTCACGATCCTGCAGATCAGCGCACCCATCTCGCAGGGCTCCTCGGGTGGCCCGCTGTTCAATCAGTTCGGCGAGGTCATCGGCATCACCACGATGATCGTGACGCAGGGCCAGAACATCAACCTCGCGGTGCCCGGCAACTACCTCGTGCCGATGGTGAAGCAGGAGCAGTCGATCGCGCTCGCGGACTTCGCCAAGGCGACGCGCGAGCTCGCGCATGCGCATGGCGAAGGCAGCCAGGATGATGCATCGGGTGGCAGCGGTGATGATTCACCGGTCCGGATCGAGCGCCGCGTCCCGTTCCACGCGGTCGCCGTGCTCGACGGCTGCAATCAGAATGACATCGAAGCCGTCGTCGGGTCGATCGGTCAGGCGATCGAGAATGGCGCGCCGCTCTACAACACCGGCAACGCGCAGGGCTTCGAAGCTTGCTACCGGATCTACGAAGGCACCGCTCTCAAGTACGAGAAGGATGCGAACTGCAAGGGCGTGCGCTCCGCGTTCGGTGATGGCCTTTTGCGCGCGAGCTCGCTCGCTTCGTACAAAGAGAAGGCGTGGGCGATGCGCGATACATTCGACGGCTTGCTGAACGTGTCGCAGCGCTGGGCGCAAGTGAACTTGCCGCCGCAGAAGCCCTGAGGTACGCAGCCTACCGTGGCGGTGATCCTCTACCTCTTCGATATCGACGGCACCCTGCTCGATGCCCACGGCTCCGGGCGCACCTCGTTCGACGAGGTGATGCTCGAGCGGTTCGGCGTCGCGAACGCGAGTGAAGGAATTCGCTATGGCGGCAAGACCGATCACGCGATCATTCAAGAGATCTTCCGTGCGCGGCTCGGTCGGTTGGCGACGACGTCCGAGCGTGCCGAGTTTCTCGCCGCCTACGTGCCTCGCTTGACCGCGAAGCTCGCTGCGGGCGGAGTCAAGGTGCTCGACGGTGCGGTTGCCACGCTGGACTGGCTTGCACCGCGCGCGCGGCTAAGCGTCGCGACCGGAAATATTCGCGAAGGCGCCGAGGCCAAGCTCGCCGCTGCCGGACTTGCAGGCAGGTTCGAGCTCGGTGGCTACGGATGCGATTCCGCGGTCCGCGCGGAGCTCGTCGCGCGTGCGATCGAACGTGCAGGCGAGCGTGCCGGTTCGTTCGAAGAGGTGATCGTCGTCGGCGATACGATCCACGATATCTCCGCGGCGCGCGCCTGCAACGCGACCGTGTGCGCCGTGGCGACCGGGTCGGATACCGCCGAAGCGCTCGCACACGCGGATGTCGTGTTCCGATCGTTGACCGAGCTCCCCGCGTGGCACACCGCGCGCTACGCGTGATAGCATCGAGGGCTGTCCACGGAGCTGGTTCGAGAGGTTGCGGGCGTGTCGCTTGCCACGCAGAGCGGCTACACGATCAAGCGCAAGTTCTGGTCGGTGTTCGAGCGCGTGTTCCGCGTGTGGACGCGCGATGGCCAGCTCATCATGTACATCCAGCATCCGCTGCTGAAGCTCCGCGAGGAGTTCATGGTCTACGCCGACGAGGGCAAGACCAGGCCGATGCTGCGCGTGAAGTCCAAGCAGATCATCGCGATCAACTTCTCGTACGAGGTCGATGACTACGAGAGCGGACAGTCCCTCGGCTCGGTCCAGAAGCGCGGGCTGCGCTCGATCATCCGCGACAAGTTCCACATCTTCGATGCGAGCGGCGCCGAGGTCGGCTACGCCGAGGAGCAAGGGTTCTCGCTGCTGCGTCGGTTCTTGCCGTTCCTGACCGCGAAGCACGCGATCTTTGTCGCCGGCAAGCAGGTCGCGTTCATCAAGCAGCGGTTCCGGTTCTTCTCCAAAGAGTTCGATGTCGACATGGAACCGTCGTCGCTCGATCCGCGGTTCGTGCTCGCCGTCGCATTGCTCGCGCTGATGGCGGAAGCCAAGCGCGAGGATTCGTCGAACTATTAGAGCGGCAGTGCGCCGGCCTTGGTCCGGCGCGCGAGGCAGCGGTCGATCGAAGCGAGGACGTGCGCGAGGCGCGGCTTGCCGTCGAGCATCTTGATGACCTGCGGGGTGAACATCACGACGACCTCGGCGCGCGCGGTCGCGTCGCAGAGCGTGGCGGTCGCATCGAGCATGTCGCCCGCCTGGCTCGGGCTCATCCGCGCGAACAGCTCGGCCGAGTGATCGCGAAGCGCGGCCCAGGCGACGCTTCGCGTGGCACCTCGATCGAAGTACGCCCCGACCGCGGTCCACGCGGCGCGATCGGGCAACAGCGCGAGCAACTCGGTGACCGCGTTGCCCACCTCGGCCGGGCCGAACGTCGAGAGATCCTGGATCGCGATCTCGCGTATATCGCTGTCGATCTTTGGATCGTGGGCCAACTTCGCGAGGGCGAGAAACGCCGCGTGATCGGGATCCGCCGCGAGCATCGCCATCGTGTCGAACGGCGCGATCTTCTTCGCGATCGCGCTGGTCACGAAGATCTTGGCACGTGCACGAAGGTCGGCGGGAAGATGCGGTGACGAGATCATGGCGAGCACCTCGGCGCGCACGCGCACCTCGATCGGCGTCCGTAGCGTGCCGGTGCGCAGCTGTGGTGCGAACCGCGCCGCGAGCCAGGTCTCCCAGCGATCGCGCTGCGCATCGTCGACGATCGCGTCGATCGCACCCGCGATCGCGGCGGCCGCGTGCGCGCCGTACGGATCGTTCGAGGCGGCGAGCTCGGTGATCTCCGCGAACGCACCTGCCGGCGCGAGGTCGCCACGCGCGGTGGCCGCAGCGAGGTCCGCGCCGAGTGCGATCTTGGCGCCGATGCCGAGAGCGCTCCATCTTGGCGTCGCGCCGCGCGGTGGGCTCGTCGTCCACACCACGTGGTAGTAGCCGCCACCGCTCGCGACCACGTCGGGACACGTCGTATCGGGCAAGACGATCGGAGTTGCCGTCCCCGCGAGCACACATGCACGGATCGGCTTCTTGCCGCCGAGCCGCACGCACACCGGAATCTGCAGATGATCACGCGCGGTCGCGGTCAGCGTCGGCGTGCTCGTGCAATCGAGCGCGAGCTCGACGATCGGCGCGCCGGCATGATCGACGTAGCCTTGCAGCGCCTGCCCTGCCTCGGGTGGCACGATCGAACGGACGAGATCTGCCGTGGTCACGTTGCCACCGGCATGTGCCTTCAAGTACGCGCGCAGGCCATCGCGAAACTGATCCTCGCCGATCCACTGCTCGAACATCGAGAGCACGGCCTCGCCCTTGTCGTACGCGATCGAATCGAACGCGTTGTCCGGATCGAATGTGATCGGGCGATGCAATGCGCGCGCGCCCGCCTCGCCATCGGCCTCGAGGGCACTCTCGCGCGTGAACGCGACGTGCAGCTCCGACGGTGGATGGCCTTCGTTGTGCGCGGCGACCCGCTCGCCGAGCCAGCTCGCGAACGCCTCCGAGAGCCACAGATCGTCCCACCACACGGGCGTCACCAGGTTGCCGAACCACTGATGCGCGAGCTCGTGGGCCGCGATGCCGACGTAGCGCCGGTCGCCCGCAAACACGATGTCGGCATCGAACGTGATGAGGCCCGGATTCTCCATCGCACCGAACAGGTGCGGCACCGTCACGATATCGAGCTTCGGAAACGGCAGCGGGAGTTGCGTGTAGGCCTCGAGCTCATCGATCAGCTTGCCGGTCTGGCGCGCGACGGCGCCGACGCTCCTCGCACGCTCCGGAAAGGTCAGCACGCGGACCGGCACGTGCTGCACACCGACCTTGCCAGCATCGACGACCGCGAACGGCCCGACCGCAAGCGCGAGCAGATAGCTCGCCATCGCCGGCGTCTCGGCAAACGCGACCTCGTGCCGACCATCCGCGAGCACCTTGTCGCTCGTGATCGCCATGTTGCTCGCCGCGACCTGCGCCTTCGGCACGACGACGGTCACGCGCCACGGTGTCTTCCACCGCGGCTCGTCGAAGCACGGCGTGATCCTCCGCGCGAACTCCGATTCGCCTTGCGAATACAGGTACCAGCGCTCGCCTTCTTTCTGGCGAAACAGCCCCTCTTCGTCGTGCTGCGTGGTGCCGGTGAACGAGAGCTTCAGCGTGATCTCGCGCGGCTCGAGTTGCGTGCCGAGCTTGAGCGCGACCATCCGATCCGCGCCGGGGACATGAACGATCTCGAGCGCACCCTCGTCCCACGTTGCATCGTGGAGCTCGAGCTGATCCGCGTGGAGCCACACGCGATCGCTCGCGCGATCCAGCTTGACGTGAATGGCGACCGTGCCGGTGAACGCATCGCGATCCGGATCGACCTCGAGTCGCAGATCATACGACAGCGGTGTTGCCCCGTCGGGCAGGCGCACCCCGGGCGTCGGCAGGCCCGGCGTGGTCGCGGGCTTCGCATCGGCCACCGGAGGCTCGATCGCCGAGCCCCTCGCCGAGCCCGTCGGCGTCGCGGTCGTTCCCGGCATCGAGTCGCGACTCGAGCACGCACTTGCGAATGCGCCCGCGAATGCGCCCGCGAATGCGAGCGTTGTCGCGAAGCGCGATTGCATGCCCCGCATCATGACGTAACGTCGCGGCGTGTGTCCGAACATCAAGACCCTGTTCAACTTCGCACCACCCGCGACCGATGATGAAGTTCTGGCCACCTCGATCCAGTTCGCGCGCACGTTGAGCGGCTATCAGAGCCCGTCGAAGTCCAACGAAAAGGCGTTGGGGCGCGCGGTCGAGCAGACATTAAAACCAGCACGCGCGCTGATCGATTCGCGCGAGACCGACGCTGATCCCAAGGATCGCGTGCGCCGCTAGGCCGTGCCGGCTTCGATCTCACCGATCGCTGCGTCGAGGTCCTCGGGCGCCAACCGCGAATTCGTGCGAATGCCCTCGAGTAGATCGTCCTTGGATCCGCCGGTGTTCTCGAGGTTCGCCACCGCGCATCTGGTGTGCATGTAGCCGGCACCGCGAGTCACCATGCTGCCGGTATCGATCTCGCGCTCGACGGCCACCCGAAACGTGTCCTTGCCGATCGGCTCTTCGCACTGCATGCACTTCGCACGACCGGTCGGGGCGCGATCGATATACGGGAAACCGCCCGGCTTGCCCTTGCCCTTCTTGAGCGCGTCGGCGATCGCCGTCTCGAGCTCGGCCTTGTTCGGGACGTCGCCCACGTAGCTGACCATCGCCTCTTTGAGCTCACCCGGCAATTTGTCGGCGGCGCAGAGAAGGTGATGCCACGCCATGCTCGGCGTATCGCTGAACTGGTTCGTCACTTCCACGCCGAGCCGAAGCTCGCCCTTGACGATGGTCTTCTTGCACGTGCGGCAGCTGGCGCGCCCAGACTTGGCTTCCTCGATCACGTTCGCCATACCCGGGACGCTACCGCAGGTATGGCTCGTGTACCATCCAAGCCAGTGACCCGAGCCGAGCAACCGTACCCGGTCTTGCAGAGCCGGATCGATTCGCGGTCCCCAGAATTTCGCAGCAATCACGAGGCGAACAGCAAGTCGCTCGTCGGGCTGCAGGCAGCACTCGTCGAAGCCACCGTGGGTGGCGGCGAGAAGTACACGAGCCGGCACAAGGCCGCCGGCAAGCTGCTGCCGCGCGAACGGATCGAGCTGCTGCTCGATCGCGATTCGTACTTCCTCGAGCTGTGCGCCCTCGCTGGCAAGGGCGTGCCGGGTCACACCGTCGGCGCCGGATTCATCGGCGGCATCGGCCGAGTCTCGGGCGTGGAAATCATCATCACGGCGAACGATTCGACCGTGAAGGGTGGCGCGATCAGCGAGATGACCGCGTGGAAATCAGGGCGGTGCAACGACATCGCCGATCAGAATCGGCTGCCTTCGATCTCGTTGATCGAATCGGCCGGCGCCGACCTGCCGAATCAATCGAAGATCTTTGTGCCGGGTGGGCGCGGCTTTCGCGACCTCACGAACCGGTCGGAGCAGAAGCTGCCCTCGATCTGCTTGGTGTTCGGCAGCTCGACCGCGGGTGGCGCGTACATCCCGGGGATGAGCGACTACACCGTCATGGTGCAGAACCAGGCGCAGGTCTATCTCGCCGGCCCGCCGCTCGTGAAGATGGCGATCGGCGAGGAGACCAACCACGAAGAGCTCGGAGGCGCCGAGATGCACTCGCGGATCTCGGGCGTGAGCGACTACCTCGCGCGCGACGAACGTGACGCGATCCGGATCGGTCGCGAGATCGTGGCGCACCTCGACTGGCACAAGGGCGCGCACGCGACGCCTCGCCCGATCGAAGCGCCGAAGTACGCGGCGGATGATCTGCTCGGCATCGCGTCACCCGATATCAAGGTGCCGTTCGATCAGCGCGAAGTGATCGCGCGGATCGTCGATGGCTCGCGGTTCTCCGATTTCAAGCCGCTATACGGTTCGACCCTGATCTGCGGCTGGGCCCACCTGCACGGCTTTCCGATCGGCATCCTCGCGAACAACGGCACGCTGTTCTCGGAATCGGCGCAGAAGGGCGCGCAGTTCATCCAGCTGTGCAACCAGTCGAACGTGCCGCTGCTGTTCCTGCAGAACACGACCGGCTTCATGGTCGGCAAGAAGGTCGAGCAGGAAGGCATCATCAAGCACGGCGCCAAGCTCATCAACGCGGTGTCGAACTCGACGGTGCCCGCGATCACGATCATGACCGGCGCGAGCTACGGCGCCGGCAACTACGCGATGATGGGTCGCGCCTACGCGCCGCGGTTCCTGTTCACGTGGCCGAATCACCGGATCGCGGTGATGGGCGGCAAGCAGCTCGCGGGCGTGCTCGACATCATCCAGCGCGATGCCGCGGCAAAGCGCAACGAGGCGGTCGACGAGGCCAAGCTCGGGGTCATGAAGGCGATGACCGAGCAGATGATCGATAAGGAAAGCGACCCGTACTTCGCGACCGCGCGGATGTGGGACGACGGGATCATCGATCCGCGCGACACCCGCACCGTGATCGCGATCGCGCTCTCGGCCGCCTACTCGGCCCCCGTGCACGGCTCGACGAGCTGGGGAGTGATCCGCCATTGAAGAAGTTACTGATCGCCAATCGCGGCGAGATCGCGCTCCGCGTGATGCGGACCGCGCGCGCCATGGGCATCGCGACGGTCGCGGTCTACAGCGACGCCGATGCCGATGCGCCGCACGTGCGTGTCGCCGATGAAGCGGTACGGATCGGCCCTGCGCCCGCGCGCGAGTCGTATCTCGTGATCTCGAACATCCTCGACGCCGCCCGCATCACCGGCGCCGATGCGATCCATCCCGGCTACGGCTTTCTGTCCGAGAATGCCGACTTCGCGGATGCGGTCGTCGAAGCCGGACTCACGTTCGTCGGGCCGCCTGGCGCCGTGATCCGCGCGCTCGGTGGCAAGCGCGCCGCGAAGCAGCTCGCGCAGCAACACGGCGTGCCCGTCGTGCCCGGCCTCGACGTCGCGGCCGGCGCGGATCCGACCCTCGCGGATCGCGCGAAGCAGGTCGGCTATCCGCTGCTCGTCAAGGCCTCGGCAGGCGGTGGCGGCAAGGGTATGCGCATCGTGCGCGCCGAGGCCGAGCTCGCCGAAGCGATCGAACGCGCGCGCGGCGAAGCGCTGTCGTCATTCGGCGATGCGACGCTGTTGCTCGAGCGCTACGTCGAGAAGCCGCGCCACATCGAGATCCAGATCCTCGGCGACCAGCACGGCACCGTCGTGCACCTCTACGAGCGCGAATGCTCGATCCAGCGCCGTCACCAGAAGATCGTCGAGGAGGCTCCGTCGGTCGCGCTCGATCCCGCGCGCCGCGAGGCGATGGGCCAGGCGGCGGTCGCGCTCGGCAAGGCCGTCGGCTACGTCGGCGCCGGCACCGTCGAGTTCATCACCGATCCCGCGGGCAACTTCTACTTCCTCGAGGTCAACACGCGCCTCCAGGTCGAGCATCCGGTGACCGAAGCGATCACCGGGCTCGATCTCGTACGCGAACAAATCCGGATCGCGCGCGGCGAGCCGCTCGGCTACACCGCCGCCCCACCCGCTCGCGGCTGGTCGATCGAAGTCCGGCTGTGCGCCGAAGATGCCGATCGCGATTTCTTGCCGACCACCGGCACGCTGCACGCGGTCGAGCTGACCGACACCGTGCGCGCCGACCTCGGCGTCATCGCGGGCTCCGAGATCGGCATCCACTACGACTCGATGCTCGGCAAGGTGATCGCTCACGCGCCGACCCGCACGGAGGCCGCGCAGGTGCTCGCGCGCGCGCTCGCCGGCGCCTGGCTCCCGGGCGTCGTCACGAATCGCGAGCTGCTCGTGCGCATCCTCGCGCACCCGGCGTTCCTCGCGGGCGAGCTCCACACCCACTTCCTCGATCAACACGCGGGCGAGCTCGGCGCGCCACAGCCAGGGCTCGATCGCCTGCGCGTCGCCGCGATCGCCGCGACGCTCGCCGGGATCGAGCGTCGCCGCGAACCGCACGCGTTCGCCGCACCCGGCTGGCGCAACGTGCACGCCGCGGATCAAGCCGTCGTGTTCACGCACGGCGAGACCGAGCTCCAGCTCGGCTATCACCCGACCGCGAGCGGCTTCGATGTCGCGATCGGCGGCAAGACCACGCCGATCAGCCGGGTCTCGCTCGTCGGCGACGCGCTCGTGTTCACCGAGTACGGCAACCACCGTCGCCGCGCCCGGGTGACCCGCGCAGGCGCGCGCACCTACGTGCTCGCGGATGGCCTGCTGACCACGTTGCTCGAGGTCCCGCGCTTCCCTGACCACGCGGCCGCGGTGATCAAGGGCGGCCTCGTCGCGCCGATGCCTGGCAAGGTCGTCAAGGTGCTCGTCAGCGTCGACCAGGCGGTCGAAGCCGGCGCCGCGCTCGTCGTGCTCGAAGCGATGAAGATGGAGCACACCGTGCGCGCGAGCGAGCCGGGCACCGTGCGGGAGCTCCACGTCGCCATCGGCGATCAGGTCGATGCCGATCGTCTCCTCGCCGTCGTTACCTGAACGTCACTTGACCGGTCCGGCCAAGAGCCACATCGGCTTGTCGGCCGTCGCTGACGCCCAGACAGCGATCGGCGTCATGCCACCTTGGTCACCCGACACGTCGGTGGCGGAGAACTTCAGCCCGGGCTTGAGCAACTTCTCGTAGCGAGCGTCGATCGTGAAGTCTCCCCACTTTTCATCATGCATGACCATGGCGGTCTTGTCGCACTGGATCACGTAGCGCACCTCGCCATTGACGAAGCGATCGATGTGATTCGTGGTGTGCTCTTTCACGCAGTCCTCGCGTTTCACCATTATCGATGTCGGAGCGACGACGAGCTTGCCGCCTTTCTTCGTGATCGTCTTGATCGGCGCACCTGCGCTCGTCAGATTGCCGCCGGCCAGCAGCCCGCTGTACGGATGCTTGAGGCTCGTCTTTTCGATCTTTGCACCGACCTTGTCGAGCTCGATCCCCGAGAACTCCAACTTGCCGATCGCGTAGCCGCGCGGACCACGGAGGCTCGGGACCTCGCCGAGCGCTTCGCCGACGACGCTCGCCAGGCCCTTGCGCTGATTGCACAGCGCGACCGCGATCGACGCGTTGAACACCGAGGGCGTCCGCATTGCCTGCGGCAGCGCCTTGTAGGCAAAGCCATGGAACGGATCATCGCGCACGTCGAAGATCTTCGCGAAGTCGGCAGCCTTGAGATCGCCGACCGCCTTGCCGAGCGCCGCAAACGTCTTGTCGTCGCAGCCTTCGAACATCGAGCGCGACTGCGCGAAATAGGCCGACTCCAGATCGCTCGCGAGCGCCAGGAACTCCGCATTCTTCGTCGCGATCGCGGCCCACTCGCTACGTGACTTGGTGGCGAGGTCGAAGACCTTTTTCCACGCCACGTCCGTCGCCATCAACTGGCTGACGTCCTCGGCGTGCTGCTTGATGTCGGCGGCCACGCCGACGGCCAGGATCCGGAGCTTCTGCTTGATGTCACCCTTGTGCGCGGAATCGGCGCGCAGCTCGTCGGCTAACTTCGGGAAGCTAAAGCTCGCGAGGTCGGCGGCGCAGGCGGCCCAGATCAGCTCGTTGCCCCCCGCGGAGTGTCGCTCGAGACACGCGTGGATCAGCTGGACCCTCGCGACCTGGGAGAGCTTGTCGCCAAACACATCAGCGAGATAGATCGAATCGAAGCCACCTTGCCCGCCCCCGCCGCCAGAGCCGACCACCGGTCCATCGGCCTCGACCATGACCTCCCACTGATCGAGCGGCGTCATGTCGGCGAACTTCTTCGTCGAGAGATCCGCCTTGAGCGAGTACTGATCCTTCTGCGACCACGCCACGGCATCGGCCCAGTCGGCTTCGACCATGCCGAGCTTCTTGGACCACGCAGCCCGCCCGGCCTCGATCTCCGCGCGATGCGCCTCGACCTCGGGCGTCGGGCTGCACTCGACACGGACGTACGCGAGCACGATCTCGCGAGCGTCCTTGGTGTTGAGCCCGCTGACGTCGGCTGCATCTGTCTTGACGCCTCCACACCACGCGGCAGGGCCCGCCGACGCGCTGGTTGCGGCGAGCAACCCGCCAAGGACTACGATTGCACTTCCCACGGAAAATCCACCCATGCAGAGACCCTCGCATATCGGGCCATTTCCTGGCCAGGAATTGGCGCCACGCTGTGCATCGCGAGATCATTTCTAGCGGTGCGCCTCGTCCTTCCCTTGCTCCTCGTCACGGCCCGGCTCGCGGCGGCCGAGCGGGTTGTCGTGCAACGCGGCGAAACTCTCGAGCACGTCGCGCTCGCGCATGGCTGCACGACCGAGCAGGTCGAGCGCGCGAATCACCTCGACATCTCGCTCGTGCCGGCGGGCACGGTGGTCGAGGTCCCCGCGTGCATGAAGAAACCGACCGCCGACACTAGCGACGCGAAGGCCCGGCAAGCCCTCGCCGTGATCGATGGCGCGACCCGGGTCAAGCTCGCGCCCGAGCCGCCCACACCGGTCGACGACAGCCACTGGTCGAGCTTGCTCGCGCACGCCGCGAAGCTCGAGACCGGCGCCGGCTATGTGGTGCGCCATCCCCAGCGCGCGTTTGGCGAGAAGTACGTCGTCGAATATCTTCGCCACTCGATCGCCGAGGTCCGCGCGCTCTATCCGGATGTCCCGACGCTCGCGATCGGCGACATCTCGGCCGAGCACGGCGGCAAGATCAGCCAGCACGTCTCGCACCAGACCGGCGTCGATGTCGACGTCGGCTTCTACTTCAAGACCACCGTCGATAACTTCGCGACCGCGGATCGATCCTTCGATCTCGAGGCGAACTGGGCTCTCCTAGCCGCGTTCGCGCGCACCGCCGCACTCGACGACGGTGTGAAGATGATCTTCCTCGACTACGCTATCCAGCGCCGGCTCTACGACTACGCGAAGCAGCGCGGCACGCCCGATAGCGAGCTCGAGTTCATGTTCCAGTATCCGCGCGGCAGCGACGAGCTATCGGGGCTGGTGCGTCACTGGCCGGGCCACGACAATCACTTCCACGTCCGCTTCAAGCCGACTAGATAAGCTTCGCGACCGGAAGCTCGAGCGGTGCCTCGTCGGTGATGCTCTCGGCGGCAGCGCCGGCGACCCGCGCGGTGCTCGCGATCACCACGACCCCGCAGATCACGAGCAATACCGTGAGTAGCAAGATGCCCTCGCGCGCCTCGCCATGGCGCAGCGCGTATTGCATCAGGCTCGAGCCGACCTGCAGGATGACGACGAGCCAGACCAGGCTCCACGCCTTCCCTTCGAGCTCGACCGCACCCGCGTTCGCCGCGTACTTCGCGATGCCGATCGCGACCAGCACGAGCGTGATCGCAGCGACCAGGGGCAGCACGAATTCGAACGCATGCGTGCGCGCGTCAGCGCCATACCCGGACGCCAGCTTCGACAGCGTGATGGCGCCACACCAGCCACTCCCCAACCCTGCAGCGATGAACAGCGCGCGGCTGACGCCCTCGATGTTCGAGCGCGCGATCGTGAAGGCACCGAAGGCGAACCACATGAACGTGCCACCGCTGATCAGCGACGAGAGGGTGATCGCGGTCGAGATCGCGGATGGATCTCGCGCGCCGGCGATCATGAACGTCAACAAGATCAACAGCACGGTCGCCATCAGCCGCCACCACATCGAGTGCTCGAGCATGCGGTAGCCGAACTTCGCGCGCCTCGGCTCCGGGATCACGAAGCCGGCCGGGACGTCGCTCACCGCGACCATCGCGAGCGCGAGCAAGCCCAGCGTTCCGAGCAGGTAGAGCGCGAGCCCGACCTGCTGCAGCGTCGTGTGATGGTTGTCGTAGAGCCATCGCGACACCGGCGGCGGCGAATGCGCGATCAACCACACCGCGCACCCTGCGATCGCGATCACGGGCTTCTTCCACGCGATCCACGCGAAGCCAACTCCGATCGCGGCCGCGCAGCCGAACCAGATCCACGACATCACCTGCAGGCCCCAGCTCGGCATCCAGCTCTCCTTGATCGTGAGGACGAGGTAGAGACAGCTCAGCGTCAACGACATCATCCACCCGGCCGTGATCAGCCGCGCTCCGAACCTGCGCCGAATCGGCACGATCTCGACCAGCTCGAGCGCACCGACGATCGCGGCGATCAGCGCGGCGAATTCGATGGACTCGCGAGCGCGCAAGATGTCGATGAAGGTCTCGGTCGATCCGAACGAGGGCTGGAACACGTTCCAGAACTCGACGAGCACGGTCATGATCGACGCGACGCGGAGCGCCAGGGGGACCGCGCGCCAGCTGTTGCGAAGCATCAGTATCCCTCCGTCTTGCCGATCAGCTCGTTCATGATCTCGCGCGTACCACCCCCGATCGGATACAGCCGCGCATCGCGATACAGCCGCTCGACCAGCGTCTCGCGCATGTAGCCGTAGCCGCCAAAGATCTGCACGGCCTGGTCGCAGACGAAGCTGCACATGTCGGTCGCGGTGTTCTTCGCCATCGCCGCGAGCCCGGCCGGTTGTTCGCCGCGCAAGATCCGCGTGCAGACCTCGCTCGTCAACGCCCGCGCCGCGGCGATCCGGCTCGCCATGTCGGCGAGCTTGTGGCGCGTGACCTGGAAGCCGACGATCGGCTTGCCGAACGCCTGACGCTGCTTCGCGTACGCGACCGCTTCGCGATACGCCAGCTCACCGATCGCCACGCACTGCGCAGCGAGCGCGAGCCGCTCGGTCGCGAAGTTCATCATGATCATCGGAAACCCGCCGTTCTCCGGACCGATGCGATTTGCGACGGGCACGCGACAGGCGTCGAAATGGAGCTCGGCGGTATCGCTCGCCCACCATCCGGTCTTCTTGAGCTTCTTGCTGACCGTGAAGCCCGGCGTGCCCTTCTCGATCACGAGCAGCGAGACGCCGCCGTGGCCGGCGCCACCGGTGCGCACGGCGGTCGTGACGAAATCGGCGCGCGTACCACTCGTGATGAACGTCTTGGTGCCGGTCACCACGTAGCAGTCGCCATCGCGCTCGGCGCGCGTGGTCAAGCTGGCAACGTCACTACCACCGCCGGGCTCGGTGATCGCGAGCGCCGAGATCGTGCCGTCGACGAGGCACGGTCGCACGAACCGCGCCTGTTGCTCGGGCGTGCCGAACCGGACGATCGGGGGCAGCGCGATGCCATGGGTGCCGAGCCCGACCACGGTGCCGACCGAGCGACCTGTGAGGATGAGCTCCTCGCACGCGACGAGGACGTGGCCGATGTCGCCGCCCTGGCCGCCGAGTGCCTCGGGATAGCCGATACCGGCGATGCCCGCGCTCGCGGCGTCCGCGTAGAGCTCGATCGGAAACTCCTCGGCCTCCTCCCACGCCGCACCATGCGGTGCGATCGCGCGGGCCGCGAACGAGCGCGCGGTCGCACGAATCGCAGCGTGCTCTTCGGTCTCGAACAGGTACGCCATCGAAGAGCCAGTATACATGGTAGGAACGCGGCATGGCCTTGCCGGCTCGTTTGCAGCGGTCTCGTTACATCTCGTGGTTCGCCCACATGGGCGCGGTCTACCTGTTCCACGATCTCTACGGCTACTTGATGGAGATGAGTCCCGACATCGCGGATCTCATCGAGGCATTCGAGAACGAAGCCGACACCCACGCCGTGCTCGCGCAGTTCGCGAACCGGTTCGAAGGCGCCGATCCAGCACAGTTCCTCGACGTGCTCGTCGGACACGCCGTGTTGCTCGAGCCCGACGAGACCGAGCTCGAGAGCGTGTGGGCCTTCGTGCCGATGAAGGGCAAGTGGAACATCTGGCGTCGCCACGACGATCGCCTGACGCTCTACACCGCCTGGGGCGAGCGCCCGGTGACCGAGGTGATGCTCGATCCCGAAGAGACGTTGATGTGGGATGCGATGGATGGCGAGAAGCGGCTCGCCGAGCTCCGCCAGAAGCACGATCCGAAAAAGCTCGCCGCCCTCGCACGCCGGCTCACGCACTCGGATGTCCAGGCGCTCAAGCTCTCGCTGATGCCGTGGTCGGCGTACGCGAAGCGGCCCGCGATGGCGCCGCCGTACCTGACCTCGACGATGCCGTACACGCCGTGGCAGCCCGGAACGCCGGTGCCTCCCGCGGTGTCGCTCACCGAGTACCACCGCACCGGCATCGACGAAGCGGACGAGCAGTTCGATCACCAAGAGACCACCCTGTCTCACTTACTGCGCGTGCCGCATCCCGCGCTCGCGCAACGCACCTACGGCCAGGCGCTCGCCGACGTGCTCGTCACGCGCGATCTGGTGCCCGAGGGCCGCGTTCGCGTGCTCGAGATCGGTGCCGGCCTCGGCTATCTCGCAAATGATGTGATCGCGCGCCTCGCCGCCGGCAACCGCACGGTCGAGTACACGATCCTCGAGCTGTCACCGACACTCGCCGCGGCGCAGCAGGAAAGGATCGGGGACAAGGCCACCTGGATCGTGGGTGACGCGCTCACGGCCACGGTGCCGACTGCAGCCTTCGATCTAGTACTCAGCAACGAGATGGTCGGCGACCTCCCGGCGCGCGCGCTCTCGCGTGTCGAGCTGGGCCTCGCGATCGATGGCACGGGTAACGCGGACCCCGAGCTGGTGCGCGCCATCTCGCCCCTAGCGGCGGAGCATGCGCTTCACCTCGACGATGCGCCCGAGCCGCTGTATCTCCAGACCGGGGCGATCAACCTCATCGCACGGATCGCGACCTGGCTCGCGCCCGGAGGCACCGCGGTGATCACGGAGTTCGGCGATACGAATGCGTGGCCGCGCCTGTCATCGCATCTCGATCACCCGGAGCTGTCGACGCACTTCGGTCATCTGCTGCAAGTCGCGCGCGGTTGCGGGCTCACCGGCAGCATCGAGTTCGTGATCGATCTGCTCGACTTCGATCGCGATCAGCGTGGCCTCGCCACGACGCGTAGCCAGTTTCGCGCGTTGCGTTCACTGGCACGGGATGCCGGCGTCGAGTTATTGAAGATCGGCTATACGCGCGAGCTATTCGAGCACGCCGTAGCGAATAAGCTCGATCTAGCGGAGATCGGTGAGCTGCGTTTCGATCGCATCGAAGACCGCCTGATGGGCCTGGTTCCGCACGAATTCAGGGCTCTGATAGTCTCGAAGCCGCGCTGAGCCGTCATACCGCGCGCTTCCGCTCGTCGAGCCGAGGGTGATCGCCGGTGGCATCGCGACTGCACTACCTCCCAACAACTAGGAGGAACTGTCACATGTCGATTCGCCCCACTGCCTTTGCCCTTGCTGCTGCTCTTATCCTCGGTGCTCCGGCCGCGATGGCCACACCCAACTCCGATCGCTCTGCCGAGATGACCTCGCGGCCCATCGCCGCCCCGCGCGCCGAGAGCGCGACCTACGCACAGCGAGAGCAAAAAGACGCCGCGCACGTCGGCGACTACCAGGGCGGTAGCACCGTCGTGATTGGCATCTCCGGCGGCGCTCTGCTCGTGATCTTGATCGTCATCCTTATCCTCTTGTAGTGATGAGGTTCGCGCTCGCACTTCTGCTCGCGACGGGCTGCCAGCTGGCATACACCGGCGGCGCCAGGCCCGTCACACCGATCGCGCTCGACGCCACGTGGGTTCACGCGGCACGCACGCCGGTCGTGGTGCAAGCAAAGGAGACCGATTGCGGGCTCGCGGCGCTCGCGATGGTGGCGGGTGCGTGGGGGAAAGCGTGGAGCGTGACCGAGCTCGCTCGGGTGATCGTGCCGGGCGACAAGGGCGTGAAGCTCTCGGTCCTGCGCGACTACGCACGCGCCCACGGGCTCGAAGCGTACGCGCTCGCGGCGACGCCGGAGGATCTACAACGCGAGCTCACTGCCGGTCGACCGGTCGTGCTCGGGCTGATGCTGCCGTACGACATGAAGCGCAACCAGACCCACTACGAGGTCGCGATCGCGATGCACACCGCCGACGGTACGGTGATCACGATCGATCCGGCCACCGGACGTTGGATGAAGCGGCCGAGCAAGGTGCTCGAAGCCGAATGGAACGCGGCGAGCCACGCCGCACTTGTCGTGACGGCCGAGGTCACCCCATGAAACACCTACTCGCACTCGTCCTCGCGATCGCTCCTGCATGCGACTCGCATCGCGTCCGCACCGATCCGGTGACCGACGTCTCGTTCGCGGACAAGAAGGCCGTGCGCATGCTCGGCCTCCACACCGAGAGCTCGATGCTCGCGAGCCAGCCCGACATGATCGCGACGTTCTCGGAGCAGCTCGCATTGGAGCCCGCGACGCGCGAAGCGCTCGGCACCCGCATCGAACTGTTCGCGCATGCGGTCACGGCGGCCAACGACGCGATCACGAAGCTCGAAGCGGCGAGCGCGGCGACGTGGGCGAAACGCGACGAAGACGTCGTTGTCGCAATGCGGCATCTCGAAATCGCTCGCGACGCTGCGTGGTCCGCGCTCCGAGCGGCCCGTACACCCCGCTCGTCGTGAGCGGTGTGTTAGCGTCGAGGCGATGGCACCCAAGGCTCTGGAGTACAACGCCACGCTCGTCGAGCGCGTTGATGTCACGGATGCGCTGACGATCTTCCGGATCAAGCCAGATCAGATGCCCGCCGAGCGGCCGTGGTTCGTGCCCGGTCAGTACTGCGTGCTCGGCGCGAACAACCAGGCCAAGCCGGAGCTCGGCTCGGTCCGCCGCTCGATGTCGATCGCCTCGGCGCCCGAGGATGACGGGCCGGTCGAGTTCTACGTCCGGTTCGTGGCCAAGCCGGAGTCCGAGAATCCGCTGACCCATCTGCTGTGGAAGATCCAGCCAGGCGATCGGATCTACATGCGCCCTGTCGCGGCGGGCGTGTTCACCGTCAAGGACACGATCGGCACCGACGATCCGCGCCTCAAGGTGCTCGTCGCGGCCGGCACCGGCTCGGCGCCCTTCGTGAGCATGGTGCGCAGCGAGCTGCGTCGCAATCCCGAGGCGGACCTCTCGAAGTACGTGCTGCTCCACGGCGCGTCGTATCCCGCCGACCTCGGCTATCGCGACGAGCTCGCGCACATGATCTCCCACAACAAGCTCAAGTACTGGGGCACGGTCAGCCGGCCGAAAGAGGCCCCGGGATGGACCGGAGATACGGGCCGCGTCGAGACCTTCTTCGAGGGCGAGCGCCTCGCGGATCTCGAGCAGCGCTGCGGCCTGCCGACCGGCGGCTTCACACCGAAGAACGTCGTGGTCTACATCTGCGGCCTGACCGGCACGATCACCGGCACGGTCGTGCCGCTCATCGATAGGGGCTTCATTCCCGATTTCAAGCGCATCCGTGAAGCGCTCGGCGTACCCGCCGATGCGAAGGACTCCGTGTTCTACGAGCAGTACGACACCGAGCCGGTGATCAACATCAAGGATCCCGCCGGCGTCGAACCCCTCAAGGCGCGCATGCAAGCGGCGCTCGCGAAGCTATGACCGCCTTCGTCCTCGGGGCAACCGGGTTTGTCGGGCGCGAAGTCGTGCGTCAGCTCACCGTACGCGCCACGCCAGTGGTCGCGCATATCCGTCCAGATTCGAAGAGCCTCGCCGAGTGGAAGCAGAAGCTCGAGGCGCTTGGCGCTGTCATCGACACGACCACGTGGGATCCGGCGGCCCTCGCGGCGGCGCTCGATCGTCACGCCGCAACCCAGCTCTACATCTTGATCGGCACCACGCGCGGCAAGGCGAAGGCCGATGCTGTCGACGGCGACATCTACGAGAAGGTCGACTACGGCCTGACGAAGATCGCGATCGAGGCGGCGCAGCAATCGCGGAGCAAGCCGCGCCTGGTCTATCTCTCCGGGATTGGCGCGAGTGCGACCGCTCGGGGCGCGTACATGCGGGCGCGCGGGAAGGCCGAAGATGCGGTGCGGGGATCCGGGCTGCCATGGGTGATGGCGCAGCCCGCGATCATCACGGGCACGCGCGACGAGAGCCGCCTCGGCGAGCACGTCGGCGCCGTCGTCGGGGATGGCTTACTCGCGGTCGTCGGCCTGTTCTCGAAGTCGCTCCAGCAGAAGTACGCGTCGACCACGCCCGATGTACTCGCCTCGGCGCTGATCCGGATCGCCGAAGCACCCGAGCACGATCGCGCGTTCGCCGGCGCGGACCTGCGCTAGTCGAACGATTTCTGCGGCGCGGTCGCGACCACGGCGATGGTCGCCTGGCCATTGACGGTCTCGCAGTGCAGCTCGAGCTCGTCGAGGTGCGCCATCAGCTTCTCGCGCTCCTTACGATCTTGCATGTCGCCCATGATGCCGAACGCGCAGATCGTGATCTCGCCCTCCGGTACACCCGTGAATTCGGCGACGAGATCGCCCGGTCGAAACACCTTGGCGAGGTTCTTCGGAATGCTCTCACCGGCCGGATGCTTGCCAAACAAGATCGAGAGGCCCGGGTAGCTCTGCGAGTTGAACTGGCCGGCATTCGTGAAGTTGTAGCGCCCCGGCAGCATGAATAGCTGCACGCCCTCGAGCGGCACGCTCAGGGTGCTTCGCCCGATGACATCGACCTTGCGCACCGAGCCACCCGGATCGAGCACGAGGTTCGTGACCGGATCGCTGCCGGCATTGACGATCGTCGACGAGAACAACTTCTCCAGGTCACGCTCGACCACGAGCGAGACTTCGATCTTGTTCTGACTCACACCGTCGATACTGAACGCACCATCTGCGCCGACCGGCGCCATCTGCCCGAAGTCGACGCGGTGATTTCCCGGGGGACCAGCGCCGACCGCGGTGATCGTGTGATCGCGTCCACCGAGCACCACCTTGCCGGAGATCAACCGAGTCGGCTCGAGCACGAGCTTCACGTGATCCGCGATGGTGCTCGCGCCGGACCGCCGATCGGTCAGCTGCGCGATGATCGCGCCATGCTCGGCGCAATCGAGAATGACGAAGTGCCCGTTCGCATCGCTGGTCGCGACCCGCAAGTTGCCATCGCCTTGGTGCCAGCGCACATTCGGCAGGTATCCGATCGAATCCATGATGAGCACCGACCCTGCAGCGACGGTCGCGCCGGCTACCGGCCTTCCCTTTGCGTCGACGACATCGCCCTCGATGCGAACACCCTTGGTCGTGCTCGGCTTCCAGAGCCGCACGAGATCCGCATGGCCGCCCGCGATGTCCTCGCTCCAGTAACGAACGAACGCTCGATCCTTCTCGAGCTTGAGCACCAGCTTGCTGTCGCCTTCCTGGCCTTTCAATGCACGAGCGATCGGGAGCCACCTGGTCACGAGCGCGCTGACCGCCTTGTAATCCTCGACCAGCGAGCGGCTGAACCGCAGCTCGATCTGCTCGAGCACGACGTTGATCGTGGCGCGCGGCTGGTTGAGGTTTTCGAACGTCGCGATATTGTGGTCGGAGAGTGCGAGCGCTTCTTTCCAGTTGCTCGCCTGACTCGCGACGAGGCCTCGGATGAAATCGAGCCGCGCATTGAGCGCTGGCTCGGCCACGCGCTGGACCGCCACATCTGCGCGCTTGATCGCCGCGATCCCACGTGCGCCGATCATGGGGACCTCCAGCTGATAGCTGATCGCCGCGAGCAACAGGTCGGCGCGCAACCGATCGTCGTCGCATTGTTCGACCATCGCGATCGCGTCGCTCATCGCGGTGTGCCTGGCCGGGTAGTCGGTCCCCGATTTCTCCACCGCGTACAGCGCCAAGGACTTCGCGCAGGGATCGATGTTCGGCTTGTTGGCCAGCGCCTGTGCCGAGGCGAGCGTCTTGTCGGTGTCGACCTGGGCGCCTCCTTCGTCGTACTTTCGCGAGAGCTCGTAGGCGGCCACGACATCGGGCGTCGGCTTCAACACGAGGCGCGGTGGCGACGGCACGAGGCACACCGCCGGATCGACGAGCGCCTGGGCGACGTCTTCCTCGTCGACATTCTTCGACGGCCCGTAGACGCGGCGCACGAGATCGATGCGCTGCAACGCGCCATCGAGGCAGTGGAGCTGCTGTGGTCGAACGATCGGCTCGGCCGTGCACGCGCTCGCGCGTGCGACCGCCCAGTGATTGATCTGCGCGTTGAACAGCTCCGACAGCGCCGGCGGCATGTCCTTCGCGAATGCTTCGCTCCACACCTTGCCCGGGTCGATCGCGGGTGGATCGCAGCTGGGGCCACGATGATGCAGCGCGAAGAACGCGATCACGATCGCCGCGATCGCCCCGCCCCCGGCCGCGAACGCCAGCCCCGCTTTGCGCTCGGAGCTGCGCAACGCCGCGAGCAACGCATCCATGGTGGGGAACCGGTTGGCGGGATCCGTGTCCAACCCGCGCACCAAGATCTTGCGCAGCCGATGCGGCAGCTTCGAGACATCGAGCTCGGCAGGACCCCTGCGTACTTCCGCCTTGAGCTCCTCGATCGAATCACCTTTGAACGGGCGTGCGCCGGTCAGAGCTTCCCACAGCGCGACACAGAACCCGAACTGATCCGCGGCCGCGCCGACGATGCCGCCGGTCCATTGCTCCGGCGCCATATATGCCGGCGTGCCGAGCACCGAGCCCGTCGCGGTGATGCCGGAGAGCCCGCTCGGCTGGTTCGCATCGGGGCGCAGCGTCACGTCGAGTGCGACGGCTTGCGCATCCTCGACACCGCGCGCGAGTCCGAAATCGGTGACGACGATCTTGCCGTCCTTGCGGCGCAGCACGTTGTGCGGCTTGAAGTCGCGGTGGACGAGGCCTGCGGCGTGCGCGGCGGCGAGCCCGCGACCGGCGCGGACGAACGCTTCGACGATCTCGAACACCGTGCGCGGCTTTGCCGCCAGCCATTCGGCAAGGGTCGAGCCGTCGATCAGCTCCATCGCGACATAGTCACGATCGCCGACGGTGCCGACCTCGTGCACGACGACGACGTTCTCGTGGGTGAGGCGCGCCATCGCGCGCGCTTCGCGCAACAACCGCTGACGTGCATCGCCTCCGACATTGGTCGTGCGCAACACCTTCAATGCGACGCGACGTTCGAGATCCGGATCGAACGCCGCGTGCACCACGCCCATGCCGCCCTCGCCGAGCATACGCTCGAGGCGATAGCGACCGAGCGTGGCACCGAGCTCGGGTGCAGCCGATTTCGGCGAATTGGGAGCGGTGGCGGTGTGCGCCAGCTCTTCGTCGAAGGTCGCCATCGAAGGCGCATGATAGCAGTAACTTTTCACCGTTTTCGTCGTATGCCGTGCATATGACTACCTCCCAATCCGGGTTCGACATCACCCCGTTGCCGAGCGCGCGCGTGAATGCACTCGCTGCGGACTTCACGCCCGAGGAACGTCAAGTAATCCTGCATCAGGGCACCGAGCGTCCGTTCTGCGGCGTGTTTCTCGATAACAAGAAGACCGGCACGTACGTGTGCCGGCTCTGCGGGCTCCCATTGTTCAAGTCGGGCACGAAGTTCGATTCGGGCACCGGCTGGCCATCGTTCTTCCAGCCTGTCGACAAGGCGCACGTGCGCGATATCGAAGATCGCAGCGGCGGCATGCGGCGCGTCGAGAATCGGTGCGCGCGCTGCGACGCGCATCTCGGCCACGTGTTCGACGACGGCCCCGCGCCGACGCACCTGCGCTATTGCATGAACTCGGCGTCACTCAGCTTCGTCGAAGACGGTCAGCCGATCACGTTGAGATCCTGAACTGTTTCGAGCGTCGTCGATCAGAGCGCTCGAACCCGCCGGTTACTCGATCGGCCGCACGAGCAGGATATTGTCGTCGAGCGTCATCCGTAGATGATGGAGGCCCGCGATCGTGCACGCGACCGCATCCCAGGCGACGTGCTTGAGCTTGACCGTGACCTTGCCGGTCACGGTCTCGCCGACGACGAGGTTGATGTTCGCGGTCTCGGCGAGCAACCGCATGACATCGTGAACATCCGCGCTCGCGATATCGAGATCGAGGACCTTGCCGTGGTGTTGCTTGCCCGGCGTGCAGAGATCGCCGGCATCCACCGTTCCCGGCGCCGCGGCGAGGAAGCACAAAATCAGCACGGCGCGCATGGCGCGATGATAGCGTGCTCGCGTGCCGCTCGCGTTGCCTTTTCAACCGCCGGTCGAGCCGATGCTCGCAAAATTATGCTCGGAGATTCCCGAAGGCGAGCAGTGGATCTACGAGCCGAAATGGGATGGCTTCCGCGCGCTCGTGTTCAAGGCCGGGGACGAGATCTACATCCAGAGCCGCGATCTCAAGCCGCTGGGTCGTTACTTCCCCGAGCTCGAGGTCCAGCTCCGCGCGAACTTACCCGACAAGTGCGTGCTCGATGGCGAGATCGTGATCGCGCACGAAGGCCAGCTCGATTTCGATGCGATGTTGCTGCGCATTCACCCCGCGGCGACGCGCGTAGCCATGCTCGCCGCCGAGAAGCCGAGCTCTTACATCGCGTGGGACATCCTCGCGCTCGGCGATGAAGATCTGCGAGCGTTGCCGCAACTCGAGCGGCGCGATCGCCTGGTCGCCGCACTCGCGAACGCGAAGCCGCCGATCCATCTCACGCCCGCGACGCGTGACAAGGCCGTCGCGGCCGATTGGTTCCAGCGTTTCGAGGGTGCGGGCCTCGACGGCGTGATGGCGAAGCCCGACTCGCTCGGCTATTCGCCTGGCAAGCGCGCGATGCTAAAGATCAAGCACCAGCGCACGGCCGAGTGCGTCGTTGCCGGCTTCCGCTGGTACAAGGGCGGCAAGGACACGCTCGTCGGTTCGCTGCTGCTCGGGCTCTACGACGACAAGGGCGTGTTGCATCACGTCGGCGTGTGCGCGGGTTTCAAGCAGACTGTGCGCGCGGAGCTCGCCGAGCTCTTGAAGCCGCTCCGCGATCGCGAGAACCATCCGTGGAAAGATTGGGCAAACTTTCAGAGCGGAGGCGACGACGAAGCTGCACCGCAACGCAAACCCGGTGCGACGTCGCGCTGGAATCGCGGCAAGGATCTCTCGTGGGAGCCGCTGCGCCTCGAGCTCGTCTGCGAGGTCACCTACGACCACCTCCAGGGCACGCGGTTCCGGCACGGCACGCATTTCCAACGGTGGCGCGCGGACAAAGCGCCGAGTGACTGCCGCTACGGCCAGCTCGAAGAGGTCGCAGCGATCGAGATCGCCCAGATCTTCGGTCAGGTATCATCAAGGTCGTGATCAGGCGGTTCGATCCAGCCGAAGGCACCGGTCTTCGCGAACGGTAGTGGCGAAGCCAGCGGCGGCGGCGGCCGACTTCGAACATCTCGTGAGTGGCTTTCGCCATCCGGGAATCCTTGCACACCCGAGTCATCCAACGCATCGTTTGACGCCATGCGTTCGCGCCTCGTGACCCTGCTCGTGCTCGCGCTACCGATGGTGCTCGCGCGCGCTAGTCAGTCGGTGATCACGTTCGCGGACGTGGTCCAGGTCAAAGACCTCGGCGAGAACGCGATCGCGGCGACCTCGACCGGCGGTCTCAACACGATGACGTTCGTGTTCTTGCCGATGGGCCTCGCCTTCATCGTCCAGAGCTTTGTCGCGCAGCTCGTCGGCCGCAAGCAGCTCGCCGATACGCGCCGATTCGCGTGGTACGGCCTCGGCTTCGCGCTGATCGCCGGCATCGTCGGCGCTATCGCGATTCCAGTCATCCCCGCCGCACTCGAGCTCGCGAGCTACAAGCCCGAGCTCCACGATCTGATGTCGCGCTACATGCAGATCCGCTTGCTCTCGGTAGCGGCCGCGGTCGGCATCGAAGCCCTCGGCAACTGGTACGGCGGGCTCGGCAACACGTGGATGCAGATGATCGCGGGCATCATCACGATGGTCTCCGCGATCATCATCAACGCGCTGTTGATCACCGGCCGGCTCGGTTTTCCCGCGATGGGTGTCGACGGTGCAGCAGTCGCGTGCGTGATCGCTACGTGGCTCGGATTCATGTTCTTGCTCGTCGCGTTCTGGCGCGGCTGGGGCGGCGCACCGAAAGTGCACGGCCCGCTCGGCCTGTCGAAGCGCGAGCTGTGGCGCGTCGCGCGGTTCGGGCTACCGAACGGGCTCAACTGGTTCCTCGAGTTCGCCGCATTCGATGCGTTCATTAACATCGTCGTCGCAAAGCTCGGTGCGACCACGGTCGCCGCGCTCAACATCGTGATCGCGGTCAACTCGATGGCGTTCATGCCCGCGTTTGGACTCGCCTCCGCGGGTGCGATTCTCTCGGCGCAGGCGATCGGTGAAGGCCACCGTGATCGCGTTTGGGCAAACGTCAAGCTCACGCTCGCGTGCACGATCGCGTGGGAGGGCGCGATGGCCTTGCTCTACGTCGCTGCACCCGAGCACGTGCTGTCCTGGTTCGCACCTTCGGGCATCCGCGGCGAGGCCGTGATCGTCGTCGGCGGTTCGATGCTCGCGATGAGTGCGATCTGGCAGGTGTTCGATGCGGTCGGCATGACCTTGAACGAGACGCTGCGCGCCGCTGGCGATACCGCGTGGACTGCCGGCATGCGCATCGCGATCGCGTGGGGCTTGTTCGCGCCCGGCTCGTATCTGGTCGTGCGCGTGTGGAATGGCGGCGCAGTCGGCGCGATGGCGTGCTTGTGCGGCTACCTCATGGTGCTCGCCCTCGCACTCGCGCTTCGATTCAAGACCGGCGCGTGGAAGAAGATTGAATTGATCGAACCGACCGTCGATGCCGTCGTCGCGTAGGCCGCTCGCTAGTGAACATTGAGATCCGCGGGCGGTGGTGATGGTGGCACGACCGCATTGTCGTGCGCCGCATCCGCGAGATTCGCCGCCTTCGCGGCCGCCTCTTGCGAGCCCTCGACCTCGCGGGTATCCGCGAGCTGGGCCGCAGCCTCGCTGTGTGGGGCGCGGATATCCGCGAGCACGTCGTTGATCTCGGCGCCGACCAGCAGCGTGATGTTCGTCAACCACAGCCACAACAAGAAGATGATCGCGCCGCCGAGCGTGCCGTACGTCGCCTCGTAGCTGTTGAAGTGCGAAAGGTATAGACCGAAAAGCGCGCTGATGCCGAGCCACGCGAGGACGCCGATCACGGCACCCGGCGTGAAGATGAGCAGTGGCGCGTCGGTGTTGGGCAGGTACTTGTAAACGAGCGCCCACACGAACATCACGAGCACGCCCGCGCCGACCCAGCGGCCGACGCTCCAGATCGTGTCGAACGTATCGCCGAGCCCGAACCGGCTGAGCGCCCAGTGGCCGACGGTCGGCCCGATCACGAGGAGCGAGAGCGCGAGGACCATGAGGATCGCAACGGCGAAGGTCATCCCGATCGCGATCAGCTGGCGGCGCAACCACGAGCGGGTCTCCGGCTTCGTGTAGATCGTACCGAGTGCGGTGGTGAGCCCGACCACGCCGCGCGATGCGCCCCACAAGGCCACGATAGCGCCAACGATCGCGAAGCCCGCGCTATTGGACTTGACGAGCGAATCGACACGCTCGACGAGGATCTGGCGCACACCGGGCGGTAGCGCCTCGCTCGCCATCCCGATGCCTTGCAACACCGTGGCTTCGGGCAGCACCAAGAGCGACAGCGATCCGACGAAGACCAACATCGGAAACAGCGCCATCACCGCGTAGTACGCCATCATCGCCGCGGAGTCGGTGATGTTGTCGTTGATGATCGCCGTGATCAGGGTCTTGAAGAACCGACGGACCTGCATCGTCGGGGACCAAGTGCAGCGGGTGTGCCACTGATTGCGTCCCGCAGGATTTGAACCTGACCGGGACGACCCACAACTCTGCAAGAATCGCGTGCCCTTGCAAACGTCTCGGTCAGCATCGCCTCGCGCTCGACCAGGCGTTGGACGCGCACAACACCGCGAGGCGAGACCGCGCGTCCCCACCGAGCAATTGCAGCGCATGCACGAGAGCGCGAGAGAGCAACCGATACGCGCAACAACCTCGACGGCCAAAGCCAAAACAAACCCAACCGTCAGCTTTAATCAGCTCGTGCGCCCAGCAGGATTCGAACCTGCTGCCCCGAAATTAGAAATTTCGTGCTCTATCCAAATGAGCTATGGGCGCGTGCGAAGCCCCAGAGAGGTTTCGGCTCGCGACTGTGCCGGATGCGGCCGCCGTGGACAAGTGGCGTTGTCGAGGGAGCGGAAACTCCACAGTCTTCGGGGATTTCGGTGAAGTCCTCGGCCGCACGAATGCCCTTGACCCCTGAAATTCGTGGCGCGCTGCGATCGCGTTCTTGTCGACCGCGACAGAATACACGCCGTGTTTGTCAGCCCGACAGGTCCACCTGAACCCGTAGGAACCGTCCCTTTTTTTACGCGATGAGATCGAGCTCAACTCTCGTGTTAGTTTCCGCACAGATGCGGACGACGATCGCCATGTTCACCATCGTGGGTTTAGGCCTCTGTGCGTGCTCCAAGAGCGAGAACGCGGGAATCGAGGAGGCGCGCAAGCAGGCCGCTGCCGAGAACAAGGCCAAGATGAGTGACCCGAACTTGCGGGTGAAGATGATCGATCCGCCGGTGCCGGGCCAGCAAAAGCTGACCTGCGCGCAGCTCGTCGATGCCGACAAGTTCACCCAGCTCCTCGGCGAGACCGCGCCCGTCGTCGTCCATCAGATGAAGGACGATGGCGAAGCCGCGGCCTCGTGCTCGATCATCCGCGGTGGCAAGCCCCCGAGCGAAGCGGAGCAGACCGCGCTCAAGAAGAAGAACGGCCGGCTCGGCGTGATGCCCGGCGACGAGATCTGCAACATCGCGACGTACTGCTGGACGATCGAAGCGGCCGACCGGTTCGCGAAGAAGTGCGTCGAGCAGAAGGCGAACATGGACACCACCCTCGGCTTTCCGGCGTGCCTCCGCGTGATGCCCGAGGGCGAATCCGACAAGAACAACTACAAGTTCTTCGACGAAGATACCAAGTGCATCATCGGCGTGCGCGGCGGCCCCAGCATGGTCGACAACGACATCATCGGAAAGTGCGCGAAGAGCGCGCACGATCTCATCGGGCCCGACCAGATCAAGCCGGGCGCGGCAGCGCCCGCAGGCTCGGGTAGCGGCGCGTGATCCGCGCGGCGCTGCTGCTCGTCTGCGTCGGAGCGTGCAGCGGCGCAGCGACCAAGCTGGTTCCGCCGAGAATGGCGATCGACGCCGCCGCCCATTTCGCGACGATCAGCGAGGACATCGAGCTCACCGCCGGCAGTGACAGCGTACCGGGTACGCTGGTCCGTCCCGGCGAGCCCGGCGTATTCCCCGCGATCGTGATCTTCGCGGGCAGCGGCCCCACCGATCGCGATTGGACAAGCCCGTTGATCGCGGCAAAGAACGGCAGCGGCAAGCTGCTCGCCGAGGCGCTCGCGGCACACGGCGCGGTCGTCATCCGGTTCGACAAGGCCTCGTCGGGCAAGAACCACACCTCCGTGCTGGGCAAATCGATCGATCTCTACGTCGACGAGATGCGCGGTGCGCTCGCGTACCTGCGCACGCGCCCCGAGGTCGATCCGGCGCGGCTCTACATCGCCGGTCACAGCGAAGGCGGCCTGCATACGCTGCGGACCGCGCTCGTCGAGGGCGCGCACGTCAAGGGCGTACTGTTGCTGTCAACGCCGGGTCGCATGCTGCGGGACGTCGTCATCGGCCAGCTTCGCTCGCAGATCGAGACCAAGGCCCCGGGCCAGACTGAAACCCTGCTCGCACCGTTTCGCGCGGCGCTCGACGACTTCCTTGCGGGCCACGAGATCGATCCGGTCAAGGCCACACCGATTCCGGGCCTACAGACATTACTGCGCACGCTGACCTCGCCGTCGACCGCCGTGCTGTCGCGCGCTCTGCTCTCGTTCGATCCCGCGACCGCGGTCGCGCAGGTGACGCAGCCGGTGTTGATTTTCAACGGCATGCGCGACGTCCAGGTCGATCCGGAGCTCGACGCGAAGGTGCTCCACGCCGCGGCGAAGGGCTCGACGCTGGTGCTCGCGTCCGAGGCCGACCACGTGCTCAAGCACGAGACCAAGTCGCTCGCCGAGCTGCGCGCGGATCTGGGTGCCGTCGAGCTCGGTTACAACTCGCCGGATCGCGGTCTCGATGAAGTCACGGTGAGCGCGATCGTCGGCTGGCTCGCGACGCATTGACCGCGTATGGTGAACCTCGATGTGGTCGCTGCGCCGCCCTCGAGACGCCGAACTGGCCGCGATCCTCGCGCGCGTTGCCGGGCTCTCGCTCACGTATCCCGAGGTCGGAATGAGCCGCACCGGTGGCGCGCCCGCGTACCACTGCGAGGACCATCGAAGCGAGCTCGCGATCGATTTCGCGACCGCGGCCGAGCGACTCGCCTCGTTCGCGACCCACGAGCTGCCGTACATGTTCGTATATCCGCGCGATGCGCGGGTGATGCTGCGCCGTGATGTCGTCGTGTGCGCGAAGGTCGGGCCGGTGTGGTCGATCAATCCGTGCCGGATCGTCCACGTCGAAGCCACGCCCGATCGGTTCGAGTACGCGTACGGCACCCTGCCCGGCCACGCCGAATCCGGCGAGGAGTACTTCGCGGTTTCGCGCAGCGCCGACGGTCGGGTGGTCGGCGAGACCACCGCGTACGCGCGCATGGCCGATTGGATCGCGAAGCTCGGCGCGCCGATCGCGCGCCGCGTTCAGCGGAAGGTCAAGATCGACTACCTGCGCGCACTCGGGATGGTCACGACTTCGAGATCGTGAAGCCGGTGACGCAGCGGTACGGTTTGCCCTGGTAATCGGTGCTCACGTATTCGAGCTTGACCTGATACTCCGAGCGGAACGTGGAGAACATCAACTGGATGCTCGTGTCCGACAGCTCGCGCCCCTTGCACTGCAAGCCGCCCCAGCGATAGTTGACCGAGGCCTTGTCGAGCTCGAGCCAGACCGCGCCGTGAAACAACTTGTAGCTCGAGTCGCCAGGCTCGAGCACCATCATCTGCGCGACCGACGTCACCGGTGTGGTGTCCGCGAACGCGGGCGGCGAGAGTGCACCGAGCACGGCAACAACCATGGCAATAACGACGAGGGGAGCGGGGCGCATCGTCGCTAGCTTAGCAGCGTCTACGTCGGCGTCGCGTGAGACCCACGACGAGAACGCCGAGCAGCAGTGCTGACCACGGCTGACCGCGCCCCTCGACCGAGCAGCAACCACCCACCGAGACCTCGACGCAGTATCCCTTGCCGCCACCGGTATCGGCGCACGTGAAGTTCCCAGGACAGCTCGAGGGCTCGTCGACCTCGCACTCCACCGAGCACTTCTTGCCCTGATCGGTGTCGATGCACTCCCAGCTCTGGCAGTACTGCGAGTACGGGCACGTTGCCCCGAGCGCGCCGGGGGGATCCGGATACGCGCACTTGCCATCGGTGCACCTCTGATCGGCCAGACATCCCGACGCATCGGTGCACGCAGCGACGCGCGTGACCGTGGTGGTCGTCGAATCGGTCGACCCGCCGAGGTCATCGGTCGCGCGCACCATTATGTCGATCACGCTGTTCGGGACGGCCGTCGGAATCTTGAGCGTGTAGTCCGATTTGGGCTGCCCGGTCGCGTTGAACGCTGCGCCCAAGGCGACAGCCCACCGGCTGCCATTCAAGAACAGCTCGAGCTTCGCGACCCCGCGTTGCGCCGCGGCGGTCGCGTGCACGACGACCTCGCCGGCAGGGATCGCCGTGCCCGCAACACCCTCGAGCGTCACGGTCGGCGGTGTCGTGATCGGGGTGCCCGCACCGAACACGAGCAACAGCGCCGCGTGCGAGTTCTGCGTGCCGCCGCAGCGACACGCGCGCACCGCGTCTTCACCGCAGGCCGCGCGCGAGTTGCGAAAGAACTTCTGGCCGCCGCAATCATTGCGATACGTCATCGGATCGCGACACGTCGAGGTGCCGTCGGTGAACTGATACTCGTGATCGAGCCCGAAAGCGTGCGCGCTCTCCTGCGCCGCGGTCCAGCAGATATCGAGGATGCGCGGCGTGCCGAGCCCGGGATGATGATTAGCGAACGTGAACGAGATGACGTTGTCCTGCGCGGTACAGTTCGCGGCGATCGGCGCGACGCCGAGGTTGTCGACCGGGCGACCGATATCGCCCGGTTGACCCGCGATGATTGCTTCGGTGTACGTGGCATTTTGCGGCTCGGTGTCCGTCACCGTGATCGCGTACGGCGAGTAAACCTCCTGCACGCACTTCACGACCGCGGCCCAATCGGCATCCGCGGCGCCGCCGGCGACGCCAACATCGTTCGCGAACTCCGCCATCGTGTAGTCGCCCACGGAGGGGATCGACGAGTGTTGCGTGCGCGCGTCGTTGCTCGCGCCACCGTGCACGATGCACCCACCGACGCACCGGTTGAGGTACAGGTACGGCGAGATCTGCGGCACGACCGGACGCTGGAGCGGTGTAAACGCCTCGGCCGGCGTATCGACGACCGCACGCACGCGTGGCGGAGCATCCGCGCTCGCGACACCGGCCATCAAAGCAACGCCGGTGACGAGGACTGCGCGGAGCATCCGGCCTAGTCTACATGACGCGGGTCAGCGGTGACGGCGACGTAACACGAAGCCGAGCGCGACCATGCCGAGCCCGATCGGCGCGTACGGCACGTGGTTGCCATCGTGACCAACGTTACAGCAGCCACCACCCGTGCTCTGTGGGAGGCACACGCCACCGGTCTCGCTCGTCGCGATACAGTCGAACGTCGCGGGGCACCCATCCGTCGAGCCGACGACGCACGATTGCGTGCAGTACTGGCCGATATCGGACTGCTGGCACAGGCCGGTCGTGCAGTACTCGTTGTACGTGCACGTAGCGCCGAGCAGCCCGACCGGCGCGTCCCAGAAACACTTACCGGCTTCACACTTCTGACCGGTCAAGCAGGTCGAGGCGCTCGCGCACGCGGCACCCTTATGCACCGTCGTGACCGAGCTCGCCGTCACGTTGTCGAGATCGTCGTACGCCTTGAGCTGTACGTCGATCACGCCATCGGGCACGTTCGCCGGCGCCGTGACCGTGTAGTTCGCCGGGTTCGGTTGACCGTTGAGCCCGAACGCCGCACCCGCCGTGGTCGCCCACAGGTGGTCGTTGAGATAAAGATCGATCTTCGCGACACCGCGGCGCGAGCCAGCGCTCGCGAGCACCGTGAAACCGGACTGCACGGCAGCGCCCGTCGCCGGCGAGCTCAGCACCAGCGACGGCGCTGGAATCGACGAGGTGCCGGCACCGAGCGTCTTGGTGAGCCGAACGACCGAGTTCTGCATGCCACCGCAAGTACAGAGCCGCGTCGCGTACTCGCCGCAGGCCGCCGGCTTGTTGCGGAAGAACTTTTGACCACCGCAGTCCATGCGATACGTCATCGGATCGTTGCAGGCCGACTGACCGTCGGTGAACTGGTACTCGTGTTCGAGCCCGAAGTTGTGAGCGGTCTCCTGCGCGATCGTCCAGCACTGATCGAGCACGCGAGCTTGACCGGTACCACCTTCGTGGTTCGAGAACGAGAACGAGATCACGTTGTCGAGCGGGGTGCAGGTCCCGAGACCAACGCCGAGGATGTCGTTACCGAGGCCGATGTCAGTGGGTTGGCCCGCGGCGATCGCCATCGTGTAGCCGACACCGTTGATCGGGAGCTGATCGCTCACCCTCACCGCGAACGGCGAGTAGACCTCCTGCACGCACGTGACAAGCGCGGTCCACGCCGCATCGGCAGGGGCGCCGGTCTGACCCTGTTCGTTCTCGAATTCGCCGACGACACCGTTGTTCGCGATCGAAGAGGTCAACGAGCGCGCATCGTCCGAGCCGTGCATCAACGCGCAACCGCCCTTGCAGCGGTTCATGTAGATGTACTGCGACGTCTGCGCCGCGACCGGGCGCGCCGGCCCCGTGTACGGGATCGAGATCCGGCGGCCTTGGCCGTGAGGCAGCCGACCCGGACGTTCGTCCGCGCGGGCGATCGAGCCGGCAGCGGCGATCGCGACGAGCGAAATCAATAGCGCTTTACCCATGGACCGGAGGGAGTACTACAGGCGCCCCAACCCGTCAGTAGGTTTTGTCACGCCTCTGTTTTTCGAGAGTCCGCGAAGCTTGCTACGCGCAGCGACGGCGACGTCGACGCAGCACCAAGCCGAGCGCCACGAGGCCCAGCGCGATCGGTGCCCACGGAGCACGGTTGCCGTGCGCGACGCTGCAGCAACCGCTGCTGCCGGCGCTCTGCGGCAAGCACACGCCACCGGTTTCGCTGGTCGCGATGCAATCGAAGCTGGACGGACAGCCATCGGTCGAGCCGACGACACACGCTTGCGAGCAGTACTGGCCGACGTCCGAGTCCTGACAGATGCCCGTCGTGCAGAACTCGTTGTACGTGCAGGCACCACCGAGGAGGCCGGCCGGCGGATCCCAGAAACACTTGCCGGCTTCGCACTTCTGACCGGTCAAGCAGGTCGAGGCGGTCGCGCACGCGGCGCCCTTGGTCACCGTCGAGGTGGTCGAGTCGGTCTCGATCCCGAGGTCGTCGTACGCCTTGACCATCACGTCGATGACACCGTCGGGAACGTTCGCCGGAGCGAGCATCGAGTAGGTCGTCATCAGTTGACCCGAAAGCGAGAACTTCGCGCCGGGCGTCGTCGCCCAGAGATGGTTGTTGAGATAGAGGTCGAGGTGCTTCACGCCGCGGCGAGAGAACGCGGTCGGGGCCACGACGAAGCCCTTCGCGACCGTCGCGCCGGTGGCCGGTGAATCGAGCGTCACGGTCGGGGCCGGAATCAGCGACGTACCAGGGCCGAACACCGAGGTCAGCTTGAGGTGCGAGTTGACGACCGACGCGCACGCGCAGGGCTTCGCAGTGAAGTCACCGCAGTTCGCGGTGCGGTTGCGGAAGAACTTCTGGCCGCCGCAGTTCGACAGGTACGTCATCGGATCGCTGCACGCAGACTCGCCATCGGTGAACGAAATCTCGTGATCGGGAAGACCGTATGCGTGGGCGATTTCCTGCGAGATAACCCAGCAAATGCCCCACACGCGGTTGCCGTTGTCTTCCTGCGCGAAGTCATTGACCGCGGTCTCGGCGAACGCGAACGCGATCTGGTTCGTCATCGGCGAACAGTCCGGCGAGCCCGGCCCGACCCCACCGACGCCGGTCGGCAGGCCGATATCTTGCGGGCGACCTGCGACGATCGCTTCGCTGTACTCGGTGTTCGGACGGACGTCCGTGACGGCCACGGCGAACGGCGAGTAGACCTCGCGGACGCATTGAACGACCTGAGCCCATTCGCCCGGCTGCCACGCGTACTCGCTGAACACGGATTGGGCCTGCGCCAGCGACGTGGTGTCGGTACGCGCGTCGGTCGAGCCCGGCTTGATCGTGCAGCCACCCGCGCAGTTGTTGAGAAAGATCGTCTCGCCGGTCAGCACGGTGCTCGGCGGATGCTGCGGCGGTTGGATGACGGTGCGAATCTCCGGTGTCGCGGACGCGACGGCGACAGACGTGACGATCAGCGCGGCAACGGCGAAACGGACATTCAACATCGGCCTGATGAAGTACTACAGGAATCCCCAAGCGTCAGCAGGATTTGTCACGGTGGCTCGTGGTGGCCGGTGACACGTGCTGACGTGTTGATGATGTCCGGGGCCGCCCACACCACATCGACTTCGAGGTCGAGCGCTTCGGTCCCACTCGGATAGGCGACGCGAGAGACCGCGGACTCGATACAGAGCTTGAGGCTCGGCGAGCGTTCGGTGTCCTCGCCCTTGGCCTCGGCATCCGAGGTCGCACCATCGGGTGCGACACGCAGCGTGACCACCACATCGGAATCATTCGCACGCACCAGCGCGCTGCCGTGGCCGATCGACTCCGCGGTCAGCGGCCGGGAGGCCCACTCGTCGAAGCAGCCCTCGAGGTCGCGTTGTGCGGTCGCGACCGACGTGACGACCCGGCTGCTCTGCGACACCACGTGAGGCACGGCCTTCGCTATGCGCAGGTTGGTGACTTGCTCGAACAGCGAGTTGATCTCGGCCTCTTTCGCGACCAGCAGCTCCTTGTCGTGCTCGAGCGACTTGATGTCGTCTTCGTGCGCGAGGTCGCGTTCGATCAGGCGCTTGCGCAGCTGCTTCTTCTCGAGCTCGAGCTGGTTGATCCGGTCGACTAGCACGCGAACCGTTTCGGTATCAGGCGGCTCGGGCAGGCGCGTGCCATGACCGCGCGACTCGAGCACCGCGGCGGTTGCACCACCGAGGACGACGAGCGCGACCGCGGCGAATGCGAGCGTACGACCACGCGCGTGTTGCACCGGAGGCGTGAGCTCGCCGATCAGCGCGGCCAGCGTGGGGAATCGATCGGTGCGCTCCTTCGAGAGCCCGCGCATCACGGCCTTCGCGACCGACGCCGGAATCTTCGAAGCATCGGGCGGCGGCCGTGCGGGCTCGCCGTGCTCGAGCATCGCGACCGAGGTCGAATCGCGCAGCGGGTGGTGCCCCCAGAGCGCCTCGTAGAGCGCGACGCAGAAGCTGAACTGGTCGCTGCGCGCGTCGATGTTCGGGCCGAGTAGCTGCTCCGGCGCCATGTAGCGCGGCGTGCCGAGAACGGTGCCCGTCGCGGTCAGATCGACCTCGAGCGGCGAACCATTCGCGCGCGGCATGTCCGACGGCGAGGTCGGGCCGCGATTCGAATCGTCGATGCCGAACAGCGAGCGCGCGAGCCCGAAGTCCGTCACTCGGACGCGACCATCGCCACCGACGAGCACGTTGTCGGGTTTGAAGTCGCGGTGCAAAAGGCCCACCGAATGGGCGGCCATCAACCCGCGCGCCGCTTGATGAAAGATCTCGAGGGTCTCGCGCCACGTGCGCGGCCACTTCTTGAGCCACGAGGTCAGCGTGTCGCCCTCGACGAACTCCATCGCGATGTAGACGTCTTCGTTGTCTCCAGTCGTCCCCACGTCGTAGACGCCGACGACGTTCGGATGGTTGAGCTGAGCGATCGCTTGGGCCTCGCGCTTCAACCGTACGCGCGCCTCCTTCGCATTGACGCCGAGGTTCGCGCGCAGAACCTTCAGCGCGATCTTGCGATCGAGCTGGGGATCGTACGCGGCGAACACGTGGCCCATGCCGCCCGAGCCGAGCGTCGAGAGCACGAGATAGCGACCGACGCGATCACCGATCGCGAACACCGGGAGCTTGCCGACCTGCGACTCGCTCACCTTTTCGTGCGGGTGAGTCTGGACATTACTGTCCATGTCGTCGGCACCCGCGAGCGCGGCGACCAGCGTGCGGCAGTCCCGGCACGACGCGAGGTGGGCTTCGACCTTGGTGGACGCGCTCGCGGTCATCCCCCCCGAAACGAACTCGCTGACGGTGTTGTCGTCGAGGTGATCGATCATCGAGGCATACAAGGCCGGGGCCGGCCGTTGGTCAGGGTAGCGCAGCTCGGCAGACGAACTCTTTAATTGCAAACACATGCCTGGTTGCCGAACCCTGGTATAAGGCCGGCTCACGAGAGACACCGCGGACTGCGCTGGGTTTCGCTTGCATCCGTTTGACGGGTGGGGTAGCAAACGCAGGATTTTTTAGGCTTTTACGGGTTTACGACACCTCCAGGAGACGCATCGTGCTGACCGACCTTTCCAAAGTTCGCAACATCGGGATCTCGGCCCACATCGACAGCGGTAAGACCACGCTGACCGAGCGCATCCTCTACTACACCAACCGGATCCACGCGATTCACGAGGTCAAGGGTAAAGACGGCGTCGGCGCCAAGATGGATTCGATGGAGCTCGAGCGCGAGCGCGGCATCACGATCCAGTCGGCCGCGACGTTCTGCCAGTGGCCGCCGGCCGCGACGGCCAAGACCGTCATGGCGGTCCCGGGCTCGCCGATCAAGGCGACCCACTGGATCAACATCATCGACACCCCGGGCCACGTCGACTTCACGATCGAGGTCGAGCGTTCGCTCCGCGTGCTCGACGGCGCCGTCATGGTGCTGTGCGGCGTCGCTGGCGTGCAGTCGCAGTCGTACACCGTCGATCGCCAGATGCGCCGCTACAAAGTCCCGCGCATCGCCTTCATCAACAAGCTCGATCGCACCGGTGCGAACCCGTACAAGGTGAAGGATCAGCTGCGCGAGAAGCTCAAGCTCAACCCGATCCTCATCCAGATGCCGATCGGTCTCGAGGACAAGCTCGAAGGCATCATCGACCTCGTCGAGATGCAGGCGTTCATGTTCTACGGGGACAACGGCGAGACGATCGAGCGAGTCGCGATCCCGGCCGACCTCAAGGAGAAGGCTGAAGAGCTGCGCGCCGAGATGCTCGATGGGCTCTCGCTCGTGAGCGATTCGCTGACCGAAGCGATGCTCGAGGACAAGGTCACGCCGGAGCTCATCCGCGCGTCGCTCCGTGAAGTCACGATCGCGCTCAAGGCGACGCCCGTCATGATGGGCTCGGCGCTCGGCAACAAGGCCGTCCAGCTGCTCCTCGACGGCGTTTGCAACTACCTCCCCGAGCCGCGCGACGTCGAGAACATCGCGCTCGATCTCGACAAGGAAGAGGCGCCGGTCATCGTCCAGTCGGACGCGACCAAGCCGCTCGTCATGCTCGCGTTCAAGCTCGAGGATGGCCGCTACGGTCAGCTCACGTACGTCCGCATCTACCAGGGTGCGATTCGCAAGGACGAGTTCATCGTGAACTCGCGTAACGGAAAGAAGGTCAAGGTCGGCCGTCTCGTCCGCATGCACTCCGATGATCGCGAAGAGATCACTGACGCGGGCGCCGGCGACATCTGCGCGGTGTTCGGCGTCGACTGCAACTCGGGCGACACGTTCACCGACGGCACCATCAACTACGCGATGACCTCGATGTTCGTGCCCTCGGCCGTCATCTCGGTCGCCGTGAAGCCGAAGGATGCCGGCGCCGAGATCAACATGTCCAAGGCGCTCCAGCGCTTCACGAAGGAAGATCCGACCTTCCGCGTGCACGTCGACCCGGAGTCCAACGAGACGATCATCGCGGGCATGGGCGAGCTCCACCTCGAGGTCTACATCGAGCGCATGAAGCGCGAGTACAAGGCCGAGGTCGTCACCTCGCCGCCGCAGGTCGCGTACCGCGAGACCATCACGAAGAAGACCGAGTACAACTACACCCACAAGAAGCAGACGGGTGGCTCGGGTCAATACGGTAAGGTCGGCGGCCACTGCGAGCCATTCGATGGCGACTTCGAGTTCGCCGACGAGATCAAGGGTGGCTCGATTCCACGCGAGTTCATCTCGTCCGTCGAGAAGGGCTTCAAGTCGATGATCATGAAGTCGCCGCGTCTCGGCGTGCCGGTCGTCGGTCTGCGCGTCGTCCTCAACGACGGTGGCGCCCACGCGGTCGACTCGAGCGATATCGCGTTCCAGGAAGCGGCTCGCGGTGCGTTCCGTGACTTCTTCCCGCGTGCCTCGCCGAAGATCCTCGAGCCGATCATGAAGCTCTCGATCGAGGGGCCGGCCGAGTTCTCGGGCAACATCCTCGGCCTCATCATGCAGCGTCGTGGCATCGTCCTCGGATCGACCGAAGAAGATGGCAACGCGCGCGTCGATGCCGAGGTGCCGCTCGCCGAAATGTTTGGCTTCTCGACGCCGCTCCGAAGCTCGACGCAGGGCAAGGCCGAGTTCTCGATGGAGTTCGCGAAGTATTCCGAGACCCCGGCGAACATCACCGAGGAGCTGCTCAAGAAGGCCGCTGCTGCGAAGGAAGCTGCTCGCAAGTAACTACAGCAAGCAGCCGATCGCGATGATCCCCATCGCGAGGGCAAGTGCGACCACGACCGCGCGCCAGCTCGTCGAACTGTAGTTCGACGAGCTAGTCGCGGCCGTGACGCTTTCGGCCAAGGCGTTCGGTTTCGGTGGACCATTCGAGATCGGCGAGGTCCCCGCTGCGAGCCGCGGATGCGCATCGATCGCGAGCTGCGAGGGCCGGATCGGCGCGATGCCCGGGATCGTCGAATTCAAGCTGTTCGATCCGACCCACGCCAGCGGCATGTGTAGCGGCGGCGTCATGAGGGTCGGTGCGTCTTCATCGAGGTGCGCCATCGCGGCCGACAGCTCGGTCGCGTATCGATAGCGGCGCTGTGGATCCGCATCGAGGCACCGGAGAATGATCTGCGACAGGTTCGGCGGCACGTTCGAGATCGTGGGCGGCGGACCCGCGAGCACGGCGGCGAGCTGCGCGGCCGGACCGTTGACGTCGCCGTACGGGCGCTCGCCAACAATCATCTCGTACATCACGACGCCGAGCGTGAAGATGTCGCTCTGCGCTGTCGCCATGCCGGTCATCTGTTCGGGCGCCATGTAATCGCCGGTGCCGATGATCTGGCCGATATGCGTGAGCGCGGCGTTGTCGAGCACGCTGGACTCGACGACCTTCGCGATGCCGAAGTCGAGGACCTTGACGTGATCGCGATCGGCGCCGCGACGTTCGAGATGAATGTTCGCCGGTTTGAGATCGCGATGGACGATGCCGAGCGCATGCGCTTCGGCGAGCGAGCTGCATACGCCGCGCGCGATATGGACGACGCGCTGCCACGTCAACACTCCCTGCGCTTTGTAGTGCTCGTACAAGCTCTCGCCCGAGAGCAGCTCCATCACGAGGAACGGGGTGCCATCGTCAGCCTCGCCCGCATCGACGGCGGAGACCGTATGCGGATCAGCCAGCGATGCGAGCGCTTCGATCTCGCGTCTGAACCGCGCCGCGATCGACGTATCGCGCGCGTGCTTCGCGTGCACGAGCTTCACCGCGACGTCTGATCCGGTCGCGAGATCGGTCGCGATGTACACCGCTCCGAAGCCGCCGGTGGCGAGCAAGTGCACGAGGCGATAGCGCTCGCCGAGGATCTGGCCCAGCCGTGGATCGAGAGCCTCGATCAAGGTGTTGTCTGGGTCGGTCTCGGTCAGCATCGGCCCTCCTAATACGGACAACTCGCGCCGGATGTTTACTCCGACTTTATCGAGCTCGTTTCGCCATCTGGACGCGGCTCTCTGCGTTTGCGGCGCGGGAATATTTCGTCACGGATGGTACTTAATGTCCGCCGATGTAACCGCATGTAGGCAAGCCAAGCCGTAGTAACTTCCAGCCAATGCTGAGCCCGACGATGATGGATGTCCCGCTGACGATCGATTGGATCGCCGATCGCGCCGAGCGCTGGATGGCGGATGGCGAAGTGGTCTCGCGTCGCCCCGATCGCAGCTTGTCGCGCACGACCTACGGCGCGCTGATCGGTCGCGCGAAGCAGCTCGCGCGCGCCTTGGTCGGCATGGGCGTGAACAAGGGCGATCGCGTGGCGACGTTGATGTGGAATCACGCGGAGCACCTCGAGACCTACTTCGGCATTCCGCTCTCGGGCGCCGTGATCCACACGCTGAACTTGCGGTTGCATCCCGACGAGATCGCGTTCATCGCGAAGGACGCGGGCGATCGCATGTTGATCGTCGATGACGTGCTCGTACCGCTGCTCGAGAAGGTGCTCGCCGCGGGCGCGAAATTCGAGAAGATCTGGGTGGTCGGCAACCACGGCACGTACGACAGCTACGAGGCGCTGCTCGCGAGCTCCCTGGGGGCTGATGTTGTCGCGCTGCCGAAGCTCGCCGAGACCGACGCGCTCGGCCTCTGCTACACGAGTGGCACGACGGGCCGCTTGAAGGGCGTCGTGTACTCGCATCGCTCGACAGTGCTGCACTCGCTCGTGGTCGCCCTGCCCGACTCGTTAAACGTGTGTCGCAACGACGTGCTGTTGCCCGTCGTGCCGATGTTCCACGTCAACGCGTGGGGCTTGCCGTACGTGTGCGCGATGACCGGTGCGAAGCTCGTGTTTCCCGGCCCGTACCTCGATGCGGCAAGCTGTCTCGAATTGATGGAGAGCGAACAGGTGACCTGCGCCGCAGGTGTGCCGACGATCTGGATCGGCATTCGCGATGCGCTCGAGGCGAACCCCACCAAGTACAAGCTGCTGCCCACGATCCGGATGATCGTCGGCGGCTCGGCCGCACCCGAGCAACTGATCCGCGACTTCGACAAGTTCGGCCTCCGCCTCTTACACGCGTGGGGCATGACCGAGACGTCGCCCGTCGGTACCGTGTCGCGGCTCTCGCCCGAGCTCGAGCAGGCGGACCTCGATACTCAGTACAAGCAGCGCGCGAAGCAGGGTCGGCCCGTGCCGCTCGTCGATCTGCGCGTGCGCAACGAAGCAGGCGACGTGCCGGCCGACGACAAGACCAGCGGCGAGGTCCAGATCCGCGGGCCGTTCATCGCCGGCAGTTACCTGGGTGGCTACACGCCGGAGCGTTGGACCGACGACGGTTACTTCAAGACCGGCGATGTCGCGCGGATCGACAAGCACGGCTATATCCAGCTCACGGATCGCGTCGCCGATATGATCAAGTCGGGCGGCGAGTGGATCGCATCGCAGGAGCTCGAGAACGCGTTGATGGGCCATCCCGCGGTCAAGGAAGCGGCGGTGATCGGCGTCGCGCATCCCAGGTGGAGCGAGCGGCCCCTCGCGGTGGTCGTGTTGAAAGATGGCGCGCAGGTCACCGGCGAAGAACTGCGTTCGTTCCTCGCGCCGAAGTTCGCGAAGTTCTGGCTTCCCGAAGCGGTCGAGTTCGTCGATGCGATTCCACGCACCTCGGCGGGCAAGTTCAAGAAGACCGAGCTGCGCGAGAAGTTCCGCGACCGGAAGTGGTAACTTTGCCCCCGTGCCGTCGGTCCGCGCAGCGATCAAGAACGCGATGTTCGACCGCGTACCGGGCCTGCTCCGCCGTGGCCCCGCGACCACCAAGCGCGTCGCGCTCACCTTCGACGACGGCCCCGACGAGCTGACGCCGCGCTACCTCGAGCTGCTTGATGATCTCGGCGTGCCGGCGACGTTCTTCGTGCTCGGCGAGCTCGCGAACAAGTACCCGGAGCACATCCGCGAGTACCTCCGGCGCGGGCACCAGGTCGCGGGTCACGGCTACGATCACCAGCGATTCACGAAGCTGTCGCGGCGTGACTTACTCGATCAGTGCAAGCGCACCGACGAGGCGATCGGCGGCCAGGCCACGGGCACGTCCTGGGTCCGCCCGCCGCACGGTTCGCTCGATTCGATGTCACTGATCAACCTGCGCACGTCGGGCTACACGGTCGCTCTGTGGTCGCTCGATTCGTGTGACTACTCCGATCGCGATCCGGCCACGCTCGCGCAGCGCTGCGTCTCGACCGCTGGCGAAGTGCTCCTGTTTCACGAGGGCCAGGAGTGGACGCTCGATGCGCTGCCGCGGATCGTCGCGGCGATCCACGGCGCGGGCCTCGAGTGCGTGACGATGTTCGATTTGTTCGCGCGCTAACCGGCGCGGGTCGCCCAGAATTTCGACATGATCGGCCATAACCGATCCGCCGCCTTGCGCGAGACGACCGCGCCGACGTGGCCGCCGCCTTGGACGACCAGCTGTTTGTCGACAGACGACGTGCGATCGACGATCGGGGCGGCGCTATCGACCGGCACGATGTGATCGTCGGTGAATGCGATCGCGAGGATCGGGCACTTGATCGCCGAGAGATTCACGGGACGACCGGCGAGCGAGAACCCGCCGGTGATCAGGCGATTCTCCCGATAGAGCTCCTGGATGTACTGCGCGTAGCACGCGCCCGGGAACGAGACATTGTCGCTGCCCCAGCGCTCGGTCGCGAGCATGCCTTCGAGGAACTCGTCGTCCCACGCGCGATCGAGGAGCGCGACGGTCTTCACCATGTCGCCCGCGGGCTTCAACATCTTGAACGTCGCCTGCATCAGCGGCCACGGCACGTTGCCGAATGCAGCGATCATCGAGCCGATATCGAACGTCGGGACGCGCGTCCACGTCGTCATGATGCCGGCCTTGTCGAAGTCCAGTGGCGCGGCGAGCGCGAGGTACGAGGCGACGTGCTCGGGGAATGCGGCGATGTAGGTCGTCGCGAGTGTCCCGCCGAGGCAGTAGCCAAGCATGTGGACCTTGCCCGACGGGCTGTAGCGCGCCGCGATCCGCGTCGCGCGGCCGATGTAGCGGCCGGCGATGTCGTCCCACGTGAGGTAGCGATCTTCGGCGCCAGGTGTGCCCCAATCGATGCAGAACACCTCGTGGCCCTGCGCGACGAGCCACTCGATCAGCGAGCGCTCAGGCCCGAGATCGAGCACGTACCAGCGGTTGATGAGCGACGGGACCATCAGGATCGGCGTCTTGTACTTCGGCACCGCCGGTGCGAAGCGCATGAGCTTCCACTTGTTCTCGGTCCACACCACGGTGTGAGGCGTCGCACCGACGAGCGCGGGGCCCTTCGGCGCGCGCTTCCACAGCGCGACGATCGAATCGAGTGGAGACTTCTGCGGCTTCATCACGCGTACAGCGCTTCGAAGCGCGCGTTGAGCCGCTCGTAGACGGCCTTGCGGCGGAGCTTGAGCGACGAGGTCAACGTGCCGTCTTCGACGGACAGCGGCGACTCCGCGATGAAGAACTTCTTGATCGATTCGTAGCGCGCGAGCTCGGCATTGATCGCCTCGACGCGCTGGGCGACGAGCTGATCGCGCTCGCCGGCCGACACCTCGGGGCGCGTCCAGATCGCGGCGACGAGGTAGCTGCGCGCATCTCCGTAGACCACGAGCCGCTCGATCACCGGATCGTCGACGAACTTCGCCTCGATGTTCGCGGGCGGCACGTTCTTGCCGCCGGCGGTGACGAGGATGTCCTTCTTGCGATCGATGATCTGGAGGAAGCCATCCTCGGTCCAGCGCCCGACATCGCCGGTGCGGAACCAGCCGTCTTCGGTGAACGCGGCCTTCGTCGCCTCGGGATCCTTGAAGTAGCCCTTGAACACGTTGTCGCCGCGCGCGAGGATCTCGCCATCGTCGTCGAGGCGCAGCTCGACCGAGGGGAACGCCTTGCCGACGGTGTCGAAGCGATACGCCTCGGGCTTGTTGAGCGTGAGCGTCGGCGAGGTCTCGGTCAGGCCGTAGCCCTCGATGATCAGCATGCCGTGCGCGTGGAGCTGCTGCTTGATCTCGACCTTGAGGCCGGCGCCGCCCGAGAGGCAGAACCGCAGGTTGCCGCCGGTGACGGTCTTCAGCGCGGCCTTGGTATCCGTTTGCGCCGCGACGAGCCGCGCGATCTTTTCCCAGTAGGCAGGCACCGACATGAACACGTGCGGGGCGATCATCGGGAGGAGCTCGAGCACATCCGCGGGCGTCGCGAGGTAGGTCTCCCATGCGAGCACGTTGCCGGCGCACAGCTCCCCCCAGCCGAAGATATGGCTGAGCGGCAACCACAATAGATCGCGATCGCCTTCTTCGAGGAGCGCGGCGTTGCTCTCGAGCCAGTCGCGGCCGTTCGAGCCGACGTTGCGGTGCGACAGCGGCACGCCCTTCGGATTGCCCGAGGTGCCACTCGTGTAGAGCATCTCGGCCGGGTGATCGAGCTCGAGCGCGGCGAGGCGCGCGTCGACGATCGCGGGGGTGACCGCATCGCGGCTCGCCGCGGCTTGCACCGAGTGCGGATCCGAGACCGTCGCATCGGTCGCCCACGCACAGCTGTCAAGATCGAGGATCTGCGGCTTCGTGGCGAGCTGTGCGAGCGCCTTCTCGAGCCGCGACAAGGGCTCCTTGCCCGCGACGAACACGTGCTCGATCTCGGCGTGACCGAGGATGTATGCGACTTGATCGGGCGTGGAGGCCGGATAGATCGGCACGAACACCGCGCCGGCGGTCTGCGCGCCGAGCGCCGCGCTGGCCCACGCGACAGAGTTCGCGGCGAAGATCGCGACGCGATCACCGACCGCGACATCCTGATCGATCAGCCAGCGAGCGACGCCGCGGATCTGGATCGCGAACTGACCCCACGAGACGGGCTGCCACGCGCCGGCCTTGTCGCGAACCTGGAAGCGCGGCTTGTCGCGATGGGTCGCGACGCGCGAGAACACCGCGGCAGGCGCCGGCGCGATCGTGAGGAGCTGGCTGACGTCCATGGCTAGGGGACCTTCCGTGCGTGGAGTTGTTCTTCGAGATCGAACAAGCGGCTCTCCATCTGGTTGAGCTTGTGGAGCGTGAGCTCCTGGTCGCGGCGGTTCGGCAAGCCGCACATCGACCACCAGCGAGTCATCGCTTGATCAGTCGCGGCCTTGGTCTTCATCACGGTCGTGAGCAGTGCGCCGGCCGGACCGATCACGCTCGGGTTCGAGAGCGCCTTCTCGACGAATTGCGTCGTCGCCTTTTCCCACGCTCCGAAACCTTTTTTCCATGTGTCCCAGATGTTCAGCATCGTCGTCATTTTAAGGCGTGCTCACTTTCTGGCCGAGGGCGAACCGCCGGACGTACGTGGCGGTCGTGAAGTCCTCGGCGGCTTCGTCTTGCCTGCTCTCGGCGCGCGCGACCTCGCCGAAACACTCGAACATGAAGATCGTGGTGCGCTTGCTCACCACTGGCGTGCCGGTCGAAGGCGTGCGCACCACGTTCGTGCGCACGCGGAGCACCGGCGAAAACTCGACGTAGGGGACATCCAGCCGCTCGCCCGCAGTGACATCGACCTCGACCTTGTCGGTGCCGACGAACGGCAGGCCCGCGACGATGGCGCTCGCGAGTGCCGCGGTCGTCGAGTACGTCAGACCATCGGTCAACGGGAACCGGAGCAGCGCGATCGGATCGGCGTAGCGGATCAGGGTCTTGCCCGCGGCCGGCGCTGCTTCTTGCGAGGCCGTGCCGTCGAGCCAGAGCGCGCGATCATCCTGGTGATAGATGCCGTCGAGCCCCGAGCCCGCATCGACCGTGAACTGGCCGGTCGGAAATTGATTCGCGTACCATTGCGCGGCGAGCTGGATCGGGCCGAGCGCGACGACCGCGTCCTCGGCAGACTCGACCGAGAGATCGTAGATGCCGTTCGATGGCGTGAGGTTGACCGTGCGATTCACGCCCGCGTAGTAGTCGACCGTGAAGCCGTATGCGATCGGCAGCTCGTCGGCGGTGATCTGGCCATCTCGGTTCGGCACGCAGTTGGGCAGCACCGGGGTGGGATCGGGTTGCGGCGTGAGGTTCGTGCTGCACGCAGCCAGGCCGATGAGAATTGCAGCGCGCATCAGAATGCAAACCCCGCGCGGACGCGAAACGACTGTGCGGTCTGCGCCTTGAGAATGGTGTTATCGAACGCCGCGCCCGGTGCGAACACGCCGTAATCGAGCGTGAGGGCGAAGCCATCGCGGCTGACGTAGCGGAGCTCGGGATCGAGCTCGATGCCAAGCGCGCGCTGCCCGCTCGGCGTGGACGTCGCCTCGATCGCCCACGAGGCGATCAGCGCCGCGCCGGCCTCGAGGTGACCGCCGCCGACCTCGAGCAGCGTCATCTTCGCGTGCGGGCGCAGATACACCGCGTCGGTGATCGTGCCGATGACCTCGCGGAACAAGATCTGATCGATGTGGTAGTCGGGATGAAACCGGAAGTTGTCGACGGTGCGATCACCCGGCGCACTCGCCTGTGGTCCATCGAATTGGCCCGGGATGGTCGCGGCCTGGCCCGCGGCCGGGAAGGCGCCGAAGCCCGGCGCGCTATCGCCGCTCGCGTAGCCGAGATCGAAGCCAATCTTACCGACACCGACGTTGGCGTCGCTCTCGACCGCGAGGCCGAGCTGCTTCGACGTGATCGGCTCGGTCACCGCGGCGCCCGGAATCAAGGAGGGCTGCGCGACGTTCGCCGCGAGGTACGCGAGCTCGGCCTCGATCCGGAATCGGTCGCTCGAGATCCGGAACCAGCCACCGGTCGCGGTTGCCGTGAAGCCACGCGCGCTGAGGTCATGGCTGGTGAAGCTGGTGACCGGCGCGGCGGTCGGCAGGTACGAGGCCGGGACGTCGCGATCTTGCGTGCGATGCGAGATGTAGACCGCGTACTCGACGCTGGTCTTGCCGGCGGCGGCACGGCGCGCGAGCGCCGCGGGCGAATGGACCTTGAGGATCGCGAGCGTCGGACCGGCGACCGCATCGCTCGGCTCGAGCGCGATCGGGCGACCGCCATCCTTGCTCGTCGTGAACGGGCCGCTCGAGGTCCAGTCGTAGGCAATGGCGAGCAAGTGACCGAACAGCGGCGACACGAACGCCGCGCGATCCGCGGAATCACCATGATCGCAATCTTCGCAGTCGCCACCGTTCGCATTGATTCCGAGCCCGAAGTGCGCGCCCATGCGACCGACCGCGAGCGTGCCGGCCGGCGTGAGTGCTTCGGCCCACGCGCGCTTGACGACGACCGTCGTCGGCCGCTGCCCGCCGCTGGTCGCCGGCGAACCGCCCGCGAGATCAGGTGAGCCTCCAAGCGCGACGTTATCGAGCCAGTCGACGCGCGCCTTGACCGCCACGCCGACACCCGGCGCGTACGCCGCGAGATCGGTGCGCGCACGCATGTCGTTGCTCTGGATCAGCTGACCGCCGCCGAGTGGAATCGGAAAGACCGGCTTGCCGGTCGTATCGAGCCCGCGATCGAGATCGAGGTTGTAGAGCTGTGCCGTGCGTACGCGGAGCGCACCGTGAATCACGAGCTCGACCTTCTCGCGCGGCGCCGCGTACATCCGCGGCGTGAGCTCCGAGCCGAGCGACGCGAGGTCCGCGCCGAGCGGTAGCCGATTCGAATCGTCGACGGGCGGCGGGCCGAAGCCTTCGGGCACTTTCGGGGTCTCTTCCGGATCCACGTGCGCGGCATTGCTGTCGTTGCCGCCGGTACCACCGCCGCTGCCGCCACTCGTCTCGGTGGGCATGGGCGCAGGTGCCGGCTCTGGTTCCGCCCCCGCGCGGTCGGTATCGAGGAAGGTAACGAGATCCCTCGTCGAGGCGTTGTGAGCCTCGACCATCGGGATGTGGCCACAGTGCTGGTAGATCTCGAGTTTGGCATTCTGCAGCTCGTTGACGAGCCGATACGCGAAGCTCACCGGCGTCACCTGATCCTGCGCGCCCCACAGCAACAGCACCGGCTTCGCGAAGCCACGCAGCTGCTCGTGCAGCCCGGCGAAGTGATGGCCACGCGCGACCGCGAGCGCGGCCGCCGTGGTGCCCGGTCGATCCATGCTGTCCTCGACACGCTCGACGCGCGCCTGCGTGACCCAGCGCTCGTCGTAGTACGCGAGTGGCGCACGGTCTTCCATACGCTCCGTGTAGAACAGCCCGAACAGGAGTTCGCCGAGGCCCGATTTCTGCGCCCAGCGGAAGAAGCTCGGCACTTGATCGTCGTAGACGTACGCGTCGTAGAGTGCGACGCGCCGCACGCGTTCGGGATGCTGGACCGCCATCGCGACCGATACCGACGCGCCCCACGAGTGGCCGACGATCGCTACGTCGTCGACGCCGAGCTTGTCGAGCACGTGCCACACGAGGTCTGCTTGCGCGGCTGGCGAGTAATCGCCTTCGGGCCGGCTCGTCCAGCCGAAGCCCTTGAGATCGATCGCGATCACGCGATGATGCGCGGCGACCGGAGGAGCGACACTGGCCCAGCTATCGAGCGAGGCGCCGTAGCCGTGGATCATCACGACCCCAGGACCGGAGCCGGTTTCACGATAGCGCACGCGGATCCCGTCGACGTCGACGAACGTCGCATCGGCGGGCGCACCTCGAAGCGGTCCCGCATGGAAGCTCGGGCAACCCGCGAGGACGAGCGCCAACGCGCAGGTGGCGAGGGCTCTCAAGGAATCAGCCTGCGGACTTCCGCGTCCGAGCCGAACTCGCTGTCCGGCGAGACCGAGGTTGTCGAACCAGCTGTCGCCGTGGCAACCGAGCCAAAGCACTCCGTGATCCACGCGTAGGAATGCACCGAGTAGTAGACCGAGCCGAGCTGCGACTGCGCGAGAATGGTGCTGACGCGGAGGACCGGAAAATCTCCGTACGGCGTCGACATCGTGCCTGTCTGATCGACGTTCGAGACGTACTTCTCGGTGTAGTTCACACCGAACGGGAACGCCGCCGTGGTTCCGGTTACCGTACTGCTGGACGTCCACGTCGAGCTCGCACCGAACGGCACCGCGAGAATCCTCGCCGGCGGGTCGTACGTGAGCTCGGTGGATCCAGAGCCACCGCTCGGCGACACGACGCCGAGCAGCGTTACGCCAGTCGAGTCGACGTGAAAAACGCCTTGAAGATCCGAACTTTTTGCGAGCGTCGTCACGTACGTCGCCGTCGAGAAGCTCGCGTCGGCCGCCCACCACTTGCCTGCCGGAGCGTCGAGCGTGACCGCGCCATCGGCATCGTTCGCGAGCGCACCGGTCAGCGACCACGTGCGCGTTTCGCCGCTCGAGGCGGTGCCTTGCGTGTTCCAGGTCGCGCTGGTCGCGATCCGGTAGTTCGCCATCTTGCCCGCTGCGAGCGGCACTTCATTCGCCTCGATCATGCCGTCGTGATTCGGCGCGCACAGCGCATTCGATCCGCTATCGACGTTGCTGCCACTACCACTGCCATCGCCGGCATCAGTCGTGGCCGGGCCGCACGTGCCGTCCGCGCGGCAGAAGTGCGAGGCGCACTGGTCACGGCTCGTGCACGGCGTACCCGAGCTCGACCCGCACCCGCCGACGACGAGCATGCTGCAGCGCAGCACGAAATTAGCGATTCGGGTCGACATGCGGCGCACGCTAGCGAGCGTGATGAGCATCTGTCAAGGCTTCTTTTGCGGCGCAACAAAATCCGCCCTTGCAGTGCGACATGGCTCCCCGTAAGGTGCAGCCCGTGGCGACGGTCCTCATCAAGAAGTACGGAAATCGCCGCCTCTACGATACCGGAGATTCGCGCTACATCACGCTGGACGAGCTCGCGACCAAGGTCCGCGGCGGCACCGATGTTCGCGTGGTCGATGCGCAGACGGGTGACGACCTCACGCAAGCGAGCCTCGTGCAGGTCGTGCTCGAGACCGGTAACGCCGCGAAGTTTCTGCCGACCCAGCTGCTCACGCAGATGATCCGGCTCTCGGATGATTCGCTCGCGGAGTTCTTCAGCCGTTACGTCACCAATGCGCTCGACCTCTATCTCCAGGCCAAGCGCGGTGTGCAGTCACTCGGCGGTTACAGCCCGCTCGCGCAGATCCCGATGGCCGCGACCGATGCCCTCACGCGGATGTGGATGGGGTCGCCGTTCGGCGGCTACCCGCCCCAGTACGGCGGCGGTTACGCCGCTCCACCGCCGAGCTATCCCACGCAGGCTCCGCCTCCGGAGCCACCGCCGTTCGATGCCCACGACGTTCAGCCGGAGCCGGTCGTCGCGAAATCGAATGGGGATGAAGTCGCGGCGATGCGACGCGAGCTCGAAGAGCTCAAGCAAGCCGTGCGAGAGAGCATCAGCGCGCGACCCGCGGCACGCAAGAAAAAGAAACAGACCGAGTAGCGGGCGTCAGTCTGCGCCGTACTAGCTGCGCGGTGCGCGTCTGCAGCACGCGAAGGACGTGCTCGCGAACCACGTCGTCGAGCGCTTGCACCTGCGGGAGCGCTTGCGCGTGCGGGGCGGCTTGTTCGGTCGAGCTGCGCGCGGTTGGGGAGAGTTCCTGTATGCTGCATCGCAACAAAACTGATCACCCAACGCACCGCGTAACTCTATGTTTTTGTGTGGCTGAAATTTGTTGTCTATTGCGTCGCAGTATATTTTTGGGCTATCGCAGCACGCATGGAGCGGACTCTTCAACCGTCGGTGCCCACCATGACCGCCCTGACCCCCGGCTCGCCAACCAGGGCTTATCGCCATTATGTCCTGGCGATCCTGGTGGTCGTCTACACGATGAACTTCGTCGATCGACAGATCCTCGCGATCCTCGGGCCTTCGGTCATCAAAGAGTTCACGCTGACCGATTCGCAGTTCGGCTTGATGTACGGCACCGCGTTCGCGTTGCTCTACACCACGCTCGCACTGCCGATCGCGTGGTTCGCGGATCGCAGCTCGCGCCGTAACATCATGTCGGTCGCGGTGCTCGTGTGGAGCGCTTTCACCGCGCTGTGCGGAGTCACGCACTCGTTCACCCAGATCTTTCTCGCGCGTGTCGGCGTCGGCGTCGGTGAGGCCGGTGGCGTCGCACCCGCCTACTCGTTCATCGCGGACTACTTCCCGAAGTCGCAGCGTGCGCGCGCTCTCTCGGTTTACTCGCTCGGCATCCCGCTCGGCAGCGCGTTCGGGATCTTGTTCGGCGGCTTGATCGCGCATGCCTTGAGCTGGCGCTGGGCGTTCGTGCTCGTCGGTGGTGTCGGCGTGCTCGTCGCCCCGATCTTCCGCCTCACCGTGCGCGATCCCAAGCGCGGCGGCTACGAGACCTCGGCGGTCCTCGCCGACGCACCGGCCGCAGTCACGGCCACGCCTCCGTCGCTGCTCGAGGTGTTCCGCATCGTCTCGAAGAAGTCCTCGTTCTGGCTTCTCTCGTTCGGCGCCGCGGCGTCTTCGGTGTGCGGCTACGGCGTGGCCGGTTGGCTGCCGAGCTTTTTCAAGCGCAGCCTCCACCTCGGTGATGTCGATCGCGCCTGGTACTACGCCGGCATCACGCTGATCGGCGGCTGCCTCGGCGTCCTCGGCGGCGGCATCCTCGCCGACCGCGCGGGCAAGGCGAGCAAGCGCGCGTATCCGATCATCCCCGCGCTCGCCTTCCTCGTCTCGCTACCGTGCTTCTTCCTCGCGATGAACACCTCGTCGCTGGTGGTCGCGTTCCCGCTGTTCCTGATCCCGACCGGCCTCAACCTGATGTGGCTCGGCCCGATCATCACGGCGGTGCAGCACCTCGTGCCCGCTCACATGCGCACGACCGCCTCGGCGATGTTCCTGCTCATCAACAACCTGCTCGGCATCGCCGTCGGTCTCTGGTACTTCGGCTTCATCTCGGACAAGCTCAAGCCGCACTTCGGTGACGAGTCGCTGCGCTACGCGCTCTACACGGGCCTGGGCTTCTATCTGGTCTCGTCCGCGCTGTTCCTGCTGGCCTCGCGCAAGCTCACCAAGCACTGGGTTGAATAGCTGCGATGCAGCAACTTTTTAAATTTCTCGTCGCTGAGTATTTTGTGCAATGCACAAATTTGGTCTTGACGACCCCCGGCATCGAACGTAAGGTGGGGACACTCAAGGAGCCATGCCTATGTCGACCGATACCAAGAACCAGCCTCCCGTCACCGCCACCCCCTCGATGCAGAACCCGTTCGTCGGATTTGACCCGATGACCGCCTGGGCGCAGGGCCAAGCCCAGATGCAGCAGATGATGGCGGACGCGTTCGGCCGCATGGCGTCGTTCGCGACCGAGTACGCCTCGATGGAGTCGCAGTTCGTCGCCAAGGCGCAGGACGCGATGAAGAACTTCGCGCAGCTCTCGGCCGACGCGCTCGCGAATGGTGCGCAGCTCTCGACGCAGGCCCGCAAGGTCGGCCTCGAGAACGCGAAGAAGCTCTCGAACCTCGCGTAGTTCGTCCTGGCACGCGCCAGATCCGGCTGCCCATGCGTGGCGCTTTGATGCGCCAGACACGCATGGGCATCTGGCGTTTCGGCTCAGGTCGTCCAGCACCAGAGACCGACATCGTGAGCGCTTAGCCGCATATTTCGGCGATGAAAATCGTGTACTTACGTGATAAGACACGGGCATGGCTTCGGGGATTTTTGCGGCACCAGCGGGTTTCCGCGATAGCCCCACCCGTCCGCTGAGCCACGGCGAGGTGGTCGCTTCGACCTACGCTATCCGCGACGAGATCAGCCGCACCGACACCGGCATCGTGTTCGAAGCACGCGACATGCTGCTCGACCGCTCGGTCGCGTTCAAGCTCGCGTGGCGCGACCCGGGGTTTCCGTCGCTGCTCGCCGAAGCGCGGCGCTGCGCGGCCGTGCGCGACCCGTGCGCGGTGCAGGTCCACGGCATGGGCGTCCACAACGGCGCCGAGTACGTCGTCGGCGAGCGCGTCGAAGGTCACCTGCTACGCGACGAGCTGATCCGACCCCTCGCAGCCGAGGTCTTCCTCGCGCGATTGCGAACGCTGATCGCCGCGGTCACACGCGCGCATGATGGCGGCATCGCGGTCGGTGACATCTCGGGATCGACCGTGATGGTCGATCCGGGCGCGCGCTCGAACGGCGGCATCAGCGACCGCTTGGTCCTGGGCCGGCTGTCGCTGTCGCAGATTCCAGCGTTCGGTCCGCACGGTCGGATCATGGCTCCGGAGGTCGTGCGCGGTGACGTCGAACCCGGAGATCCAGCGGCGGCCGAAGCGATCGATCTCTACGGTCTCGGGTGCGTCGCGATCGAGATGGCGTCCGGTGCGCCTCCCTTTGCCGATGACGATCCGATGGTCGAAGCACGCGGCCATGCCTCGGCGCCGTCACCGCGGATCACGGATCTGCGCCCTGACTTGCCGAGCGAGGTTTCGGACATTGTCGATTGGTTGCTCGCCAAGGCGCCCGCGGCGCGTCCACGCTCGGCGGGCGACGTGTTGCTCCAGCTCGAAGCGATCACCGAACGGCTCGGCCATCGCAGCCGCACGCTGCGGATCCTGATCGTCGATGACGATACGGCACGTGCGCGCTGGCTGTGGAGCCTCGCTCGCCGCGCGCATCCGGCCGCCGCGGTCGAGATCGCGAGCGAAGGCACCGATGCGGCGCACAAGCTCAATCGCGACCAACCCGACCTCGTATTCGTCGATGCGGCGCTGCGCGGGGTGATGAACGCGCTCGAGCTCTGCATGTACGCTCGCGGCCTCGAAGGTGGGGGGCGCAGCCAGATGGTGATGGTCGGCTCGGTCGGTGAGCGCGACAAGGCGCTGTTTGCCGAGGCATCGGTACACTTTATCCCCGATGACGCCGCGCTCCCGAACGCGATCCTCGAGCGGGTTCGCCAGGCGTTCACCGAGGCCCCGCGTGTTCGCAAAACGCGCGTCACGGTCTCGGGTTAACCACGCGCCGGATCGCGCGTCTTAGCGGGCATGAAGCTCGCCGCCGTCCTCGCCGCGCTCGTCTCGCTCGTCTCGCTCGCTGGAGCCGCCCCCGCCGATGATGGCGCACCGCAACACCCGACTCGTGAACAGCGCATGGAGCGCAAGCAGCGGCGAATGGAGCGCCGTGCGCGGCGGATCCAGAGCGTGATCCGCAAGTATGATCTGAACCATGACGGCGTCGTCGATCGCAGCGAGCTACCACCGCGGCTCGCCGCGAGGATGCAGAAGCTCGATCGCAACCACGATGGCTGGGTCGATGCCGCGGATCTAAACGCGCCGGCGCCGCATCGCTAGCAGGATCACGCCGAGGCCAAGCACGAGCGAGCCGCTACCGCCGCTCGCCGAGCAGCAACCGCCGGTATCGATCGCGATGACCTTGCAGGTCGCCGAGCAGGTGTCGGTCGCGGAACCTTGGTCGCACTCTTCACCGACGTCGACGATACCGTCGCCGCAGGCGGGCAGCTTGCAGTAGGTCCGGCACTTGTTGGGCAAATCCGCGTTGGCAGAGCCTTCGTCGCAGCTCTCGGTGTTGGTCTTCACACCGTCGCCGCAGATCGAATTCGGGTTCGCGACGACGCAGACATCGTCGATCTGCCAGCCACCGAGGTTCAGGCCTTCATCGGAAACCAGCGACCACCGCACGTTCAACGTGTGGCCAAAGAACGCGGGCGTCAGCGACACGTCCTGGAACCGCCACTCTTTATCGATGTGATGGGTCGAGCTCGAGTCGCCGATGTTTGCGGTGTAGTTGACCCAGGTCTGCGCGCCGTTCGCCTGGATCGTCGCCTTGTCGTAGTGGCTATCCTCGACCGCGAGCCAGCGGCGATATTGCAAGCGCACGTCAGTGTACCGACCAACGTCGACCGGCGGCATCTGCAACCACGAGCTCGTCGTCGGGGCGTAGTCGCCGTCGAGGACCTGCGCGATGATCTTGCCGCCCGAGAACGCGGCGTGCGGATCGGTCGCGCCGCCGGTCGGAGTGCCCCACGCCCACGTGGTCGCGAGCGGCATGCCCTTCGTCGTCACGCTGCTGGTCCAGCCGCTCGCGAACGGATCTTCGGACTCGAAGTCGGTGCAGTACAGCTTCACGACGTGGCCCGTGTAGGTCTGGTAGTACGGATCGCCGAGATTGTCGGGAAGCGTGAACACCGAGCCGTCGGCGAACCCGACCTGCGCCTGGTACTTCATCACGCCATACGGGGCGAGCGGCAGCTGCGCGAAGAACTGATTCGCGGCATTACCCGTCGCGGTGACCGAGCCATCGACCGGATCGCCGTTGACGATGCCGGCATAGGCGAGCTTGGTGTCGCCGAGAGCATCGCCGGTGCAGCGCTCGCTGAGGCCGGCAACCGAGATCACGATGCCGACCGAGAGGACGTCGTCGTCGATCTCGCCGGGCGCGTTCACGGTGCCGGTGACCGAGCGCAGGCCGTGCGCGCCGTAGCTGTTACGGATCGCACACTCGTTCGGCGTGCCATCCGTGAGGTCGCCGTTGTCGTCGTCCGCCGCGAGGACCGCGAGCAGGCTCGTCGGGATATCGACCGAGCGGCGCAACGCTCCGACATAGAGCTTGTTCGCGAGGACGACACCATCGACGTCGCCGAGCTTGCTGATGAAGGCCTTGCGGAGGTCCCACAGCGTGCCGCCGATGATCATGCCGGTGTGGTGGATCTCGCCGATGTCGATCGGCCAGCGCCATTCATGGTCGGGTGGATCGAGCTCGCGCAGCGCCGCATCGGTGTAGAAGAAGCCGCGGCCCATACCGGAATCGCCGGTGATGCTGACCGCGAGAAAATCGGCGACCCCTTCGCTCATCGCGCCGTCGAACGACCCGACGCCGTTGATGATCTCGGCGGTGTGCACGCGGTGACCGTACTCGTGGAACACCACGTCCTGGATGAGGGCGGTGTTCTCGCACATCGCGGTGGCGTGGAAGAAGTTGAGCGCCGCGCCATCGAAGAAGGCGTTGCAATCCTGCGCGAGGTTGACGTTGACCTTGATCACGTCCTCGAGCGTCAGCATCTGCGCGTCGACATGTGCGCGCACGTACTGCTTCGCGAGGTTCGCGTTGATGTACGCGTTGACCTGCGCATCGTTTGGCTTTGCATCGGCCGAGCCGCCGCCGCTCGCATCCCAGATCGTTGTGCTGCCCGGATCGATCGCGAATTCGCCGAGCGCCAGACCCTCGATCGCGTCGACGATCGTGACCTTGTCACCGTCCGTGGTGGTCTCGAGTGCGATCGAGCCATCGCCCCAGCTGATCGTGCCGTCTTCACCCGTGGTCTGCGGCGCACCCGCGACCGTGACGTGCGCGCTGACCGCCGGGTAGTCCTTGCGACCTCGACCGGGATAGCGATCGGTGCCGTGATACCGCACGGTCCCGGTCGCGTACTCGTTGAGCTGGTGGATCGCGATCACGTCGCCGCTCGTCGGATCGACGTACGCCTGATAGCGGCCCTCGGCGCCACCATCGATCGTGAACGGCGAGACCAGGCGATAGCCCATCACCGCGGCATCGCCGATCAGCGGCAGCACGACATCGTCGCCATTGGCGACCACCGGTGCTTGCGGCAGCGTCACGGCATCACGAATCGTGACGGTCGCGCGCGGGCCGAGCAGGTCCGGCGCGAGCCGGCTGCGGGTGGTCGAGAACGAGATGTACGGCAGCGCCTGCGACGAGATCACGAACAGATGATCGTTCTCGAACCAGAAGCTGAGCTGCGCACCGACCACGCGATGACCGCTCGCGTATTGCGCGAACGCGACGGTGCGAATGTGGCCGTCATCGGTGTTCGAGACGAGCTGGAAATCCGCGACGCTCGCTCCGGGCGCTAGCAGGGCGAGCTGATCCGCGAGCATCGAGCGCGCGGCGGCCAAGCCGATCGCGGCGTTCGCATTCGCGTGCGCGATCGTGACGCCGCGGCCCCAGATCTGGCGGGGCACGCCGGTCGCTGGATCCCACGTTGCTTCCCAGTGACCCTTCGCGGCGAGCGCCATCCACGCGACCGGAGGTCGCGCGACCGAGACCAGTGGTGTGCTCGTGCGCAGGGGCTTCGCGAGTTGAGCGGCCGGCATCGCAGTCAGCGTGTCAGCGACAATCCGAGTGGCGGGCTGCGTGGTGCTGCGTGGCGTGGTGGCGCCGGCCACCGTGGGGAGCAACGCAACGCAGGCAAGGAGGAGGAGCCTGCGAACCCGTACGACCATGCTCAAATTAGACCCGATCTCGGGCCGATCGCGAAGCGATCCGCGTAACCGATGCTGACCGACCGAGATGCGCAACCTGCCTCGGCGCTCCGCCCCGAGTGCGAGGCGTCAACGCTAGCCCAGCAGGACGTCGCGCATCGCCTCGCGCTGGCTGCGCACGTCGTGCGCGAGCGCGAGCTGGCCCTGCGAACGAATCAGGTTGTGCTCGCGGCGCGAGGCGAAGCGCTGCGGATCCCAGCCGAAATAGCAATCCTCGAACACGTCGATACAGAACCGAGCCGCGAGCTCTACGCACACGGTCTCGAGCCCGGTCGCGATCGAGGCGCGCTCGGCCTCGGTCACGATCGGATCCGCGATCCGCCGGAACCCCGTGATCGCGGCCGCAAAGTTCGCGAGCTCGAACTTCACGCGCCCCGCGTCTTCGCCATGTGGGTTGCACCACGAGCGCATCGCATCGCCGAGCTCGAACGCGAGCGTGCCCTTCGCGAGCGTATCGAGATCGACGAGCGCGGCACCGCGAACCGGATCGGTGTGGAACAACAAGTTCGAGATCTTGAGATCACCGTGAACGTGGCGCAGCGGCTGATCGCCGAGGACCGGGATCTCGGTCGCGAGGATCTCGTGCGCGAGTCGCAGCCACGCCGAATCGCCCGCGCCGCTCGCGAGCTCGCGCAAGCGCTGCAGATGATGCGCGGTATCGTGCACGCCGCCGCGCGTGAATCGATACTCGTAGTGGAGATCCGCGACCGCGCGGTGGAACCGCCCGACAAGCTCGCCTCCTGCTTCGGCCCAGCTCGGATCGGGAACCGCCGCGATCGTGATCCCATCGACCCAGCTCGTCGCACGCCACACGCCTTCGTGCTCGACGCACTGTCGCTGATCGAGCGTGTGGATCAAGCGCGGCGTGGCCAGGCCGCGCGCCGCGAGGTGCGTGGTCACCGCATCGAGATCGAGGTTCACGTCGGCGTTGAAGATGGGATGCAGGCGCTGGAGCACCGCGATCGGACGCCCCGCTTCACGTACCGCGTAAGTGGCGTTTATGAGGCCGCCGGAAAGCGGTGCGATCTGATCGATCGACCATCCCCACGCGCTCGCGACGGCGACCGGAATCGCGGCCACTACGGGTGGTGCGGCGGCGGCGGCGACGGTGGCGGTGGCGGTGGCGGCGGATGATCGGCAGCGCCCGGGCTCGCAAGCGCCGGCGCCTTGATCTCGACGAGCTCGATGTCGAACACGAGCATGCCTTGCGGCCGACCGGGAGCGCCCTTGTAGGCGAGCTCGTCCGGGATCCAGAACCGATACTTGTCGCCGATCGACATCAGCGGCACGCCATCCGTCCACCCAGCGACGACGCCTTGCAAACTGAACTCCGCCGGCGTGCCGCGCATCGTCGACGAATCGAACATTCTCCCGTCCGTGGTCCAGCCCGTGTAGTTGAGCTTGACGGTATCGGTCGGCTTTGGCTTGGGACCTCCCTTGCCAGCCTTCAGCACCTTGTAGAAGGTGCCCTTCGGCGTCTTCGAGGCATCGCCCGGCGGCTTCGCGACGTCGGGCGGCGTGGGCGGCGGGGCAACCCCTGGCTCGATCGTGATCACTTCGATCTCGTAGCAAACCGGACCCGTCGGCGCGCCCGGCGCAGGCTTGCCATTCTGGGCCATCTTCTCGCCCGTGCTCCACACGCGCAGGCGCTCGCCGGAGGTCATCTGCGTGAGCACCTCCTCGAGGGCCGCGGACTGGCGATACGGCGCGATCTTCGACGGTCGCTTCTTGGTCTCGGTCGTCTCGAACATCCGGCCCGTGGTGTCCCACGCGGTGAAGTTATACGTGACGGTGTCGTAGAACTTCGCCTTCTCGGCGCCGGTGCCGGGACGAACGACGATGAACTTCAAGCCACCCTTTGTAATCTCCGCTGTCGCGGGTGCCGCGGCGACATCCGCCGGCACGGCTGGCGCCGGGCGAATCTCGACGATCTCCATCTGGTAAACGAGCGTCTCGGGCGCGCTGCCCTTGTGCTCGTCCTTGTAACCGATCGATGGCGGCACCCAGAGCACGGCCTTCTCGCCGGTCTTCAATAGCTGCATCGCCTCGGTGAACGCCGCGGCGGTCGTCGACAGGTTCAGCATCATCGGCTGACCCTTGGATTGGTTCGTGAAGAACGTCTCGCCGGTCGCGGGCTTCCAGCCAGTGTAGTTGACCATCACGGTGTCATTGCGCTTCGGCGATTGGCCGGCGGCGTTCAAGACGAGCTTCTTGTAGATCAACCCCGACGTCGTCTTCACGGCATCGGCCGGCGGGGTCTTGAGATCGAACGGAGGGGGCACCTGCTCCACTTTGAATGCCGCGCCGCTACCGGTCTTGAGAGGCGCCGGCGTATCGGACTTCTTGTCGGCGCTCTTATGACATCCACACAGGAGTGCGACCGCGATGAATGCTCCGAAACCACGCATATACGCGCGGAACATACGGCGGCCGGTTCGCGAACGCTAGGCGCTGAATGCCTCGCGCGTCAAATTACGAACTCCGCCCGTGCGGACCAGGATGTTGTCCTCGATCCGGATGCCTCCGAACGGGCGCAATTCATCGACCGCCTTCCAGTCGACCAGCGCCCTCGTGTCGCCTTCGCGCAGCGGGCCGAGCAGGCCCTCGATAAAGTACAGGCCAGGTTCGATCGTGAACACCTGACCGGCCTCGATCGTGGACGTATTCCGTAGGAACTTGTTTTCGGGCCGTGGAGGGCGCTGCTTCATGCCCACGTCGTGGACCGTGACGCCAAGCGAGTGGCCGAGCCCGTGTGGCAGGAACGCGCGCGTGACCCCGCGTGTCGCCAGCTCGTCTACGCTGCCTTTGCAGATGCCGGTCTCGATCAATAGCTTCGCGAGCATGCGATGCGTTTTGTCGTGGAGATCTTCGTACGGGATGCCCGGCTTGATCAGCGCCACGACCTGCTGCTGCATCTCGTCGAGCCGCCCGATCAACGCGCGGAACCGATTCGCGGCGGCACCCACACCGCGCGCGTACGTGCGCGTGATATCGCTGCCGTAGCTCTGACACTTCGCACCCGCGTCGACCAGCATCGAGGTCGGCCCCGCGATCTTCACCTTCTGATACGCGACGTAGTGCAACACCGCGCAGTGCTCGCCGAGCGCCACGATGTTCTTGTACGGCGCGGCCGCATCATCTTGCTCCGAGGCGAGCAAGTACGTCAGGTGGAGCTCGAGCTCCGAGACATCACCTTCGAGGAAGCGCTTCTCGATCGCGCGATGCCCGATCACCGCGCGCCGTGTCGCCTCGGCGAGACACTCGATCTCGTACGCGGTCTTGACCGTGCGCAGCTGATCCAGCGCGCCGATCAGCGCAGTCGGGTTCACCTCACCCGGTGGCGCTTGTCCCGCATCGCGGGTGATCACCGCGACCTTGCCCCCCGGCAACACGTCGCCCGCGAGGCCCGGACCCACAGTCACCACGTCGAACGCATCCCAGAAGTGATCGCTCTCCGGTGGCACCGCGGTCTCCCAGAAATCATCGACGACGGTTCGCACGAGAGTCGGCTTTCGGCCCGGTCGCACGATCACGTAGGCATCCGGCTCGACGAGCGGACACCAGTGCGCGTAGGTCGGCGTCGGCGACAGCGGCCACATCTGATCGTCGAACCGGTTCTTCAGCTGCGCCGCGCCGGAGCACAGAACGAGCGCCTCGAACTCGTGCTTCGCCAACGCCGCCTCGGTCGCTTGCTGCAGATGCGCGATGTGCTCTGCGTACGTTTCGTAGCTCACCAAACCGAGACTACCCCCGAATAGGGACGGTAACACTCCGCTGAATCAAACAGGCGCCGAGGGACGGTTACTCACATCGCGCGAATTCGCATCGCTCGAGCTCTCGAACCTCGACCGAGCAAGCTGCGCACCTCTTCACCATCGTGATCTCGATAGCTTGCCCATTCAGGCCGCCTCAACGAGTCGCGGCGAATACGCTGGCGGGCGTCCGCTCGACCGTGAACGTGCGCCCCTCGACGAGGTCACCGACGAGCAAGCGCACTGCCGGCACCGCGAGAGGACCGCGCTTCACGGGCACGGAGAACCGGCGCACGATCGCGCGCACGGCTTCGGCATCGGCGGGCTTGAGCGACGCGACGGTCGCGTCGCCGTGGAACGCCGCGGCGGCTTCGAGGAGCTGCGTCTTCTTCGCCGCCGGCAGCGTGCCGTACGCGACGAGCACCGGACCCGAGATCGTGGGTAGGTCGAGCAGCTTCGAGGTGCCGCTCGGCAAGTCGCTGCCGCTCGGCACCACCGCGCCATCGGCCTTGCCGAGCCCGAGCGACGCGAGCGCGGAGGCTGTATCGGGGGCGGACTCGAGCTTGGCGAAGAAGTCTTTGCCGACCTCGCCGCCGAACAAGACGTTCAACACGAAGTCGTTCTCGCGCCCGCCGATCGCCGGCACGAGCACGCGCTTACCTTTGAGATCCGCGATCTTCGCGGCGCCGCGACCGACGAGGATCCAGCCGTGGCTGCTCTCGCCGTTGCGCACCGCTGCGGCGAGAATCGTGTAGTTGCCGCCGGCAGCCGCGAGATAGGTCGCATCGACGACGGCGAGCGTGACCTCGCCCTTCTTTACCGCGCTCGCGAAATCACCCGCGCGCGCGTACACCTTGCCGGTGCCGGTGGCGCCGACGGCTTTGCCGAACTGCTCGCCGAGCTTGGTCGCGAGCTCGACGCGCGCCGCGGTCGAAGGGAACGGCGCGGTCGGTGCGAACAGGCCAACGGTGAGCGTGTCGGCCTGCGCCGTCGCCACACCGAGCACACACGTCAGGGTGAGCGCGAGCTTCACGGCGCACCTCCGTAGATGCGTTCCTTCGCATCGATCCACTCGGGCAAGGGCGCGAACCGGACCCCGGCTTTCTTGGCGCGACGCCAAGCCTCGAGCGCCTTCGGTTGATCGCCTTTGCGCTCGTACGCGATACCGAGGTTGACGAGCGCCTCGGGCACCCTACCGGCGAGCCGATCGAGTTGCTGGATCGCTGCATCGAGCTTGCCATCGGCGAGATCGAGCACCGCCAGGGTATGCGCAACTTCATCGGTCCCGACGCGCGCATTCGCGGCCTTCGCACTCGCGAGGTAGCGCCGGGCACCCGCGATGTCACCGTCGTGGTACGCATCGGAGGCGGCGTTGAGCGCGACGACGCGGATCGCTGTACCGAGCAGGGCGGCCGCAGGACCACTCGATTTGCCACCGAGCGCGGTCAGCCGATCGAGCGCCTTCGCGGCGCGCTTCGGATTCAAGCCTTCGGTGAACGCGACGAGGATCGGCGCGGCCTGGGTATCGGCAGGCGGCGGGAACGGGCATGTCGCGCCACTCACCGCTTTGAGGGCCGCGACCGCCGCGGTCGTGTCGCCAGATGCGACCGCGGCGACCGCGAGGTCGCAGCGATTCGCGAGCGAGTTGTCGCTGGCAGACACGGCGCGCATGAGCTCGAGTGCCTTTGCGCCGTTGCCGGCTCGCAGCATCGCGAGGGCTGCCGCATGCCGCGCGATCGCGAGCGCTTGCTTGTGACGTTGCGCGAGCGGACCGGACTTCGCTTGCGGTGCGGTGCGCTCGAGCGCGGTCACCGCGATCGCCGGATCCCCATTCGCCACTTCGGAGGCAGCCCAGTCGAGCGAGATCTCGACGGCGTTGTCTTTCTCGCCCGAGAGCGCGCGATCGTAGAGCGCACGGGAACCGGCGACATCGTTCGTGAGTGCGTGGGCGCGTGCATCGAGCATCGCGACGATCGGCGATGCATCGGCCTTCGCAGCGCGATCGAGCACGCCGAGCGCCTCCGCGGGCTTGTCGAGCGCGAGCCGGGCGACACCGAGGTTGCGCCACACGAGCGGGTTGGTCTCGTCGAGTTGATACGCGCGCGCGAGCATCGGCTCGGCGGTCGCCGCATCATTCGCCGAGAGCTTCGCGACCGCGGTCGCGACGAGCGCATCGACGAGCAGCTTCTTGCCGCGCGTCGAGGACTGGATCTGTTCGGCCTCCTCGAGCGACTTGATCGCAGGCTCGCTCTGGCTCGTCGCGAGCTGGGCGGCACCGAAGACGACCCGGACCGGCGCGCTTTTCGGCAGCTCGGAAACGACCGAGGCAAGCTTCGCGACCGCACCCGCGGCGTCGCCTTTCGCGAGCAATGCTTCACCTTCTTCGACGTACCAATCGGGATCCGAGGCGGGCTCGGTCGGCGCACCGATCTTGTCGAGGGCCGCAAGTGCCTCGGCAGGATGGTTGCCGCGACGCAGGACCAGCGCGAGCCGCACGGTGAACCGGCGCTTCCCGGGCTCGAGCTCGTGCGCGGTCTCGAGCTCGCGCGTTGCCTCGGCCAGGTTGCCGCGTGCGGCCTGGGCTTCACCGACGAGTGCGTGGCCAGCGGCGCTCGCCTTGGGTACCTTATCGAGATAGCGACGGCCGAGCGAGAGCGCGCCGTTGACATCGCCGAGGGCGAGCGCGCACTGGCCATCGACGAGCCAGATCTCCGGATGTGCCTCCGCGATCGGCTCGAGCTCGCGCAGGTTTTTCCGCGCTAGCTTGCAATCGGTCGCCGCAGTCGCCCATGCCGCACCGAGCTTCGCGCGCAACAACGTGCCGCTCGCCCTCGGCGGTGTGTGCTGCACGGCTTGATCGAACAACGCGAGCGCTTGCTTGGGCTGATGCGAGCGGAGATACGCATCGCCGAGATCGACTTGGTGGCGCGCGTCTTCTTTCGCGAGCGCCTCCGGGCGATGAGTGAAGTAGGCCTCGAGCGCGGTGATCGCATCGGGCCACTTTGCGGTGTCGCGCCAGTGGTTGCCGAGCAGGAGCTGCGCGTCGTAACGCGCCGGTTCCTTCGCGACGACCTGCTGGAGCAGCGGTACGCCATCAGCTGGATCGCCGGAGAGCACGAGCTGCGAGCCGAGCGCGGTTAGCACATCCGGATCCGTGGGCGCGAGTGCCTGCGCGCGCTTCATCAGCGCGACGCCCTCCTGATACTGCTTCTTGGCCGCGTAGACCGCCGAGCGCAACACGTATGCTTCGACGCGCCGCGGGTTGAGCGAGAGGGCCTGGTCGAGTGCCTTCGCCGCGTTCTCGAGCTCGCCCTGCTTGAGCGCCGCGCGACCTTCCTCGACGAACGCGGTGCTTTCATCTTCGGCCTGGTTCGGGCGCTGCGCATACGCAGCTGTGGAGGCAAATAGCGCGAGGAGCGCGAGGAGCGCGAGCTTCACGCCGCGCCCCGACCTGATTGGCGTTGCACGGGCGGATCGTACTGACACAGCACGAACGTCACGTCGTCCTCGGCAAGCTGACCTTCGGCATGAACCTCGAGCGCCGCGAGCACGCGGTCGCGGAGCAACACGAGCGCGTTGCCATCGGGAATCGGCTGACCGGTGAGTGCGCTGCGCAGCCGGCGATCGCCAAACAGCTTGCCGGCCCGGTTCGCGCGCTCGACGACACCGTCGGTGAAGCACACGAAGAGATCGCCCGGCCGCAGTTGCAGCGTGCCCTTGCGAATCTCGACCTGGATGTTGCGATCGCCGAGCGGGTTGCCACTCGCAGCGATGATGCTCGCCTCTTCGAGGACGCGAGTCTGGCCGAGCTTGATCACGTACGGAAAGTTCTGGCCGGCGTTCGCATAATGCAGCATGGCCTGCTGCGAATCGAACACCGCGGCGAACGCGGTCATCAGCACGTTGTGCTCGCCGACCATCGCGATCGCTTGATCGATCGCGCGCAGCACCTGATCTGGCGTGAGCAGGCGTTCGTCGACCGCCGCGAGCGCTTCGACGGCACCGCGCGCGGTCGCCGCGATCATCGCCGAGTGGATGCCGTGGCCGGTGGCATCGCCGAGCACGAGCAGCATGCAACCGTTCGAAAGCTTGCGATACATCCACCAGTCGCCACCGCACTGCGAGGCCGGCTGGCAGTAGCCGACGACCTTCAAGTAGCCGTGCTGATCGAGATTGGTCGGCGGCAGCATCGCTTGTTGGACCTGGCGCGCGAGCTCCATCTCCTTTTCGAGCGACGCCTTTTGCGCGTTCTGCGCGAGCAGCTGGACCATCGCGTCGCTCATGAAGTTGAAGGTGCGCGCGAGCACGCCGAGCTCGTCGCTGCGATCCTCGGGCACGCGCATCTGGAAATCGCCTTTCGCGATCCGATTCGCCTGACCGGTCAGCACGCGGATCGGCCGGGCGATCGAGACACTTTGAAGTCCCGCCGCTATCACACCGATGCCGAGCACGACGAGCGCGATCACGAGCAGCTTCTGGCGCGAGGCCTGGGCCGCCGCATCTGCCTCGGTCAACGATTTCGCGAGCTCGGACTCGAGTCCGGCACTCGTGACACCGATCCGGATCTTGCCAATCATGTTGCCACCGATCTTGATCGGTGCTGCGTAGATCCAATCCGAGCCTGTGCCGACTCGTGCGTGGGCGACGTCGCCTGGTGGGAGAGACTTGACGAGGTCGGCGAGCTTGCCGTCTTCGGGGGCGCCGGGGGTGGCGCCGATGACCAAGCCACTCGCCTCGGCGATGCTGATCCACTGGAGTTGATTGATGCCCGCTTTGTCCTCGGCGATCGCGGCCTGGAGGACGTTCGGAATATCGGAGTACTGGGTGTTCGCGATCGCCTGCGCCGAGGCGTTGCCGATGCTCTCCGCGACGAGCTCAGCCTGGCGCGAGATCGCGATCTCGCCAGCGGTCCGCCGCTGCTTGATCTGATCGGCCGTGAGCTCCTGAATCGATCGCTGGCTGAACCACGTCGCCGCGGCCACCGCGAGCGCGACCACGAACGAGGTCGTGAAGATGAGCTTGGCAGAGATTGGAATCCCGGCCCGCTTTGACATGCCTTCCACTCGTCCCCGAGGATATGACCGCTGCCCTACCGTGACAATGGCGGGAGCCGGTTACGGTTTGGTTAGACGCCCGGTGCGGTTCGCGCGCTCGACGGCGACTTCGAACAGACGATCCAACGGTCCGCTGGTGGTCTCGCCCTCGAGGATCCGCAGGGCAGCCGCGATCGCCTCGATCGTCGAAACCTGGCCGGGACCGGGCGAGCTCCGCAACCGCTGCGCCGCCATCGGCAGCCCGTCGGGGAGCCGCAACACCGGCAGGCCGCGGACGACCGCGAGCTTTTGATACATTTTGCGCGCCTTCGACCACGACCCGTCGAGCACGACGAGCTTCTCGGGCAACACCGCCGGTGCCTCGGTCGTGGGCTCGCCGATGGGATAGAGCACCCACGCCCTCGAAAGGTCCGGGAGCGAGGCCGGGCCCGAGATATGGCCGTAATCGATGATCTCGCTATTCGGCAACGCCTGGTGCGCGAGCCGTGCCGTGTTCGACGAGCGGTTCTGCTCCGAGTAGTGCCGGATGATGACCACGCGCGTGCGGGTCAGCACGGTTGGAATTTCGGCGCACAAGCACACGCGCTGCGGCAACAGGCAGCGCGCGCACTTCAGCTCACTTGCAGCAACGGAACCCGACATCCGGGAACAAGAACGTGTCGTTTGCGGGCGTGAAGTTCAAGGTGCAACTCGTTCCAACATCCGTATTGTTCGAGGCGCCACCACGAATCGGATTCTGACCGGCTTGTTGCGCGAGGGTCCACCCCTTGACGTTGCTCGACATGTCGAACGCTTTGTCGGTGCTCGGTAGCGCCGCGTAGCGAGCCTTCGGCAACGTCGAATCGCTGTTCGCATCGTAGTCGTGGCCGTTGCAGGTGGTCGCCTGATACTTGCTCGCGTTCGTCGCGTACGCAAATGCGACATGTCGATCGGCGTGCCGGTGCCGTCGAACGCGGTGTTCTTCGCACCGGACACGCCGCTACCTGGCGAGCAGCGATCGGCCGACGACCTTGAGCGCGAGGATCGGTTTCACACCTTCAAAGATCGGGAGCACCTGGGCATCGGCCACGTAGCGGCTGATCGGGTACTCCTCGGCGTAGCCCCACCCACCGTGTAGGAGCTGACCGAGCTGCGTGACCTCGACGGCGACGTCGCACGAAAACAGCTTTGCCATCGCGGCGATAGGCGCGGCGCCGCGCTCGTCGGCGTCCATCTCACGTGCCGCGGTATAGGTGATCGCCCGGGCCGCGATCAGCCGCGCCGCCATTCGCCCGAGGTGATAACGCGTCAGGCCGTACTCGCCGATGGACTTGCCGAACTGTTTGCGCTCGGCGACGTAGCGCGAGGTTTGCTCGAGCGCAGCCGCGGTCAGACCGCAGGCCCGACCACCGGTCTGGAGCCGGCCGGCGGCAAAGCCCGCCATCTGGAGACCAAAGCCACGGCCGAGGCCGGCGTCACCACCGACCAGGTTGGACTCCGGAACGAACCAGCGATCGAACGAGAGCCCGAACGAATGCATGCCGCGATAGCCCGGCGTGCGATCAGCTTTACCTTCCAGCGTGCCGCCGGCCGGCTGCTTCGCCGCGAACGCGTGACCATCGAAGCGCGGCTTCTCAACGATGAACAGCGTGAGCCCCTTTGCACCATCACTCGTGCGTGCGAGCAGCGCGATCACATCGGCGCGACCCGCGAACGTGCACCACGCCTTCGCACCCGTGATCTCCCAACCGCCTTGAACCCTCGTCGCGCGACACGAGACCGCAGCGACATCCGAGCCGGTGTTCGGTTCGGTCACCGAGATCGCGGCCATGATCTCGCCCGAGGCGAGCTTGGGTAGCCACTGCTGCTTCTGTGCTTCGGTGCCGCCCGCGATCAGCGCCTTCGCGAGAATCTCGGGGCGCGTGATCAACGAGCCGGCGGCCGCGAGCGAGGCCCGCGATAGTTCCTCGGTCGTGAGGATCATCGCGAGGTTGCCGAGCTCGTAACCGCCGTACGTCTCCGGGATCGAAAGGCCGAAGTAGCCGAGCTTGGCCATCTCGGTGATGAAGCGCTCGGGCACGAGCTCGTCATGGTGGTGGATGCGCTCCGCGTGAGGTGCGATCTCGCGCTCCGCGAAAGCGCGCACGTTCGAGCGCACTTCGTTGAGCGTTTCGTCGAGCGGCCAGGCGAACCGACCGGCGTTGGTGATCGCGAGCTGGCCCAACGCCTCGACGGTTTCGGGCTTCGTCGTATTCACGATCGCGTCGCGCGTCGCGTCGTCGTAGCGCGGCTCGCCGAGGCCAAGCGCGGGCGCCACCGATTCGAGCCGGTTGCGCAGCGTTTGCGCGAGATCACCGGCCGCCACGGCGGCCGCGCTCGCGAGCTCCGCCGGCACGGTCGCGAGCTCCTCGATCACGCGCGCTTCGGTGGCCGCGTAGGCGACCCGCTCGACGACGACCTGATGGTCATCGACGGCTTCTCCGTTGCGCGTCAGCGTTCGAGCAGCCTCGACGGCGCGTCCGGCAAGAGTGCGAGTGGCGGCCGTGATGATGGCTAGGTCCGGCATGCGGGAACACTTATACCCGGAGCTGATTTTCTCGGTACAATGACCGTGTGAAGAACATCGCGGCGGTCTTCTTGATGCTGTTCCCAGCCCTCGCGAGCGCCGACAAGACGTTCGACACCGAGAAGACCGGCACGTGGGACTGCAGCAAAGACGCCACGGTCGTGATCAACAAGAGCACCGGCAAGTACACGTTCACCGGTGCGTGCAAGGAGATCACGATCAACGGTGGTCACCTCACGGTCGCGATCGAGAGCGTCGGCACGCTGACCGTCAATGGATCGAGCTCCACGATCACCGCCGACAAGCTCGACTCGGGCAGCGTGAACGGATCGAACAACAAGATCACGTGGAAGACATCGGGCGGCGCGAGTGGCAAGCCCGAGGTCAGCGCGCTCGGTCAAAACAACACGATCACGCAAGCAAAGTAGCGAGGCCGCGCGTGCCTCGGGCCGCGATGTAGCGAACGTCGGGATCGCCGCCAGCACCGCGTGTTACACCGGCGATGCAGGTGTGCTCCGGCGAGAGGCTCGTGTCCCGGACCGATATATCGCCAGAACGAGACAATGGCTCACGACCACCTGACAACCGCGCTCGCTGCCGCGACGGCGCGCGCGTGGCCCGAGGCACTCCGCGGACTGCTCGCGGTCTGGCGCGACACCCGGTCGCCCGTGGTGGCGACCGCGCTCGAGCAGGTGTCGGCGCGCGCGGCTGCGCTCGTCCCGGTTCCGATCGCGCAGACCTCCGGTACGCACAACGTGATCTGGCCGCGCTGAGCGTGAGCTCCAACCCGAAGCTCATCCGCTGGAGAGGGCCAGCGTTAGACGCAATCCCGCATTGATGCGTCCGATCGTCGAGGCTGGCAGCACGGCGATGCGCTCGGTCAAGAAGTGCTTGTCGATCGTGAGCACCTGGCAGGCAAGGGCGACGCTCTCCACGCGCAGGCCCGAGTGACTACGGGCCAAGACCACGTTGCCCGGCGCGGCGCCCCGTTTGAGGTTGCTCGTGATGGGCACGACCATCACGGTCTGCAAACGACTGCGTGTCAAAGAGTCTTCCTGCACGACGACGACGGGGCGTCGCTTTGCGGGCTCGGAACCTCGCGGCTCGGCGAGATCTGCCCACCACACGTCGCCGCGATTCATTCGCCAGACCACTCGACGTTTGCGAGAACGCGCCGCGCCATGGCGTCCGCGAAGGTGTCGTCGTGCACTTCGTCATCGAACGCGGAGTCATACGCACGTGTGAGCTCGGGCTTCGGTTCCGCTTCGAGCATTCTGACCAGCGCCGTGGTGTAGAGCTCGCTTCGCGACACCTTGCGGTTCTTGGCGAGGCGCTCCGCTTGGCGGAACACATCGTCGGGAATAGAGATCGCCGTCTTCATGGCTCGAGTATAACTTGGTTATACTTGCTCGACGACGACGATATTTCGGCGGTCCGTCAGCTTCATTTATTCCTCGCCGAACAGATCAGACGGCGCGTTGACAGCCAACACCGGGTTCGACAGACAAGGCACATGGGATCTGGTCGCGCTGCGTTGTTCTTCGTCGCGCAGTGCGGCGTCGCCGCCTGTGTCCACGCGCCCGCGCTGCCTGCCGCCCAGGAGCCAACCCGCGCGCCAACCCTGGAACACACAGCGCATCCGGTGGCCGTGCTCGTGACGTCGACGCCGGAGGTCACCTCGTTCCGGGTCGTGCTTCAGCGTTCGCTCGGACAGGCCGGGTTCCAGATCGCGACACCAAGCGTACGAGTACCTCGCGCACGACGTCACGAATCAGTTGATCACGCGGCTTCCGAAGATCGACAGCGCGACCCCGCCGGTCCAAGCCAACGCACTGGCGTTCGCGCTCGCGCACCTCAGCGGATGGCGTCACTTAGTCAGCTTCGCGAGCTCGGCTCCGGTGCACCGAAGCTGCTCGTGGCGAGCTTGGCAAAGGATCCCGACAGAGCGCGAACTTCGGCACAAAACATTTCGTAGAACGGCGTGCTAGTCGGCTTCGGTTTTACATCGACCGGTTCGGCGCGGCGCCGCTCTTACCTCGCGAGAGCGTACGCGCTCCTCGTGTGAGTCGAGTAAATCTGATCTTCCGTGAGTTTGCCGACACCAACTTCACGGCGACGGCTTTCGCGAGCTCGCCGACCAGCTTGAAAACGTCGAGGGTCGTGACTTCTACCGCAGCGCCTCGAAGCAGGACGAAGCGCCGAGTTCTTTGTTGCCACCGCTGAGCGACTACATCGACGTGATCATTCTTGATCGTGACCGAGGAGCAACTCCACGTCGTCGAGGAGGACCGTTCGGAGCCGCACGCGCGCTACCCGAGCGAGACACTCAGCTTCGCGGTGCCGCCGTCGAGCTCCTGGGTCGCGCCGTGGGTCAGCACGAGCTCGGACTTGTTGACGATGTCGCGATCTTTTTCATGGAGCTGCCATTTGATGTCGAGGCGAACATTGGCGCCGTCGTTGAATGCACAGACCTTGATCTCGTCACTGGCCACGAGCGTCTTCGCGATGACCGAACCGCAGGCCTTGTCGAGGAGCTTCACGGTGTAGTGGCGTTGATCTTTGCCGCCATCGACCTTCAAGCCGACCTGGATCGTCATCGGAGCTGGCGTTGGGTTAGGCCCCGCGAGCGCGGGTGCGGTGAGGAGCGCGAGTGCAGAGGCGACGAGGAGCTTGGTCATGGGAAGCTCCGTCAGCAAGCGGCGCGCCAGCGCGTAAATGCGCGAACGCTCGCCGGCTCGGCGCTGCGCGCTGCCAGTTCGGCACATGCGCTGGTGATCCGTGCATCGTTTTGGCGGAGCGCGTGTCTCTCTCGCCGCAAATCCTGGCTAGGGTAGAGATCGGGCCCGACTTTCGATCGCCGACGCATCAGTCGGCGAGCGAGTTCGCGTTGGTCTCCCGCATCGGCCACAAGATCGCGAGGCCGACCACGCCGTAGATCATCAGATAGAATGCCGGTGATAACGCATAGCCGGTCGCGTCGATCAAGGCGGTCGAGACCAGCGGTGCGACGCCACCCGCGAGCGCGAGCGTGATCGAGTACGCGATGCTCATCGAGGTCACACGCGAGCGCACAGGAAAGATCTCGGTCACCATCGCTCCCTGGAGCCCGAGCGCCATCCCGAGTGGAATACCCAGGAGGAGCTGGCCGACCGCGAACCGCGCTGGCGAGCCGGTCGTCATCAGGTCGAGCGCGAAGTAGACCGCGGCGAGCATCGCGACGATGAGGATCATCATCAGCTTGCGGCGACCCACACGATCCGAGAGCCAACCGCCGAGCGGTTTGCAGAACAGCACCACGATCAACACGAGCGTGTTGACCAGGATGAAGTGTTCGTCCTCCCCTTTGCGCGCATCGACGACGAACGTGAACGTCAAGTAGTACGCCGCATTCGTCATCGAGACGATGCCGAACAACTGGACGATCGGTCTCCAATCGCGGACCAGCGAGCTCAACCAGTGGACCCGCTCCTGCTTCGCCTTCGACGACTCCTCGGGCTCGACGATGCCGTGGCGCAGGAAGTACCCGATGATGCAGAACGTGATGCTCGCGATGAACGGGATGCGCCAGCCGTAGCTGAGCAGCTGCGGCTTCGAGAGCACGTGGGTGAGCAGGTAGACCGTGCCCGAGCCGAGGATGAAGCCGAGCGTGGTCCCGGCGGCTGTCGAGCTCGAGACCAAGCCACGATGTTTCTGCGATGCGAGTTCGGTCGTATAGACCATCGAGCCCGTGAACTCGCCCCCGAGCGAGAACCCCTGGATCAGCCGCATGAGCACGAGCAAGATCGGCGCGATCACCCCGGCCTGCGCGTACGTCGGCAAGAAACCGATCACGAGCGTGGAGCCGCCCATCAGGCCGATCGACAACGTGAGCAAGGCGCGCCGGCCGATCCGGTCGCCGACGTGACCGAGCACGACGCTCCCCACCGGCCGCGCGATGAAGCCGATCGCGAACACCGCGAATGACAGAATCTTCTGGGTCTGCGCGCTCGATTTCGGGAAGAACAGCTCGCCGATATCGCTCGCGAGGTAGCCGTAAACCGCGAAGTCGAACCACTCGAGCACGTTGCCGATCAACCCGGCTAACGCGGTGCGGACCGGTGACTGCGGGGCCTTACTCACACCGCATCGTAGAGTCTCCGAAATGGAGACGGTAACTCGTTCCTCTCTTTTCGCCTCGCAAGCGTGCGATTTCACTAGAGCGAGCAGTGACCGTCCCTCGGTGTTGTGTCCGGACGACGGACACTCCGCTAATGCACGTGAAGCAGCAGGCCCTCGCAGGCGCGCTCGCAGATATCGAGCACGTCCTCGAAGCCCGCCGCGCCACCGCTGTACGGATCCGGTACCTCCGCACCCGCTGGCGCGCTCGGATCGAACGATCGGAACAACTTGATCGGTGGCACCTTCGAGAGTCCCATCGCGAGCTGCTCGAGGTTGGCGAGGTTCGAACGATCCATCGCGAGCACGAGATCAAACTCGCCGAAGTCTTTGCGCGTGAACTGGCGACCGCGGAGACGCGATAGATCGTAGCCGCGTTGCTTCGCGGCGCGGACTGTCCTCGGATCGGGCGGCTCGCCGAGGTGCCAGTCGCCGGTGCCGGCGCTATCGAGCGTGTATTTTTTGGCGAGGCCTGCGCGCTCGACGACGTGGCGCATCACGCCTTCAGCGGTCGGCGATCGGCAGATGTTGCCGAGGCAGACGAACACGATCCGCATTCAGGGGCCGTCGTTACCGAGATCGCCGGTCCAGTACAGATAGTCGCGCCACGCCTCGGGGACCGAGCGCAGCGAGACGCGGATCGCGACGGCGGGCACCCAGTTCGGTTGGGTGGGCTGCGCGAGCAACTTCATGTTCGCCTCGTGCGGCGTGCGACCACCCTTCTTGCGGTTGCACAGGTAGCAACACGACACGATGTTCGTCCACTCGGTGAGCCCGCCGCGCGACCGCGGCTGCACGTGGTCGTACGTCAGATCCGCGATCGGCGCCTTCTTGCCGCAGTACTGACAGCGATAGTTGTCGCGCGCGTAGATGTTGACGCGCGAGAACTTCACGGGGCGCGCGTGCCGGCGGAACGAGCGTAGCAAGCGCACGACCGCGGGAATCTTGATGACCATCGTCACCGAGCGGATGTTGTGGTTGTACTCCTCGATCACCTCGACTTTGCCGAGAAACAGCAAGGTGATCGCGCGCTGCCAGGAGATGACCTTGATAGGTTCGAAGCCTTGGTTCAGCAGTAAGGTCTGCGAAGACTCCATCCCGTACTTCACTGTAGCACCGAGGCCCCGGAACGCGAGATTCCTTCGAAACTCGGGATCCTGGCCACTCAGACAGGGTCCGCGCGAATTGGAGTTTGAAAACGATTTTCAATAGTGGTACCGATGGAGGGATGCCTCCGTCGACGCTCGCTGCGACCCCGTTGGGGAAGTCCGTGAAGGTGCGGGCGATTGCGGGGACCCGGGCGTTTCGCCGCAGGCTGCTCGAAATGGGCCTGGTGCCAGGCATCGAAGTGCGCGTCGTCACGATCGCTCCACTCGGTGATCCGTTGCGAATCGAAGTGCGTCATGGCCAGTGGTCGATTCGCAAAGCCGAAGCTGCGCAGATCGAGATCGAAGCGACTTCGCTGCCGGTGATCCCGTGAGCGAAGATCACTGCGCGCCGGCCGTCGCGCCCGTGCTCACCAGTGGCGCGATCTCGATCGCTCTGGCCGGCAACCCGAACGTTGGCAAGACCACGCTGTTCAACGCGCTGACCGGCATGTCGGCGAAGGTCTCGAACTATCCCGGCATCACTGTCGAACGCCGTACCGGCGTGGTGGCGCTGCCAATCGGTCCGGGCGAGCTCCACGATCTGCCGGGCACGTACAGCCTCAACGCGCGCAGCCACGAGGAGCAGCTCGCGTTCGATGCGATCACCGGGTTGAACGGCGAGAAGGCGCCCGACGTTGTCGTCGTGTGTCTCGATGCGACGCAGCTCGCGCGCTCGGTATATTTACTGCTGCAGATCCGCGAGCTCGGCGCGCGCGTTGTCGGCGCACTGACGATGGTCGATGAAGCCGGTGCCTCGGCGCCCGATGCGCGCGCACTTGGCACGTTGGTCGGATGCGAGATCGTCGCGGTCACGGCGCGCACGAAGCGCGGCATCAGCGATCTGCTCGCGGCGATCGATCGCGCCGCACGCACGCAGCGCACATCGGCCTGGCGATGGACACCCTCGGCGACGCTGCGCACGCACCTCGATGCGATCCGAGCGGTGATGCCGGCCGGCTGGACCACGGCTCGCCGCTACGGCGCACCGCTCCCCAACGCCGAAGATGCGTTGTTGTTATGGGCGCTGACCTGCATCGATAACAACCCGCACGATGGTGACGAGCTCCAGCACGTGCCGCCGGATGTGCGCGCGGCGGTCGTTGCGCGCGAGTTCGTGCTCGACGAAGAAGCGATCCTCGCACGATGGGCATGGCTCGATCGCGAGATTCCCAAGCTCGGGACCGCGAAGACGGATCGCTCGCTGACCGAGAAGATCGATCGCGTGCTCCTGCACCGCGCTCTCGGTTTCGGCGTGTTCACCGGCGTGATGGCGCTGTTGTTCATGGCGCTGTTCACGGGCGCGGCGCCCCTGATGGATGGCATCGCATTCGCCTTCAAGTCGCTCGGTAACGCGATCCACGGCGTGCTCGGCGACGGCATCTTCACCGACTTCCTCGTCGATGGCGTGATCGCCGGAGTCGGATCGGTGCTCGTGTTTTTGCCGCAGATCCTGATGCTTTTCTTGTTCCTCGGATTCCTCGAGGATTGCGGCTACCTCGCACGCGTCGCGTACTTGATGGATCGCGTGATGCGCACGATGAACCTCCACGGCAGGGCCTTCGTACCGATGCTGTTTGGCTTCGCGTGTGCCGTGCCCGCGATCAGCGCGACGCGCACGATGGAGCGTCGACGCGATCGGCTGCTCACGATGATGGTCGTGCCGCTGATGACGTGTTCGGCGCGGTTGCCGGTTTACACGCTGGTCATCGCCGCTCTGATCCCCGGCTCGCGCCTCACGCAAGCCGGGCTGATGGTCGGGATGTACGCGTTCAGTGTCATGACCTCGCTCGTCGCTGCGTGGGTGATGTCGAAGACCGTGAAGCCACTCAAGGCGAAGCGGCTGCCGTTCATCATCGAGTTGCCGCCCTACCGCTTCCCTCGCCTGCCCGACGTGTTGCGCATGATGTGGGGCAAATCCTCGATGTTCTTGCGCGAGGCCGGCACCGTGATCCTCGCCTGCTCGATCGCGTTGTGGGCCCTGCTCTACTTCCCGCGCGACCTCCCGAAGGGCTCGCCGGATTATCAAACACTGATCGCGGCGGCACCTGATCGCGACACCAGGGATCAACTGAGCGCCAAGGAAGGAGCCGCGCACCTCGAGGCGAGCTTCGGCGGTCGGCTCGGCCACGCGATCGAACCGGTGATCAAGCCGCTCGGTTTCGATTGGAAGATCGGCGTTGGCCTGATCGGTGCGTTCGCCGCGCGCGAAGTGTTCGTGTCGACGCTCGGCATCGTCTACGCGGTCGGCGGCGGCGGCGACAATGACGACAAGCAAACGGAGTTGTTGCGCACCAAGCTTCACGACGCAAAGCAAGCGGATGGCAAGCGCGCCTATACGCCGCTCGTTGGGTTCTCGCTGATGGTGTTCTTCGCGCTCGCGATGCAGTGCATGAGCACGCTCGCGGTCGTGCGCCGCGAGAGCGGGGGTTTGCGCTGGCCGATCTTCTTGTTCACGTACATGACGATCCTCGCGTACATCGGGAGCCTCATCGTCTATCAGGGCGGCCGCTTGCTCGGATTCAGTTAGCGCGCAAGCACCGACCGCGCCTCGCGATTGCGGATTTCGTGCGACTGGGCAAACCGGGGGCGCTCGATCCTGCATGAAGGCGATCGTCGTGTGCTGCGTGTGCTGCGGCTTGGTGCTGCTCGGTTGCGGAAACAAGCCGACGCGAGAAATCTGCGAGCAGGCCGCGGATCATTTCGAGCGGTGTGTCGGTGATGTATTCGGCACCGAGATGAAGGAAGCCGCGCGTGACCATCGCGAGATCGGAACATGCGCGAACGACGCCGAGACCGTAAGGATATACGAGAAGTGCGAACCGCAACGCGATTGCCAGCACTACCTCGATTGCCTCGATGGGTACGTCAGCGGGCACGGTGCGCTGTGACCGACGCGCGGCGCGCACGGATCCTTCGGGTCGCGAAGCGCAAGCGCACGTCGCTCGCGCTCGAGCTAGCGAGTGAGCTTCCGGTACTCGTTGATGTGACGGATCGCCGCGCGCGAGTCACCCGATTGATCGAACAGCGTCGCGAGGTTGTAGTGAGCCTCGGCGAGCTGCGGGTCGAGCTCGAGTGATTTGCGATAGAGCTCGATCGCTTCGCTCTCTTTGCCCACATCTTGCGCGAGCACGCCGAGATTGTAGTAGGCGGTCGCATCCGCTGGATCGAGATCGAGCGCACTCTTGAAGCAATCGCGCGCGGCTTCGAGATCGGTGGACTCGGCGAACAGCCGGCCGAGGTTGATCCACGCCTCGGTGCTATCGGGCCGCAGGCGCAACGAGCGGCGATATGCATCGATCGCGGCGACTGGGTCGCGCTCCTCGAGCGCCTGCCCGCGCGACAACCATTGATCGGCGGTGGCAGGTGGCACCGCGACGGGCACGGGCGCATCGGATGCGCGCGGCAGCTCGCGGACCTCGCCGGTCGGGGTGGCGCGCGGCAATGGATCGAGAGCGAGAGCGAGCTGGCCCTGTCCGGTCGGCGGCGTACCCCGCACGTGGACGTGGCCCTCGTGCGCCTCGACGGTGAGCTCGGCGAGCGTGGTCCCCGAGGGCAGCGCGGCCGCGAGTGCGAGCAGCTCCTTGCGAATTCGCGGCAGCGGAAGACCTGCATCGACGAGGCCCTTCACCGTGCGCAGCGCAGCGAGATCGAGGAACGACAGTTGCGCGGGCACCGCGCCGGGTGTGCCGACGAGGCCGTCGCGAATGCAGCTACGAACGGCGGACTCGGGCAGCCCGATCAGCTGGGCCGCGTGCCGCGCCGAGTAGCTCGTCCACATCGACAACGATGATCGCTGGGCTGCATCAGCTGTCAAGGTTTGTGTCGATCCACGCCGTGGTCCGGTCCGCCAACGTTTCGATCGCGGCTGCCGGTCGCGTGAAACCGTGATCGGAGCCCTCCAAGATCGCGAGCTCGGCGCGGGCGCCGAGCATGCTCACGACCGGCCGTAAGAATCCGAGCTCTGCAAACTCGTCGCGCGATCCAGTGAGAAACAGCATCGGGCCGGTCGC
>JAYVLQ010000094.1:0-15225 GCA_043759355.1 Kofleriaceae bacterium
AGCCGACCGACTCGAGGCTCAGAACAGAGCGAAGGGCACAGACTCCCAATCGGCACGGTGATGGCCGGTGCGGGGTGCGAATTCAGGCGCCGAAGTCGAGCTCGGAGACAGCGTCATCGGGCGGCGCCCGTCGTCTGATACGTCATCCGCTTGCTCGACCGCTCGGACGATCGCGCTTCGGAACTCGATTGGAACCGCCATGAACGAACAAGATCACAACGGACGGATCACATCAATCGGGTTCAGCGTTAGCGAGTCCGACTGCCGACCCGCTTGCCAATGCGCTCCATGAGGGAAGACCCTTTCCTGGACCGCGAGCGTCAGGCGCGAGCACGGTTTGGAGGCCCGTCCGAGACGGGGCTGATCGATTCCCCGGCCTCGAGCCGCATTCCGGCGCTCGGGTCACCAGCTCACGCGCGTCATGTCATGATCCATACCCGTGACGCGCGAGTGGAAGATCCGAGCTGCCGCGATCCCGGGCGCTGTCCTCGTCGCGTGGTTGTTCCACGCGTGGCCGACCGGGCACTGGCTGCAGCGCACATGTTTATCGATGATCGTGCACGAGTGCGGTCACGCGGTGACCGCGTGGTGGTGCGGGTTCGCCGCGATTCCTGGGCTGTGGAAGACGCTCGTCCCCGAGACCCGCGGCCTCGTCTGGATCCTCGTCGTCGCGATCTGCGCGGGGCTCGTCGCGCTCGGGTGGCGCAAGCAGCGCTGGTGGCTCGTCATCGCGGGGCTCGGGCTGACGGCCGTGCAGCTCTACGCCCACGACCTCGACGTCGAGACCGCGCAGCAATGGATCACGTTCGGCGGCGACGGCGGCGCGATGGTGCTCGGCACCGCGCTGATGGCGAGCTTCTTCATTCCAAAGCTCGCGGAGCACGGGTTGCGCTGGGGTCTGCTCTCGATCGGCGCTGCAGCGTTCGTCGATACGTTCGCGACCTGGTGGTCGGCGCGCAGCGATACGGATGTGATTCCGTTCGGCGAGATCGAAGGCGTGGGCCTCTCCGATCCTTCGAAGCTACAAGATGTTTACGGCTGGTCGACCAACCTGATCGTGCATCGCTACGTCGAGCTCGGCGTGATCTGCATGATCGCGCTCGCGATCGTCGTCGCGTGGCAGCTGCGACCGCGCGCGCCTCAGACTTCGAGCGACGCCGCGAGATCGTAATCGGCGGCCTGCGTGACCTTCGCGCGAACGAGGTCGCCGGGCTGCGCTTCGCCATCGGCGAGGTACGTGACGCCGTCGATGCCCGGCGCCTGGCCGTACCAGCGACCTTCGAGCAGGTGCTCGGTCTCGGTCGAGATGCCCTCGACGAGCACTTCGATCTCTTTGCCGACCATCGCCTCGTGACGTGAACGGCTGATCTTGCGCTGGATCTCCATCAGCTGCTCCTGGCGAGCCGCGGCGACGGCTTGCTCGACGCGGTTCGGCAACATCGCGGACGTGGTGCCGGGCTCGATGGAATACGTGAACGCGCCCGCGCGGTCGAAGCCGGACTCGCCGACGAAGTCGCACAGCTGCTTGAACTCGTCCTCGGTCTCGCCCGGATGACCGACGATGAACGTGGTGCGCAGCACGAGGCCCGGGATCCGCGCGCGCAGCGTCTTCACGAGCTCGCGGGTGACGCGGCTCGAGTGACCGCGCCGCATGCGCTTGAGCATCGGATCGGCGATGTGCTGGAGCGGCACGTCGATGTACTTGACCACCTTCGGCTCGCTCGCGATCGCGTCGATCAGCTCGTCGTCGAACGCGGACGGGAACGTGTAGTGGAGGCGGATCCAATCGACGCCATCGGTCTTGCCGATCGCGCGAAGGAGTTGCGCGAGGGTCGCGCGGGACTCCGGCGAGGTGCCACCGTCCCAGCCGTAGCGCGTGAGATCTTGCGCGATGAGGTTGATCTCGCGCACGCCGGATCGGCCGAGTTGCGCGACCTCGGCCGCGATGTCGGCGATCGTGCGGCTGCGCTGCGGGCCACGCAGTTTCGGGATGATGCAGAACGAGCACGGTCGATCGCAGCCCTCGGCGACCTTGACGTACGCGGAGTGGCTAGCGCCGATCCGGACGCGCGGCGTCTCGTGATCGTAAATGTACTCGGGCGTCTCGGTGACCTGAACGACGGGGAGCTTCTTGCGCCCCCGGATCGCCGTGGCGCCCAGGACCTTTGCGATCGCGACAAAATCCGAAGACCCGAGAATGTGATCGATCTCCGGGATGTCACGGACGAGGTCGTCGGAGTAGCGCTGTGCGAGGCACCCGGTCACGACCAGCTTGGCCTTGGTCGTCTTCTTCCACTCGGCCATCTCGAGGATGGTGTCGACGCTCTCTTCTTTCGCGGCGTCGATGAACGCGCATGTGTTGACGACGATGACGTCGGCGCCTTCGGGATCGTGGACGAGCGAGTGACCCGCGGCTTGGACCTGGCCGAGCATCAGCTCGGTGTCGACCTGATTCTTCGGACAGCCCAAAGAAACGAAGTAGATGCGCTGCGGGCTAGGTACGACTGCGGCCATGAATCGCGCGCAGTCTGGGCTACCCGGCGGCATGCGTCAACGACGCATATTAGTCGGGCAATTACCCGTGATTACTCGCGAGCGGACCAGTCTGCGGGGCCGGCCAGCAACAGGACCTCCTCGGCGGTCGCGACCTGTTCGGTGTCCTTGGCCGAGGCGAGCGCGGCGAGGAGCGCCGGAAGGAGTGGCACCGGGTCGAGGTTCTCGTCCAGCCGACGCAGCGAGCGCGCGGCACTCACGCGCAGCGATGATACGTCGAGCTGCTTTACGAGGATCGGGCGAGCCGCCTCGTCGTGAAGGTTTGCGAGCGCGGCAGCAGCGAACGCGTTGAATCGCGAATCTTTGAGGAGCTCGTGCAGTGCGGGTGCGATGTCCACTTTGTTCGCGAAGCCGAGCGCGATCGCCGCACGCGCCCTGTCGTCGGGCGTCGCCTTCGCATCCGCGCGAATCGTCTCGAGCACCTTGATGGCGCGTGGCTCTGCGAGAAACGCGAGGATTTCGGCTGCACCGAGCCGGTCTTGACTGACCTCGAGGTAGTTCGCGAGGGTGTCGACGCCGCGCTTGTCGCCCAGCCACGCAAACCGACGCGCCGCTTCCTGCTTGACGTCTCGACGCGGGGACGAGAGAAATGGGGCCAGTTCAGCGGTGCCGCGCTTGTCGCCTGCGCGAGCCAGCGCGTACAAGATATCGAGCTTGGCGATGTCGCTCGTCTCTTTCGCGAGCAACGCGTCGAGGGTCGCGACCGCCGCCGCATCTCCCGTGCGAGAGAGCGCGGATGCAGCGAGGCGCTGGATGCGCGAAGAATCGGACGCCAGCAAGGTCGTGAGCACGGACGTCGCGTTGTTGATCGCTGCTTCTCTCGTTACCACTGGCGCAGCGGGTGCAGCGACCGCATCAGGAGCGACAGCGACCGGCCTGGGTGCTTCCGAGGTTGCGGCGGTGTTCTTCTCCGCCGTACCGCCAAAGACGCCGAGCTCGTACGCGGCAACCGCGCCGCCACCGAGCGCGAGCACGACGGCCGCGATGATCCACTTCTTGCTGCCGCTGGAGTCCTCGGGAGACACGTAGTCGTCGAGGCGCCCGGTATCGGCGATCTGGATCGCACCGCTCGTCATCGACGAAGCGCTCGGTCGTGCCGACCCGCTGCGCGCATCGGCCGCGCTCGTCACGACGCCCGACACGGGTTCGTGCACGATCTCGATCACCGGGCCACTGTCCATCAGCGGCGTGGCCTGGGCGACCCCGCTCGCCGGCGTCCGCGCCTTCTTGTTCTTCTTCTGATCGCCTTCGGGGATCCGGAACGCCGGATCGGTGCCCGCGCGCTTCGGGATGCTGGGCACGATCGTCGGCTTGGTCTCGGCCTCGGCAGCGTGTTCCTTGCTGCAGTAAGAGATGACCTTGCCATCACGCACGCCAACGGCAGGTGCGCGGATCGGATCGACCGGCTTTCCGCATACAGGACAAGAATTCATGGCAGCGAGAGGACCGCGTTCTCGCCGAGCTCGGCGGAGCGTGCATCGATATACCCCAGCAAGTGATCGCGGCGGGCGAGCAGCGCACGAATCTCACCTGGCTCGAGCAGTGGCGCGAGCGGATCGTCGGGAACGGCGAGCGCTTGCGTGATCGAGGCGTACGTCAATGTGCGCATTCGCTTGACGAGGGACTTCGAGAACTTCGAGATCCGCTGCAGCGGGATCAGGTTCGTTTGATGACCGAGCGTGAAGTTCGAGAACGCCAGCGTGTTGTCCATGAAGAACAACACGCGTTGATCGGGCGAGCACTTCGTATTGTTGCCGGTCCAGCGATCGGCATTGTCGATCAATACGTCGAACACGATCACGGTCGATAGCTGCGTGACCGTGTTCGCGAATTCCGGCGGCGTGGGCTGGCCCGCCTGAAGCATCGGCACCCACTGGGCCATGCCGAGCGGCTCGTCGACGCGATACGCGCCGATCATCATGTCGTTGATCTGCGGGATCCACCACGAGACTTCGCCCGCGACCTTGCCGTCGTGCGCGATCGCCTCGGCCAGGATGCGCTGCTCGGTGTAGTCGCGCGCATCGGAACCCGCGGCCGCGACGAGATCGGCGATGGCGAACGTGGCCGACTTGGCGGGCGGCACGTGGCCGATGCCGAGCATCCGATCGATTCGATACGCGGCGATCTCGCGCCGTGGATCGGATTGCGGATGGGTCTGCTGTGGCTTGAACGCGGCGCGCGCACCGGATGCGAAATCGAGCCGCAGCGACAGCGAGGTGCCACCGTGGTTGAGCTTGATCCCCGTCACGCGCGTCGCGGCGAGCGGTGCGAGCAGCATCTCGTCGGGGAGTCCGAAAACCGTGGTGTCGCCGGCAGGACGACTGACCTCGAGGTGGGCGGTCGCAAGCGGCCTGACACCGTGCTCACCGCTGGTGCCCACGGTCGCCGCCGAGGCCTCGGGCTGGAGATAACGGCTCGCCGTCTCCACGCCGCGACTCGCAACGAGCCACAGCCCGGCGCCGGTCCCCGCGACACAGAGGAACTCCAGCGCGATGCAGGTCCCTAACCGCACGCGGGATTAAACTACCACGTACGAGAACGCCGACGTCTACTCAGGCGTTTCAGGTTTCGAATCCACCGCGTAGCTGGCCTTGCGATGGCGCGCCGTGGGGACGTGCTTTCCCCAGCACCCGACCGAACAGAACCGAAGCTTCATCCTTCCCGTGTTGCAGGACGCCACCGTGCATCGGATCGCGGCGGTCCCCATCGGAATGAGCTTGCGGCACGTGGCGCAGACGAGGCTCGCCATATGCGTCGTGGTACCAGAGCCGGGTTTCGATATCCACTTATTGGACGGCGCGGACTTCGGCCTCGAGGTCCGCGGGCCTATCACCGTCGAGGCGGCTCAGCCGACCGTCGCGCCCGATCACGACCGTGTGCGGAATCGTCGTCACGCCGAACTTCTCGCTCGCGTCACCGTCATCGGCCAAGAGCTGCAGCTTGTAGCCCTCGCGATCGAACAGGGCGCGCGCTTCCTTTGCATCATCGAGGTTGATCGTGAGGACGTCGACATCGGGATGCTCGCGCTGGAACTTGTCGAGGTGAGGCATCGAGCGCAGACACGGACCGCACCAGGTCGCCCAGAAATCGACGATCGTCACGTGGCCGGGAGTCCGGGCAACGAGCGCGCCGAGCTGGCCGCCGCGCCCGATCGCGGCGAGCGAGAACGCAGGTGCCGGGCTACCCTTCTCGAGCGGTCGGATCTGGTCGACGTGCTGGCCGATCCACAGAAGCTGCACCCCGATGCCCGCGATCGCGACCGTCGCGATCGACCAGCCCGCTCGCTTCGCACGCAGATCGATCGAGCCACTCACATCACTGCCGCGCGCAATCGGAATCGCGAGCACGGTCAGCGACGCCATCCAGACGATCGAGACAAGCTCGATCGCCGACGCGACCACCGCCGGTAACGGCAGGTCACCGATCCCGATCACGGTCTGCGCGACGAGGTTGACGATCACGAGCGGCAACGCCGCGACACACGCCAGATCGAACGCTCGGCCGAGCTCGCGCTTCGCACCGCTCGAGATGAAGATCACCGCCGCACTCACGACGAGCAGGCCGAGCTCGAGCGTCAACGATCGCGTGAGCACGTGGACCGCGGCACGCGCGCCGAGCGCAGGCGCGACCGCCGCACCGAGCCACGCCGCCGAGACCAGCCAGCGCAGCTGGGTCGCGACGAGCAGGACGAGGAGCGCGAGCAAGAGGTCACTGCCCGAGCGCCCCGCTTGCGTGCGATCGCCGGCGAGCGTGATCGCGACTCGCGGCTTCGTGATCGCCAGACCGATGCGTGAGACGAAGCTCATTTTTTTGGCTGCGACGTTCGCTGCGTCACGAGCTTGCGCGCCGCCGCCACCACCGCCGAGGGGACGCCGCGGCTCTTCGCGATCGCCGCCAGATCTTTCTCCCGAAGGAACGGCAGGAACTTCATCGTGTCGGTCACCGTGTTCTTGGGATTCCTGCACAGGGAAAACTTGATGCCGTAGAGCTTGGTCCACTCGCGCTTCATCGCGATGTATTTGATGACGTCTTCGGAGAGCCCGGCGTTGCTCGCATAGCGAGCCGCCTCGAACTCGGTCACGCCACCTGCTTTGATCGCTGAAGTCGCAACCATCTTGACCGGGTCGCGGATCGCCATTGCCCGCTTCGTGGCGTTGCCCGTGGTCGCGATCCGGATCTTCGCGGGAATGGACAGCTTACCCCACGGAATTCGCTCGTCCTCCTCGTCGCCGGTGTCGGTCTGCTCCTCGAGGATCTTCTCGGCATCGCCCGTGACGAGCGCGGTCTCGTCGTTTTCGACCTCCGCGACCATCGCGAACAAGGCATCGGTCTCGGCACTCGCGGGTCCGGGATGCGCCTGGATCGCACGTGCGATCTCGTCCCAGGCGGCGAGGCCTGGTACGCGGATGTTGTTGCGGACCGCGAGCTCGACGACGCGATCGATCGTCGACATCCGCCCCGCCTTGTTCTGATACATCGCCGCGATGATCTCGGGATGCCGCAGCATCCGCTGCTCGTTCGCCGAGATCCGATCGACTTCGCGCGCGCCGCCGTTCGCCGCGAGCGACGCGATCGTGTGATCCGACGTGCTCGCATTCTCGACGATCGATTCGAACGCCGAGGCGCTATCGCCGACGAGCTGCGCGAACAGATCGAGGACGCGCGGATCGAGCTTTACATCGCGCAGCGCACCCGCGATCAGCGTATCGGGTAAAGTCATCGCGGTCGCCCGCGCAGCGTTCGCGAGGTTTTGATCCGCATCGATCGCGAGCTGATACAGCACCGCGAGCTGATCGGCCGGCGGCAGCGGGACCATGCCGCGCGACGCCATCATGCGACCGGGCCCCGGACCGAGCGCCTTCTGGGCGGCCGGCGAGAGCTTCGTCACATCGAGCGGAGTTTGTTCGATCATGACTGAGCCTGATTGCGGTGATAGAGGATCTTCAAGCCTTTCAACGTCAGCAGGTCGTCGGTCGCTTCGATCGTCTTGGTCTCCGTCGCGATCAGCGGTGCGAGGCCGCCGGTCGCGATGCACTTGGCCGGCCAATCGACCTCGGCGCGGATACGGTTGACGATGCTGTCGACCATGCCGGCGTAGCCGTAGACCAGGCCGGCCTGCATCGAATGGATCGTGTTGCGTGCGACGATCTTGCCCGGCCTCGCGAGCTCGACGCGTGGCAGCTTCGCGGCGTGCTCGTACAGCGCCTCGGCGCTGATCTGGATCCCGGGCGCGATCACGCCGCCCATGTACTCGCCCTTCGGGTTGACCACGTCCCAGGTAGTCGCCGTGCCGAAATCGACGACGATGCAACCTGTCTTGTATTCTTCGTACGCGGCGACCGCGTTGACGATGCGGTCGGCGCCCACCTCGCGCGGGTTCTCGTAGAGGATCGGCATCCCGGTCTTGATGCCCGGACCGACGACGAGCGCGGGCCCCCCGGTGTAGCGCTTGAAGAACTGCTGGATGCCGAACACCGTCGGCGGCACCACCGACGAGATGATCCCGGCGGTAATCGATTTCCAGGGGAACCCGTCGAGCTCGAACAAGGTCTTGAGCAACACGGCGTACTCATCCGAGGTCCGCTGCGCGACCGTCTGGATCCGCCAATGCGCAGCCAATTCGCCGTCGCGAAAAACGCCGAGCACGGTGTTCGTATTACCCACGTCGACGGCGAGGAGGGTCGTCATCTTCGGCCCAACTGTAGCCCGGGAGCGCCCGACCGTAGTAGGCTCGTATGCACTATGCGGGGATTACTCACAATCGTGTGTTTGCTTGGTCTTTATGCGTGCGGCTCCTCGGACAGCCCGCCGGGTCCGCTCGCCCAGCATTTCGACGAGATGTACATCGCGGCGATCCCGCTCGACCAGAAGCAGGCGGTCGTCCAGACCCAGCAGACCTGGAACGTGGCGCGGATGGAGAACGCGAATGCCGACGCGCAAATCAAGGAGTCGGACTCCCAGCTGCATCAGGCGCATAACGATCAGAAGGCCACGCGCCTCGCGATGGACTCGGCGGCTTCGAACACCAAGAGCGCCCAGGCCTCGAACGACATGAACCGCATCAACGAGGCGACGAAGTCCGAATCCGCCGCGAAAGATGTCGGCAAGGCTGCAGACTTGCGCGTGAAGTACCTCGAGACATACCACTCGTACCTCAAGCACTTCCTGCGCTACACGCAGGAAAACATGTACTACCGAGAGGCCGAGTTCGAGGCCGCGAAGGCCCAGCTCGCGAAGACGAACAACATCGCGCCGAAGGGTGTGACGTACGATTCGTTCCCGAAGCAGCAGGAGTCGCGCAAGAGTCGCACCGATTCGGCGAAGTCGAAGGCGGAGTCGGCGAAGGCGAGCGTCTCGGCGCAGCGCGACAACTGGCTCCACGTGCAGGAGCAGGCCGACAAAGAAAATGGTCATGCCTCGGTGTTCTGGGATCCGATGGCTCCGAAGGTCCCACCGAGCACCTAGTCACTCGTGGTCGCCGCTACCGAATCGCCTGAAGCTGCACGGATCCTCGTCGTCGATGACGAGCGAGTGATCCGAGAGATCCTCGCGGAGTTTCTCTCGCTCGAAGGCTTTTCAGTCCACACCGTCGAAGACGGTGAAAAGGCGCTGACGGAGCTTCGGCTTCGTCCTTACGATTTATTGATCACCGATCTCAAGATGCCGCGGCTCTCGGGCCTACAGCTGCTCGAGAAGATCGAAGCCGAGCGGCTCGGTGTCTTGACCGTGTTGATGACGGGCTTTGGCACCGTCGAGACCGCGATCGAGGCAATGAAGAAGGGCGCCTACGATTACCTCCTCAAGCCGTTCAAGGTCGAGGAGGTCATCCACGTCGTCCAGCGCGCGCTGTATCGCCAGCGCCTCCAGACCGAGAACATCCGGTTACGCGAGGCGCTCACGATCTATCGCGTCTCCGAAGCGATCGCCTTGCAGCAGGAGATCGACAAGATCCTCGATGTGGTGCTGCGCGCCGCGATCGATGAAGTCAAAGCCGACGTCGCCACGCTGCACTTGCTCGATACCAAGACAGGCAACTTCGAAGAGCGCGTGAAGATCGTCGCGAACGATGCGCATCGTCCGGGCGGCATGCCCTCGCCGGCTTTTGGCCTGTTGACCGAGCAGTTCGCGCAAGGCGTGCCGATCCTCGCGCACGGCGGTAAGGCCTCGCGGTTCTTCACCGAGCCCACGCAGCAACAAGACCTCAGCTCCTTCGTCGCGGTGCCGCTCCAGGTCGGTGGCCAGATGGTCGGCGTGCTGAACGTGTTCTCGTTCACGCCGGCGAAGAAGTTCGACGAAGGCCATCGCAAGATGCTCGCCGTGCTCGCCTCGCGCGCTGCGAGTGCCATCGACAACGCGCGGCTGTATGGTGAGCTCGTCGAGACCAACGCTCATCTGCGCACGGCGAACCAATCGCTCGAGGAGATGTTCCAGCAGACCGTCGCGGGCTTCGCGCAGGCGCTCGAAGAGAGCGACATGTACACGCGCGGCCACTCCGAACGAGTCGCGGTGTACTCGGAGATCCTGTCGCGTGGGCTCACGCTGCCGGATCAAGAGATCCGGCGCATCGTGCAAGCCGGCGTGATGCACGACGTTGGCAAGATCGGCGTGCGATACGACATGCTGAACAAGCCCGGCAAGCTCACGCCCGAGGAGGTCGCGGTGTTTCGCCAGCACCCCGAGAAGGGCAAGCGGATCCTCGATCCGGTGCCGTGTCTGCACGGCCTGATCGACGGCTGCTGGTGCCACCACGAGTGGTGGGATGGCGGCGGCTATCCGCGCGGCCTGTCCGGCCAGAACATTCCGCTCGTCGGTCGCATCGTCGCGATCGCCGATGCATACGACGCGATGACCTCCGACCGCGCATACCGCCGCGCGCTCAGCCACGAGGTCGCGATCGGCGAGATCGAGCGCTGCAGCGGCACGCAATTCGATCCCGAGCTCGGCGACGCATTCGTCAAGCTCGTCGACGCGTGGCGCAAGGAGATGCGCGAGCGCGGCATGGACTCGCTCGTGCCCAAATGAATCCACCGAACAGTTTCTGTAACTTTTGCGGCACCGCGTTCGCTGACACCTCGACATACCCGCGCACGTGCGCGAATTGCGGCGCGATGGTGTGGGCGAATCCGGTTCCCGTCGCCGTCGCGCTGGTCCCGGTCGACGACGGCCTGCTGGTCGTGCGGCGTGGCATTCCTCCCGGCGTCGGCAAGCTCGCGCTCGTCGGTGGCTTCATCGAGGCCCACGAGGCGTGGCAGGTCGGCTGCGCGCGCGAGGTCCGCGAGGAGACGAACGTCGTCGTCGACCCGGCGTCGTGTCAGATCCACTGGATCAGCTCGAGCGAGCCCACGCCGAACCGGATCCTGCTCTTCGCGGTCACCGAGGGCGTGACCTCGCCGCTCCCGCCATTCGTCCCCAACCACGAGACCCAGGAGCGAGGCGTGATTTTCGGCCCCGGTGGGCTCGACGAAGACTTCGTATTCTCGATCCATATCGAGGCCGCCAGGCGTTACTTCACGGCTCGTGGGATCACCAAGCACCACGCATTCGCGCCGCGGTAGGCGCTCTAGTATAGTTTCGCCGCATGGCGGGGATTTCGGGCAAGTACCGCCTGGACACACGGCTCGGTGGCGGCGGCATGGCCGAGGTCTTCCTGGGCTCCATGGTTGGCGCAGAGGGCTTCTCGCGCCGCGTCGCGATCAAGCGCGTGTTGCCCGGGTTCTCCGACAACCCGTCGTTCTCGCAGATGTTCGTCGCGGAGGCGCAGATCAGCGCGCAGCTCCAGCACCCGAACATCGTCTCGGTGCTCGATTTCGATCGCGACGCCGAGAACCGGCTGTTCCTGGTGATGGAGCTCGTCGAAGGCCGCGACCTCGACGCGCTCGTGAGCAGTGGGTTACTCCCCATCCCGCTCGTGATCTTCTTGATCACCGAGGTGCTGCGCGGCCTCGGTCACGCCCACGATCTGCCGGTCTCGACGGGCACGCTGCGCGGCATCATCCATCGCGATGTCTCGCCGCATAACGTCCTTCTGTCGTGGGATGGCGCGGTCAAGGTCTCGGACTTCGGCATCGCGAAGGCGCGCGAGGCGAGCGCCGCCACCGCGTCGGTCCTGATCAAGGGCAAGCCCGCGTACATGAGCCCGGAGCAAGCGAACGGCGAAGCGCTCGACGGGCGCAGCGACCTGTTCGCGGTCGGCGTGATGCTGTGGGAGATGCTCTGCGGTCGCAGGCTCTTCATCGGCGAAGACACCCGCTCGACGCTCGCGGCGGTGCTGTTCGGCCAGGTGCCGCGCCCGCGCTCGATCCGCGGCGACGTGCCCAAAGACGTCGAGCGCGTCGTGATGAAGATGCTCGAGCGCGATATCCAGGCGCGCTATCCGACCGCCGAGGCCGCGGTCAGCGACCTGCTCGATTGTACCGATTCGCCGAAGACCGGGCGCGAGCTGCTGATGAAGACGCTCGCCGAGCGCTTCCCCCAGCACGCCCCCGTGCGCGGCAGCGTGATGCGATCGCGCAGCGGCCAGCCCTCCGCGACTCCAGGCGGCTACACGCCGCTGCCGCCCAGCTCCTCGACGCTTGCCGACGGGCGCTTGGCGAACCAAGGCGTCGCGGCGATGCCGAGCCTCGGAGCCGGGCGCAACGCGATCACGAACACGATCGGCGCGAACCCGCACGCGCTTCGGCGCAGCGGTACACGAACAGCGGTGATGCTTGCCGCCGGGCTCGCGAGCGCGGTGCTCGCCTTCCTGGTCGTCCTGGCGATCACCAAGAAACCGAAACCCGCGGACACCGGATCGGGTTCAGCCCTGGTCGCGAACGTGAGGCCCGCTACAGAAATCGACGCCGGCATGCCGGACGCGGCTCCAGTGATTTCAAAGGATGCCGCGGTGGCGCCGATGTCGCCGGATGCAGGTGTGCCGCAAGTCGCTGCGCCGAACAGCCAAAAAGATGCAACCTCGACGCGGCCAAGCCACCCTGCGACCGACAAAAAGCTCTCGGGCAAGATCTACGTGACCGCCATGCCGACGCTAACGATCGCGATCGACGGCAAGAAGTACGGCGACTCTCCGATGACCATCCCGACCACCGCGGGCAAGCACTCCGTTCGGCTCACCAACGAAGACACCGGTTACAAAGAAGACGTGCCCGTCGTCGTCGAGCCGGACAAGACCTTCGAGATCTCCAGGTTCAAATGATCAAACGCGCAGCTCTGTTCGCCGCCTATGCCCTCCTCGCAGTGCTGGCTTCCACCTCCACTGCTCGCGCCGATGTCGGCGTGGTCGTGACGGGCGAAGCGACCCTCCAGCCGCAGCTGCTCTCGCACCTCGAGACCTGGTTGCGCCACCACGGCCACTCGATCTACGCCTCCGCGCTCGAGCCCGACGCGATCAACACGTTGATCGATTGCTACGTCGTCGAAGATCTCAACTGCGCGCGCAAGGTGATCGAAGCGCGCGCGAAGTCGACCGCGATCGTCTACGCGCGCGTCGAGTCCGCCCCTGCCGCGAACGGCACCCGCGACATCTCCATCGTGGGCTACTGGATGGAGAAGGGTCACGACATGATGGCGGAGCGTCGGACCTGCCAGAAGTGCACCGAGAAGCAGATGCACGACATCGCCGACGACCTCATGCTCTCGCTCGCCGCGACGCCGCCGGCCAACTCGCACGTCCACGTCCCCGAAGCGAAGGACGTCGTCGCGCAGCCGACGCCCGACTCCGCGTCGATGACGGCCCCGACTCCGCCGACCATCGGCGACGACGAACCGCACCATTCGCGCGCCCTGCCCGCCACGCTGATCGGCGTCGGCGCCGCGAGCATCATCACCGGCGTCGTCTTCCTCGTCATCAAAGAAGATCCAAATCCGGTGGGGCCCCAGAAGGAACACATCTGGGATGTCGGCACCACAGGCGCGATCTGCGTCGGTGCCGGTGCGGTCGTTGCCGGAGTCGGGACCTATCTGTGGTTTCGCACGGGCCACGACTCGAGCTCGGCGCCTGTCGCTTTGGTAACGCACGACCGCGCCATCCTCGGCTGGGCGGCTCGGTTTTAGGAGATGACCATGCAGAAACTATTGATCGCCACGAGCCTGCTGTTCACCGCTTGCCACAACCCGAACTACTGCGCGGGCAACCCAGATAACAACTGCAACGAGACCGGCGACGGCAGCGTAGGCTCGGACGGTCCCGAAGCAGTCGACTGCACGGTGAGCGGTTGCTCAGGGGTCTCCACCGGAGGCGTCTGCGATACCGGTACCAAGGCGTGCGTGGTGTGCACGGCGACGATTCACGACGCGTGCGCCGGAACGGCGCCGGTCTGCTCGACGACCGACACGTGCCGCGCGTGCGTGACCAATTCCGAGTGTTCCTCCGATGCCTGTATGCCCGACGGTTCGTGCGCAGCCGCCACAGACGTCGCGTACGTCGACGCATCGAAGTCGGGAACGACCTGTGCACGAGGCGATGAGTGTCACACGGTCAGCCTCGCGCTCGCGACGAACAAATCGATCATCCGCGTGACTGGCAAGACGAGCGAGTCCGTCCTGGTCCCACGGACCCTCTTTCTGCTCGGCGATCATGACGTAAACAACGCGATCACCAGCGGCGTGACTGGCGCCAGTGGGACCGTCATCTCGGTTGGCGGGGCGCTGAATCTCACGATGGTGGATATGGCGATCGACGGCGGGGGCACGGCGACGTACGGCTTGAACAATTCGAGTTCCGGGACTGTAGTTGCCAACCACAGCTCGTTTGCGAACACGACGACGTATGGCGTGTACTCGACCGCTGGAACCGTGAATCTGCACCGGGCGATGATCGCGCTCAACAAGATCGCGGGTATCAACCTGACAAGTTCGACGTTCAACATCGACAACTCGTTTATCGTCCACAACGGTGACATCAACAACGTGAGTGCGCTGGGAGGTATCTACCTGTCGTTGTCGACCGGCACCCTGAGCTTCTCGACGATCGCCAAGAACATCAGCCTCGGGTCCGGACCGCACGGCGTGAATTGCAGCACCGCAACCACGCTCGCGTTCTCGAACAACATCGTCTACTACAACAGCAACGGACCGTTTACTGGCAACTGCGGCTGGACGTACTCCGAGCTCGATTCGACGACTGCGCCTACTGGTGCTGGCAACATCACCTCTGCGCCGACCTTCAAGGACCTGGCGAACGACGACTTCCACCTCGACGCTGGTTCGCCCGGCGAGAACAATGGAAGCGGGTCGCTCAAGCTCGATTTCGATAATCAGCAGCGGCCCATGGGCACCGGCCCCGACATCGGCGCCGACGAAGTTCAGTAGCGACGACGATCACGAGCAGTGAGTGCGGCACTACAGTGTCGCTCCCTCTCGTTTCGGCGAAGATTTCCACGTCAGGCTCGGCTCGGCTCGGCTCGGCTCGGCTCGGCTCGGCGAGAACAGTGGAAGCGGATTGTTCGAACTGGATCTCGGAGCCCAGCAGGCAGCTAGGGCGGTCACGACCATTCCGGGCGAAATCTTCAATGTCCCCCTTTCGCGGTTGGTGCCAATCGCCACTTTGGAGTCGACCGAACCCTGCCCTATTCGTCACCGCGGCCCGGCACTTCGTCTTGATCGATGAGCCCGTACCGGCGCCAGCCTTCGCGCAGGAGCCAGGTCCGCGGTAGCCACACGAACGGCGGCGCGTAC